>NZ_JAOALK010000017.1 GCF_025154055.1 Aquibacillus koreensis
GGACAGCGAAGACGTTGAGACCCCACAGGGAGCGTTCTTTGTGACCGAGGAGGCTCAGCGCGAGCCCACGGAAAGCGAAGTGTATTTCCGGAACGATAAAGCAATGTTATCATTTCTAGCTACTTCGCTTTTTAGATCAACGAAGAACTAATTCAAACCTTGCTCAACCAAAAATCCATGCATGCAGTCACCGAAAAAGAACAATAATATGAACAATCGACAAAATTCTATTCTAACCCTTGAAAGCAAGCCCAATTTTGAGTACACTTTTAAGGATGTAAAAAAATATGAGGAGTGATCAGATCGTGAGTAATTTAATTGTACTGGATCATCCATTAATTCAACACAAATTAACTTACATAAGAAATAAGAACACAGGAACTAAAGAATTCCGTGAACTTGTTGATGAAGTTGCAGGACTTATGGCATTTGAAATCACTAGAGATTTACCATTAGAAGAAATCTCTGTTGAAACACCGGTTACAACTGCAAAAACGAAAACACTTAGTGGGAAAAAGATTGGGTTAATCCCCATCTTACGTGCAGGTTTAGGCATGGTAGACGGTATCCTACGTATGATCCCAGCTGCGAAAGTTGGACATGTTGGACTATATCGTGACCCACAAACACTAAAACCAGTGGAGTATTATATTAAACTTCCATCTGACATCGAAGAGCGTGAACTAATTGTAATCGATCCGATGCTAGCAACAGGTGGTTCAGCAAATGACGCCATCCATTCATTAAAAAAACGCGGCGCAACAAACATTAAATTAATGTGCCTTGTAGGTGCTCCTGAAGGGGTAAAAGTCATTCAAGATGAACACCCAGATGTTGATATCTATCTTGCTGCACTAGACGAATGCTTAAACGACCATGGCTATATCGTACCTGGCCTTGGTGATGCTGGTGACCGTTTGTTTGGAACGAAATAAATATATTATGTTGGAGTTGGTTTAATGGGTAAGCCGATTAAAGTCATGACCATTTTTGGTACAAGACCCGAAGCAATTAAGATGGCACCTTTAGTCTTAGAACTAAAAAAAAGACCAGAACAATTTGAAACAATTGTGACCGTGACCGCTCAACATAGAGAAATGCTAGACCAAGTACTTGATATCTTTGGCATTACGCCTGACCATGACCTAAACATCATGAAAGCAAGACAAACATTAGCGCAAATAACAACGAGAGCCTTAGAAGGTCTTGATCAAGTCATGCAAGAAACGAAACCAGATATCGTCTTGGTCCATGGTGATACGACGACAACCTTTGCGGCGTCCCTCGCCGCTTACTATAATCAAATTGCAGTAGGGCACGTAGAAGCAGGTCTTCGTACGTGGAATAAGTATTCGCCATATCCAGAAGAAATGAATCGTCAGCTCACCGGTGTGATGGCGGATCTTCACTTTGCGCCAACCGAACAGTCGAAGCAAAATTTATTAAATGAAAATAAAGCCTCTGACAAGATCTTTGTAACTGGAAATACGGCAATTGACGCACTAAAAACAACAGTCGATGATAGCTATCAAAGTGACGTATTAAAAGGCTTAGGTGACAAACGCCTTGTCTTAATGACTGCACACCGCAGAGAAAACCTTGGTAAAAACATGACCCAAATGTTCCGCGCGATCAAACGTTTAGTAGAGGAACATGATGATGTCCAAGTTATTTACCCCGTTCACTTAAACCCTGTTGTCCAAGAGACTGCGAATGAAATTCTTGGAAATGACGATCGAGTGCAGTTAATCGAGCCACTTGGTGTAGTGGATTTCCATAACTTCGCAAGTCGAGCACACCTGATTTTAACAGACTCTGGTGGCGTCCAAGAAGAAGCGCCATCGCTAGGTGTTCCAGTCCTTGTCTTGCGCGATACAACAGAACGTCCTGAAGGTATTGCAGCAGGAACGCTAAAATTAGCAGGAACAGATGAAGATACCATTTTCAACCTGGCAAACGAACTATTATCAGACCCAGAAGCACACAAAAAAATGGCGCAAGCATCCAACCCTTACGGAGATGGACAAGCATCAGCAAGAATCGCAGACGCAATCCGCTATTTCTTTAAGCAAATTGATGAAAAGCCATCTGAATTTTAAAAAAACTGCCGAGAAGCTCGGCAGTTTTTTTCTCTTCTGGATGGAATGACCACTAATTCAGTGACTGCGACACCGAATTCAGTAACTTTTCCGGCTAATTCAGTGAACCCGACACGCAATTCAGTATCTTCCACCGCTAATTCAGTGAACCCGACACCGAATTCAGTATCTACTCATTCCGCTATCCGATACACCCGACTTTTTGTCTCACCTTCTGCACGGAGTCCCATTGATCGCAGCATCAACTGTGCGATATTAGCTGATTTAAGGTGCAAAAAGTCACGACATTGCTTATTAGAGATTGTTGGTTGAATCAATAACAAATAATCACGAATTGCTTTCACATGTGCATCTTTTGAAAAGCTAGAACAGGAAGGGCATAACCATTTTCCGTACACTCGTTTCATCGGGAGGGATTTACAGTTGGGGCAATGCACACCGGTTAATAGATCCTTTACTTTAATCTCATATTTTTCTAGCAGATTTAGATCGACCGGTGTATGGAACCTCTCAATTAATGCAGATATCTCGCCAACATTCAAATAGGTTTGATCATATTTGTCTTGCAATTGTATGATTGCACCAACTATATTTTCAGCATGCATAACCTGACTAAATATCTGACTTTGATTTGCTGCATTCGTTTTGAGAATGGTGGATGGATGACTAATAGAAACTAGTGTCTCAATTGGTGGGTGGCCAAAGCCGTTAATGAAGAGCCATTTTTGCAGCTGTTCCTTGTGAAAGCTCACTTGGGTGATCGGATTACGGTAACCCTCCTCGACATCATTAGCGAGACGAATCATTTGATTGAATTCCGTATCGAAAAACAATGTGCCGAACATATTTTTTGATTCAACAATAATAATTAATTTCGGTGAAAGAATAAGACCATCCATTTGAAACGGAATACCGTCCTGGAACAACCGAGCGCCGGCTAAAACAACAAAGCCGTCTTGAGGTAACCTTTTTAACTGTCTTGCTAACTCTTTTTCTCCTCTCAATCCAGCAACAATCTTCATATAATCATCTTTTAGTTTGATATAACTAGTATGACTAGAGGACAGGCGTTGCAATAAAGCATCCATTTTACTAATTTGTTCAGCAGTTTCTTCTATACTCATTCCACAAACCTCCTTTTTGATATAATAGCTTCTAGTTAATTCAGTGACAAATTGCGATAATGCAGTGAACCCGACACCGAATTCAGTGAAAATCACGTTTTATTCAGTGAAAACGACACATTTATCAGTAACACCACCCCCGAATTCAGTAACTTCACCACCCCACCACAAAAAAACTGCATACACCCACCCAAAACCGCACAACCTAAGACTTAAAAAAGGGGAAATGCTACTTATGAAGCTTGCATCACACATACTAATTATCGCGACAATACTTATTTCTTCTATATATATACCGCTGCAACAAAAACCAACACAAACGCATGCTGAGCAAGAAGAGCATTCAATCATCATCGAAGTAGAAGGTAATCCGCACGAACATGAACAATACATTAAAGATTACCACCCATTTGTAGAAGTGGTCCAAGTGTACGATACGATTTTTCACGGCCTTGCACTAAGAGGTACAGTAGACAAGCTCCAACGCATGGGCTCCTTGCATTTTGTGAAAAAATCATATCCGGTCCGCACTTATCAGACAAACATAAGCAAAAGTGAGCTCCAAATTAACCGCAGTGTGCCATTCTTGCAAGAAGAAAACCCATCTACGTACACGGGTGAAGGGGTAAAGGTTGGTGTGATTGATACAGGTGTCGACTATAGTCATCCAGACCTCCAAAGAAACTTCAAAGGTGGATACGATCTCGTCGACTTGGACGATAATCCAATGGAAACATTACCGGAACAAGGTGTGCCAACTTTGCATGGGACACATGTGGCGGGAATTATTGCTGCCAATGGAAATATGAAGGGAGTAGCCCCTGAAGCGGAGCTATATGGCTACCGAGCACTAGGACCGGGTGGGAGAGGAACCTCAGTCCAAGTAATCGCTGCAATCGAAAAGGCGGTAAAAGACGGAATGGATATTATCAACATGTCGCTTGGGAACACAGTAAATGGTCCGGACTGGCCGACGAGTATTGCGGTGAATCACGCGGTTGACCGAGGTGTATCCGTTGTGATCGCGAATGGGAATGCCGGGCCAAACAATTGGACTGTTGGCTCACCAGCTACATCACCAAAAGCATTATCTGTTGGTGCATCTACACCGCCGCTTAGCATTCCGGTACTACAAGATCGTTTTAACAAAAAGCAAATCCAACTTCAACCACTCATGGGCGCGAAGCAATGGGACCTTCAAAAAGATTACAAACTTGTTGATGGCGGAATAGGTGAAGAAACAATTCAGAATGCAAAAAACAAAATCGTACTGATGCAACGAGGGAAAATTCCGTTTTCAGAGAAAGCAAGACAAGCGGAGTTAGCAGGTGCTCGCGCTGCGATTATTTATAATAATGAAGAAGGTCCTTTTGCAGGTTCTGTTGCAGATGGCCCTGGAGATGTTCAAATCCCGGTTGCAGCCGTTTCGAAGGCAGATGGCGAATGGCTCCTGCAACAAATAAATCAACAGGATTACTGGATTGATACAGCATACAGACAATCCCAAGATGAAATTACAGATTTTAGTTCCCGAGGTCCTGTAACCGCAAATTGGCATATCAAACCTGAGATCGTTGCACCAGGTGCAGCAATTAATAGTACAGTCCCTGGAGGCTATATGGAACTTCAAGGAACGAGCATGGCATCGCCCCATGTCGCGGGTGGACTAGCGCTCGTGAAACAAGCGCATCCGGATTGGAGTCCGGAAAAGTTAAAAGGTGCTTTGCTAACATCCGCCCTCCCATTAAAAAAAGCTGATAACTTATATGACCCTATTGATCAAGGCATGGGGAGAATGCGGCCCCAGCATGCAATCGAAACTGGTACAATTATTTACAATCCGATGCTTGCATTCGGTAAAATAGACAAGCTTAAAGATTCTCGATCGGTGAAGGTGAAAATCGAAAATGTATCAAAAGAAACAAAAACGTATTATTTTGAATTACCAAAAGACCCGCATGGCATAAGTTGGCAACTTCCCTCGTCATTCACACTAAAACCTGGCGAAAAGAAAACAGTCCCGATTCAGTTATCCGTTGTGAGTGCGATGATGGATGAAGGATTACATCAAGGTTGGGTTGCGTTAAAGGAAAAAGAGAAGACCTATCAACTTCCCTATCTATTTGTAAACAAGGAAGCAGACTACCCTAAAGCAATGGGACTTGAATTTGCATTAAAAACATTTTCGGATGACGCGTATGAATATCGTATCTATTTACCAGAAGAAGCAGCATCCGTCACTGTTGATTTGTATGACCCACAGTCACTAACGTTCAAAGAGACACTTCTATTTATAGAAGATACAGAAGCTGGGGTGATAGAAGGGACGATGCAAAAAAGAGAGGTAGCAGAAAGAGGCGAGTTTATAGCCAATATCACCGTAGAGACAAAGGACCGGAAAACATACAGTTATCAAGAAGCCTTATTCATTGAATAAGGCTCCTTCTTTTAAAAAGTATTTTTTTATAAAAATTCAAGAAATGTTCACAAAATTGTAAGTTTCAGTAGCAGACCTATTCCTTTATAATAGATGGTACACGATCGCACTCATGCTTTATATCATAAGGGTAAAACCAATCAAAACGAATAAACATGAGAATATTATCCAATTCACAAAATGTACACTAAATCAATTGACAATAGATTACCCCTATTGTATGCTAATTTAGTGTGGATGATAGGGTTTACATAGGTGTGATTTATGTCACTGCGAGTAACGCTCGGTTATGATAGGAGCTGTTATGGTGAACGGTAAATCGAATAGTCCTTTTAAAGGAATGGCGCTAACGAGTAGTGTTTTAGCGCAACTAGTTGGAGGTCCTCTTGTTGGGATATACATAGGCACTTGGTTAGATGACCGATTATCTACAGATCCACTTTTTCTAATACTTGCCCTGATCTTAGGACTAGCAGCAGGTATTTATGGAACCATTCATTTAGTACGAAAATATACGGGAGACTGAATAAATATGCAGCAGTATAAGAAAATGATAACCCGTCAACGTAAATGGATGTTCTATCTTCTTGCAATTTTTGTGCTAGGGGCTGGCTTTACAGAGTATCTTAGCATTTTCCTCGGACTCCTCCTAGGGACTGTATTGAGCTTTTACAATCTATGGTTGATGCAAAGAAAGATCAATCAGTTTGGACAAGCACTAGCTGAAAATACAAGTTCGCCTAAAGGGATTGGATCATTTTCGCGATTAGCGACAGCCGGGCTTGCCGTAATAATCGCCCTTCGGTTTGAGGAATATTTCCATTTGACGGCTGTGATTATTGGATTAATGACAACTTATGTTGTTATTATGATAGATTTTGCACTTTTTAGATCAAGAGACTAGCTTAAAGAAGAGAGGTGAAGCAAATTGGATCATAAGGCACCGATAATTGAGCTTTTCGGTATTCCTTGGCTTACAGCTAATCTTTCCACTATTTTGATGACGCTCATATCAACCATCGTCGTTTTTGTCTTTTGCGTAATGGCAAGTCGAAAACTACAAATGAAGCCCACAGGGTTGCAGAACTTTATGGAATGGGTGGTTGACTTTGTCAAAGGCATCATAGGAGATACAATGGATTGGAAAACAGGGAAAGTGTTTTTACCATTAGGACTTACACTGCTTGTTTACATTTTTGTAAGTAACATCCTTGGTGTTATGGTGATGGTTACAGTAGGTGAGGAGCATTATTTATGGTGGAAATCACCGACATCAGATCCTTCAGTAACATTAACACTATCAGCAATGATTATTATCTTGACACACTTCTATGGTGTAAAGATAAAAGGTACAAAAGGCTATTTGAAAACTTATATCGAGCCGGTACCATTTCTACTCCCACTTAAAATTATTGAAGAGTTTGCCAACACTTTAACATTAGGTCTACGTCTCTTTGGTAATATTTTTGCTGGTGAGATACTTTTAGGTCTTATCACGAAGATGGCCATTGCGTTTGGAGCATTTTCATTCATTGGTGCAATACTGCCGATGATCGCATGGCAAGGATTTAGTTTATTTATTGGAGGAATCCAAGCATTTATTTTCGTTATGTTAACAATGGTTTATATGTCTCACAAAGTGAGTTCCGACCATTAAAATAATTTTTTAAAAACAATGTTTTATATCTTAAAGGAGGACTTTATATTATGGGAGCTTTAGCAGCTGCAATCGCAATTGGACTAGCCGCACTAGGTGCAGGTTTAGGTAACGGTATGATCGTAAGTAGAACAGTAGAGGGTATCGCACGTCAACCAGAACTACGTGGTGCACTTCAAACAACAATGTTTATCGGGGTAGCACTAGTAGAGGCGATTCCTATTTTCGCCGTAGTTATTGCATTTATGGTAATGGGTCAATAATAATTATATTATTTAAAGTGGCGAAGTTCGTCTAAGACAACCTTCGCCATTCCTTTATACACAGTATCAAGGATCAAAGAAACATCGGCAACATGCAAATAGCTAATGCCGAGGTTTTCTAATGCCTGCTATGCAGGTTTTACTTATGAAACAAAGTGAACTGAAATAGATAGAATCGCCCGAAAGGAGTGAATACTTTGCAATTATACGCTAACTCACTAGTAGTTGGGGCTGTAGGTGGCCTTCACCCTGTTGATATGGCATTTGCGCTTGTTAGTTTCCTCATCCTATTGGCTCTATTGAAAAAATACGCATGGGGTCCATTAATGAACAAAATGGAAGAGCGTGAAAACCACATTGCCAACGAGATTGATATTGCGGAGAAAAACCGTACAGAAGCAGAAAAATCTGCGCGTGATGCAGCAGAGCAGTTGAAAAACACGCGTCAAGAAGCACAAGCAATTATCGAAGACGCGAAAAAAGCTGCTACAGAACAAGAACAACAGATCCTTGAAGCTGCTCGTCAAGCGGCAGAGCGCTTAAAGAAATCTGCACAAGAAGATATCGAGAACGAAAAAGAAAAAGCAATCCAAGCTCTTCAAGAACAAGTTGCTTCTCTATCTGTTCAAATTGCTAGCAAAGTAATTGAAAAAGAAATTAATGCACAGGATCAAGAAAAATTGATTGCCGAGTACATTAAAGAGGTAGGAGAAGACCGATGAGTAAAGCTAATGTCGCCAAACGCTATGCAGAAGCTCTTTTTCAACTCGGTCAAGAGAAGTCAAAGTTAGATGCAATGGAACCAGAACTTCTTATTGTGAAGGAAGTTTTTGAAAATAACAAAGAATTTAATGCATTCTTGCAGCATCCAAGAGTAAGTAACGAGAAAAAGAAACAACTCATTAAAGAAGCATTCCAAGGTTTCTCTGCTGATGTTGTGAATACACTAAATCTTTTGGTGGATCGACATAGTGAATATGCTGTTACATCCATCATTGATCATTTTGTTTCGTTAGTACAGGGTGCTAAAGGAATAGCGGAAGCGTACGTTTATTCTGTTCGAGAGCTTACAGAGGATGAGAAGAAACAACTTTCTACTACATTCGCCAAAAAGCTGAACAAGCATGAACTTATAATTGTAAATATTGTAGACCCAACGATTCTTGGTGGTGTAAAAATCAAGATTGGTAACACAATCTACGATGGATCAATTAAAGGTAAGTTGGATCGCTTAGAACGGAAAATCGTAACTGCAAATTAAGGATGATAGGGGTGAAATGGCATGAGCATAAAAGCTGAAGAAATCAGTACGCTGATTAAACAGCAAATTGAAAATTATGAGTCTGACATTGAAGTCAATGATGTTGGTACAGTTATCGAAATTGGTGACGGTATCGCGCGTGCTCATGGACTTGATAATGTAATGTCAGGTGAGTTAGTTGAATTTTCAAATGGTGTTATGGGATTGGCACAGAACTTAGAAGAAAGCAATGTCGGTATCGTAATCCTTGGAGACTATACAGAAATTCGTGAAGGCGATGAAGTTCGTCGTACGGGTCGTATCATGGAAGTGCCAGTTGGGGAGGAATTACTTGGACGTGTCGTAAACCCTCTTGGACAGCCTATCGATGGAAAAGGCCCAATTGAAACAAGCAAAACGCGTCCAATTGAATCACCAGCTCCTGGTGTTATGGATCGTAAATCCGTTCACGAGCCACTTCAAACAGGTATTAAAGCGATTGATGCGCTTGTACCAATTGGTAGAGGACAACGTGAGCTTATCATTGGTGACCGTCAAACAGGTAAAACAACGGTTGCTGTAGATACAATCTTGAACCAAGCAGATCAAGATATCATCTGTATCTACGTTGCGATCGGTCAAAAAGACTCAACAGTACGTGGAACAGTAGAAACATTCCGTCGTTATGGTGCATTAGATTATACAATCGTTGTATCCGCGGGTGCATCTGAACCAGCGCCACTTCAATACCTAGCACCTTATGCTGGTGTATCAATGGGTGAAGAGTTCATGTACAACGGCAAACACGTATTAGTTGTATATGATGACTTATCAAAACAAGCGAACGCATATCGTGAGCTTTCCTTACTATTAAAACGCCCACCTGGTCGTGAAGCATTCCCAGGGGACGTATTCTACTTGCACTCCCGTTTACTCGAGCGTGCTGCAAAACTTAGTGATGCAAAAGGTGGAGGTTCATTAACAGCACTTCCATTCGTTGAAACACAAGCTGGTGACATCTCAGCTTACATTCCAACAAACGTAATTTCCATCACAGATGGACAAATTTTCTTACAGTCTGACCTATTCTTCTCAGGTGTTCGTCCTGCGATTAACCCAGGTCTTTCCGTATCACGTGTTGGTGGTTCCGCACAAATCAAAGCGATGAAAAAAGTTGCAGGTACATTACGTCTAGATCTAGCATCTTACCGTGAACTAGAGTCATTTGCTCAGTTCGGTTCTGACCTTGATAAAGCAACACAAGCGAAACTAAACCGTGGTGCACGTACGGTTGAAGTATTAAAACAGGGCTTACATAAGCCGCTTGTTGTTGAAAAACAAGTTATGATTATCTATGCACTCGTTAACGGATACTTAGATGACATTCCTGTTGAAGATATTACACGCTTTGAGTCTGAATTCCATGCATGGTTGGATAAAAATAAAGCTGATTTATTGAAATCAATCCGTGAAACTGGAAACCTTGGCGAAGCGGCTGACATGAACGGTGCGGTAGAAACATTCAAGAAGCAATTTGTTGTTTCTGAATAAGAAAATAGTTCTACCACAATCCTCCTGAAGAAAGGACGGTGAAATACGTGGCATCTTTAAGAGATATTAAAACGAGAATTAACTCAACTCAAAAAACGAAACAGATTACAAAAGCGATGCAAATGGTATCTGCTTCAAAAATGAGTAAAGCTGAATTGAACGCAAAAGCGTTTGTTCCATATAGTGAAAAAATTCAAGAAGTCGTAACACATATTGCGAACAGTGGAGAAGACGCAGAACATCCAATGTTAAAAGCAAGAGAAGTAAAGAAGACAGCTTATTTCGTCATCACTTCGGACCGTGGATTAGCGGGTGCTTTTAACTCAAGCATTTTACGTGCTGTGTATCGTACGATTAACGAAAATCATACATCTCCAGATGAATATGTTGTGATTGCAGTCGGAAGAATCGGTCGTGATTTCTGCAAGAAACGTGGAATCCCGGTAATTAATGAAATTATTGGTGTATCCGATCAACCGAATTTTGCAGACATTAAAGACCTTACTTCTGAAACGGTTCAATTATATATTGATGAGGAAATTGATGAACTTGTTATTTTCTACAATCATTATGTAAGTGCAATTTCACAAGAAGTAACGAAGAAAAAGCTATTACCACTTACTGATTTAACGGACAATTCTACAACAAATGCGACAAGCATGTATGAATTTGAACCAAATCAGCAGGAGATTCTAAATGTACTATTGCCACAGTATGCTGAAAGTCTAATCTATGGTGCTTTACTAGATAGTAAAGCTAGTGAACATGCTTCTCGTATGACGGCAATGCAAAGTGCAACAGATAATGCAAATGAATTAATTGACGATTTATCGTTGCAATATAACAGGGCACGTCAAGCTGCGATTACGCAAGAAATCACCGAAATCGTTGGTGGAGCAGCTGCCCAAGAGTAATACAAAAAAGTGAAGGCACTTAGTGCTGAAACGAAACTATATAACTACTCTCTTCAAAATAAACGAACGAAATTTTTTGGAGATTTACAGTAAGTTAGGAGGGAAATCGATGAGCAAAGGACGCGTTACGCAAATCATGGGACCTGTCGTGGACGTTAAGTTCGATGGCGGTCAGCTTCCTGAAGTATATAACGCATTAATAGTCCAGTCTCAAGGTGATGGTGATACGCTAACTTTAGAAGTAGCCCTTCACTTAGGAGACGATAGTGTCCGTACAATCGCGATGTCATCTACTGAAGGTGTACAACGTGGTGCGGAAGTAGTAAACACAGGTGCTCCAATCTCAGTTCCTGTAGGTGAAGCTACACTAGGACGTGTATTTAACGTATTAGGTGAAAAAATCGACCTTGACGAAGAACTGACAAGTGACGTTCGTCGTGATCCAATTCACAGACAATCACCAAAATTTGAAGAACTAGCTACCGAAACGGAAATTCTTGAAACAGGAATTAAAGTTGTAGACTTGTTAGCACCTTACATCAAAGGTGGTAAAATTGGTCTATTTGGTGGAGCGGGTGTTGGTAAAACAGTTCTAATCCAAGAGCTTATTAACAACATTGCACAAGAGCACGGTGGTCTTTCTGTATTCGCCGGTGTAGGTGAACGTACTCGTGAAGGTAATGACCTTTACTACGAAATGAAAGACTCTGGCGTTATCGCGAAAACAGCGATGGTATTCGGTCAAATGAACGAACCACCTGGAGCGCGTATGCGCGTAGCACTAACAGGTCTTACAATGGCGGAATACTTCCGTGATGAACAAGGCCAAGACGTACTATTATTTATCGACAACATCTTCCGTTTCACACAAGCAGGTTCAGAGGTATCAGCCTTACTAGGCCGTATGCCATCTGCCGTTGGTTACCAACCAACACTTGCTACAGAAATGGGTCAATTACAAGAGCGTATTACATCAACGGATAAAGGTTCCGTAACATCGATTCAGGCTGTATATGTACCTGCCGATGACTATACTGACCCGGCTCCAGCGACTACATTCGCTCACTTAGATGCAACAACAAACTTGGATCGTAAACTTTCAGAGCAAGGTATCTACCCAGCCGTGGATCCACTTGCATCTACATCTCGTGCCCTTGACCCTGAAATCGTTGGGGAAGAGCACTACAATGTAGCGCGTGAAGTACAACAAACAATCCAGCGTTATAAAGAATTACAAGATATCATCGCAATCCTAGGTATGGACGAGTTATCTGATGAAGATAAATTAACAGTTTCTCGTGCACGTCGTATCCAGTTCTTCTTATCTCAGAACTTCCACGTAGCTGAACAGTTTACTGGACAACAAGGTTCATATGTTCCAGTTGCAGAAACTGTTAAAGGTTTCCGTGAAATTCTTGATGGTAAGTACGATGATCTTCCAGAAGATGCATTCCGCCTAGTAGGACGCATCGAAGAAGTAGTAGAAAAAGCAAAACAAATGGCATAATAGAAAGCGGAGCGGGCTCGATCAGGTGCGACCGCATAAGCAGAGCGTCGCATGTGGCCTGATCTTTGGTCACTGGAGACGAACTGCTTATGTCGCGAGCACCTAGCCCGTGTAGCTGGACTATGCCAGGAAGCTGAGAAGGTGTAACTATACTTAGTGTAATGTTATCCCACTTAGCTATCCAAAAAAAGCGAAGATTCTACAATCGCTTTATTCCAGCCCAAGGAGGGGTTCCATTGAAAACACTAACGGTGAGTGTTGTCACTCCTGATGGCCCTGTTCTGGAAGAATCATTTAGTATGGTTAGTTGTAAGGCAGAAAATGGTGAGCTCGGTATTTTACCTGGACACATTCCACTAGTGGCACCATTGTCCATTAGTGCAGTCCGTTTAAAAGGTGAAGGCGATACCGTAAATATAGCGATAAGTGGTGGTTTCTTAGAGGTTCGTCCTGATAAAGTAACCATACTAGCACAATCTGCAGAAAAACCTTCAGATATCGATGTAGAAAGAGCTCGCAAAGCGAAAGAACGCGCTGAAAGACGCCTGAAAGCTAAGCAAGATGATGTTGATTTCAGAAGGGCAGAGTTAGCACTTAGACGTGCATTAAACCGTCTAGATGTGGTTGATCAATAAAAAATAAGGCTTTAATCCATAATGGATTAAGGTCTTTTTTTGTTCTAAGGCATTATACCCAATCAAGGCGACTGTATAAGGATTCGACAAAGGATAGGGAGCAGATCTAGTTCAAATAAACCTATCCATAATAAAAACCGACATAAGCATGTACAATATGCTAATATTACCCGGGAAATTCGAATTATTACCAACAAAATATTTTATCGGTTAAGAACGTAGCTTTAATTGACAATTTGATGCGAACATGGCAAGGTTGTATTTGCTAACGAAAAAACGGAAGGAGTGACTTAAATGATGCAAATATTAGGACAAGATGCTTTGATAAGCATGTTGTCACATATTATCTTTATAATTATTACATGGTATGCGATCCAATCAGTTAACTTTGATGAATGGTTTAGAAAAATGAAAGTCTTCGAAGCGAGGATCCTTATTATTTTTATTACAATAGCAATAGGAACAACTGTCAGCAGATTTTTCTTGGAATTCCTATCGTGGTCACAACAACTGATTTATTTGTTTTGATTTTCCTTATTAATAGAACATTTACTAAATCGTTCAACTAAATCTTTTGATGATTGAATAAAGACATATTTTAGACAATATTATATGTTACGATTGTTATATAGTACATGTTATAATAGAAAAAATGATTAGCGGAGTGATGATGATGGAAGAAACATTGAAGCAAATACTCGGCGAACTACAAAAGGTAAATCAAAGAATGGACGGCCTTGATAAGCGAATGGATGGCTTTGATAACCGCTTTGAAACCATAGATAAACGCTTCGATACCATAGACAATCACTTTGAAACCATAGATAAACGCTTCGAAACCATAGACAATCGCTTTGAAACTATAGATAAACGTTTCGATACCGTAGACAAAGATATCAAGGAACTTAAAACTGGACAAGAAGAACTGAAGAACAGCATGATTAATCGAGTTGTTCCATATAAAGAAGAGGTTGCGAAACACATAAATGAAAGATTTGATGAACTGAAGGATTCATTAGAAGGCCAGCAACGGGTGATTGATACTTTATCTGCCAGATCTATTAAACATGAAAGTGAAATTAGACACATTAGAAGCATATTAAACAACCAATAGGAGCTGATCTAGCTCCTATTTATATTGGCAGATTAATAAACGGATCATTGTTAAATAATCGGTTTATTATCACAACCATTTTTATAGGCGAATGTGGTTTGATTTCTATTTCTTGAAAAAAGAAAGTTAGTCTGAAACATAACGAAAGCTACGTATCGTATTTTTGTAGCCCTTAGCACGTTTAAGTTGTTTTTCACGCTTAAGAAGTTCGCCTTAAGTGGCATTGTCTCTCACGTCCGTTTGGATAGGAGAGACATTTTTAAATAGTACGAGCAGTTTATGTCATACTTTGACGAAAAAAAATCTGTATATCCCCAATCCTTTCTGTTCAGACTGATACCTAACAGACATTTGTCCAAGGGAGAGGAATACGATGATAAAACCAAGGTTTATTTTTATTGTATTAGTGGTAATGATTCTAGTAATATCGCAAAAAACATTTACAAGTGCATCGTCCAATATGTTACATGAGGTTGATGAAATCGCAAATCTAGTAAAACAAGAAAATCTAGCAATTGGAGAATGGCAAGTGATTGTTAAAGAAAAACAAGCAATCGAGACATTCGATCAGAACATGGACTATATCCAGAATAAATTTCCTAATGCTACTTTTGTAACCAAACAAACGGAAAATGCGACTACATATGTATGGGACCACCATAAAACCGATCAAGTAACCGAAACATATACTATGGTGGTGGCAAACCATGATAGCCCATCTTTCGACATAAGCTATAAGATCACGGGAAAGCGTTGGAATAATAAGATAAAACAACAAAACGCTAAAGATATGGAAACAATTACAAGGGAAATATTTACTGAAAATTTGACAAAATTCTCTTGTATCACGACACAATCAGGTGTTATTATGAAAGAAGTTTCACTGCTAGAAACATTAACAGAAAAATTACAAGTTCAAACGCTAGATTACTTACAAGAAGAAGATTTTGTAGTCCTATCTGGTTATACTCCACGCTGGCAAACTGTTTTACCTGCCTCGGACGCCTCCATGAACGTACAATTGGCATTTCGAGAAGGATTGGGCGGAAAAACAACCATTACAATAGGAACACCTATCATAACTACTGAATATTAATATTAGTGAAATTGGACGCAGAGGAGAATGAACCTTGGAAAAAATCATCGTCCGTGGTGGGAGGCAGTTAGAAGGCACAGTGAAAGTGGAAGGTGCTAAAAATGCCGTACTGCCTGTCATCGCAGCAAGTTTAATTGCAAGTGAAGGAAAAAGTGTTATTCACGAAGTTCCAGCCCTTGCTGATGTTTATACGATCAAAGAAGTTCTTAGTAATATGAGCGCTAATGTTCGCTACAATAATAATACAGTAACCGTTGATGCATCCAAACCACTTAAAACAGAGGCTCCGTTCGAATATGTAAGAAAGATGAGAGCATCCGTACTAGTTCTAGGTCCATTACTTGCACGCTATGGTCATGCAAAAGTTGCAATGCCAGGCGGATGTGCAATTGGATCCCGTCCTATTGACTTACACCTGAAAGGCTTTGAGGCAATGGGTGCAAAAGTTCATGTTGGAAACGGCTATGTTGAAGTGCATGCAGAAGGTCGACTAAAGGGCGCGAAAGTTTATTTGGATGTGCCTAGTGTCGGTGCGACAGAAAACATTATGATGGCAGCAGCATTAGCAGAAGGAAGAACAATTCTTGAAAACTGTGCAAAAGAACCTGAAATAGTAGATCTAGCAAATTTCTTAAATAAAATGGGTGCAAAAGTTATTGGTGCAGGTACAGAAACGATCAAGATTGATGGCGTTGAAAAACTGTACGGTGCAGAGCACACCATTATTCCAGACAGAATCGAAGCCGGAACATTTATGGTTGCATCCGCCATTACTGGTGGAAACGTATTAGTAAGAGGCGCAGAATTAGAGCACCTACGTTCCTTAGTTTCAAAAATGGAGGAAATGGGTGTAAAGATTACCGAAGAAGCGGATGGCTTACGTGTTATTGGTCCAAAAAAATTAAAAGCCACAGATTTAAAGACGCTTCCACATCCAGGATTCCCAACAGATATGCAATCACAAATGATGGCACTCATGCTTAATGCTGAAGGCACAAGTGTAATTACCGAAACAGTATTCGAAAACAGATTCATGCACGTAGAAGAATTCCGTCGTATGAATGCGAAGCTAAAAATTGAAGGCCGTAGTGTTATTGTCGAAGGACCTGTTACTTTACAAGGAGCAGAGGTTGCAGCAACTGACTTAAGAGCAGGGGCAGCGTTAATTTTGGCTGGATTAACCGCTGAAGGTTATACGCGAGTTACAGAATTAAAACACCTAGATCGTGGCTATGTAGATTTTGCTTCAAAATTAGCTACATTGGGTGCAGATATTGAACGTGTCAATGATGATGGAGAAGTCATACTTGACTCAAAAGATCACCAACAAACATCAGCATCGTAATTTTTATAAAAAAGATCGCCTACGGGCGGTCTTTTTTATTTGGTTTTTTGTAAGCATGGCTACACGACCGGATCTAAACTGCATGAAGAAGTCCGAAGTGGATGAACCTCGGACAAGAACAGGTCTAAACTGCATGAAGAAGTCCGAAGTGGATGCAACCTCGGACATGAGAAGATCTAAATTGAATGATGAAGTCCGAAGTGGAAGCACCCTCGGACAAGAACAGGTCTAAACTACATGATGAAGTCCGAAGTGGAAGCACCCTCGGACAAGAACAGATCTAAACTGAAGTCCGAAGTGGGTACAACCTCGGACAAGAACAGATCTAAACTGCATGATGAAGTCCGAAGTGGGTACAACCTCGGACAAGAACAGGTCTAAACTGCATGATGAAGTCCGAAGTGCCTGCAACCTCGGACAAGAACAGATCTAACCTGCATGATGAAGTCCGAAGTGGGTACAACCTCGGACAAGAACAGATCTAAACTGCATGATGAAGTCCGAAGTGGTCACAACTTCGGACTTCAACTGGTATATTTTAATTAGAGTAGTCCGTACTTGCCCCAATACTGACTATATATGCCAATCATTGCGTCTCACCTTATTAAAACCATGACCCTGACACACCCTATACAACCACAAACCCGCAACCAATAATACATATGCTTAACTAATTAGGATTATGAAAGAAATAGTTCGCACCTAGACACATATCCAATCATAAGCTAGTAATAAGTATCTACAAAGGAGGAGTTCGTATGAGACCTAGACGACTAAACAAAGGAGATACAGTCGGTGTGATTGCACCAGCAGGTCCAACAGACAAAGATGAGCTTCTAGATGGGATATCTTTTCTAAATAGCTTGGGATTACATGTGAAATTAGGTAAACATGTGCTTAATCAATATGGATACCTAGCAGGGAGTGATCAGAACCGTCTAGAAGACTTACATGCCATGTTTGCAGACAAAGACGTCTCAGCTATCTTCTGTGCGCGAGGAGGGTATGGTACGGCCCGAATAGCGCCATATATTAATTATCATCTCATTGCCAACAATCCTAAAATTTTTTGGGGATATAGTGATATCACCTTTTTACACACGGCAATAAGACAAATGACAGGATTAGTAACGTTTCACGGACCGATGGTAAGCTCTGACTTTAGCAAAGATGATTTTGATTATTTATCTAAACAAATGTTTGATCAACTATTCTATCCAGCTACCTTACTCTACACGGATAAAATTTCGCCACTTAAAATAATCAGTCATGGGGAAGCGTGTGGAGAAATTGTCGGTGGGAATTTATCTGTTTTAATTAACACACTGGGAACGCGGTTTGAATTGGATACGAGCGGAAAACTATTATTATTAGAAGACGTTGGAGAAGAACCCTATCGAATCGATGCTTTTTTAAACCAATTAAAACTGGCAGGAAAAATTGATGCAGCAGCAGGTATAATCCTTGGAGATTTTAACAACGTAGCGCCTAAAAAATCTTCCTTTACCTTAGATCAAGTCCTTCACCAATACTTTCAGCACCTACATAAACCAGTCATAAGCGGCTTGAAGATTGGTCACTGCTTCCCGCATTTCTCCATTCCCCTTGGTGTAGAAGCAAAACTTTCCACTACAGATAAAACGCTACTAATAAGTCCCGGAATAACATAAAAAAAAATTGTCATAACAAGGCTTGTCTACTAATAACATAGGGTGAGGTAGAAACCAAATAGTAGATCGAATATAGCTTGTCTATGAAATGAAAAAATTCTTCATGAAGCTAGTTCTACTGCGTACCTATCTCGAATAGATTTAATAGAGAAGAACTAGAAAAGGAGGCGAACAATGAAAAAACGAAAAAGACGCCTAAGTAAAAAAATAATAACGAAACAATCATCATCCAACCAATGGAAAGTTCCAGGTTTCATTTTTATCGGTAGTTTAATTACAATTATACTGATTTTACCAACTCTGATTGTCGTCCCATTCATACAATCAGACGGTACAGATACAAGATCAGTCGACACAGAGAATGAAGAAGTGGAAGCAGAAGTAGTTCTGAACCCAAGTGATTCTCCTTTTTCTGTAACAGTTTTTCGTTCAAATGAAAACACGACAGAAAATGTACCACTAGAAGATTATGTAACAAGAGTAGTCGCGTCAGAAATGCCAGCTGATTTTGAATTAGAAGCCTTAAAAGCACAATCATTAGCGGCTAGAACCTATATAGTTCGATATTTAATGCACGGGGATGAAGGCAAAGTTCCGAGCGGTGCAGATGTTACGGATACGATCCAGCACCAAGTGTATAAAAGTGATACACAACTGCGAGAACTATGGGGTGTAGATTACAACTGGAAAATGAACAAAATAAAACAAGCGGTATTCGATACAAAGGGACAAATCATCACGTATGATGATCAACCAATCGATCCATCGTTCTTTTCTACAAGTAATGGATATACCGAAAACTCAGAGGACTATTGGGCAAACGAATTACCATACTTACGAAGTGTAGCTAGTCCATGGGATGAACAATCGCCTAAATTCACAGACCAAAAAGTAATACCAATTACCGAAGTAGAAGCTGCATTAAGTGTTTCTATTGGGAATTCTTCAGAGAATTACGCAGTAAAGCGGACAGAAAGTAATCGAGTTGCTGAGATTACCATAGGCGGAAAAACATTCTCAGGACGTGATGTAAGAGAAGCACTTGGTTTACGCTCCAATGATTTTGAAGTAGAAAAGAAAGATAACCATCTTGTCTTTAAAACAAAAGGATATGGCCACGGGGTTGGCATGAGTCAGTATGGTGCGAACGGGATGGCGCAAGAGGGAAAAAACTATGAAGAGATCGTAACCTACTATTATCAAGATGTAGAAATTAACAACGTTAACGCGGCTGCACCTAAACTAGCAGCGAAAAATTAATACATGTCTGGAACTCAAGCTGTCAGAGGATTCCCTCCCTCTTGGCAGCTTTTTTGTGCCCCATTCTACCATGGATTTCTACACTCCCAAACACCACTAAAAAAATAAATCTTATAAAAAATGTATAATAATTTCACTTTGTCGAAAAATAAGTGAAAAAATTTTTTTGGTTTTATGTATATATCTTCCTGAAAGTGATCAGAATGATTCCTGAGGTGATGATCAATGGAGGAAAATCAGAACGTTTCAAAAAATGGTTGGAAACGGATCGTACGTAAAAAGTGGTTTTTTCCCGCAGTATATTTAACATTTGCTGCAGTGTTGTTAACAGGAGTATTATGGTATCAAAACTTAGATAATCAACTACCAGAGGCTTCAGATGAGCCAAATTCAGGTGTAGACGATGATCAAATTTTTGGTGACCCAAATGAATTCGAGCAAGATGCAGATCCTGTTGTTAGTCAACAAGAAGTAGTCAAGATGCCAGTAGCAGAAGAAAATCAAGCAGAAATTGTAACAAAGTTCTACGATCACAGTGCGGATAGTGCAGATCAAGAAAAAGCACTTGTTCTATTTGACAATAAATACTATCAGAGTACTGGTGTAGATATTGCATCTTCAGACGGTGAAAGCTTTGAAATAACTGCATCATTAAGCGGTACTGTAACAGAAGTGAAAGAAGATCCATTACTAGGTCATGTTATTAAAATAGACCATGAAAATGATCTTCAAACCTATTATGCATCTGTTCAAGATGTATTAGTAGAAGCGGGTGCTGAAGTAAAACAAGGTGACGCAATTGCATCTGCAGGTCGTAATTTATTTGGACAAGCTAGTGGTGTACATGTACATTTCGAACTTAGAAAAGATGGTGTTGCGATCAACCCAGAAGATTACTTTAATCAATCAGTTGCTGAGGTAAGTGTACCAACAACAGAAGAAAACACAAGTGAAACAACAGAAGAAGAAAATACAAGTGAAACACCAGATGAAAATGCTAACCCAGATGCATCAACAGAAGAGGAAGACGCATCAAGCGAAAATGAAGTTGATGATGAAGAAGGCACTGACGAAGAGGAAGAAGACTCGGATGAAGGTGCTGAAGAGGATAGTGTTGAACCGAACACAGAATCCTCCGCAGCAATGGCAAACGCATAAGTATATAATATGACAAAAGCCTTAGGATTATACCTAAGGCTTTTTCTATTAACTAATTAAAAGTACTTAATTTGTAATAAGATAGCTATAATTCGTTAAAATCCTACCAAATCTCTAGTAAAAATACAGTATATATACTATAGTAATTTACATATATTTAAACGTATAATTGTCGAAATTTTTAAAATTATTGTCGAGTAATTAAGTGTTTTGACCTGTTTGAATTTAATAGTATTTATGGAATAATTGAATGATGAACAAGTTTAATAACTTCCACATATTGGGGAGGAGGGTGAAAATGGTACCAAAGCCTTTTTATGAAGACTCTAACCTTGTTGACTCCTATAACAAGATGCAAACGACATTAAATTTGCACCAGTTTATAACGATGGTTAGCCTGGATAATGATGAAAAAACTGTTATTCAATTAGCGAAGCAATTCCTATTAGAATCCAATTCTGAATCAGATTGGAGAGTTGGGATGGAATTCTTGTATATGAACGGATTATACAAAGAATTAGAGCTGCTGATTGATCGAAATAAACAAGCCATTAATCCTATTAATATAAAGTTTGGGATAATTTATGACTTAATGCTAGCGAGAATAAGAGGGGAAATACCAGTACATCAATTGTTTGAGCAAATAGAAAGTATCGAAAGTGACATGCCTGATGTACAATGTCTGAAGCACTTTATGACAATAGCCATTAATTTTAGTTCGCATAGATATGACTCATTAGGGTATTATCTGGACAATATAAAATGCTTACTACTTCAAATTGAAAACCCTTTATTGGTTTCATTATTTAAAACGAGATTAAATATCTTGTTGTTTATATACTACTGGAAACGAAACGAATTAATCTTAGCAAGAAAACATGCGTATAGAGCACTGAACCAAACACTTAATATTGAACGGAAAGCACAATTACATATTAATCTTGGCTTAAGTTATATCTATGATGACTATGCATCATCCATTCATCATTTGCAGGAAGCACTTAAAATTGGAGAAGCCTATGACAATAAGCGAATCCTACGATCTATAAAGGATCGCAATTATCCATTTGTATGTGCGCATTTTGGCGTAACGGAAGAAGTACAAACAAATGATCCAAGTGAAAAAGCCCACCTAGAGATTGTAAAGGGGAATCTAGCCGGTGCAAGAGTTATATTAGAAAACCTCGAACCTACACCATTCCGAAAATATTATATGGGACTGGCCACCGGGGAAAGAAAATACTTCATTAACGCATACAATGATTTCATTGAAAAAAGAAGCGACCATTTCTTTGCGCGTTTACCACTACACCATATAAAGAAATAAAAACCAACGTTTACATGACTGTTTCATGTTCACGTTGGTTTTTGTATGGACAACTTACAGTTAATAACGGAGTATGTATAGACTGCGACGTAACACAAGATAATGAGAGCATACAACGCAAGCGGTCATGAGTTCCCTTATTTTCTTGTTTTTAACCAATTTTGAATCTGAGCGGTCATACAGTAAGCTATTTTAACAAAATGCCATCGAAAACAATGCAATTAGGGCATATAACGGATCTGGTGACCGCGAAAATTTGGTAATCATGAAATTTAGGCAAATAACGGATCTCATGACCTCCAAGATTATCTTAGAATCTGAGCGGCTATGAGAGACCTTATTTTCCTATTTTAGGCCAATTTAAAATCTAAGCGGCTATACAGTACGTTATTTTAGCAAAATGCCCACTTAATCATTGAAATCAGGGCAAATAAGGGATCTGGTAGCCGCTAAAATAATATAAACGAAGATTTCGGACAAATAACGGATCTCATAGCCGCCAACATCGACCATAGATTAGCGGCTGCTATAGTTACGACGGATTTTACATCTACTCTCCAATAAAAAAATCCATCCAAAAAGCCCATTCTGCATCCAGAGATCCCCCTCCTCAAAAACTTTTAATCATAATCCTGTACTTCCTCTAATAAAATGTTACAAACCATAGAAAGAAGGTCTGAGGTGAGAGTGTGTGGGGCTACTTAAATCAGGAGACACTGCAACAGGAACACGCTTCAGCTTACATAATGCATCCAATACAAAAGAAGTTGACTCTCATCATCTTGTCTCATTTCACACCTTGGACATACAACTCAGGGAGGCGAGTGATGTGCACGACTACATCAAAGAAAGAACAATCAAGATTGGCAATTATCTCGTAGAAACAAAAAAAACCGTACGAGTCATTGCGAAAGAGTTTGGCGTTTCCAAAAGTACGGTTCATAAAGATCTTACAGAAAGGTTGCCAAATATTAACCCCGAACTAGCCAATGATGTAAAAACAATCCTCGACCATCATAAAGCAATTAGACATCTCCGTGGCGGTGAAGCAACAAAAATGAAGTACAAATTGAATGCAGAAAAACCGCCTATTAAACCAGTAGGTTAATGATCAGATCCTCCCAATTGCCGGTTTCCAAAACTAACCATCCGTACAATTAACTTTTTTTTCTATTACTGTAACTAAATATATTAATTTGTGATAATATATATACTTAGAAGCATTGTGTTCAAGTACGGATGCGACGCAACTAAAATAGGCAGGGAGGATCAACTCATGTTTTCTAGGGATATTGGAATTGATCTCGGTACAGCAAACGTTTTAATACACGTAAAAGGAAAAGGTATTGTTTTAAACGAGCCATCGGTTGTTGCCATGGATCGAACGACAGGTAGAGTACTTGAAGTCGGAGATGAAGCACGTCGCATGGTTGGCCGAACACCTGGAAATATCGAAGCAATACGACCACTTAAAGATGGAGTAATTGCTGACTTTGATGTAACGGAAGCGATGTTAAAATATTTTATTAATAAAATAAATGTACGTGGTTTCTTATCAAAGCCTAGAATGCTTATTTGCTGCCCGACAAACATCACGAAAGTAGAACAAAAAGCGATTAAAGAAGCAGCAGAGAAATCTGGTGGTAAGAAAGTTTATCTAGAAGAAGAACCGAAAATCGCGGCAATTGGTGCTGGGATGGATATATTCCAACCGAGTGGTAACATGGTAGTCGATATCGGTGGTGGAACGACAGACGTAGCGGTTTTATCGATGGGTGATATCGTAACAGCGCAATCGATTAAGATGGCTGGAGATAAATTCGATGCTGAAATACTTAGTTACGTAAAAAGAAAGTACAAGCTTTTAATTGGAGAGCGTACAGCTGAAGATATAAAAATACAAGTTGCAACCGTATTCCCGGGTGCAAGAAATGAAGAAATTGATATCCGTGGTCGCGATATGGTAAGTGGTTTGCCACGCACAATTACGATCCGTTCAGGCGAAGTAGAAGAAGCATTACGTGAATCTGTAGCGCTTATCGTTCAAGCTGCAAAAACAGTTTTAGAACAAACACCTCCTGAATTATCGGCAGATATCATCGATCGTGGTGTTATTTTAACAGGTGGCGGTGCGTTATTACACGGCTTAGATCAACTACTAGCAGAAGAATTACACGTACCGGTATTATTAGCAGATGAGCCAATGAACTGTGTGGCAAAAGGTACAGGCATTATGTTGGAAAACATTGATAAAATTGAAAAAAGAAAAATCGTATAAGCCTTTTTATTTTGCCTAATATGCGAAATTTGTAAAAATAAAACATATTTTGAGAGTTACACTACATAGAGAATGGTTACGATGAAGCTTGGAGAGGGGGAATAAACCGTGTTAAGAGGATACTATACAGCGACAGCCGGTATGATTGCACAACAACGTAGACAAGAAACACTGTCGAATAATTTGACGAATGCACTAACACCTGGTTATAAACGGGACCAAGCAACGCTAAAATCTTTTCCTGAATTGTTAATACAACGGATGGAATCTAACACGATGCCAACTTCTCAGGGTCGTCGAATACCACAAAGTACTACAATCGGTTCCATTAATACTGGTGTTTACGTACAGGAAACGATTCCTGATTTTACGCAAGGTGCATTGCGTGCAACAGGTACGACAACAGACATGGCGATCGTAAATGGAACAATGCCAGATGAAACGGGTAACGTACTTTTTACCGTTCAAAATGGGGATGGCGACGTTCGCTATACCAGAAATGGTAATTTCACGGTTGACGGGCAAGGCTACCTTACTTCAAACGAAGGGTATTACGTGTTAAACCAAGATGGTAATCCAATTTTAACGGACGGGCAAGAATTCAATGTAACGCCGGAAGGAAATGTTGAACTAGCAGGCCAAGCAATTCCATTAGGACTAGCCTATAGCCCAGACGCTAATCAACTGATCAAAGAAGGTGAAGGGCTTTATCAGTTAGCCGAAGACCAAGAGGCTTTAACAGATGTTCGAGATAATGCGGATGTTACGTATTCCATTCAACAAGGCAGTCTAGAAGATTCCAATGTGGACATGAACCAAACGGTAACAGAAATGATGCAAGCCTATCGTAATTTCGAAACAAATCAAAAAGTTTTACAAGCTTACGACCGTAGTATGGAAAAAGCAGTGAATGAGATCGGAAGAGTAACGTAAGGGGAGGCAAACTTAGATGAGTAGAATGTCTATACAAGCTGCCGTGACGATGGGCCAATTACAAAAAAGGCTAGATGTGATCGGGCATAATGTAGCGAATACGAACACAGCTGGATACAAAAGCAGGCAAGCTGATTTTTCCTCGCTATTAATTCAACAAATAGATAATCTAAGAGACCCTGCCAATGAAGAAGGTCGAGTTACACCAGATGGAATCCGGATTGGTTCAGGTGCAAAGCTTGCGCACACGAATATCGATCTTTCTATCGGCGCACTGCAACAGACGGACAGGCCTTTAGATGTAGCATTAACAGAAAAAAATCATCTATTTCAGGTTAGTGTGACAGAGAATGGGGTAACCGAAACACAATATACACGTTCTGGTAACTTTTATTTAAACCCAATGGATGATGGGACTGTCATGTTAACAACCGCCGATGGCCACCCACTTATCGGGGAAGACGGACCGATCAGAATTGTGGAAGGATTTGAGTCCATATCCTTAGCAGAAGATGGACGCTTGCTGGTGAGAAGAAATGGTGTGGATGAAGCCGAAGGACAACTAGCCTTTGTTGAAGCAATTCGTCCACGTATGCTAGAAGCAGTCGGAGATAATAATTTCCGTTTATCTCAGGAGGCACTTGATCAATTTGATGAAAATGAGATCCTTCAAGATCTTGGACCAGGAATTGGAAACGTTAAAGTTGGATCGTTAGAAAACGCAAATGTTGATCTAACGAAGCAAATGTCTGACCTTGTATTGACGCAACGTGCATACCAATTAAATGCGCGAACCATTTCTATGAATGATCAAATGAGTGGTTTGATTAACCAACTCCGTTAAAATCTTTCTCTAGACAAATGGCGTATATATTTTTATATTAGAAGTAGATGTATATATTCCATGGACTAAAGGAAAATAAATTTTAAGTATTAAGAAAAACGACCGTTTTTCTAAAAGTAAGGAGTCACCAAACTATGGCTAGTTCAGAAGCAAAAGAAGTGACACAACCGGTAAAAAGAAGTGATCAACGTCAACTTCAAAAAGATGAAATGAAAATAGACCGTAAGATAAAAAAACAAGACCATAATGACAGGAAGAGTCAGAAAAGAAAACAGCGTGCGGAAAAGAAACTAAACCGTATGCCTGTTCGTCGTGTTTTTCCAATTTGGTTACGTGTTATCGTTGTGCTCGTTCTTGCTTTAGTCGGTTTATTTGGTGGAATGATGGTAGGATATGGTGTGATAGGTGATGGAAACCCAATCGAAGCACTTGATTTAGATACATGGCGCCACATCATAGATATTGTGATCGCCGAATAATAAATGACTACAAAGTTAATCGTTAATAGCTACGATTAACTTTTTACATATGGAGGGAGAAAGTGTATGTTTGATATTCAACAAATTAAAGAAACAATCCCGCACCGTTATCCATTTTTATTGGTAGATGAAATTACGGAAATGGAAGAAAAGCGTGTTGTTGGTAAGAAAAATGTGACGATTAACGAGCCATTTTTCCAAGGGCATTTTCCTGATTATCCAGTAATGCCTGGAGTTCTAATTGTGGAAGCTCTTGCACAAGTTGGAGCCGTATCGATCCTTAATAAGGAAGAAAATAAAGGCAAAATCGGCTTTTTAGCAGGCATTGACAAATGTCGCTTCAAACGTCAGGTAAAACCAGGTGATCAGCTTCGCTTAGAAGTGGAAATCATTCGTTTAAAAGGGCCAATTGGAAAAGGAAAAGCCACCGCAACTGTTGATGGTGAGCTTGCATGCGAAGCAGAAATAATGTTTGCGATTAAATAAACGCTAGGGGATATTTTCCCTAGCGTTTTTTAGTGGACCGGATGCTCTTACTTACTGAAATGTGTGTCGGGTACACTGAATTAAGTGTCGTACTCACTGAAATGCGTGTCGAGTTCACTGAATAACGTGTCGTTTTCACTGAAATACATGTCGGGTTCACTGAAATACGTATCATCGGTAAAATGCGAGTGCACTAATCTCTCCAAAAGCATTGCGGTGCTATATGTATAAAAAAGCGCTTCTTGATGAACGCTATTCTCGACTGTTATTACAAAACAGTTGTATATGGGATGGGCAAAACCGGTGAAGGATCCTACTTTATTGGAGTTGTTATAAAAAAAATTTCAGAAACAACAACTTATGCTCGAATTTTTTTCGAGAAATGGGAAAGCTAATATAGAAATTTTACTTCATGAAGGAGGAAATAACGATGGACAAGAAATGGTTATATAAACTTAGTGCACCAGTTTTTGCAGTAACTTTGCTAACAGCGTGTGCTGGGAACGATGATGAACAAAACCCACCACCAGAAGATGACGATGTAGAAGCACCTGCGGAAGAAATGGGAGACGAAATGGAAGACATGGGTGATGACATCCAAGATACTGGTGAAGATGTTGGCGACGAAATCCAAGAAGAAACGGATGATCTGATGGGTGACGATCAGAATGGCGACAACATGGGAGATGAAGGCGATACCACTGGTAATGAAGAAAACGGTGGAGATGACGTTACAGACGAACAAACAGATGCAACAAACGAAGATACAATGAACGAGGATGAAGACAAGTAATACATCTCATCTAAACGTGGGAGCTCTTGGATAACCAAGAGCTCCTTCCTTTACATTAAAAAATATTACATAATACTTTTCAAATAGATTCCATTTATGATATAGTATGATCGTACTGACTGACCGGTCAGAAAAAACGCGGTTCACCTTTGGCTGACTGACTGGTCATCCAAGAATAATAAAAGTGAAACAAATGAACATCCTTATCGTAAATAAAAACAAAGCAAGGTGAGAAAATGCATGAAAAAAAGAAGCGAATAATTGAAGAGAGTATGAAGCTTTTTGCTGAAAAGGGGTTTCATGCCACGTCCATCCAAGAAATAGCGAAAAAAAGTGAAGTATCAAAGGGGGCATTTTATTTATATTTCGATTCCAAAGAGAATTTGACCGTATCCATTTTTGAATACTATACAAATCTGGTCTTTGAAAAGATGGAACATATACGAAAACAAGATATCGAACCAAAACAAAAGTTAATGGAACAAATTCAATTGTTCTTGGAAATGCTAAGAGATCATAAAGAATACATTATCATGCATTTCAGGGACAATCTACAATTAGGAAAGCAAATGGACGAATTAGTTTTACGATTAAATAAAGCGGCTTTTAAATGGATAAGTGGAGCGTTAACAGAAATATATGGTGCAGACTTAGAGCCGTATATCGTAGACGCGTCAATCCAATTTGACGGCATGTTGCAAGGTTACTTTAAGTGGCTCTTCTTACACGATATTCAGTTTAATGCAAAAGAGCTCGCAACGTTTATTGTAAACAGATATGATGATATGGCTAAAGCCATGATTGTTAGTGGCGAACCAACGCAAATTAAACTGGAACAGCTCAACTATCAAGCTTTACAAAATGCGAGTCCTGATGAAGTGAAAAGTATATTGGATCACTTAAGAGAATCGATTGAACAGTTAGACATAAGTCTGGAAGAAAAACAACAGCTGCGTGAAGCCGCTGACGTCATAGATAGTGAACGAGTGAAAAAGCAACCGAAAAAGATCATCATGCAAGGCATGCTTGCACATCTGCAGCACGAACCAGCATTACAAGAGCCATGTAAAAAGATAGCAGCTTTACTTGATATTACGTTGCTATCACAAGAATAGAGGGGGACAACATCCAAATGAAAAAGATAGGATTTATGCTAATGATAGCACTAGTATTATTGTTAGCTGCATGTACAGAAGAAAATACAGAAACAGACACAGAAAAGGAAACGGTGACACCGGTCGAAGTAGACCAGGTCACAAAAGATAATTTAGTCATTGAAAAAAGCTTTTATGGCAGAACGGCACCGAATGCAACAACACCAATTATCCCGAGTTCACCAGGGGAAATTGAGTCGGTAGAAGTAAGTAAAGGTGATCAAATAGAAGAAGAAGATGTGATCGCGACAATGACAAGTGCACAATATGGCACTGTCGATATCGAAGCACCTGCTGATGGCGAGATTGTTTCACTAGACATCGAGGAAGGATCCATGGTTTCTAACCAAAATCCGATTGCTACGATTGTAGACCTTGATACCGTAAACATACAAGTGAACGTTCCGGTAAATTACTTAACGCTATTTCAAGACAATGAAGAAGCAACAGCAATTTTTTCTAGTATTGACCTTGAAGCAACAGCGGACATTGACTACCTATCATCTGTAGCAAATGACACGGGTTTATATACGATTGAACTTTCATTATCAAATGAAGATAAAAAAATCAAGCCTGGCATGGTTGCAAAGATTACTGTCCCTGAAAAAGTTATAAGTGACGCGTTAATTATCCCAACTACGGCATTAGTCGAAGAAGCGGATGAGTCATTTGTCTATGTAGTCAGCGATGATGTAGTAGAAAAACGACTAGTAACAGTCCTTGAAGCGCAAACAGATTTTACTGCGATTGAAGGAGAATTAGCTGAAGGAGATACTGTCGTAACAAGTGGACAGCTAACGCTTTCTGATGGTAATCAAGTGACAATCATGAAGGAGGAAGAGTAATCCATGAAGTTAGTAAATACTTCCGTCAAGCGCCCAGTTGGCGTGATCATGGTTGTCTTAGCGATTATCGCACTCGGTATTATATCGGTAAGAAACTTAGCAATAGACCTTTTTCCAGAAATAGATTTACCAATTGCAGTAGTGGCTACAAGTTATCCAGATGCTGCACCGCAAGAAGTAGAAAAACAAGTTAGTGTACCAATTGAGTCAGCGCTTAGCTCGATTGAGGGTGTTAATACGATTCAATCCCAGTCTCAATCGGGAGCATCACTCGTGATTTTAATGTTCGATACGGGAGTAAATCTCGATAACGCATTACTCGAAGTTCGGGAAAGCGTTGACCAAGTAAAAGGAATGCTTCCGGAAACGGCAAATGACCCAAGCGTACTTCGTTTTAACCCTAACCAAATGCCAATCATGTGGGTGGGCCTAACAGGTGATGACGTCGTTAAGTTACAAGACGTTGCCGAAGAACAAGTGGTCCCTTACTTTGAACGTCAAGGTGGAGTGGCATCAGTAACCGTTGAGGGTGGAAAAGAGCGAGTAATCGAGTTAGAACTTGATCGCTCAAAACTTGCACAATACGGTTTAGATTCAAATACCGTCATGCAATCCTTAAATGGTGCAAACCGCTCTGCATCCGCAGGTACGGTATCCAAAGGGGATAAAGACTTACAAATCAGAATCAATGGGGATTATCAATCGGTTGACGATATTCGTAACACGATTATCCAGACCCCGCAAGGAGCTACTGTCCATGTCGAGGATATAGCCGCTGTGAATGATGTATTCCGAGAATCTGGTACATCCTTAGTAAACAATAAAGAATCGGTTGTACTTTCTGTTATGAAGCAATCAGATGGAAATACAGTAGAAGTATCGGAAAATATCTTAGCAGCAATCGAGGACCTAAATGGCGATCTTCCGTCCGATGTTGAGCTAGATGTTGTGGTAGATACCTCTACATTTATTAAATCGTCGATATCATCGGTGATTCAAAACATGGTCTTAGGTGGTGTGTTTGCCCTCCTTATCTTGTTACTTTTCTTGAAAAGTATCCGGGCTACAATTGTCGTTGGATTATCGATTCCGATCGCAATTGTCGCAACCTTTACACTCATGTATTTTACAGGTGAAACGGTCAACGTATTAACGATGGGTGGACTAGCGCTTGGTCTCGGTATGATGGTCGATAGTTCAATCGTTATTTTGGAAAATATCGTATCGTATCGACAACGAGGGTATAGTATGATCGAATCAGCGAAAAAAGGTGCATCAGAACTTGCGCCAGCAGTAATCGCATCGACAACAACTACCTTAGTTGTATTTTTACCAATCGTATTCGTAGAGGGAATAGCGTCAGAGATCTTTACACCACTTGCTTTAACGGTATCTTTTGCCTTAATTGCATCGTTAGTGGCTTCAATTACGCTCATTCCGATGTTGTCATCGAAGTTGCTTTCAAAAGCAATGTCAGATCACGGACGAAGATATTGGTTTGATCAAGTATTAAATAAGTTTAACGGCGGCTATGAACGCGTTCTGCGCAAGTCGTTGAAATTCAGAAAAACAACGATCCTAGTAACGATCCTTGCGATTGGAGGAAGCTTAGCTTTAGCTCCTTTCATTGGAACAGAATACATTCCACAAGGCGATCAAGGTCAAATAAATATTTCCGTTGAAACGGCAACAGGAACAACAAAAGAGAAAACGGAAGAAGTTGCTACAGAAGTAAATGAAAGACTAGAGGCATTTAATGACGTCATTGATGTGAACTATATGTCGATCAGTGGTGGCGATGCTGCAGCGGGCATAATGGGCGGAGGTAGTTCGAACACCGCATCTTACACGCTACAGCTGGTGCCACAAGAAGAACGTGATCAAACGACCGATCAAGTGATGCAGGAAATTAATACAGCGCTAGAAGGTGTTGTAGGTGCTGAAATATCGGTAAGCTCTATGGGTGGTGGATTAGGTGGCGGAAATCCAATCCAAATCCAAATCAATGGTCCGGAGCACGATGTCTTGCGTGAACTAGCTGATCAAGTGATCTATACCATTTCAGAAGTGGACGGTGTTTATAATCCAACCACATCCATTTCTGACACAACGCCACAACTGAACGTGTTAGTAGATCGTGAAATGGCGGCACAATACGGCTTGAGCTACCAGCAAGTCATGAGTCAAATCCAAATGGGCTTCACAGGCCAAACGATCATGCAATATCGTGAAGATGGCGATGATATGAATGTAGCGCTCATGTATCCAGAAGAAGAGCGTAGTACGATTAGTGATTTAGAAAATATGTCGATCCAAACACCAACAGGATCCGCGGTTCCACTTGCAACGATTGCTGACTTTGAACAAATGCAAAGTCCTGCAAGTCTATCGCGTAATAACCAACAACGCCAAGTCAACGTTAACTCCGATATCGTGGACAGAGATCTTGGTAGTGTAAGTGCGGATGTGGAAGCGGCATTAGATAATATGGCATTCCCAGATGAATACACCTATAGTGTGGGTGGCGAAGCACAAGACATGGCAGAAGCGTTTACTGATTTAGCGCTTGCGCTAATGTTATCGATTTTCCTCGTGTACGCGGTAATGGCAGTCCAGTTTGAGAACTTCTTGTTCCCACTGGTTATCATGTTCTCAATGCCAGCTACGGTTGTCGGTGTACTAGGTGGACTATTTATTACAGGAACGCCGTTAAGTATCACTGCCTTCATTGGGGTCATCATGCTCGCCGGTATCGTCGTAAACAACGCGATCGTGTTAGTGGATTACATTAACATCGTCAGAAACAGAGGCTTCGATCGATTTGAAGCGATCTTAGAAGCGGGTGTAAGCAGAATGCGTCCAATCCTTATGACCACCCTAACAACCATTCTAGGGATGCTACCATTAGCACTAGGTTGGGGTGAAGGAGCAGAAACACAACAACCACTTGCGATTACCGTTATCTTTGGTTTAGCAGTGTCTAGTGTGTTTACGCTATTGTTAATCCCGGTTGTTTACACGTTATTTGATGATCTGTCTGAGAAAGTGAAAGGTTTAGCGACTAGGAAAAAAGGTAAGACAGAAGAAGTATAACGGACAAAAAGAGGAAGCACTTCTCCGAATATATTGGGGAAGTGCTTTTTTACAATAGGTTCTATTTTAACATGCCAAGCTACATTGCGAACTGCAGGCATGTGTGGTCGGGCGCATAAAGACAGAGCTCAGGCGCATAAAGTGCATAAATCCAAAGTCGGGCGCGAATATCCGGAGAATGGGCGCATATATGGCAAAACGGACGACATAAATCCCATGCGCACGCACAAAACACCCACAAATCCTACCCAAAAAGCCATACAATAGCGAAAAGTTTCAAACTTTAATGTCTACCAAATCTATATTGGGCTAATAATGGTAAAGGAAAACCAATGAACCCAAAGACAATCCTTATAGTTGGTATTATTTTATAATAATAATTCGAATGGAATTGTTAATAGTAAAGATAAGAAGAAAAAAGTAGGGATAATAGTATGTTTTATATACATTTAATAATTGCATTTCTTATAGCCTTAATAGCTACGTATCTTCTAACGTATCCAGTCAAAAAATTAGCGATAAAAATTGGGGCTGTCGACTATCCGAATGCACGTAAAATTCATAAGTTCAGTACACCGAGGCTTGGTGGACTTGCGATGTTCATGGGTGTCGTACTTGGATTACTTTATTTGCAACCGTACCACCCGCAATTTTTTATGATTTCTATTGGCGTTTGTATTATCATTTTGACTGGTATTCTCGATGATAAATATCAACTGAGACCGGTAGTGAAGCTAGGCGGTCAATTGCTTGCAACGGCTATCGTGATGTCATCAGGTCTTATTATCGAACGAATCACGATACCTTTTTTTGGACTAGTTGAACTAAATAATTTCAGTATTATCGTTACCGTGCTTTGGATCGTAGGAGTGACGAATGCGATTAACCTGATTGATGGTCTAGATGGACTTGCCTCTGGTGTATCGACGATTGCGTTGATTAGTATTTTGATTATGGCACTAATGGATGTTAGTTTCATCGTCATCTATTTATGTGTTGTTTTAATTGGAAGTAATCTCGGCTTTTTAATGCATAATTTTCATCCGGCATCCATATACATGGGTGATACAGGATCAATGTTCTTAGGTTTTACGATCGCCATTATATCGTTATTGGGATTATTTAAAAACGTGACGTTGTTTAGCTTTATTATTCCAATCATTGTTTTAGCAGTACCGATATTCGATACCATTTTTGCAATTGTACGAAGATCGATCAATGGTGAAAATATCATGATGCCAGATAAAAAACACTTACATTATCAACTATTACATGCAGGATTTAGCCACAGGAAAACAGTGTTCATTATCTATTTGTTTAGTGCCATTTTCGGTGCTTTAGGTGTTATTTTCTCTCATGCGTCCTTAGGTCTGTCCTTAATTATATCTGTCGTATTTCTGGCATTGCTCCAGTTAATCGCCGAGATTGTTGGACTTATTAGCAGAAAGCCACTTATAAATACCTTTCTTAAGCTAATGAAAAAGGAACGACAAGCAAGTTAAATGAAAAATAACATAAATGTAAAACAAGATTTACAAAACCATATTTATTTACAAAAAAATTAAAGAAGGGGGGATTTTTACATCGGAATATGTAGAAAATCCTCCTTTTTTAGTTCGTTAATATTATTGTAATGTAAAGTTTGTAAAGGGCGTCAATGGACTGAAACGACGGGATATAGATCAATTAATTGCTACATGTTAAGCTACATTTGAATGAACGGGATAATCAATGAATACAATGAACTAAATGGCGATCTTGCATTTCTTACAAAGTTGGAGAGGAGTAATGTAATGAAAGTAAGAAAGGCGATTATTCCTGCTGCAGGACTTGGTACAAGGTTTTTGCCGGCAACGAAAGCTCAACCAAAAGAAATGTTGCCGATTGTTGATAAACCAACGATTCAATACATTGTAGAAGAGGCTGTTGCATCTGGAATTGAAGATATCATCATTGTATCAGGCCGTGGCAAACGAGCAATCGAAGATCATTTTGACATCTCCTATGAATTAGAAGAAAAGCTTGCTGAAAAAGGAAAAACAGAAATGTTAAAAATGGTTCAATCGATACCTAATTTAGCTAATATACATTACATAAGACAGAAAGAACCAAAAGGCTTAGGTCATGCCATCCATTGTGCTAGTTCCTTTGTTGGTAATGAACCATTTGCAGTGTTGCTTGGAGATGATATTGTTCAATCGGAAGTACCATGCTTAAAGCAACTACTCGATGTTTATAATGAGCACCAGAGGTCAGTAGTTGGTGTCCAAGAGGTACCGTTGGAATTAATATCAAAATATGGGGTCATTGAACCTGTCGCTAGGATCAATGAAACACATAAACACTTTGAAATTAAATCACTTGTTGAAAAGCCAAGTTCGGAAAGAGCGCCATCCAACCGAGCAATTATGGGGCGGTATATATTAACACCAATGATCTTCCCGATATTAGCATCACTACCACCAGGGGCTGGAAATGAAATTCAACTGACCGATGCGATTAACGAGCTAAATAAAATTGAGAAAGTGTTTGCCTATGAATTTACAGGTAAACGATATGACATTGGTAACAAATTAGGGTTTATAAAAGCAACGATTGACTTTGCGTTAGAACGTGAGGATTTACGTGTGGATATACAAAAATTTTTGGATGAAAAAATAGTAAAACAAAAATAAGGCGGGAAGTTCAATGAATATATCGGTAATTGGAACGGGTTATGTTGGACTCGTAACAGGTGTTTGTTTAGCTGAGATTGGACATCAAGTCACTTGCATCGATATCAATGAAGAGAAAGTCGCTTTACTAAGGCAGGGAATCCCTCCGATTTATGAAGATGGACTCGAGGAGTTACTTCATCGGAACAATACGAATGGTCGACTCCACTTTACTATTAGCTACGAAGAGGCCCTTCAAAACAGCCAAATCGTTTATATTACCGTAGGTTCACCACCTAAACAAGATGGTTCTGCAGACCTTCGTTTTGTAGATGCTGTTTGTAGGAGTTTAGCTCAACATCTAAGACAAGATACGATTATTGTAACAAAAAGTACAGTTCCAGTAGGGACAAATGAACATATCAAACAAACCATTGTAAACAATTTAATAGAGAATGTAACGATTGATGTTGTCTCTAATCCTGAATTTTTACGCCAAGGAAATGCAATCTATGATACGTTCAACGGGGAAAGAATCGTGATTGGCGCAGACAACCCAGGAGCATTGGACATCATCGAACGCATTAACCAACCGTTTGATATACCAATTGTAAGAACGGACCTCAGAAGTGCGGAAATGATTAAATATGCATCCAATGCATTTTTGGCCACTAAGATCAGTTTTATCAATGAGATGGCAAACCTCTCTGAGAAGGTCGGCGCAAATATTGATGACGTTTCCTATGCGATGGGGCTAGATAAGCGGATTGGCAAAGATTTTTTACAAGCTGGTATTGGCTATGGCGGTTCATGTTTTCCAAAAGATACGCATGCGTTACTTTCGATCGGTAGAAAATCGAATTACTATATGCCAATTATCGAAAGTGTTATCCACGTCAATCAAAACCAAAGTAAGTATTTTGTAGAGAAAATGATACAAAGATTAGGCGATGTAACTGGTAAAACCATTGCTTTACTTGGTTTAGCGTTTAAACCAAATACAGACGATATGAGAGGCGCACCTTCCATTACCGTTGTGAAAGAGTTATTGAAGAAAGGGGCAAATATAAAGGCATTTGACCCGATTGCTTCTGAAAATGCGAAAAAAGTATTACCAGCCCAAATTGATTTAACAGCCTCTATTCAAGAGGCGATTTCAGGTGCGGATTGTGCGGTCATTCTTACGGACTGGAAGGAAATAAAAGAATATAAGGTACGAGATTATAAGAAACATTTAAGTAATCCCATTATTTTTGATGGTAGAAATTGTTTTACACGTGAAGAAATGCAAGAACACAACATCGAATACCATTCAGTAGGCCGTCAAGTTGTAAATGGAAAAGACGTGACACACCATCTCCTCTAAACAGGAGATGGTTTTCTACTGTCTATAAACCTGCAATTATGTGTAAAATGGAAACATGGGGACGGTTCTTCTGTTTCCAAAATGGAAACACGAGAACCGTCCCCATGTTTCCAAGAACTGTCCCTATGTTCTCAATCTGACAAAGTTAGGTGATACATATGTCCTTTTTTAAAAATTCATTATGGTCTTTTGCTAGTACGGCGGGCATCCAGTTTATTGGCGTGATTACTAACATTGTGCTCGCTAGACTGTTATATCCTGAGATCTTTGGTGTCCTGGGTATGGCGATGGTGTTTGCTGGAGCAGTAGTTATTGCGCAAGAAGCAGGTATCAGCTCTTATATTATCTATAAATCTCCGTTAACGAAAATATTGATTAGTACAAGCTTTTGGTTGAATGTGAGTTTTGCAGTGGTCCTATTTGCAATCTTGTTCGCATCAGCCGGTGTAATTGGCAGCTTCTATCAAGAAACGCAAGTAATTACAGTCATCCGATATATTGCTATCGGGTCACTTCTTGGTGGATTTTTTATCACAGCTCGCGCATTGTATATGCGTGAGAAGAACTTTAAGAAAATTGCAGTGATTGACCTGTCGTGTGAGATTGTAGCAAGTGTGTCGGCAGTTATTTTAGCGTTAACTGGTTATCACTTACTAGCAATATCCGCAAGATATGTGATCCGTCCAACGTTACAATCGGTTGTTTACTTAGTACTAAGAGGCAAGGATGTCATTGGGAAATTTGATTGGAACGCGATGAAAGAAATCGTTCCTTATAGTGGAAATGTGTTGGGCAGTCAATCGATTGCCTACATCAATAATAATATTGATTATCTTTTTGTAGGTAGAGTATTTGGTAGCTATACATTAGGGCTTTATACATTAGCCTGGCAATGGGGTTCACTTGTTAGGTTTTACATAGCGGGGGCAATTGGAAAGGTTGCTTTTGCAGAATTATCGAGTCTTAATAACGATTTAACCGTCCTAAAAGAAAAATATTTAGATATTACACAGCGATTGGCATTTATCGCACTCCCGATATGCTTCGGGATCTCAGCGGTAGCGGATCCGTTTATCCTACTATTTTACGGTTCGGAATGGGTCAAGTCGGGATTACTATTAAAAATATTAGTCCTGTCTGGAGGGATATCTGCGATTGGATCAGTTGGTGGCCAAATTTTTCGTGCGATCGGCCGGCCGAAAATAGAGCTACTGGTCAGTACGATCACCTTGGTATTTGCGGTCGTATTATTTTATATAGCGACACGTTTTTCGATCATCTATGTTGCTTTTGCAGAAGTGATAAAAATTGTCATTCTTGAGATAACAAAATTCATATGTATAAGGAAAAACATCCAAGTGAAATGGATCGAGTTAGCGCTTGTCTTATATAAAAGCCTACTCGCTTCCTTAGTCATGTATGGTGTTGTGAAGATGGCACAGTTACTCGTTGATCACGTCTACATTACATTTGGTGTGTCTATTTTGATTGGACTGATCACCTATGGTCTCGTATCGTACGCCATTAATAAACAAATGTTCTTATGGGCATTTTCCAAAGTAAGGAAACGAAAGTAAGATGTTTTTTTAGTAAGCAATCAATCATGCCACCAAACTAGAAAACTATAAAAATTACCTAAATTTACTTGCAGATTAATAGACGCCTCCATGATACGATTACATCGTTGTCTCTTTGACAAGAAAGATGTAATTTGAGGGAGGCGTCTGAAAATAAATAAGAACAAACAATTGATAACTTCGATAAGTGTTGCAACGATTATTTTTGCTAATGCGAATATAGTTGGCGCAACCTCCGCAAATATAGGTACAGACCCCGTTCATTTTAACTGGGGTTATGGTTCACCACAAGGTCAACCAGTTGATGGATTTCAGCAGTCTTATATACAAAAGCTAAACCTTATTCAAGGTGATTATTTTATCCAAACCTATGCCGATGATGGCGTACGGGTAGATTTTAATGGTAAGAGAGTCATAGATCGTTGGAGTAATAGTGGTGGAACAATTAACCAGGCATTGCTAACAAATATAGCAAAAGGCACACATACGGTTAAAACAGACTATTACGAAAACAAAGGACGAGCATTTGTATTTTCAGATACAGTAAAATTCGGAGATTGGCTAGCCTACTACTATCCAAACAAGACACTTAGTGGAAATCCCATTGAAGCTAAAGTCCTCTCCGGAACAGGTAATCATCACAATTTAGAAGACACCTTTACTTCCTTAACAGAAACACCATCGGATAACTTTTCAGCAAAATATACAACTTTCGCACGAATCCCTGCAGGTGAATATGTAATCCGAGGACGAGCAGATGATGGCATGCGCGTATATTTAGATGGAAAAAGAGTCATTGATGACTGGAATAATGGTGGCTTTAGAGAAACTGCTGTAAAAGTCAATGTAGCAGATAAAAACGGTTCTAATGTCCATGAATTACGAGTCGAGTACTATGAAAATAAAGGTCAAAACAAGGTACAACTCAACATGCAAAAGTATGAGGATGTAAAAAATACAGACGGATGGATCGGTGAGGTTTATACTAATAAAACGCTAACAGGAAATCCAATTATTCTTGGAGGAAATGGTGCTTTAAAGGAAATAGACAAGCTTGATTTTGATTGGGGCAATGGTTCTCCACACAAGACAATTCCGAACGATAAATATTCTGCGCGCTTTTTCAAAAAAGTAACACTCGATACCGCAACGGATTATCGAATGGATGTGCGCGCGAATGACGGTGTTCGTGCATTCGTGAATGGCAAGAGAGTCATAGATTCATGGAAATGGCAATCAAACCCTCTACGCACGGCCAATGTTGGACTTCGCGCTGGCGAAAACACCATTGAGTTGCAGTATTATGAGGACACGAAAACAAGTGCATTAAAAGCAGAACTAACACCGACAACCTATCGAGTGAAGAACCAACCTGTCGCGTATAACTGGAGTTATGGTTCTCCTGAAGGCTTCCCAGAGGATCAATTCAAAGGGCAGTTTGTCAATGAGAAGCAACTCGAAAAAGGCGATTATTTTGTTCAAACGTATGCAGATGATGGTGTTCGCGTAGCTTTTGATGGAAAAAGAGTGATTGATCGCTGGACAAATAGTGGCGGTACGATCAACCAAGCGCTATTACCAAACGTAAGGGCCGGAAAGCATACGATTCAAACCGATTATTATGAAAATAAAGGACGAGCATTTGTATTTTCCGATACCGTCAAATTTGGAGACTGGCTATCTTACTATTATCCAAACAAAAACTTGAGTGGTAACCCGGTTGCTTCCAAAGTCGTTACGGCGAAGGATGCATTCAACCTCGAAGATGTGATCAGTTCTATTCCAGGCTTGCCAGATGATCAGTTCTCGGCAACGTACACGACCTTTGCAAAAATCGAAGCGGGGGAATATGTATTCCGCGCAAAATCCGATGATGGTATTCGTGTCTACTTGGACGGAAAGAAAATCGTCGATGATTGGAACAATGGGGCTTATCGTGAAACAGCAGTAAAAGTTAATGTAGCTGATAAAAATGGCTCGAATGTGCATGAGCTCAAAGTCGAATATTATGAGAACGTAGGAATTAGTAAAGTAGGCTTAAGCGTTCAAAAATATGAAGATGTACTAGACACAAATGGCTGGGTTGGTGAAATCTATCCAAACCAAACCTTAACAGGTAACCCAATTATTCTAGGTGGTAAAGGCTCGTTACAGGAAATCAATAGCTTGAACTTTGATTGGGGCAAAGGATCACCGCATCCAAGTATCCCTGCAGATCATTATTCAGCTAGATTCACACAAATGATGCAGGTACCAGAGGCCGGGAATTATAACTTTAATATCAGTGCCAATGACGGTTACAAATTGTTTGTAAACGGATTGAAGGTAAGTGAAGATTGGGAGTACTCTCCAGCCCTATGGCATCAACAAAATGTCCATTTAGATGCTGGTCAAAACAAGATTGTAGTAGAGTACCAAGAAGACACGCTTTCCAGCCATTTAAAAATGAAAGTGGCTGACCCGAAAACGTTTATGCCTGTAGATTCCACAGTTCGCTATAACTGGGGACATGGTAGCCCTTCCGATCGTTTACCTGTGGATCACTTTAGAAGTATATTTGATCAATCACAACACTTAGAAAGTGGCGATTATTTCGTTCAAACTTTTGCAGATGACACGGTAGAAATGCTTGTAGATGGAGAAAAGGTTATTTCTGCTCAAGAACAAGCTGGTATCGAGCGTAATCTCCTTACAGGTGTTGAAGCGGGAATGCATGAAATAATCACTACACACCAAGAAACTATAGGTGAAGCAGCAGTATTCGCTGATATCGTACCTGTTGGTGATTGGCTTGCTTACTATTATAACAATACGACGACTAGGGGTTATCCAGTTGATGCAAAAGTGTTAAAAGGGAAGAACCTACTAGAAGATAATAAAACGGATGCACCAACCAATAAAGTCCAACAGGATGACTTTAGTGCGGTGTACACATCGGCACAAAGGATGCCTGCTGGTGATTACGTCATTCGCGCTCTTGCAGATGATGGGATCAAGGTTTATATTGATGGTGAATTAGTCATCGATCGCTGGGACAATAGCCAGTACCAAGAAAATGCAATGAAGGTAACTGTCCAAGATCGCAAAAATGTTCCGGCAAGTGAAAGTGATCTCCATTGGGTAGAAGTGCATTACTATGATGCTACAGGAAGTAGTAAAGTATCTTTGGATATTCAATCTTTCCAGGAATCTATCAATCAAGCAGAGTGGTTTGCGGAAGTTTACCCGAATGTAAATCTTGAAGGAAATCCTGTGATAATCGGTGGTGTTAACTCGATTAATGCGATAGAAGATGTTAACTTCGATTGGAAGGATCAGTCACCAAGTCCATTCATACCATCTGATCATTTTTCGATGCGATTATCGAAGACGATGGTTGCAAATGTTGCGGGTGCTCATACGTTTAAGTTATGGGCAGATGATGGTGTACGATTATTTGTAGATGGACAAAAGGTGCTTGATTCATGGGAACCATCGGATCCAGATTATCGTGAAGTGACCGTTAACCTCACAAAAGGTAAACACACACTGCAATTGGAGTACAGTGAGGTAACCGGGAACGCGCATGTCAAAATGGAAATAGTGGAACCTGTAGTGAAGGCACCGATCACCTATAACTACACAAATTATAATGTGACGAACGATCAAGCGTTGAACATGCAGTTACAAACGACGCCTCCTCCACAGACAGATACGCGATATGCGACCTATGTCTATAAAAGCTTGGTTCAAGTAGATAATCAGGATCCAAGTAAAGGTACAGTGACATTAGGCGGCGGAAACTTAAATGTTCGAGGAGGTCCAGGGCAAAATTATTGGGTTGTTGGTCAAGTAAGTGACGGTACACAACTTAAAATACTAGGCAGTGAAGGTGACTGGTATAAAATCCAGTTTAACCAATACTGGGTGAACGCAAGCCCGAGTGATGTGGCTTACCATTTGAATCCTCAAAGCGTTGCAAAAGATGCACCCGAGTTTTTCCAGTTCCTAAAACTATCGGAGCCTGCATATGCAGATGCGTCAGAATTAAACAATAAAATTTTATACAACAAAGGAATTTTCAAAGGAACGGGACAAGCTTTTGTAGATGCTGGTAAAATTCACAACATCAACGAGCTATATCTTATTTCTCACGGATTGCTTGAAACAGGTTACGGCAGATCAGTGTTAGCATCTGGTGTATTGGTAACCTCTGTAGATGGGAAACCAGTTGAGCCAAGAACCGTGTATAACATGTTTGGGATCCATGCTTTTGATAGCTGTCCAACAACTTGTGGGTCTGAAAAGGCATATAAAGAAGGATGGTTCACACCAGAAGCAGCGATCATCGGTGGTGCAAAGTTTATTGCGGATGGATACATCAATCATCCAACCCACCAACAAGACACGTTATATGAAATGAGATGGAATCCTAAAGGAATGGAACGCTATGGTTATGCGACACACCAATATGCAACAGATGTTGGTTGGGCAGCCAAGCAAGTGAAAAATCTAAAAGGCTTTTACGACTTATTAGACAATTACACATTAACCTTTGATATTCCAAAATTTAAATAAGAAAACAGGCAGGCTGCATCGTTACAGCTTGCCTGTTTTTTCTATTTTTAGTTTAGGATTATTCAATAACCCAAGTAAGAAAAAGAAGACAATCATCGATTCAATATTAAAAAACGATTCTGCTACATAGGCCATCACCGCATAAGCAACAATAATGGCATTAATCGCAGAGGCAATAATTCGCTTCTCGATCACCGTTTCTTTTCGTAAGGCAATCCTAAATGTTTTGATATAAACATAAAAAAGGAAAACCCCATAAATCAGTAAGCCAATCACACCATATCGAGCGAGAAGATAGAGATAGTTATTGTCAGCAAAAGATAAACTTTGTTTCATGGGCCCTACACCTAAAATCGGTGATTGCATAAACTTCTCTTTATTTATTTCCCAATAATCATATCTACTCTTAAAGCTCCCGACAGATTCAAGAGATTCCCTTACTCGATTTGTTTCCTCTTGTCCCTCTTCTGACTCATTTGCCGTGTCGTTTGCGTTTTTATCTAGCGTATTGGTGATGTTTTTGACTGCTGACTCAAGATAGGGAATGTGTGGGACTAAAGCCATTCCGATACCTAAAAAAACCAGGACAGAGAGCATGCCATACAGGATTATTTTTTTAATTTGAACTTCTCTTATAATCAATTGTAATAGTCCGAAATAAAATAAAATCCCAAAAGCGGCAATAACCGTCGTCCTAGAAGTGGTCAAAAAGATACTAATAAAAGTCAGTAACAATAAACCAACAGCCATAAAAGTAAACCGCTTTGATTGTGACGGATACATATAGACGATTGCCAGACAGCTTACTAGTACAATTAACAAAAATGATCCATAAACATTCGGATTGCCGAGTGTGCTTGTGATCCGATGTTGAGCTGTAATCATCATGTGTAGGCTATCGCTTTTTGTATATAACAAGCCTATATGTTCATTAATATTGAACCAATTAAAGAATTGGAAAATCCCAAAAAGTTGCATGCCAAGTACCGTCCAGAACAATGCTGTTGTGAAGCGTTCAAGGTGTATAACGAAATAAGCGGACAATAAATAAAAAGTGATGTAGTACACATATCGATAGAGTTCATACACATCAGAAATTGCGGTATCCTCAGGAAATTGTACACTCCCATAAATAGTGGAGATAACAACACTAACAGAAGCTAAAATGATGAATACCGTTGCAGCATCGGTTAGGATTCGTTTCCCCCATGCTTGCATCGTAAGTTGTTGTTCATACATGTAAAAAAGCAAAAAAAGAAAGCTAATGCCAAGGATAAAAAGGTCTATTAGCTTAATGGATATCTCGCCAAACAATATCCCCGGCATAGGGGCTACTAATACAAGTAGTAAAAGATAAGTGCTCAGAGCGCTGTCACTAGCATGTTTTTTCAACATATTCTGTTTCCCCCTTACAAAGATCCTCTCGACTATCTAACGATTGTATAGGTGAAAAATTCACGTACACAAGCAAAAACAGACCGTTTTTCTTTAATAATTCGGCTGTTTTTAAGTAGAAAAGCAATTAATAAAACAAGTCCTTTTGGTAGACCAAATAACCTTTTGAATAAAGGACCTTTCCCAACTAGCGTATCACGGTCAAATACATGTAGTGTCTCTTTGATGGGATGATAGGAGATTAATACGGGTACATAGTCTATGCGGTACCCTTTGTTCTTTAAATCCATCAAGTAAATATTTTCCTCACCAGACTTGTATGTTGTACCAAGACCAAATGTCTCGTCAAATCCATCTTTATAAGCAGGAACTCTTTCCATATGAACAAAAATATCAATCGATGCTTGTTGCAAAAGCCTTCGCTTAGAAAGATTGATTTGCTCTTGGGTTGGGTAAGGTTTTGGAAATAAGTCCTTATCATAATCTTTATGCTGAAAACAAGCGATTTGCCGACTAGGATCCTCAAAAAAACGATGTATATAAGAAAAGGCGTCCTCTTTATACCAGCAATCATCATCCGTGAAAGTAAGGATCTTGCCTTCCACTTGTTGAAGTCCAACATTTCTCGCGTGGGATAAACCGCGTTGGTTAATTTTTATATGCTTGGACTTGAATTGAAAGTTAGCTAACAACGCATCAACATCATCATGATTTGCTTGACTAACAATAATTAACTCAAAAGCTTGGTTTGTTTGATTTTCTAAACTAGCAAAAAGCCGATCAAGATCTTGTTTGGAATTTGCTAGAGTAGGCAATAATAGTGAAATCATCTTTTAACTCCTAACCATTAGAAAATATGTACCGTTCTTTCATTAAAAGGAAGTGTTGGCCCCAAAAATGGGTATATATGTTAACTATAGCAGATATATATCGTTCACATTATTAAATTTTGATTAAAGAATCTTTACATACATTTTATAAGTTTTCCCAAAAATCTACGTTAATATGAATGTGAATTAGAAAAAGAATCATAAACTGACAAGAAAGAGGATTTAAGGCCAGAAGAAGTCAGAGAAAAGCCTGATCACTGACAAGAAAGAGGATCCAGGGCCAAAAGAAGTCAGAGAAGAGTTGGATCACTAACAAGAAGTTCATCAAAGGAGCCACTGCAATATAATAACTGAGTAAAACATCTTAATAACAAATAGCATGCAAAAAACAATGTTACCAAAAAGCCAACCACAAAAACAATTAGTACGAAAAAGGATGATAACGATTTGAAGATATTATATATGTCATGGTTTTCATCAGGGGAAGGATCAAAAATTCATGCCCAAGAGTTTACCCATGCGATGGAACAACTCGATCATGAGGTGATTACCAAAGATCTATCCATTAAAAAACATAACCCATCACCAGGGAGCACTCACACCAGAAAAGAACAGGCGCCATCTTCCAACCTAAAAAATTACCTAAAAGAACTCAAATCTCTAGTAATGGTTTTCATAAGGTTCATCCGGTTAATTGGTTATATAAATAAGTACAAGCCAGAAAGATTAATATACCGATACTCCATCTATGATATTAGTGGAATGCTTGCAGCTAAATTATTCCGGATTCCAATAATTTATGAAATAAATGGATCAATCGAATATGAACGAGATATTGCAAATAAGTTTTATATAAAAAGGTTCGTCAAAACTTCAGAAAAATACATATTCAAACATGCTAGTTTACTATTGCTAGTGTCAGAGGAATTAAAAAGATATTTTGGCAGTAAAAGCTACAACATGGATCACGTGCTCGTCGTTCCAAACGGTGTTGATATACGCAAATTTAATCAACCGCAGCCTTTACCGGAAAGGCTAGCACAATTAAAGCAAGCTTGGTCATCAAAGAAAGTAATTGGCTTTATGGGAAGCTTGAAATCATGGCATGGTGCCGAGCGCATCATCGATCTGTTGCCTGAGCTAATACAGAAAGATCAGGATGTTAGATATTTGATCATAGGGGACGGAGATCAGAGAGGGGTAATCAACGACAAAATCACGCAATCCAAATTACAGGATTACGTTTATATCACAGGCTTTCAGGATTATACTATAATACCTTCCTTGTTAGACATCATGGATATTGCTGTTGCACCATATCAACATATCGATTTTTTTCATTTCTCACCACTGAAAGTAATGGAATATATGGCAAAAGGAAAACCAGTCATTGCGCCGGCATTGGGGCAATGTAAGGACTTAATTGCCAAGGACCATGGAATTTTGCTTCAAGAAAATAATCAAGAGGCGCTAAAACATGCATTACTAAAACTAATCATGGACCCAGATCAAGCAATGGAAATGGGAAAACGAGGACAACGGTATATCCGTGAACATTATACATGGGAACAGAATGCGAGAAGGATTGAGCAAGCACTTCAAGAAAACAAGAGGAGGGTGAGTAATGGTTAATCCGAGTCCATTAGTATCGGTTATTACTCCAACGTACAATTCATCCAAGTTCATCACATCAACGATTGAATCTGTGAAAAATCAAACCTATCATAATTGGGAAATGATTATTATTGATGACTGTTCCCGTGATCATACTGTAGAGCTAGTGCGACAGGAGCAAGCAAATGATAACCGAATAAAATTAATTCCGCTTAAGGAAAACGGTGGAGCTGCGATGGCAAGAAATACAGGTATGAAACAGGCGAAAGGGAAGTATATCGCTTTTTTGGATAGCGATGATTTGTGGACGGAGAAAAAACTCGAAGAACAAATCGCTTTTATGGAAGATAACAATTTTGCCTTTTCGTTTGCTAACTATTCAATTATGGATGTTGACGGGAATGCAGCCGCTAAAATTATTTATGCGCCAAGGGTAGTTACATACCGGTCGTTACTTAGAAACCCAGGTGCTATCGGCTGTTTAACAGTTGTGATCAATCGAGAACAAATTATCGATCATATGATGCCTAATATTAAATCACGACAAGACTTTGCTCTATGGTTAAAAATTTTACGAAGTGGCTACAAAGGGTATGGGATCAATAAAACGTTAGCGCAATATCGAAAAGTACCAGGGTCCATTTCGAGTAACAAAATAAAAGCGGCAAAGAAAAATTGGTATGTGTATCGACAATTAGAACAATTAAACACGTTAAGATCATCCTGGTATTTTGCAAATTATGCAGTTCGTTCAATTAAAAAGACATTCTTCTAAATCGGTAGGATGAAACATAGGTTGGGGATGTGAGTATAGTGTTATCTAAAATAGTATTTTTAGCTGGTACGCGCATAAGGAATAAAGAAATAACGAATAGTCTTCGGTTTTTAAAGCAATCAGATCGATGGAGTATTGCGCAATTGGAACAATATCAGCTAGAAAAGTGTAAAGAATTATTGGAATGGGCATATAATAAGTCGACTTTTTATAGAAATAAATGCGAAGAAAAGAACGTGCATCCAGATGATCTCAAAACCTTAGCTGATTTAGTGTGTTTTCCAACAGTGTCAAAACAAGAGGTCTTAACCTATACGAAAGATATTCAGATTAAAGAAGGCTTTGACAAGTTGTTCTTTTCAGAAACATCGGGGAGCACCGGTCAGCCCCTAGTCTTCTACCGAAACAAACAGTGGGATGCAAGGCACCGTGCAGCCATGTTTCGCGGATATTCCTGGTATGGAGTCAAGCCTTGGGAGAAAAACGGCTATTTTTGGGGCTATAATATTGCAAAAGATAAACAAAGAAAAGTAAAATTATTAGATTTTCTTGTTAATCGATTCCGTTTGTTTTCCTATAAACAAGAAGACATCGAAGCGTTTGTAAAAAAATTAAAGCATGCTTCCTATCTCGAAGGGTATTCATCAATGATTTATGAAGTAGCCAAAATGATTAACGATAAGGGTTTACATCAAAAAATTGATTTAAAAATGATAAAAGGAACATCAGAAAAAATTCTAGATAAATACCAAGAGGAAGTTGAAAAAGCGTTTGGGAAAAAGATGATCAGTGAGTATGGTGCGGCGGAAGCAGGAATCATTGGTTTTGAATGTCCTGAAGGAAAGATGCATATCACGATGGAAAATGTCATCGTAGAGGAAGAGGACGGCGAAATAATAGTAACGAATCTGATGTCAAAGTCTTTTCCGATCATCCGTTACCGCTTAGGTGATTACATAAAACTAAATAAGGAAACAACATGCGCTTGCGGTAGAGAGCATTATGTCATCGAAGACATCATTGGCAGAGTTGGCTCGACAATTAAAGGCCATACCACGAATTATCCAAGCATGGTGTTTTATTACGTATTTAAAAATTTAGCGATGACAGATCAATTAGTGTTAAATTATCAAGCACACCAGCATCAAGTGGGAAAGGTGCTTGTGTATGTGGAGCAAAAGTTATCTCCAGACAAAATGCACGTGCTACAACAGGAATTTAAGAAATATTTTAAAGACGATGTCGATGTTGACATTCAAGATCAACACCCGATTGAACGATTGAATGGAAAAATGAAAGATTTTATCTCTAATTTAGAGTAGGGAGTGGAGACAATGGCTATTCTGGTGACAGGTGGAGCTGGTTACATTGGAAGTCACACATGTGTGGAGTTACTTGAGACAGGTTATGACATTGTAGTGCTAGACAACTTTATAAATAGTCATCCAGAATCACTATACAGAGTAAAAGAGATAACAGATAAAGACTTTCCGATTATTAAAGGTGATTTGCTAGATAGAGAGAGGATCGAACAGGTCTTTCAAAACTATAAAATAACGGCGGTTATCCATTTTGCAGGGTTAAAAGCAGTTGATAAGTCGGTGCAAGATCCATTAACGTATTATCACAATAATGTAACAGGTACCATCCAATTATGTAGCGTCATGCAGCAATACCGTGTGAAAAACCTCGTTTTCAGTTCTTCTGCGACGGTATATGGAAAAGCGGATCAGGTACCGATACCAGAAGATGCACCACTGCAAACAACGAATCCATATGGATCGAGCAAATTAATGAATGAAATGATTTTGAAAGACCTTTATCAATCAGACAAGGAATGGTCCATTACTTTATTACGGTATTTTAATCCAATTGGTGCACATCCAAGTGGGGAAATTGGGGAAGATCCGAATGGGATTCCGAATAATCTTATGCCATACATCACACAAGTTGCAGCAGGTAAGTTAAACGAACTGAACGTATATGGGAACGATTATGACACACATGATGGCACAGGAGTAAGAGATTATATTCACGTCGTAGACTTAGCGAATGGTCATGTGAAAGCTGTAGATAAAGTTTTAAATCACACAGGTGTGGAAACATATAACCTAGGTACCGGAAAAGGCTATAGCGTTTTGGAGATGATTCAAACGTTTGAACAAGTAAACAATGTATCTATACCTTACAAAGTAGTCGACAGACGCGCTGGTGATGTGGGAGCTTGTTTCGCAAATCCAACGAAAGCAGAAAAAGAGCTAAATTGGAAAGCTTCGCGCACCATTCAAAACATGTGTGAAGATGCATGGCGATGGCAATCACAGAACGTTTCGGGGTTCTCATTGTGAATGAAAGGGCTATCATTAAAGTTTAGTTCAAAATTGTAAAAATAACACATGATTTTTCTCTGCTTATATGCTATAGTTACTACAGTTTAAATAGAAAAGGCCTTTTATAGTACAGTTTATTTTTCCCATAGGATACATAGCATTTCTGCTAAAATATTCTTGTTAAGCGTAGTAATCTATGAAAACAAACCTTTTTATTTAAAAAATATATACTTATGAAACTTTTAATCCTTTCACACCGTCTAATTAAGAGATAAAAACATGAAGGGGTTTTAGGGGGAAAATAGCATGGAATATATAGCATTAGTTATATGCTTATTGATATCAGTTTTTATTACACCTTATATAAAAAAGTTAGCAATTCGAATTGGTGCAGTTGACCAGCCAAGCCAACGTAAAGTACATCTAAAAGTAATGCCAAGACTTGGTGGCCTTGCCATTTACATTAGCTTTGTCGTTGGGTTTATCGTCTTTAATCCAGATAGCCCATATTTCTGGCACATATTAGTTGGGGCTACACTAATCACCGCGATTGGTTTCCTCGATGATTTATATGAGTTAACGGCAAAAGTGAAATTTATTGTGCAGATCGTTGCTGCTTCGATTGTCGTGCTAGGTGGAGCGCAAATTAATTTTGTAAACTTACCATTTGGTGAAACAGTACATTTTGGATACTTGAGTATTCCAATTACAATCTTATGGATTGTTGGTGTAACAAATGCGATTAACCTCATCGACGGTCTTGATGGATTAGCGGCAGGTGTTTCATCGATTGCATTGATTACAATCTCGGGTCTTGCAATATCTTTAGGTGATACATTTGTTTCGATGATTGGCTTTATCCTATTAGGGAGCACGTTAGGCTTTTTGGTTTACAACTTCTACCCAGCCAAGATTTTCATGGGGGATACGGGTGCATTACTGTTAGGATACATGATTGGTGTCTTATCGATCTTAGGATTTAAGAACGCGACATTATTCTCGTTAATTGTTCCAATTACAATCTTAGGTGTACCAATCTTAGATACATTCTTTGCAATTGTAAGGAGAGTAATACAACGCAAGCCACTATCTGCGCCGGACAAATTACATTTGCACCATTGTCTGATAAAACTAGGGTTTGGACATCGCCAAACCGTTATCCTGATCTATGTAATGAGTGCACTATTCAGCATTGCAGCGATTATCTTTACAAAATCAACGATGTGGGGATCTACAATCACGTTGTTTGCCATGCTATTATTGATCGAAATTACAGTGGAGATTACAGGGCTTATCAGTGATAAATATCGACCAATCCTTCGTTTGCTACAAGGCAGTCGAATGAGAAAATAATAGATAAAACCCGCTTTCTTATTATAGGAAGGCGGGTTTTCTTATTTATTAATCAATATACTAACCGGGTGGTTGCTCACACAACTGAACGGAGCAATGTACCACCCCAAAAATAAAAAAAAAAGCGATACCTCCTACCACAAAAGTAGAAAGTATCACTATCATTATTGCATCGCTTCGTAGCGTTCTTCCTCTGCATAAACTGCCTTAACAATGTTCTGGCTTGAATTCCCACGTGAATATCGATTCCACTCATTAGCATAGGCCTTAACTTTATCCATATCAAATTGATTTGACTGGATCTGTTGAATAACTTCTTCCGTTGTACGAGCAATCGGCCCAGGTAGATTTGATTCAAAGTCTTCCCAGAAGCCACGTTCATTCGTGTAACTTTCTAGGTCATACGTGAAGAAAATCATCGGTTTGCCTAGTAATGAATATTCAAATGGAATAGATGAATAATCAGTAATTAATAGATCCGTAACTAGTAATAAATGATTAATATCTTCATAGTCAGAGAGATCATATACAAATTCTGGATATTTGTTGTCAAATTTACCTTTTATAGCTGGATGAAGACGTAAGAATAGCACATAATCATCGCCTAGCTCTTGGTACATTGTTTCAATTTCTAGTGCGATGTTTGCAGAATTTAATTGGCTATCTCTATATGTTGGTGCGTACATAATTACTTTTTTGTCATTAATAATAGGATAGGACTCGTGTAATGAGTGCTTAATATCATTGACTAACTTTTTATTAAAAAAGAAATCAGTTCTTGGTATGCCTGTCCTTAGTATATTTTCATTCTGAACGCCGAAACTACTGCGGAAAATGGAACTCATTTTCTCTGAACCAACGACAACATAGGTGAAACGACTGTAAACATCTATAAAGCGTTGTCTAGCGCGTTCGCTACGATTTACGATGGATGGGTCCAATAAGCCAAATTGTTTGATTGCACCCGCTGCATGCCATAATTGAACACATACAACATTTGGCTTAAAGTCCGTAACAGATAAAAATCCAAAGTAATTGTCAATGAAAACTACTTTGGACGTGGCTATGTGATAGATCGACTGAACAAAATGAATTAGATTCGTTGTTTCAAAGTCTAATACTTTTTGACTTTCGTCAGTAGAGAAATCAACTCTACAACTAGTCTTCTTTAATATGACGATCTCATCATCATTCAATTGTTTTAGTTCATGTATTACATAGTCTATATTATCCCCGAAAGAAGCAACAAAAGTTGTTTTTTCCTTTTGAGGAAATAACTTAAAGAGATTAAAAAAGATCCTGAAAATAAAAAGGTAACTAGAAATTACTAGTTCCCTAACCATTGTTTACCTTTTGCATATCTGTCTTTATTTTTGTAGTTGAAATACCAACTGTTCTAGGAAGATAAATTACTTCACAGTAATCTTCTAGAAAATCAAATTTCCCTTCCCAGTCATCACCCATAACAAACACATCAATATTATGTTTTTTTACGTCATCTATTTTTTGTTCCCATTCATTTTCAGGAATCACTTCATCTACATAGCGAATTGCTTCTAAAATAAGTTTGCGATTTTCATAGCTATGGTATGCTTTTTTTCCTTTAATTGCATTAAATTCATCTGTAGAGATAGCCACAGTTAGATGATCGCCCAATTCTTTTGCGCGTCGAAGTATATTTATATGTCCATTATGAATTAAGTCAAATGTTCCGTAAGTTAATACTTTTTTCAAAAAAATCACACCCCTTAAAGGTTGTTTGCAAATAATAATACCGTAATTTACATTATATTTACAATGGTACTATAAATCAAGTGGTAAAAAAAACATCTTTATCCATAAAGCTATAAATCTTAGTTTGAAATAGATCAAATATAAAAATATAGAACAAAATGGTAAATAAGATCTTAACATTTTGACAAAAACATTGCATAATAGACATTGTACTACAATTTTTGGAGGGAGGGATTTCTCGTTAATAGAAATAACTTTAATTACAGATGGCTTTACTCTAGTATTCTAGTAATCTTAGGAATAAGCTTTTTATTTATTGGTTCTGTATCTGCTGCCGAAAAACAATGGACAGGTTCTTTCTTTGATCAAAGAAATTTATCTGGTAATAGTGAGCAGGTGTCCATGGATAAAATAAACTTCGATTGGGGTTATAATGCACCCAGCGACACCATGCCACATTATAATTTTTCTGCTACCTTGAAAAAGACAATTGAGGGAGAGAAAGATTATTTTGTACAAACCTATGCAGATGATGGTATTCGAGTAAAGGCGGGTAATCAAGTACTCATTGATCGCTGGTCTGGTTCAGCGGGGACATACAATCAAGCATT
>NZ_JAOALK010000018.1 GCF_025154055.1 Aquibacillus koreensis
GACCCCGCAGTGAGCGCTCTTTGCGAATGAGGAGGCTGAGGCGTTCCCCACGGAAAGCGAGTGTTTTTCCGTAGCGGCGTATTACCACTCATCTAATTAAGACCGTAAGGAAGTAATGAAATTTTTAACTGCACAGTATGGATCAACAACGAAGGACTAGAAAGCAATACAATTTTAGGATAATAAAAAAGGCAGGCTAATCAATTAGCTTGCCTTTGTCTCTATTTTGGTTGAAGTGAAAAGTAGACTATCCGCGTCTACCGCCTCTACCGCCTCGTTTTGATTCCGTACTACGGTTAAGGCTAGATATATTTTCTTCACTAGTCTTTAAGAATTTACTTAATTTGTCTTCAAACGTTTCTTTAGGTTTGAAATTGCCTCTTGGATTAGAAGAATTTCTCGAACCTCTTTGATCTCTTCCTCCCTGACGTTGAGGGCGTTTCGAATAAGATGAGGTCTGGCCTTCTGGTTTATCAATCGCCTTTTTGATGGACAAGGCTATCTTGCCGTCCTTCTCACTAATTACTTTAACTTCTACTTCGTCACCTACAGTTAAATGGTCGTTAACGTCTTTCACGTAACTATCCGCAACTTCACTGATGTGAACAAGACCAGTAGAGCCTCCTGGTAATTCTACAAACGCTCCAAAATTAGTGATACCTGTTACTTTACCTTGTACCTTACTGCCTATTTCTACTGACAAAAGATTTCCTCCTCAATAATTTTAAAACCATCTTATTATAACAATTAAATAAAATAATATCAATTAAGATTTGCCTATTAAATATGGCGAAATCAATATAAATGTACCCAATTTTAAAGGTAAATAAACGATTAGTCTATCATAAAAATACCCTAAAAGGCTTTTGTTGTCCAATCTTCACAGTTCCAGACATCCGTTACAATACCTTGATAGAACTCCGGTTCGTGTGAAATGAGCAGAACACTACCTTTGTATTCCTGCAGAGCACGTTTCAATTCTTTTTTTGCATCTTGGTCTAAGTGATTGGTAGGTTCATCTAAAACAAGAAGATTTGTTTCATTGTTTATTAATTTGCAAAGTCTAACTTTCGCTTTCTCACCACCACTTAACACTTGGACTTGGCTTTCAATATGCTTTGTCGTTAATCCACATCTGGCTAATGCAGCGCGTACTTCATATTGGGTGAAGTGGCGGAATTCTTCCCACACTTCTTCTATACAAGTATTTTGATTCGCAACTTTAATCTCTTGCTCAAAATAACCAATATGCAAGTGATCACCTAATTCAACAGATCCCGATACGGGTTTAATCTCACCAAGAATGCTCCGTAATAATGTTGTTTTACCAATGCCATTTGCACCAGACAAGGCAATCTTTTGTCCGCGTTCCATTGTTAAATTTAGGGCTCTTGATAATGGCTCATCATAACCAATGATTAAATCCTTTGTTTCAAATAAATATCTACCTGGAGTTCGAGCTAGCTTGAAGTTAAATTGTGGTTTTGGTTTTTCTGCATCTAGTTCGATAACATCCATTTTATCTAATTTTTTCTGTCTAGACATTGCCATTTTACTCGTTGCAGCATTTGCTTTATTTCTAGCTACGAAATCTTTTAAGTTGGCAATTTCCTTTTGTTGCTTCTTATATGCAGAAACTTGCTGCTGCTTCTTCATCTCATAAACACGCAAGAATTCATTATAGTCACCAGGATAACGAGTGACCTTTTGATTTTCCATATGGTAGATCAAATTAGTTACACTATTTAAAAATGGGATATCGTGTGATACGAGAATAAATGCATGATCGTATGCTAATAGATAATGCTTTAACCATTCAATGTGTTCAACATCTAAATAGTTTGTTGGCTCATCAAGTAGCAATATATCTGGTTTTTCAAGTAGCAACTTGGCAAGAAGAACCTTTGTACGCTGTCCACCACTTAAGTCATGTACATCACGATCTAACCCGAAATCATTTAATCCAAGACCATTTGCTACTTCTTCAACCTTTGCATCGATCGTGTAGAAGTCATTATTTGTCAGTGCATCTTGCATTCGGCCTGTTTCTTCCAACAGTTTTTCAAGTTCTTCTGGGTCTACTTCTCCCATCTTTGCAAAAAGTCCATTCATTTCCTCTTCCATATCATATAAATACTGGAAAGCAGTCCTCAACACGTCACGAATAGTCATGCCTTGCTTTAATTCCGTATGTTGGTCAAGGTAACCAACTCTTGTATGTTTTGACCATTCTACTTTTCCTGCATCAGGCTCAAGCTTGCCAGTGATAACATTCATAAATGTAGATTTTCCTTCGCCATTAGCACCAATAAGCCCAATGTGTTCCCCTGCTAATAAACGAAAAGAAACGTCATCAAATATGGCACGGTCACCAAATCCATGACTTAAGTTACTTACTGATAATAAACTCATCTTTTATACACCTTTTCTTTTAAAAAATCATCCTTTCCTATTATAAAGGTGAATTGGCAAAAGTGATAGTGGAATTAAATGTTTTCTCCTTAAAATTTGTGTTGAGAAGTGTTTAACACTATATTTTTCACGGTGATGCAATAGACCATATGAATCATATGGAAGGTGCACCAATTGGAAAGAGCGGAAAGCTACCATTACCAATAAAGATTATTGGTTGTGTTCTGTTCGGCGGGATTGTACTTATTACTTTGTTAGGAATAGTGGGTAATTTCTTGTTTTAAATTGTTCAAAAGAAAGAAAACAAGTTCCCAAAGACAAAATAAGTATAAGTCAGAAAAGAAAAGTACACTGTTTTTGTGACAGTGTAGAAGAAAAAAACGATAAGCATTTATAAAAATACTTATCGTTTTTTTGTTTTAGTTATCTTTTATGACGCCCACTATATATCCCTCATACATATTTTGATAGTCTTGTGGATCACCCCACTCCAAATCGAAAAGTGCTAAGATAGAAACCTGTTCTGACGGGAACTCACTTGAGTTAGGTCCAGCAAATACGTTTTTATTTGAAACATGATCCGGTTCTGGATCAAATAATCCAACAGTATCTATTACTTCTATAATCATTCCGCTTCCTTTATTGATATCTAAAAGTGCTTGAACCCTAACTGTTGTTTGGTCCGTTTTTATTTCGCGAAATACAATTTGCTCCCGGTCTTTACCAATGGATTCACCATAAGTAAATAGAACCTCGCCAGTTTCCTGATCAGTTATATCAATATATGCGTAATCATTCGCTAACCGTTTCTGGATGTCGACAGTACTTTTTCGAAAGGGAATTTCAACATATAGATCATCAATTCTTACTTGATGAGCATCCAAACTAGGATGATCCTCGTAAGCAACCACTGTCGAGTTTGGTTTGTCGTTATCGACTTGAAAATTTACAATAACTGCAAATAAGAGTAAAGCGATGACAGAGATGATGCCAACATGAACTTTTCTCATCGAATCCCACCACCTTTCACCTTTGTTTTTTATTGTTATTCATGGATTGTCGCATCATTTCTTGCATTGTTTATTTAACCGCGGAGCCCCTGTTCCAATTATTATATCAAAAGTTATCAAAGAAAAGATTAGTGTTCTTTATGTTGTTAGTTTGCTTTCGTATAAATTGTGGTAAAAAAAGTTGTATAGCTTAACGAAAGGAGCAAGTTACATGTTCGATCTGATAGGGAATGCAGCAATAACTAGTTTAGGCTTCTTTTGGAAGGCGGGCTGGGCATTTGTATTGGGTTATTTTATTAGTTCTATGATACAAGCTTTTATACCACAAACTAAAATGGTTAAATATATGGGAAATGCTAAGCTTAAATCAGTAGGATTATCAACATTCTTCGGCGCTATAAGTTCTTCCTGCTCGTTTGCAGCATTAGCTGCAGGAAAGAGCTTATTTAAAAAAGGCGCTCATTTTATACCGACGCTTGCATTTTTATTTGCCTCTACGAACCTAGTCATTGAGTTAGGTATATTAATATATATTTTTCTAGGTTGGCAATTTGTTATTGCAGAAATTATCGGTGGAATTATCTTGATCTTTGTTACATGGGGACTAGTAAAATTGACATATCCCAAAAAATTAGTAGAAGAAGCTCGCGAAAATGTGCAGGATGATCATATGGAAGAAGATTTTGATTGGAAAGAAAAAATCAAAACAAAAGAAGGTTGGTTACAGGTAGGTCACGAATTTGTGATGAATTGGCAAATGGTATGGAAAGAAATTACGATTGGCTTTACCTTAGCAGGTATGATGGCAACCTTTATTAGCGATCAAACATGGAAATCTTTCTTTTTAGTTGAACAACAGGATGGTTTTTTAAAAGTACTAGAGAATGCTGTAGTTGGGCCACTTGTTGCCATGTTAACGTTTATTGGATCGATGGGTAATATTCCAATTGCGACCATTTTGGCTTCAAGTGGTGTAGCGTTTGCCGGAATTATGGCTTTTATTTATTCAGATTTGGTAGTGCCACCGATTGTAGCTGTTCATAAAAAATATTACGGGTTAAAAACGGCACTTTATATCGCTGGTACGTTCTATCTTTCTATTTTAATAACCTCTATTGGTATTCACTACGGTTTTAAAGCTCTAGGAGTACTTCCAGATTCAGCTAACTCAATTATGGAACATAACCCATTTCAGATTAATTATACCTTTTGGTTAAATGTTGTATTTATATTTGTTGCGATGTTTGCACTCTTTCTTAACAAGAAGTTTAAGCAATTACATTCCCATCAACATATGATGCATATGCATGAAGGTGACTCCAAGTTAAAAACGATTATAACGTATTTATGTATTGCTTACTTATGCTTTGGATTATTTGTACATTGGATATAAAACATAAAGATGGGCTTCCTAATATGTGGAAGCCTATCTTTATGTTTAGATTATTTTACCGAAACAACAAACACAGCTGGTGAATTCCAATAGATTGTAACTTCATTTGTAGAGTAACTTTCTTTGTGGTCAACAAAGCATTGTGCAGCTGATTTCCCTTGAAGAGTTTCACGCACATATTCATCATCCAAATTCCGATCTGGTCCTCCAGACACAAGACCAGGAACTGGTTCAAACACAACATCTCCGACGGAAGGGCGATGGTGTGGATGCATCACCGATCTGTCTCCAAATCCTGTAACAAAACTAATGTCATGTACATTTCGCCCTAATAAGTAATGGACGTGTTCTAGTGCACAATCTTCGTATATGTCATCGTCAGTAAAGTGATGTGCAAGTAATAATATCATGGCATGATTCATGACAATCATGTTGCTTCCCCATACATATTGCTGTTCTGATAAGGAAATGAGGTAGCCATCTGTTTCACTTTTAGTAACAAGCGTGTTTGCTTCTGCAATCAGACCAGTCTTAAACGTAGCAAAAAGTGTCGGGTCTGTGTGCTTCTCTCCGTTTAAGAGATATGCCAGTGTACCATAAGCACTAACATCTGCCCAACCGAGGCTGTATTTATTAAATGATTGTTGTGCTAATTGCAGAAAAGCATCATGGTATTTTTGTTTACCAGTCGTTCGATAAAGCTCTGCCATCGCCCAATAGCGTTCATCTTTGTCTTGATCATCGCCATATTCTCCCGTATGTACATCTGATGGATTAGTGAATCCAGGCACATCAAGATTGTTTTCTAACCAATTAGCTGCAATGACTGATTTTTCTAAACAAAGATCTGCAAAGGAACTATCAAATGGTCGATATATTCGAGCCGCAATCGCCATTATTGCCGAAAACGCACCTGTGGAAGTAGCAGAGATCGGTGAAAAATATAAATCTGCATGATCATCTTCTGGCATCACATCCAACCCAGGAAACCTTAAGGTTGTTAGTTTATGAAAGACGCCACCAGTTTTCTCATCCTGCATCTTTAATAACCATTCGAGTTCATATCGACATTCGTGTAGTAAATCCGGTGTTTGACCATCCGTTTCTGGTATCGGAATGGCTTGATCAAATGCAGAAGGATAGAGTTCATAGGCAAGGAGTAGATCTGCGATCGCTTTTGCTGCTGCAACGGTATATTTGCCGTAATCACCTGCATCATGCCACCCACCAGAACTATCGCGTTTACGATCGGGTTCACCGTGTACAATCCCCTCTGCTGTGTGGCATGCTTTATGTTTCCAAGGACCAGCGAACTTTTCGTCTAGTTCCATACCACAGCGGAAGAAATAAAAGGCTTTTAATAATCCGTGATGGAGTGATTGATAGGGTAGGCTAGATATTTCGAACATGGATGAAGTAGCATTACCTTGTTTTATTTGGTATTTTCCTTTGGTAGTAATGTCGGAGAAATCTCCGTAACAAACGGTAGTTCCACTAATAGGATCAAATCTAGCAACTGTAGTAATACCATCGTACACGGTATCTCCAGACTCATTGATAATCTGATAAGGACCAGTTGGACTTGTAAATACAGCGATCTTCTTTCCTGTTGCTGGATACCCTAGTTGATTAACCGTTATCGTTCTCGCTTCTTGCATGTTCATAGCTATACACTCCCCTTCATTTGATAAAATTATAACGCTTACAAAATGACAAATACAAGTCTAGTAGTTAATATGAAGGTAAATAATTAATGGAGTGAGGGAGTGTAAGTAAGGTGAATATTTATATTAGCCAACAAAACCAAAATCAACAGAAAGTCCCACCATTAAAAATGGAAGGATTCGAACAAACAATATATCTATACGAAACCGATCGAGCAACAGATGAAGACATTACTGGTATTGATCAGAAAGCATATGAAGTGATTGATGCAACGGGCACAATGAAAGCTCCTTCGTTTGCTGTATTTAATAATATACCGGTGACGGAAGATGGTAGAAGTCAATTTGAGAAAAGATTCTTAAACAGAGCTCGAAAAATAGAACATGAGCCAGGGTTTGTTGCGATTAGAGTATGTAGGCCGCTGCATTCCGATACGTATGTTGTTATAACTTTGTGGAAATCACAAACAGATTATGAGGAGTGGAGACAATCTAGTGCGTATAAGCATGCCCATAAAAAACGGGGAACGTCAGAAGGGATTGACCAACAACAACCGCAAATTTTTCCGCGCCCTTCCTTTGTAGAGACGTACCACGTATCAACAACTTAAATGAATAGCCAAATGAAGAGAATCTTTGTTGATTCTCTTTTTTACTTGTTATTAGAATTATCAGAAAGTATATGGAATATTATGTTAAAATGGGTAAGTGGGGAAGTGTTTGTCACTTGATATTTTTAATTTGTTTCTAGTGAAGGGAGAAAAAGTAGTATGAAAGAATGGTGGCATAAAAAACGAGCAAGAACTCGAAAGAGAAGGAAGCACCCAAATGATTATACCCTTTTTGACCTTTTTTGGGATATTCTGTTTTGGGTACCGGAATTGTTCTTATTACCATTGCGCATGATCTTTTGGTTATTAAGAGGATTTGGAAGGATTATAGGTGACTTTTTCGATATCGTCTAATGGCTGTTTTTTATGGAGGTATTTTTTGTGATCCGTCAATTCGTAAATGCAATAAAAATCTTTTTCTTTCATAGACTACATTTTTTAAAAGAGGCCGAATTAAAGCTCAATTCGCAGCAAGAAAATGAATTGAATCAAGTGTTTTATAAGATCTTAGACGCCAAGGGTGCGTTTTTCACCTACTCTTCTAACATACCAATCCATGTATTTCTGAATTATATCGTTGAAAACAAGCAAGTGCTTGTCCATGGATCTAACAACCGAGGAATAACACAATTTGAGCCAAGAACACAAACGCTTGCTAACGGAATACCAGTAAAAGCAGTTTTTGCATCATCGGATGGTATTTGGTCATTGTTTTTTGCAGTTGTAAATAGAAAGAGCGTTCATTCATTACGAAATATGTGCATTACGATCCCAACACAAAAGGGGATCAAACGGTATTATTATTTTTCTATTGCTAAGCAAAATAACGATCGTTATTGGACAAATGGAACCATTTATATATTACCCAAGTGTACCTTTGAACAAGGTGGAGTGAAAAGTGAGTGGATAACGAATCAACATGTCACACCACTTGCTAAAATAAACGTAAGCCCGAGTAACTTTCCTTTCTGTGATCAAGTGTCTAAACATAATTCAACAGAATCACCTTTAAAAACTTTATTTCACGTTTTAGTAAGAAATAGAAAGTAGGTCACAGTAATATGCCAAACTATCAATCTATTATAATAGGTAAGGGGAAACCCTTAATTTTTCTACCTGCATTTGGATTCTCTGGTAAGGAAGGATTAAATATTGCAGATGCACTGTCTAATACATACGAATGCCATTTGCTTGATCTACCTGGAATTGGAAAAAGTGAAGGGATAAAAGGAAAGGTGTCAATCCATGATATCGCGATCTGGTTAAAACAGTATGTAGACCAGTGTCGTTTCGATGCTATAACATTAATCGGTCACTCTATGGGAGGAGCTGTCGCTATGTGTTTTGCTTCTATCTTTTCAGAGAATGTAGAGAAATTAGTTCTATTAGACCAGGGACATATAATAATTCCTAGGTTTCCCACGAAGGAGTTCGGGGTATTCGGTTATTTACTACCAATCATAAGTGTACTAGAAAGAACGATTGGTAAGCCTTTTGTTAAGCTATTGCATAAGTTCTATATACATATAGAAAATAATGGGACAAAAGAATTGTTCCAAGATGAGTTGAAAGAATTTTGTCAAAGGTTTCATGTGGAAGAGTCAGATTATATTAGAGAGGCATTAAAGGAAGATGTTGTTTTTACACAGGAGGGGTTGCGTCTGTATTTTGGTTATTATCGCTTAAACCTTCCCCAACTGCTTCAACAAATAACCTCACCTTGCCTTCTCATATACGCATCCTACATTAACTACGATCCAGAAAGAGCTACAAAAACAAAGGAGGCGGTCAAGAGGCTTGTTACTAAAAATAATGTAACGTTATTGAAGTTAGATTCCCACCACTATGTCCACTGGTCTGGAGAAGAGTGTTTAAAAAATATGAAAAAGTTTTTGTGAATTATTTTTAGTAATCCGATTTGTAATTTTGTTAATTCCCAATCTCTTTGATTCAATTAATATAAATACCCATTATAGATGAATATTCTTTGTCATAAGCTATGGGTACAATCCATATGTGTCAGCAATGCCAAATACGGGTCATCAAATTTCCACCAAATTGGTTTGAGAATTATGGTCGGTTAATTCGCACACGAATCCAAATGTATCTCCGCAACAGCAAATGCAGAAGCCTTAATGTATAATACAAGCAAATGTTGCAAGTCCTTAGAGATATACTTATGGGGATCAGAATGGAATAGAAGAATTAACTAGAAAGAGTAATAGAATAAAAAACGCTTTGATCAAGAAAAGTGGTTGATTTATCCAGAAAGTAGGAGCAAACTATACACATGACTACTTAGTGGGCAACTAAGTAAATAAATTCAACAGAGGTAAAATAATGGAAAAGACAAAGACCCAGGATTTAGAGTCCATTCGAAAAGCACCACTCATTGCTATCTTAATTACGGGTGCGTTTGCCGCGATTTTGAACCAAACATTGTTAGCAACGGCGATCCCACATATAATGGATGATTTAGCGATTACTGCTAACACTGCGCAGTGGCTAACGACCGTGTTTATGCTCGTTAATGGTGTGATGATACCAATCACTGCTTTTTTAATTGAGAAGTTTACAACTAGAGGGTTATTCTTGACGGCAATGGGATTGTTTGGAATTGGAACGATCATCTGTGCAATCGCACCTACATTTTCTATCCTGATTCTAGGAAGAGTTGTACAGGCATCTGGGGCAGGTATTATGATGCCACTGATGCAAACTGTTTTTTTTGTTATCTTTCCACTTGAAAAACGAGGACAAGCAATGGGGTTATTTGGGATGGTAATCGCTTTTGCGCCGGCTATTGGTCCAACTTTATCCGGTTGGCTCGTAGAAAACTATCCATGGAGATCGTTATTTTATGTGATTATTCCTATTGCAGTTATTGATTTTATTTTGGCATATTTCTTATTAAAAAATGTAACCAAGCGTTCATTTCCAAAAGTAGATGTGTTGTCTATTATTTTATCTACATTTGGTTTTGGAGGTATCCTTTTCGGTTTTAGTAGTGCAGGTGATGCAGGATGGGGAAGTTGGCATGTTATGCTATCGATCATCGTAGGTATTGTATCTCTAATCCTATTCATTACACGACAATTCCGTTTGGAGCGACCAATCTTGGAATTCAAAGTTTTTCGTTATGGCATTTTTACATTATCCACAATTATGGGTGTGATTGTTTTTATATCGATGATTGGCGGTGCGACGATTCTACCAATCTATATGCAAAATATGCATGATTTTACTGCTCTTGAATCTGGATTGATGCTTTTACCGGGTGCCATCCTAATGGGAATAATGAACCCGATCAATGGATGGATTTTTGATAAAGTTGGTGCGAAATGGTTAGCAATTACCGGACTTTCGATTGTTACGATAGCGACTATTTTATTTACCGATTTATCAGGAACAACTTCTTTTACATACCTTGTGGTTGTTAATGCATGTAGAATGTTAGGTATTTCTATGGTTATGATGCCGGTAACTACGGCAGGCTTAAATCAATTGCCTGGTAGACTTATTCCTCATGGAACAGCGATGAGCAATACGATGAGGCAAGTATCTGGTTCAATTGGAACGGCACTATTAGTTACAATCATGACAAGTAGTGCATTAGATACGAAGGAATATGGAATAGAAGGTGAGATTCATGGTGTGAACGTTGCGTTTATTGTAGCAAGTGTTCTTAGTGGGATAGGTGTTGTATTAGCATTTTTCTTAAAGAAAACAAGCCCTGAAAAAGAAAAAACAGATTAAGTTATGTGTCACTAATTCTAAAATCACAAGCAATAATAGTATAAAAATAAACAACAAACGTTTGTAAACAGGCGTTTGTTGTTTTTATATCTTTTAATTGAATTAACTAGGTCTACCAAAATAAAAGCCCTTCTAGATCTGACAAAAGAACTTAACTTCTATTTAAGATACTGATTAATTAATTTCTCAAGTCGCTCTAGGTGAAAAGAATAATCAATGATCGAGGAAGCGATAATCATATTACGGAGTTTTTGTTCTTTGTTTAGCTGATAATACTCCAACACTTGGTCATAAAATTTATCTTTATCTTGTACTATTTCGCCCTCTCTTTGGTTATAATCTTCCTTTATCTTCCCTGAGTATTTTAATAGTAAGTATTCATGATACTTTATTAAGTCTTCTAGTTGTTGGTCGAATACTTTACTTTCATCATAGAGAGATTTACTTTGTATGTAGTGTTCATCGATATTATCTAGAAGTTGGTTTCCCTCTTGTAATACCTTGAGCATTTGTTTAAATACAATAATTTCTCTTGTATTTAACTGTTTTGTCTTCCCTAACTTTTCTCTTTCTTCTTCAAATAACTTGAATCGTTCCTCTAGCTTGGATAAATCTTTTTTAAACTTTTTATCGATTTCCTGATAAGATGTTTCCTTCATTTCATTTGAGATAACGGTTCTCATTAATAATGACATATTTTGAAAAGTTGCGTTAATATCTTGAATAAAATTCTTTTTATATTTTGGAGGGAAAATGATTATATTTACTATTATCGCAGTACACGTTCCAATCAGAATGACTACAAATCTCTCCAAGGCAAAATAAAAGTTTTCACTTCCCGTCGCACTCATGATTGCAAGAACTGTAACTAGGGTTAACGGAATAGTGGTTTCCATCTTTAGCTTAATATTTAAAGCGATCATTAAGGTAATAACAAATCCAATTGTAATTGGATTTGCTCCAAAGAAGTATATAAAAAATGAAGAAATAGAAGCTCCTAAAGTATTGGTTATGATTTGATCCAATAATTGCTTCCATGTACGGTAAACGGAAGGTTGAACAGCTAAAATTGCAGCTACCCCAGCAAAAACAAAGTTTTCCAGACCAAACAGAATACAGATATAAATAGATAGTGTAACAGCTAAACCTGTTTTTAAGATTCTTGGGCCAAAAGTGATATGGATCTCTCCCATCTAAAGACGTTTAAGAAAGTATGTTCTTTTCTAGTAGTATTTTTAAAAATGTAATTGGTTTTCCTATATATTAGAACAAAAGAACCTCATCTATCAACTAGTTTATGACAGTTTGTCAGAACACTTAGGGACTTTATTGATGAAAGGTTCATAAATTTTCACGTGATTAAAATATATGTCAAATTTGAAAACGTATTTTTTACAAAAATAGTACATATTTCTGTCGTTTATCCAGACCTTGTATAATGGTGCTATACTATCATTGGAACTAACAAAAACTGGGAGGGTTGATAGAAGATGAGGCTATTAGAGATAGCAAAAAATCAATTTTACTTGTCGTTTTCGATGTTAGAACAAATGATTGACATGTGTCCAGATGATTTATGGTATGAACAAAAAGATGGATTTGTTTTTTGGCAACAACTATTGCATGCTCTAACAGGGATGAATTTCTGGTTTAGATTAGATAATGAAACGTTTATCGAACCATTTGAAAATAAGAAGGTTTATCCGGAATTACAACATGTAGCGGAAGATCCGTTAAGTAGACAAGAGTTGTTTAGTTATAAAGAAGAGGTTAAAGCAACAGTAGAGGCTTATTTTGCAAATAAAGATGATGCATGGTTACAAAAAAGATCTGTTGTATTTAAAAGTCTTACTAACTTAGATATCATTTTTGGGCAGGTACGACATGTTCAACATCATGTTGGTTATTGCAATAGTATATTAAGAGAACATAACAAGGGTGTTGTGAAGTGGTTGGACTACTATGGTGAGAAGAAAGGGATGGTACCTATTCACAGATAGCGGTTGATTTGGTTTACTCTAACATTTAAATGTAAGCGTTTACCTTAATGGGTTATAATTCAAGAAAATGTTGACAGTTTAAGAAATTAACGCTATATTTTTTATATTAAACTTGAATATGTTTTCTCCTAAAGGGGAGTAGCTTTAGCAGTAAAGTCGTCATTTCGGAGCATTTGCTCTCGGCTTTATTGGCAACGTATGTTGTTAGCAAGACCTTTACCAAGTGGTAGAGGTCTTTATTTTTTAGCCTTTACCAATTAACGGTAAGGGTTTTTTATTTAGAAAATTATAAAATATGCTTGATGTGGATAACATGTAGAATCAGTCATGTCCAGATCCGGCGCCTCCCCCTCGAGGTCTTAAGTCAAGGCGCCAGCGCTTTTGTTCCTAGATAAACAAGTTGGTAAAGGAGTTGATGTCTAACCAGAATAAAAGTATAGGTTGGAAAGCTTTCACGCAGATTAGAGACATGGTAAAATACATTTATATATAATGATGGAGGTAACTGAATGGGAAAACGAATCTTTTTCTTTCTTTTAACAAATATTTTAGTAATGACTACAATTGTAATCGTATGGACTCTAATTACAACGTTTACAAGTGTTAATGGGTCTTTTCAAACAGGTGGTCCAGGTTTAGGAATTGATTATGGATCATTGATGATATTTAGTATTCTCGTTGGTTTCGCAGGCTCCTTTATTTCCTTAGCGATGTCGCGTTGGATGGCTAAGATGATGATGAAGGTAAAAGTGCTTGATCCAAATGGACAACTTTCTGCGGAAGAACGTGCAGTTGTTGAAAAAGTACACCGTTTTTCGCGAACTGCAGGTTTAATGCATATGCCAGAAGTAGGGATTTATCAATCTCCTGAGGTAAATGCGTTTGCGACAGGTCCTTCAAAGAAACGATCTCTTGTTGCTGTTTCGTCTGGTTTATTACATGCAATGGACGAAGATGCGGTAGAAGGTGTAATTGCTCACGAGGTTGCACACGTGGCGAATGGTGATATGGTAACGATGACGTTGCTTCAAGGTGTAGTGAATACGTTTGTTGTATTCTTCTCTAGAATAGCAGCTATTATTGTTTCACGTTTTGTTCGTGATGAACTACGGTGGATAGTACAATTTGCGGCAATTATTATCTTCCAAATCTTATTTTCTATTCTTGGAAGCATTGTTGTTAGTGCGTATTCACGTCATCGAGAGTATCATGCGGATCGTGGTGGCGCAGATTTAGCTGGTCGAGATAAAATGGCACATGCGTTACGTTCTTTAAAATCTTATGTAAAAGTTGCGAGTGTAAATGATCGTTCGGATGATTCTGCGATTCAGACGATGAAAATCAATTCTAAAGGTGGATTAATAACATTATTCTCTACACACCCTGATTTAGATGATAGAATTAAACGATTAGAGCAAATGTAAACTTTATTATAGAAACTGAAACTGTCCTATTTACAGGGCAGTTTTTTTAAATTTGCAATTGAATTCAATCCTTGTATTTACGTTTGATTGAAAAAACATAAATCTAGTTTAGATTGAAATCAAATAGTTCAAAGCAGGTTTTTAATAATGGTACAATAAGATAAATGATAATTATGTTGAGGTGGAAGAATTGGATACGCAAACTATTATAAGTAAAGTGAAAAGCCATGAACCAAAGATATTGGGTAGTGGTAGTTTTAATAAGTATGCTGTTCTTGTTCCGCTGATGAAAAAAGGTGACGGCATTCATCTTATTTTTGAAGTTCGTTCAAAATCGTTAAGAAGACAACCTGGAGAAATTTGTTTTCCGGGTGGAAGAATTGATAAGAGCGATCGTTCAGCAAAAGCTGCTGCCATAAGAGAAACGACAGAAGAGTTAGGGGTGTTGGATCAATCGATTTCCAATGTTTATCCTATCGACTATCTTGTTTCTCCTTTTGGAATGATCGTCTCTCCTTATGTTGGGGTTATTGAAGATATGAAGGCATTAAAGCCAAACCCAGCAGAAGTAGGGGAAGTATTTACTGTTCCATTAGCCTATTTTCTAGACAACAAGCCTCAAGTTCATTACGTGAATTTAGAAGTAAAGCCAGACGATACCTTCCCATTTGATCTTATTGAAGGTGGAGAAGATTATGACTTTCGCTCGTTTAAATTACCAGAGTACTTTTATGTGTATGAGGGTAAGGTGATTTGGGGTCTTACTGCGAGGATTGTTGCACATTTTATTGATATTATTCAAGATTAAATGAATGGTCCCATCAAAAAATCGAGCAAGGTACCGCTTAAATAATGGTACATTGCTCGTTTTTATTATTTTACTTGTATAGTGGCGTCACGTGGTTTAGGTTTGTTCCGGTATTAAACAATATGACAAGTGTTAACTTTTTTAATTGTTTGTTAAGATTGCTGACAGATGGATGGTTACATAAATCTAATGTAGTAGAATAACATTAACAGTATTATTGCCTTAATATGGAAAAGGGTGAAGGTGTCTACGCCTAGAAACTAACTAATAGAGGGTATTAATTAATTCTATCTACATGATTTTAATAATGGAGGGGACGAGCGGGATGGAAGTGAAAACAATAAGTGTTTTTCCAAAAATGAAATTTATCGAAGTCATTATACAAGTGATTTTGTCACCTATTTTAATGATTATGGGTTTCATTGTTGCGTGGAAATTGTCTCATCCAAAGCGAAGCAAAGTGAAAGGAAGTCCAAGGACTTATGGTTTGGCTTATAAAGATGTTGAGTTTAAAAGTGCGGATAATAAAACGAGTTTGAAAGGATGGCTTATAGAGGCTGAAAAACCAATTGGTACAATTATATTTTCTCATGGCTATCGTGGAAGTCGAACTAGGTCACCAATTCAATCCCTTAAATTAGCAGCTTATTATGTAAAAAAGGGCTATAACATTCTAACATTTGATTATCGTAATTGTGGTGAGTCAGAGGGGAAGAAGTCTACGATTGGTCTTTTCGAGACAAAGGATCTGATAGGAGCAATTCGATATACAAAACAAAAGGTAGATTATAAGAAGTTAATTCTCATGGGCTGGTCGACGGGTGGATCATGTTCGATTATGGCTGCAGCTCAAGAAGAAGCTGATGCGATCATTGTTGACAGTGCGTTTGATGATTTAGAATCTTATTTAAATAACAATCTATCCAACTGGACGAACTTACCAAAGCTCGTGAATCCGTTTATTTTATTTTTCTTTCCTTTTCTTAGCTTCGGTAATCATCCAAGAATGGTGAATCCGTCCAAAAGTCTAGATGACGTGAATTGTCCCGTGTATTTTATTCATAATCAAGATGACGATAAAGTCCCGCATACGTGTTCCGTAAGAATGTACCATAACTATAAAGGACGGAAGCGCTTATGGATTACGAATAAAGGGGGCCATGTAAAAAACCACCTATCCAATAAAGAATACCTCAGTAATATTGACCGTTTTTTAGAAAGTGTAAGATGAATGTGAATTGAGAGTAGGTAAGAAGAGGGACAGAGTGCGCGTATGCGCCTCATCTGTCTTAAAGTCTGTGCTATTATGTATCGCTTCCGCTGTAGGGCAAGTGAGGAAATCTTCTTCTTTGCTTATTTTTTTCGAGATAGGCAATTATTTTTTCCTTAAGTGCGATACGCTTATTCCCTTTTGGTCATGTTCATTAACACCGTTAAAATTAAAAATGGCTAGAGTTTATACTCAAGCCATTTGTTTGCATGTGGTATTTTAATGTGATAAAAGCTATTTGGCAAAGGTATGATTACCAATCGTTTTAATAACAGTTCTTGAAAAAATCCATTTGTCTTGTGCAGTTTTGGGGTTGTAAAAGTAGACGGCATCGTGACCTTTACTTCCTTGATCAAGGGCTTCCCTGACTGCTTGTTTTGCTTCTGTACTAGGTTGATTGTTAATCATGCCATTTTGAACAGGTGAAAATGCGTAAATCTGTCCTAGTTTTTGATAAATTACTTTTTCAATAGAATCTGGAAAGTCAGGATGATCAACACGATTTAGAATGACTGTAGCTACAGCTACTTTGCCTTCGTAAGGTTCACCTTTTGCTTCAGCTTGTACTATTTTTTCCATTAGTTCTTTTTCTTTTTCAGAAACTGAATGCTCGATCATTACCTTTTGATCTGGCTCAACTAAACTTCCAACATGGTGATTAGCCTGTTGTGTAAATATCGTTTCTATGAATGATGCTTCATGTTCTTCTATTTGAGAAGCGGCACTTGTTATATTTGGTAGTGTCAGAACACTAACTAAAGCTATAGTTATGAGAAGAAGTACCTTTTTTGTGTTCATACTTCAATCCTCCTAGTTTAATAGTTGTCATTGTATATAGCCTAACAACTGTAATATAGTTTATCATTACCCAAATTATACCAAGTAAAACGAAAAGGAGGCTCAAGCAATGTCGCCGATGAAGAAATAAAAATACAGTTAAATTCTTCCGCTAAAAAAATCCATCCAAAAAATAAGTGTAATAGAAGAAGATTCCTTTATCTTTACAAGTTTGACAAACGTGTTACAAGATGTAATTGGAATGCTGGGACCGACGTGTTCAAGATTAGACTGTTTTAGATACTAAGCAGTTCCTGTCCCTCTGTTCCAAAAAAAATCGGATAATAGTTTATATGAGAAGGTTTATGGGTATAGTAGATAGATTTTATACCGTAGATTACGAAATAGAAAGCAAAAGGAGCCTTGAAATGTCTCAAACCATGAATAAACATAAAAGTACACAGGTGCTAGACGAGCAAGCTGTTCTAACTTCTTTAGAATCTAATTTAGCAATGATTGAATTCAATCTAAACAAAGAAGTCATTTGGGTGAATGATAATTTTGCTTCAACAATGGGTTATACTGCGAGTGAAATGCAAGGGATGAAGCATACGCAATTTTGCACCCGCGATTTGATTGAAAGTGAAGAGTATGAAGAGCTTTGGACGAATTTAAGAAATGGAAAGAGGTTCCAAGAGAAGATTCAACGCGTAAACAAAAATGGTGATTTGCTTTGGTTAGAGGCAACCTATATCCCAATACAAAGTGAAGAAGGGCTTGTAGATGCAGTATTAAAAATTGCAACTGATATAACGGAACGTGAAAATAGGACGAATGAAATTATTACAAAGTTAAAAAGTATGCCGTTAGAGTTAGTGGATATAGTAGTTTCCAATTCGAATGAAAAAATGATGGCGATCGAAACACTAAAAGAGCAAACAAATCTTATAACAGAAGTGTCTAAAATGATTCGTCATATATCCTCTCAAACCAATATGTTGGCTTTAAATGCTGCTATAGAAGCTGCTCGCGTTGGTGATCAAGGTAGAGGGTTTAAGGTTGTAGCAGATGAAGTGCGTAAATTAGCGGGAAATGTGGAAAAAGCTATACAAAGTGTCGATGAAAATGTAGTAAACATATCTAATGAAGTAAATAAAGTCAGTGAAATTACAAATGATTTGCAAGAGGTCGTTAAGGAAACACAAACAAATTTCAATAAAACGATTGATGAGTTCAAGGACGTTACAAATTAATGTTACTATAGCATATTATTGCTTTATATAAAGATAGGACTATTCTCAGAAGAGTAGTCTTATTTTTGTCTGTGTAGTATTGAGTGTGTATGATGTAATTGAGAATAGTTAAGTTTCTATCTAAAGTGTGTGAAATTTATATATTTGTCTAATAATAGTTGGGAAATCATGTATAATGTACATTAATTGAAAAGATGGACAAGGGCTTATCCTACTGTCTTATTTAATATAGAAAGGGTGTTCGTTATGAGGCAACCGCCAAAGGAAAGAATTGCGATTGAAGCTAAAAAGGCTTGGATGTTATCAGCTGGTTTATGGAGTATTTTTCCGGTAATCATTACAATTACATTATTTGTGTTAGCTTACTTTTTACAATTTTCTTATTGGTATGGTATTGGTTTACTAGTGGCTAGTTTAATAGAGATAATACTTACGGTTTTTCTTATTCCGACTTTGCGTTGGAAAAGGTGGCGATACGAGCTGTTTGATCAAGAAATTTATATTCAACATGGTGTACTAATTGTTACACGCACACTGGTTCCAATGATTCGTGTCCAGCATGTAGATACAAAACAAGGTCCGATATTAAAAAAATACGGACTATCAAGTTTAACCATTTCAACTGCTGCAACTACACATGAAATACCTGCACTCATAGAGGAAGAAGCTTCTGCATTAAGAGATCAAATTTCTAATCTTGCAAGGGTGGATCAAGACGATGTCTAATTCGAAGAGACTCCATCCAGCAGCTATGATATTTAATGTTATTAACTTGATCAGGCAGTTTGTATATGCACTTATTCCGGTTATTGTTTTATCCATAGGGGATGCTCATTTCATCTATGTGATGTTAGGTGGTAGTGTATTATGTATTTTAGTAATTGTACATAGTGTTCTTAACTGGTTTCGGTTTACATATAAGATTGAGGATGACCAGTTGCTGATCGAACAAGGCGTCTTTATTAGAAAGAATCGCACCATCTCAAAAAATAGAATTCAATCAATTGATCTCACACAGAATATAATTCACCGTATTTTTGGCTTAACAAAAGTACAAATAGAAACTGCAGGTAGCGACAGCAATGTAGATGCCACACTAAGTGCAGTCACCTTTGATGAAGGACAATACATACATCAGGAATTAAAAAGGAAAAAAGAACCTAGTGTTACTAATGATGACTCAACTGAGCCAGAACATCACAATGTAAGAAATATTTCTTTTAAACGTCTGTTAATAGCAGGTTCTACATCTGGAAGCTTTGGTGTTATTTTGGGTATTTTCGCATTTGCGTTTTCAGAAGTGGAGAACCTAATTCCTGAGTCTACGTATGAAAGAACCACGAATTGGTTAATTTCTCAAACAATACAGTTATTAAGTGTTCTTGGTTTGGTGCTTGTACTTCTTACATGGGCAATTGGTATTTTAGGTGTGGTAATTAAACATGGAAAGTTTACGGTAACCAGATACGAAGACGAGTTGTTTATTACTAGAGGATTATTAGAAAAAAGACAAATGACTATTCCTATAAAGCGAATACAGGCAGTGTCTATAAAAGAATCACTTATTCGGCAACCATTAGGATTTGCATCTATTTCTGTTGAGATTGCAGGTGGTGTCCATGATAATCAACCTACGGAAACGCTGATTTTTCCACTCCTGAAGAAAAAAGAGATTTCTTCATTCTTACAGGATATAGTTCCAGAGTATCAAGATGTACCAAGTACATTTAAGCACATACCTAAACGAGGGTTACCATATTATCTATTTCGGGCATCGATCCTTCCGATCCTTGCGATCATACCTTTAGCAATTATGTTACCAGACTTTGTTTTTATTCCATGTATTCTAGTGATCTTGTCACTATTAGTTGGATTTGCTCGTTATCGTACGGCTGGAATTCATTTAACCAAAAATCAATTAACACTTCAAATGCGATTGTTCAGTAAAGAAACAGTAGTGTTAAAACAGCGCAGGATTCAAGCGTTTGAAAAGCAGCAACATGTGCTGCACCGTAAACAAAAATTAGCTAACATGGAGGCTTCCATCTTAAATAATTTTACAGGAAGACACTATAGCATAAAAGAATTAACAGTGGAGGACGTCGATCGAATCGTAGATTGGTTCTCCTGCCGCAAATAAGTGGGACAAGGGGCATACAACCTTGTCCCACTTTTTCAATTGGGTTGGACAGAATGTTGTAACAAAGGTGTCTTTCTGTTCCGTTATTGGATGATTTTCCAGATCTTTTCGGTAATTTGTTTTACTTCATGTTCAAATCTAGTTTGATGGAAAGCTTTCTTCGTTGACATGATTACACCTTCTAGTAAAAAAGCGCGAGGTGTAGTCTTTTGGAGTTCAGCGATAAAAAATTGAGTAAGTTCTTTTTGTTTGCTGGTTCCTTTTTGTTTGGTTAATTGCTCGTTTAATTCTTCTAAACGTTTAATAACAGATGTAATGTCCACTTCCTTTGAGTTATCATCGCCATCAAGCCAACTAACCGGTAAAAATGGATCAATGATATAAGATTGATTATTGGAGAGGGATTTAACACTATTTAATGCATAACGAATGACCTTCTCAATATCTAATTCTTGAGATGATCCTAGTTTCCAAGTAAGTATCAAGTGATGCGTAATGCCTGTGAAGATGACAGCATAATCCAATGTGTAATCTTGTGCTTTATCAGGATAGAGGTCATTAAATCTACTACCAATCCACTGTAACTCAGCACGGTGTTGCTCTTCCATAAATAGCTTTAACTCCGAATCTTCAGAAAAAGAAACCGTTTCAAAAACAGTCAGTAAGTGATGCTGTCGATTCATTTTTATTCGTACGGTTACTTGTTCAATGAAAACCTCTTCATCGCTCATTTCTTTTCCGATAGCAATTTCTCTTCTTTCTTGTTCTACTTGCTCGGAAATCGACTCTAATATCGCCTTTAAACATTGGTTTTTTGATTCGAAGTAATTATAGAATGTCCCCTTCGCGATACCAGCTTTATCTAAAATATCCTGGATAGATGTTAAAGCGAAACCTTTATCAACAAACAATTGATGGGCTGCACTGATGATTTGTTTTCTTTTTGCGCTCATAATATCACCCTTTTGTAATGATAGTCTACTTTTATTATAGGTTTTAAACATTGTTATATCAATGTTTATTATTTATTGATAAAAAAATATTGCAATTAATGGACTCTGGGTATAAAATATTCAAGTGCTTAAAAATATAGAAAGTAGGAATGATCTATATGTCAGAATTACAATCAAATCAAAATAAATCAATGATAGGTATGATTGCCATTTTATTTATTGGTGCATTTGTATCTATTTTAAATGAGACTTTATTAAATGTTGCCCTTCCATCGATTATGGATGAATTTGAGGTAAAACCAACAGCTGTTCAGTGGCTTTCTACAGGTTATATGCTTGTGAATGGTATATTAATCCCAGCAAGTGCGTTTTTTATTCAACGATTTTCTGATAGAAAATTATTTATTACTGCGATGTCACTATTTACTTTAGGAACTCTATTAGCAAGTCTTGCACCAGTATTTAGTGTGTTATTAGCAGCGCGTATGATTCAAGCATCCGGATCAGCCATTATGATGCCGCTCCTAATGAATGTTATGCTTACAGCTTTTCCAATAGAAAAAAGAGGAGCAGCAATGGGGACGTTTGGTCTCGTAATGATTACTGCACCTGCAATAGGACCAACACTATCAGGTTGGATTATTGAACATCATAGTTGGAGAATGCTATTTGATATCGTTCTGCCAATCGCGATCTTAACACTGATTTTTGCGTTCTTTAAGTTAAAAGATGTAACTCCGCAACGTTCGATCAAGTTGGATGTGTTTTCACTAGTATTATCAAGTATTGGCTTTGGTGGTTTGCTTTACGGTTTTAGTTCTGCTGGAGATAAAGGATGGAATGATCCTTACGTTTACGGTACGATCATTGTAGGTGTAATTGCGCTTGTGACATTTGTTCTCCGTCAATTACGCATGGATGAACCAATGCTAGAGTTTCGGATATATAAATATCCAATGTTTGCACTATCATCAGTGATCTCCATGGTTATTGCTATGGCGATGTTTTCTGGTATGATCTTAATGCCGATCTATGTACAAACGATTCGTGGAATTTCACCAATGGAGTCGGGGTTACTCATGCTTCCAGGAGCGATTGTAATGGGAATCATGTCTCCAATAACAGGAAGATTGTTTGATAAATATGGAGCGAGATCGTTAGCTGTCATTGGTTTAACGTTTACCATTGTAACTTCATTCTACTTTAGTAAGATTAGTATGGAAACGACTTATTTTACACTAATTATGTTATACACTTTACGTATGTTTGGGATGTCTATGGTAATGATGCCAGTAATGACTAATGGGTTAAACCAACTACCGCAGAAAAATAACCCGCATGGTACTGCCATGAATAATACGTTGCAGCAAGTTTCAGGCGCAATCGGTTCTGCGTTATTAATTACGTTGATGAATAATCGGACGGAGACTAGAGCAGGGGAGTTAGTTGCTCAAGCGGCAGCGACTGCGGATCCAAATGCAGCACAACCAACAGCGGAAGCTTTGGCGCAAATGGAAGAACAAATATTAAATCAAGCAATGTTAAGTGGGATTAACTTTACTTTCTTAATCTCTACTTTCATTGCAGTTGTTGCATTAATCTTGGCTTTATTTATGAAAAGAGTAACACCACATCAAGAGGAAACAACAAAAGAAGAACTAGTTCCAACACCTCCAATGAAAAGCGTAGTAGAATAGTGGGACGAGGGGATAGCCCCTTGTCCCACTTTTTTTCTTATAGCAAGCATTGATGTGCGCAGTATCTTTCCTGCAACACCGTTTAAGATTCCGTATTAAAAGGTGATGCTGGTAGCCCTTCTTTGTTATAAAGATTGGCATTTTCAGGATTATTTAGCCATGCATAACGGACGTGATGGGCTTCTTTGATGTCTTCGTTGCTAACGATAATAGTATCTCCTTTTATTGTCGCTTTTGCATCCATATATTGACCGTTCGATCCACAAATCTCAAAATGATGCAATTCTCCATCTTTACTTGCCAATCCTTCACCAACTTGGTCAAAGTGAAGTTGAATGGCACTTCCGACTCTTACCATTTTTGTGTACAAAGGTCCACTAAATGCGACGTCTTCATTAAAAGCTAGTTTTCTAGCACATAATGCTAAACGTTTTCCTAGCGTCTTTTTATCCTGTGGGTGAAGCTCGTTATACTCTCCTATGTCTATGGTAACAGCCATTGCAGTGTTTGGGATTGCTAGAGACATGCGTTGTTCTTCACGTAATTCTGCCCAATTGGTCGCTTTTGGATTTTTTGGATCAGCTTCAAAGTTGGTTAGTTGTGTGAAAATAAAAGGGAATTCACCCATGTTCCAGTTGTTGCGCCAATCGTTAACTAAATCATGAAATAATTCTCTGTATCCTTCTGGTTGGCCTGAATTCGATTCACCTTGGTACCATAGAACGCCTTTGATCGTGAAGTTCTTTAAAGGCGAAATCATACCATTGTATAAACCTGCAGGCATGTTCCGGAAAAAAGTAGTAGTAGGTTGCGCCTCGGTCACTTCTCCTATTTTGTATTTCCAAGTTCCCTTCAGGTCTAATTCTTGTTCGTTTGCAATTAATTTGTAAGGCATATCTTTAATGAATTCACCAGTGTTTCCGGTAGTGATAACGCGAACAGTGATAACATTTTTCCCAGGCTTTAATAATCCTTTAGGGATTTTATATCTTCTAGGTGGATACCTGTATGCCGTGTTACCGATGCGTACACCATTCACATATGTATCGTCTGCATCAACGATTGTACCCAATTTCAATCGAGCTTCTGTGTTAATCATGGATTCAGGTACATCAATTTCTTTTCTAAACCAAACAGCACCTCGAACGTTTTCTAAATCAGTGGCTTCCCATGACTTAGGTAGTTCAAAATCCTGCCAATCTGATACGTCTATAGATTTACTATACCAGGGAGTTTCTTTTAAGCCTTTATCATTTGCGTTTAAATGCTCATACCATTCGTTTGCTGCTTGTTCTTCATTTCTTATTGTTGATGTTATATATACATCATCTTTACACTTATCTAATGTTTCATCGTACGTTCCGATTTTTCTTAGTGTGTCTTCGCTCATCCAAGCCTCTATTGGCGTACCGCCAACAGCAGACATGATTAAACCAATAGGTACACCATATTTTGCATACATTTCTTGAGCAAAATAAAAACCAGCTCCACTGAATTGAAGAAGATGTTCTGGGTCGGCAGCGATCCACTTAGCGTCTGACAATTGTTCTTGTGGTGCTTTAAAATTGTATTCCTGTGGTACCGCAAATTGACGAATATAAGGTTCGTTAACTTGTTTTATCTCTTCTTCAAATAAATCTAATGTTCTTCCTACAGGTAATTCCATATTTGATTGACCGCCAAGTAACCATACATCACCAATTAAAATGTCATGAATCATCTTTTTTTCATCACCGGTTATTTCCATTTGGTAAGGTCCGCCTGGTTCTAAGTCTGCAAAAACAATTTTCCATTTTCCTTGTGCATCCGATTTTGTTTCGTATTGTTTACCTAGAAAAGAGATAGTTACCGTTTGTAAACTACTCGTGTTACCCCAAATGGTAACGCTTGCTTTTCTCTGTAAAACCATTCCATCACTTAATATACTTGATAGTCTCATAATCTTCCGCCTTTCAAAAAACAAGTCATCCTAATGATATCTACAAAATTATAAAAGAGCAAGTGGGACAAAGGACAGTCCCACTTTCCTACACTTACAATGTCATTGTGCCTTCGATGGTGATTACTGCAGAACCGGCTACTTCAATTCTTGGATAATCTTCTTGTGGAGTAACGGTTACAGAAAGAAAACCAGGTCGGTTCATTGCATGACCTTGACCAATCATTAGAGCGTGAGTTTTGGTTGCATCTAAAACACCTTCTAAGTATAAATAACCGGCTAGTGCACCGTTTGCTGCTCCAGTAACGGGATCTTCTTTTATGCCAATAGCTGGGCAAAAATCGCGCGTGTAAAGATCTAAGTTTTTGTCATCGGTATTAAATGTAAAAAGGTGTGTCGTAGAGATATTGTAGCGCTTGTTCATATTGGCTAATTCATTTAGTTTAGGTTGAGCCTTGTCAATCGCTACGCGAGTTTTAACTGGGACAAGCAAATGCCATACTCCTGTATTGCTCATTTTTATCGGGAACTGTTCATCTAAATCACTAGGTTTAATTCCTAATAGGCTGGCAATTGCAGTTGGATCTTCTACTATATCATTCGTTTTAGGGGGGAGCTGTGTCATAGATACAGCGGTTAAACGACCATGTTCCTTCACCCATTTTACGGGGACTAAACCACCATTTGTTTGAAGAACTACTTGATTTGTTCTATCAGCCCAAGCATATTTTGTCGCAAGAATCCAGGCAGTGGCAATGGTTGCATGACCGCAGAAATCAATTTCTTCAGCCGGTGTAAAATAACGAATACGATAATCTGCATCTGGACTATCTGAATGGTATAAAAATGCTGTTTCAGATAGATTTAATTCACTAGCAATATTCTGCATTTCTTTCTCTGTTAGATCGCTAGCTTCTGGGACTACACCTGCAGGATTTCCTCCGAAAGCTTGATCGGTAAAAGCATCTACATGATAAACTGGAATATTCTTCATCGTGTTCCTCCATACTTTTTGTCATCTAAACAAAGTTTAATAGGGGAAGCAAAATAAGTAAATAATAAAGAGGAGATGAGTAGTGGCAAACGCTTCAATATCTTCCACTGTAGTAGATAAGTTTCTATATAGTACCAATTTATAATAAAATAGACTTAATCGTCCTTTTTTAGTGATGAGCCTTTTGCTTTTACATACATAGAAAACATGTTAGTAAGAGATTAAGTAAAATGTTTTTTTATAACTTTATGATCCCGTAAGATTAGGACAGTGTGCCTGCCCCTTTGTCCTAAAAAGAGAGGTGTGAGAAGGTGGAAGAGTTTAATTGGCATAAGGAAGCGAAAGAACGTTGGGATGAACGAGCTGATTTTTGGAATCAAAGTAGTGAGGATATGTGGGAACGTGGAATCAGAAAATCCATTATCCCTTTTATTGAAAAGCACTTCCCTAAAGGCAGTTATGTGGCGGATTTAGGTTGTGGCGATGGTTTTGGAACATTAAAATTACATGAAGCAGGATACAGGGTTGTTGGCGTAGACTTATCGGATGAAATGATTTTGAAAGCGAAGAATAGAGTAGAAGACATTGCGTTTTTCCAAGGTGACCTATTACAACTCCCATTTCAAAATGACGCGTTTACAGGCTTAATGGCCATCAATTCATTGGAATGGACAGAGAAACCTTTGAAAGGATTAAACGAAATGAGAAGAGTCTTGCAATCTGGACATCTTCTTTGTTTAGGATTACTCGGTCCAACTGCTCATCCAAGAAAAAACAGTTATCGTCGTCTTTATAATGAGCCAGTTATTTGCAACACGATGATGCCATGGGAGTTTGAGCAATTAGCAGTAGAGAATGGATGGGAAGTAATGGATGGTGTTGGAATATACCGAGGTGCAGTGGACGAAAACAAAATCGAACACTATCCGAAAGAACTAAAACAATCACTAACGTTTATGTGGCTGTTTATGTTGCGCAAGAAAGAAGAAAAGCGCCTCTAAGTTGATAATTAGAGGTGCTTTTCTTTCAGGAAGACTATAAAATAAATCGCGCATTCTAAAAACAAATGATTACACACCGACAAGCTAGGACGGTGGGACAGGTAGCATGTCCTAAAATAAGCATTCTAGTTTGTTGCTAAATTGTGAACATCATCAAACGTCAGGTTATGTTAGTAAAAGTATGATAAAGTAGTTACTGTATTTATTCTTACTAGTATTTATTGTTGTAATTTGTTGTAGGAGGACAATCAGGTATGAATTTGGAAGGGACATTTCGTGGAGTTGGAGAAGCCGAACTCTATTATCGTATAATAAAGCCTACTAGTAGGCCAAAAGCTAAAGTAATTGTCGTACATGGTCACGGAGATCATAGTGGCGGGTTATATAATCTATTAAATAGCTTAATTGAGCATCAATTTAGTGTATATGCTCTTGATCTAAGAGGGCATGGAAAAAGCACAGGTATTCGCGGGTTTATTCGTAATTGGGGAGAATATCGAGGAGACTTGGAGGCTTTTCGGAATATAGTAGATCAGGAAGATTCTGATTTGCCTGTATTTTTAATTGGACATAGCCTTGGTGGGATAGTATGCCTGGATTACGCTTTAGCTTTTCAAGAAAATATAGCAGGGATCATTACGATCGCACCTGCTGTATCTTATGAAATGAAATGGGGCGAAAAAATCCTCGTTTCTATTATGTCTCGAATAAAACCTGATTACACGATTGAAGATACAACAAACGGGCATTTATTAACAAAGGATCCAAAAAAAGCTGGTCAGTTCAGTACAGATCCTTTGCGTCATAATACAATTACCCCGGGCTTAGGTCGTGGTGTCATAATGACTATAAAAAATGTGATGAACCAGGCAAATACCATACAAGTTCCGTTATTATTACAATTAGGAGTCGATGATAACATTACTCCCCCAGGTAAGTTGCGTCAGTTCTTTAGTATGGTTGGTACGACAGATAAGTTAAAAATCGAATATGAAGGTATGCGTCACAGACCATTTGATGATATCGGAAAAGAAAATTTTCTAAACGATATGATCAAATGGCTTGATGAACATATTTAGTGGGACAGAGGGACAGGCCACTCTGTCCCAATTTTTTTATGTTTTAGAGGTCGAAGGTAACAATTGATAGCAAGAAAATATATGTCGGATGTCGTTTTACTTTTACAAACTATATAAATTCGGACAAGATGAGAGTTACCACCACAATCACAATTCCAACTTGGATAAGGCATCTGTTCCTCTTTCCCGCATGATTGCTTTTATACGCTGTGTTTACTTTTGCATCGTGTTCACGTCATTTTCTATAAGTTCTGCTTTACTGTATTTTGCTTTTTCAAACAGGGAAATCACTTCTTTAGTCTCGCTTTCTACTTGTTTGTTCATGCTTCCCCATTTAATGAATGTTTCGTTATTAATATGTTCAAATCCGTTTCGCTTCCCATAATGAAGGAGATGTTCTACTCAAGTGGGTGTGTGGGACAAGGTGCCTGTCTTCGTGTCTCACACATAACTTTTCGGACTATGGAAAAGGATTTACGCTTTCAGTGAAGAATATAATTAAAGGATGTAACTGTTTTCAAACTTCTGGAGGTGTTGTACTAATGAAAAAAACTGCTTATATTACAGGTGCCGATCGTGGTCTAGGGTTGGCGCTTACAAAGGTGTTTCTGCAAAAGGATTATAAGGTGTTTGCAGGTCGTTATATGCAAGAATGGCTTGAACTTGATGAATTGAAAAACGAATTTGGGGATGACTTGGATATTATTACGTTAGATGTTAATGATCAACAATCGGTTGATGCAGCTGCAAATTATATAAAAGATACATCTGGTCAATTAGATATCCTAGTAAATAATGCTGCTATTTACAAAGATCGTTCTGAAGATATATTTGGTGAGTTTCATTATGATGACATGAGGAAACTGTTTGAAACCAATGTATTTGGACCTTTACGTGTGTCAAAATCTGTTATTCCATTATTAATGAAAGGGAAGGACAAAATGCTTGCGAATATATCATCTGAAGCAGCAAGCTTAGCAGATTCTTGGAGAAAAAAGGAATATGGTTATTCTATGTCTAAAACAGCTTTAAATATGCAACTAACAATCATGCAAAATCAATTAGAGGAACATGATATAAAGGTATTAGCATTCCATCCAGGATATGTAAGAACGTATATCTTTGGTGAGTTCAACCCTGATGCAACCATAGACGCAATAGAATCAGCATCCGGTATTGTCGAACAAATATTAAAATTCCCGTCGATCGACGAACACATGTATATTGATTATCAAGGCAACAAAATGAACTGGTAAGAGCTGAGTGACCTTGTCCTACATCTAATCAACGCAAAAAGAACCCTACCATTTTTGGTTTGGGTTCTTTTTAATGTTAATTGGCGTGAATCATAAATAAAGCCCTGCCCCACGCTTCTTATCTCCTCCATCGTAGTAGTAACTTTGTGAATAGGTAAGCAGTGTATGCGATCGCAATATCTATTAAGAAAATATGAAACAATTGAAAACCTTTTTTAAGCTCGGCCATTTCTAAAATGTATATTTCAAATGCTGCTGTAGGGAATGCTAAAATAGCACTCAACAAAATGGCGTATAAAAAGAAGTTCTTATTTCTATTCGTACAATACTGGTATAAAAGTAAAAAAAATACAGGGATCACGGATGCAGTCATATTAATGGCATTAGGAAAAGCAGGGCTGATAAAATAGGTATGAACAAATAAACGGTACCGTTCAAGTGCTATATCTGTGTAAGTCCAAAGAATATGGACAGTATATCCAAAGAAAAGCACTTCAAAAATTCGTGTGCGATCGACTTTGAAATAAAGTAACAGGAGGGGACTGATTAATAAAAACAGGACCACCCAAAACTGCCATGTGTCAAATCCTGAGTAATCATTCCAATAGGATGATATAAGTGTGTTTAATTCTTCACCCTTTTCGGAAATTATTTGCCAGTATTCCCTATACTCCAATTCAATCAACTCCTATAATATTCTCCTGTTGTCAGTTTTTACATAAAAGTTTGAATCATACATAAGAAATAGTTTGGAATTCAAAAAAACATGTTTTCTTTCAAATAGGAAAATAAATGGGACGAGGTGTCTTTCCACTTGTTTCATTTTTATCAAACTAGCGATTGTAACGCGCTACCATCACTTCAATACAAGTCTATTCTCCGGTCTTCAAATACTGGGATTTTGCTTCGCACTTCGTCTACAAGTTCGGTTTCTAAAACTGCTGTCACGATGGATTCATTTTCGCTGGCTTCCTCTACGACATGCCCCCATGGGTCGATCACAATTGAGTGCCCACCAAACACATTAGCAGGATCACTACCAGATCGATTACAAGCGACGATATAACACTGGTTTTCGATCGCTCTAGCAATCAGTAAATATTTCCAATGGTCTATTCTAGGCTTTGGCCATTCCGCACTTACAAAAATGATTTTCGCTCCCTCGACTGCATGCTTTCGGATCCATTCTGGGAAACGAATGTCGTAACAAATAAAACCTGCAGAAAGTACGCCAGCTAATGAAAATAAAGCTTTACTATTTCCTTCAATTAAGTGCTTATCTTCATCCATCAATCGAAATAAATGTGCTTTGCTATATTCATGTACTAGTTTACCGGTAGAATTGAACACCAACATTGTGTTATTAACTTTTCCGCCCATACGTTTCGCGATAGATCCTGCAATTATATTGACGGTGTATTGTTCTGCTAAATTCGAAATGAACTTTATCGTATCCTGCGCATCTTCATCCGCAATTTCGTCTAAACGGTTAAGATCATAACCAGTTGTCCAAAGTTCTGGGAGTATAAGAATATCGGGTTTGGAATCTACGGCTTGTTTAATTAGCTGCTCCACTTTTTTATAGTTTTCTTTAGGATTACCAAATACAATGTCGTATTGGATCATGGATACTTTCATCGTCGTTACAGCTCCTTTGTTTTTGTTTTTACATTCTTCTGTTTAAGGTTTTAAGAAAAATGCTTTATTATTTCCAGGAAAGTAAACGTATTCTATTTTAATAATCCGATTAAAATTTTAAGATATACCTCTACTTTATCATACATGCTAAGTCCCATAAAAAAGTCAATGGATAGGAAGTATAAATCAAGTACTTATACAGATAGTATTAATACTTAGTGAAATAGGAGGTGAGATAAATGTTGAAAAAATATGTGGGTATAGCGATGTTTACGTTGATCCTCTTTTTAGGAGCATGTAATACCAATGAGCAAGAGACGGGTATGGATGATTGGCGACAAGATATTGAAACTCCTAGACAAGTCAATTTTGAAACTGGGCAAAGTTACTGGACTGATAAATCGGAAAAAAGAAACGAACAACCAGCGGAGAATGAAGATGAGAAAAGATATAGTGGCCTAGAGTACAATGCAAACACGGATAACACAAATGACAAGGCACACCAACCAAACCACAATCAATTTAAGAAGCGAGTGCCAAACCAACAAGCAAATGAGACGCAAAACGGCAAGCAGATGAATCAGGCAAATCAAAATACGGATAATAATCAGAATACAACGGATATGAGTGACTTTCAAATGCAAGTGGTTGAGTTAACTAACCAAAAAAGACAAGAGAATGGTTTACCACCATTATCTGCCGATCAAGAACTAACGGAAGTTGCTCAAGTAAAAGCAAAAGATATGGCAGACAATAACTATTTCTCTCATACATCACCTACTTATGGTTCACCTTTTGATATGATGAATCAATTTGGAATTGACTACACTTCAGCTTCAGAAAACATTGCAGCTGGACAGACAACTCCTGAAGAAGTAGTAAGAGGATGGATGAATAGTGAAGGGCATAGAAAGAATATCCTTAGCAATAAATCAACGCATATAGGTGTAGGTTTTTATGAAAATGGAAACCAATGGGTACAAATGTTTATACAAAAATAAGAAAGTGGGACAGTGCGTATTGCCGCATTGTCCCACTTATATTTGTTTTAGGCAAAATATGCCTGTCCACCTCCATTCCAAAACACATCTTTTGCTAAATAATGTGGGGTGTCATACGATATATATTTGAGTAAACGACATTGTACTGGAGATGACACACGTGAGAGGTATTTTTGAAAGGAAATCATCGGTAATACTGATTGCCATTTTTTGTTCTGTTTTATGGGGAAGTGCGTTTCCTGTTCTAAAGATTAGTTATGAAGAGTTACAAATGGATCCAGACGATGTAATTGCCAAAATTGTATTTGCGGGCATCCGATTTTTAATAGCAGGAGTGATTGTACTCGGTTTCCTACTCGTAAGTCGTCCGAAACGAATACTGGTCACTCGAAGACAATTTCTGGTGTTAATTATTTTAGGGGTTGTGCAAACAGCCTTACAATATTTTTTCTTTTATAATGGATTAGCAAAAGTGTCTGGGGTTCAAGGAGCAATACTAGCTTCAAGTGGCACTTTTTTCACGGTTATCTTAGCCCATTACTTTTATAAGAATGACCGGATGAATTGGAAAAAGACAATTGGACTTATTGCTGGCTTTACTGGAATAGCTATTGCCAACTGGGGACAAGAACTTCAATTAAGCTTTCAGTGGGATGGAGAAGGTTATATGATCTTATCAGGCGTTACTAGTGCCATTGCAACGATTATGGCCAAAGAGCTCGCTACCGGAATCCATCCTTTTGCAGTGACTGGTTGGCAATTAAGTCTGGGTGCGATCATTCTACTCCTCATTGGAATTCCACAAATTGGAGAAGGAGCAATTACATTTACTCCCTTTGGATGGGGACTATTACTCTATTCTGCACTATTATCATCCATAGCGTTTGGTTTATGGTATTCACTATTAAAATTCAATTACGCCGGGGAAATTAGCATCTATAAATTTATTGTTCCAGTAAGTGGAACTGTATTGTCATCTATTTTTATACCTGGGGAACAATTGAACCTATTTATTATGCTATCGATTGCGATGGTTGCAAGTGGTATTATTGTTATTAATTATAAAAATAAACAAACACAAAAAAGGAAGGACATCTCTACTAGCTAGAGATGTCCTTTTTGCATGTTTTTTGAGAACATCAAATCCATATGACAAATCTTTCTTAACAGAGCCTCAACATTGTGTCTCATAAAATGTAATATTTTTCATAGCATAAAAAAGGAACATGACTCAATTTTGTAGAATTATGTCATTACCTGGTTATTAAAACATTGAATTATTCTTCATAGTTATATGATTGTGTAGGTTGTACATAATAAATGGAAGATAATAGACGTGAGGAGAATGAATTTGGAATTTTACCGTAAACATGCAGATGAAGTCTTAGAACATGTAGAGTCTTCAAAGAGTGGTTTAACGAAACAGGAATCCCAAAATAGGCTAGAAAGAGACGGTTACAACGAGATCAAAGACAGAGATCGCGTACCAACATGGAAGCTTTTTTTAGAAACGCTAAAGGATTCCATGGTAATTGTTTTACTAGTTGCTGCGGGTGTCCAATTAATTCTTGGTGAGATGGTTGAATCAATCATTATTTTTATAGTGATTATACTTAACTCTGTCATCAGTGTAGTACAAACAAGAAAGGCAGAAAGTTCGCTCGAAGCACTACGTGATATGTCGGCACCGGAGGCAAAAGTCATTCGAGGAGACACAAAGCAGACCATTCCGGCAAGGGAACTCGTTGCTGGAGATATTGTTTTACTGGAAGCGGGCGACTTTGTTCCTGCAGATGGTCGTATTTTTGAGAGTGGTTCACTGAAAGTTAATGAAGGTATGTTGACAGGTGAATCGGAGGCTGTTGAGAAATTTACAGAAGCAATAGAAGAAGAGGCTGTACTCGGTGATAGACGGAATATGGTTTATAGTAGCTCGCTTGTTGTGTATGGACGTGGATCTTTTGTTGTTACAGGAACTGGTGAGAAAACTGAGGTTGGTAAAATTGCAGATATGCTATCTAAAGCGGAAGAAAAGCAAACACCACTTCAGCGTAAATTGGATGTCTTTAGTAAAAAATTAGGGATCGGTATTTTACTTCTATGTATTTTGATTTTTGCGATTGAAGTAGGGAGTATCTGGTTTGGAGAGACTGAGGTGGATACTACTACTGCGATACTTAATGCGTTAATGTTTGCGGTTGCCGTTGCCGTTGCAGCGATTCCAGAAGCATTACAATCAATTGTTACGATTGTAATGAGTGTTGGAACAAATAAAATGGCAAAGCAACATGCAATAATCCGAAGACTTCCTGCGGTAGAGACGTTAGGGTCAACGAGTGTCATTTGTACCGATAAAACTGGAACATTAACACAGAACAAAATGACAGTTACAGATTACTATGTTCCGAATGGAACGAATGAGAAATTAGCGGAAGATCCAGCAAACTGGACGGCATCGGAAGAACTATTAGTGAATATAGCCGTCCTTTGTAACGATTCCTACATTAATAATGATGGAAAAGAAGTCGGTGATCCGACCGAAATAGCTTTGATAAATTTTGCAAATAAAAATAATAAAGATTATCATGAGATTCGTAATCAATATGATCGTGAAGCAGAGCTTCCGTTTGACTCCGATCGTAAACTAATGTCTACGGTTCATGAGTTAAATGGCAAAAAAATGCTATTAACCAAAGGCGGACCAGACGTTATGTTTGACCGAGCTAAATATGTATTAGTCGAAGGTAAAGAAGAAGCGCTAACAGATGAATGGCTAGAGAGTCTAAAAAAAGCGAACGAAGATTATTCGCATCAAGCGTTACGCGTACTAGCTTATGGCTATAAAACTTTACCTGAAGACAAAACCAATGTAGACCATGATGACGAAAATGATCTTGTATTAGTCGGGCTAACTGCCATGATGGATCCGCCACGTGAAGCTGTGTATGGTTCCATTGAACAGTCAAAACAAGCCGGCATTCGCACTGTAATGATTACTGGTGACCACAAAACAACTGCCCAAGCAATTGGTCGTGAAATTGGTTTGATGGATGACGATGATATTGCTGTTACAGGTCAGGAATTGGATCAGATGTCAGATGAAGAGCTTGATAAAAAGCTTGAAAACATTGCTGTTTACGCACGTGTTTCGCCAGAAAATAAAATTAGAATTGTTCGTGCGTGGCAAAAGAAAGATCGTATAACGGCAATGACTGGAGATGGTGTGAATGATGCACCAGCTTTAAAACAAGCGGACATTGGGATTGCGATGGGTAGTGGTACAGATGTTGCCAAAGATGCTTCTGCTATGATCTTAACAGACGATAACTTTGTTTCGATTGTTAAAGCAGTCGGAGTTGGTCGGACTGTTTTTGATAATATTAAAAAAGCAATTAGTTACTTGTTTGCAGGTAACTTAGGTGCAATCATTGCGATATTGTTTGCCGTTATTGCAGGTTGGGCTGCTCCATTTACGGCACTGCAACTATTGTTCATCAATCTTGTTAATGATTCCTTACCAGCTATTGCCTTAGGGATGGAGAAAGAAGAGCCTGATGTCATGCGTAGAAAACCACGTGATTTAGATGAAGGTATCTTTTCTGGTAGAACACTACAAGCCGTCATTACTCGAGGTCTTTTAATCGGGATCGCTGTTATTGTGTCACACTATATTGGCTTGCAACATTCCGATGAAATGGGTGTCGCAATGGCCTTTACAACTTTAATCCTGTCTAGAACACTACAAACATTTGCTGCCCGTTCCAATACACAAACAGCATTTGGTGCAGGATTCTTTAGTAATAAATACGTAATAGGTGCTGTGGTAGTAGGCTTTGTACTATATGGAATCACAATTTTACCATTCGCAAGAGAAGTGTTCCATATTCCATTCACATTCGGTCTTAATGAATGGGCAATAGCAACAGGCCTAGCATTCGTAGCCGTTATTCTAATGGAAGTTATTAAAAAACTACGGAACAGATTAGGATAGTGTGATCATGTGGGGCAAAGGGATAGTTCTTTGTCCCACATCTTTTTTATAGCAAGGTAATGGGAATACTAAAGACTGCACAATGCAACTTAACATATAACTGGGACAGTGCTATCCCACTGTCCCAGTTATTCTTTCTTAAATATACGTCCTAATATGTTTATCTTTTTTTTGTTTTCAACGCTTGTGTATTCGGTAAAGGTACTTTTACCTCTTTCTTTCGATTTGTATAATGCTTGATCTGCTTCTTTTACAAGCTCTTCTTGTGTCTTGTCTTTTCCTGTGTAATAGGAAATTCCGATACTTGCTGTTACAGATAATCTGGTATCACCAACTTCAATTGGTTCTTTCATCGCTTCAACAATATGCTGGCAGATTTCTGTTGCATCACTTTTATCCTGTAGATCAGGTAGTATCACTTGGAACTCGTCTCCGCCCATTCGTGACACAGTATCCATGGCTCTTACATTCTTCTGCACACGGTTAGCAAACGTTTTAATTACTTCATCACCAACATCATGACCATACGTATCATTGATGCGCTTAAAATTGTCACAGTCTAGTAAAAGAAGTGCAGTAAGTTTCCCGCTACGATTGGTTAGCTTCATGGCTACATCGACATTTTCATTAAATAATGTTCGATTTGGTAATCCAGTGAGTTGATCATACAGAGCCATCGTTCTTAGTTCCGTTTCTCGTTCTTTCATATCGGATATTTCCCTGGATACTAAGATAAGCTGGTCGACCTCTCTATTTGCATTTAAAACGACTCCACCTTTGGTATGAACCCAAATAATTTCTCTGTTTTTATTTAGTCGGCGGTATTCTATTTCATCCACTTCTTTTTCCGATGTAAACATGTTCTCTACAAATTTGTGCAGTTTTGCCATATCTTCACGGTGAACAAACGAAAGATAGGACTTCCCAATGAAAAAATTCGGGTCTAAACCCAAAAACTTTTGATGCGATGGAGATGCATATTCGATTTGTCCTTGTTTATTAATAACCCGTATTAGATCATTGGAATTTTCAACAATAATCCGATATTTACTCTCGCTTTCCCGTAATTGATCCCGTAATTGACCAAGATGTGTAATATCCTTGTACACAGCAATACCCTTTTTCATCTTTCCGTTTTCCATAATAGGGGTGTAGGATGATAGAATATGAATCGTTTCACCACTTCTGGTCAACCTTTCTGCATAATGATTCTCAATTACTTCCCCTTTTTTTAATCGATGTAAAATTTCAGCAAAATCAGATTTGTTGTTTGAAGGAAGGATGGATCTCATTTTATTATTTATCAATTCGTCGGTTGACCACCCAAATACTTTCGTGAAACTTGGGTTTACGGTAATAAAGTCACCTTCTGCATCAAAAGTAAATACAGGATCGGCAGCATGATTATAAATCAGTTCAAATTGTTCTTTTAGTTGATGCAGTTCCTGTTCGCGGTGTTTTCTTTCGGTAATTTCACTTGTTACTACGATAAGAAATTCACATTCATCATCGTCATCAAAAACGGGTGTAACTTTAGATTCCAACCATCCCTTTCTTTTAGTGGCTACTTCGTCTGTTTGAGGGAACTCGATTTGTTCCTCATACGTGATGACATCGTTTGTTTCCAAAGCTGATTTGTATTTTGTAAGAATGACCTCTGCTGATTTGGGAGGCATAATGTCTTCTATTTTTTGTCCTGAAAATCCTTTTGGTAATTGAAGTAAATCTATTGCTACTTCGTTTGCTGTTACATATCTAAAGAAACCATCTTCATCAATCGAGATTAAAAAGATCATGTCAGATACGCTATTGAAAATAAGGTCTAGATTTTTGAAGTTTTTTAGTTTGGCAAACATCATATATTCTCCTCTAATTCGTATAACTAATCATCATTTTAACACACCTAAGATTGGATGAGCACAACCTCTGCAACTTCAGAGTAGACTGTTATGTTTTTTAGAATACAAGCCGAATTGAGAAGTACAATATAGGATAAACATAAAAGTAATTTTTGGCGATGAATGGGTATTGCAAGAAAGTAGTTTGGAATTAACGGAAAGTATAAGCCTCCGTTTTGAACAAGTTGATCTTTCACATGCTAGTCCCCTTTAGGGACTAACAGTTTTATAAATTGAAAAGTGAAAGGGAATTTTCAAATGCTAATAAATTTTTTTACTAAATTAAAGGAACATTTCAATCAAAAGAGAAATTGTAATATATCCATAAGTTGTGACAATATTTTATGCCATCTCTACAACATCGATGAATTAACCGAATTAACAATCCAGAATGGAAAAACACCTTCACCTAGATTATTTCTCCAACCAAACACTTTACCTAATGGAAAGCGGGGACAGGCACATTGTCCCACCGATTACAAGCGTATTAACAAGTAAATAATTAGAGGGGCAAGGCGTCCTGTCCCTCTGTCCTAAAAGGAGGACTAGACATGTTTAGACCGTCTGAAAATGCTTATGAGTTGGATAGTCCAACAATTATGCCAAAGGCTTCGGGATTTTTATGGAATGATAAGATGATGATTCATGTAAATTGTAGGGGGTATGTGGTTGCTCAGTTTATGCAACCAGAGCCTGCAAAGTATTCACATGCGCCTAATCTAGAAGCGAAAACATTTATGCAACCGGAGCAGCCTTACTATGCGCATCATCCGGGGCGTTTCGTCTATGTTAAAGACGAAGAGAAAGGAGAGATTTTCTCTGCACCGTATGAACCGGTTCGTGTTCTGCCAGATCATTACCGATTTTATCTTGGTAAAGATTATATTAGCTGGACAGTAATAAAGAATGATGTCCAAATTGATATGCGCTTGCGTTTACCAAAAGAAGGTGCTTTAGAGTTATGGCGAATCAAGGTGAAAAACCTTTCCAACAAAACGAGAAAATTGAGTGTTTATCCTTATTTCACGGTAGGATACATGTCTTGGATGAATCAATCTGGTGAATACAATCAAACATTACAAGCGATTATTTGCTCCTCGATTACGCCTTACCAAAAATACACGGATTATGACAAAGTCAAACATTATCGAGATAAAACCTTTTTACTAGCAGAACAAGAACCTTTTGCTTGGGAAGTGAATCAGGAGACTTTCGAAGGGGAAGGTGGAATCACATCTCCGACAGCACTTGAAGCAGATGCATTATCAAAAGGGGATGCACGTTACGAAACACCGGTTAGCGCGCTACAATATAAACTAACCATGAAACCGGAAGAGGAGAGAGAATTTCGTTTTATTTTTGGACCTGCTAATAATGAAGAAGAAATTACACATGTACGTCAGCAATATTTTGGACAAAAGCAAGACAATGAAGCAGATGGATTTATGGATGCAGAGCAAGACTTTGCTAGGTACATAGCAGAAGGAAAAGGTTGCTTACACATAAAAACACCAGATCATGATTTCGATCATTTCATCAATCAATGGCTACCAAGGCAAATGTATTATCACGGGATCACGAATCGATTATCGACCGACCCTCAAACACGTAATTACTTACAAGACAATATGGGAATGAGTTACATTAAACCGAAGATTGCACGTGATGCTTTTCTCACAGCTTTAAGCCAACAAAAAGAAAATGGTGCGATGCCTGATGGCGTTATCTTACACAAAGATGCAGAGTTGAAATACATCAATCAAGTACCGCATACCGATCATTGTGTTTGGTTGCCAATTTGTTTACACGCCTACTTAGATGAAACAAATGATTATGCGATCCTTAACGAGCGTGTTCCTTTTGCAGGTGCAAATAATGATGCAACGGTGTTAGAACATATGAATCTAGCGATGAGATGGCTAATCAACGATCGAGATGAAAGAGGACTAAATTACATCAATCAAGGCGATTGGTGTGACCCGATGAATATGGTCGGGTACAAAGGAAAAGGTGTTTCTGGTTGGTTAACAACAGCGTCAGCCTATGCCTTTAGAATATGGGCGGACATTTGTGAAATAGTGGATCAACAAGATATGGCTACAACATTCCGCTTAGAAGCAAAAAAATCGAATGAGACAATCAATAAATACTTGTGGGATGGAAATTGGTATGCGCGAGGAATCACGGACGATAATGTTGTCTTTGGAATTAGTAAAGATGTAGAAGGCAGAATTTTCCTTAATTCACAAGGATGGGCTTTACTGAGTGGAGCGGCAAATGAAGAGCAGAAAAATAAATTGCTTCAGGCTGTGACAGATCAACTTGAATCTCCGTATGGAGTAGAAATGCTCGGGCCACCATTCACAGCAATGCGCGAAGATGTTGGAAGAGTCACACAAAAGCATCCAGGGTCTGCAGAAAATGGTGCTGTCTATAATCATGCAGCAATTTTTTATATCTATGCACTTTATGAAGTTGGGGAAACCGATAATGCGTATCGTTTATTAAGAAAAATGATACCAGGACCTGATATAGATGATGTTGTGCAACGTGGCCAATTACCAGTGTTTATTCCTAACTATTATCGTGGTGCGTATAAAGAAATACCAAGAACGGCAGGTCGATCTAGTCATCTGTTTAATACAGGAACGGTGTCATGGGTTTATCGCTGTTTAATTGATGGATTATTTGGGGTGAAAGGTGTAACAGAAGGACTTCAAATCAAGCCGCAACTACCGACTGATTGGGATAAGGCTTCTATCGTCCGCGAGTTTAGAGGAGCCACACTTCATATCGAAGTAATACGTGATAACAACGTAGGTCAAACAGAAGTTTATCTAAACGAAGAACGAGTAAAAGATAACATAATAAGAGACATCGAAAAAGAAACCACATACCACATCCAAGTTAAAATACCATAATGGGATAGGGGGGCAGAGCAACCCTGTCCCATTTTTTGTTGTTATATTGGCTAGATAGTAAGCTTTCTCTTTAATTGTATTACACTATATCATTCTCTATCACAACTACCAAAACTAAGATAAAATAAATGCGTTAGACCACTTAGCTATTTTAGCTGGAGGCACTGGTCGGTCCCATATCACAAATCTTAAGAGAATCTTAAGATTTGTGATATGGGAATATTAAGATTTAAAGGGTATTATTTAGAATGTAAAGAGCGGCTGATAGAAAGAAGGTTGATGTATGGAAACGTACAATGTGCTTGTTGTAGATGATGAAAAAGAAATTCGTGACGCGATAGAGATTTATTTAAAAAATGAAGGCGTGACTGTTCTTAAGGCAAAAGACGGAATGGAAGCGTTAGAAAAAATCCATGAAAATGAAATTCATTTAATACTGCTTGATGTAATGATGCCCCGATTAGACGGGATCGCAGCTACGTATAAAATTCGTGAAAAGAAGAACATACCCATCATTATCTTAAGTGCCAAGAGTGAAGACACGGATAAAATATTAGGTCTACAAGTAGGCGCAGACGATTATGTAACAAAACCGTTTAACCCAATGGAGCTTGTAGCACGTGTGAAATCGCAATTAAGAAGGTACGTATCATTTGGAACATATGAAGGTGCTAATAAGACTATAAACTTACATGGACTAACACTTGATCAATCTGCAAAAGAGGTGAAAGTAGACGGGGAGCAAGTCAAGCTCACGCCGATTGAGTATAAAATAGTAGAGCTTTTAATGACGCATGCAGGACGTGTATTTTCCATTGATGAAATCTATGAGCGTGTCTGGAATGAACCAGGATATAACGCCGAAAATACGGTGGCTGTTCATATTCGAAAGATTCGTGAAAAGATCGAGATTGATGGAAAAAATCCGAGGTATTTAAAGGTGGTGTGGGGCATTGGATATAAAATGGAGAAATAGTTTAAAGGTGTTTGGCTGGTCCGTTTTGTTTACGTTTGGATTAAGCGGCTTATTATCCTTCTTAAATTATAGCAATTTCTTTATACTTACTGGGAGATACGATCAACAGATGCTGTATTGGACATACGCAGCATTATCCATTGTTGCACTAATTATTAGTGTACTTTTATTAAAGAAAATGAATGGAATACCTAGTGAGTTAGATGTTCTTAAACTGTATTATCAAAAGTTAACGATTGATATACGAGTAGGGGATCTAATCCTATCAGTGCTTTTATATTTATTTCTTATGCATGATTTCAAGTGGAAAATAGTACAAACTTTTGATTTCAATACGGCGTATATAAGTGACGTAGTGGGGTTAATTCTATTTGCTTCTTTCATATTCTTGCTTGTAATTACCCAAGTGAAGTTTCTACTAGATGAGTTAAAAGATGTAGAACATTTGAAAACACAGTGGAAACATGCACTTATTCACAAGGGGATGAAAAACTTACAAGATGTTTTTTTAAATAGAAAAACAGGTACACAATTATTTTTATTGCTAGCGGTTGTTTTTTGCTTTGGTGTAGGTACTTTTATCATGTTAGTCGATCCATTTTTTATCCTAGTTTACTTTTTTTTAGGCCTTGTGATTGGACTGCCTGTGTTCATTGTATTGGTTAAAAGGGTTGGTGAATTTAATAGAATCTTAGAAAAGACAAGTGAGCTTGTTGCTGGAAAGCATGGCGATGATCTAAAAGTTAAAGGTAAATCTGTGATGGCCAAGCTTGCAGGAAACATAAATACGTTAAAACATGGTGTAAGAGTTTCGCAAAACGAACAAGCCAAAAGTGAGCGGTTGAAAACAGAGCTAGTTACAAATGTAAGTCATGATTTGCGTACACCGTTGACCTCGATTATTACTTATACAGAACTGTTAAAAACAGGGGGAATCTCGAAGGAGGAGCAGGCTTCTTATGTAGAGATTATCGATCAAAAGTCTAAGAGATTAAAGGTACTGATTGATGACCTATTCGAGGTTTCTAAAATGGCGAGTGGGAATATGGAATTAACCAAGTCAAAAGTAGACCTTGTCCAATTATTACAGCAAGCATTAGCGGAGCATGACAATACCATTCGTGAATCAAGTTTACAGTTTCGTGTATTGAATGCAGAAAAGCCAATCTATACTATTGTCGATGGGCAAAAGCTTTGGCGTGTTTTTGACAATTTAATAAGTAATATCTTGAAGTATTCTATGGAAAACTCAAGAGTCTATATCTCGACGACAACAATGGAGGACCAGGCGCATATCACTTTTAAAAACATGTCCAAATACGAATTAAATGATAATAGTGAGGAGTTATTTGAACGATTTAAACGAGCAGATGCATCCAGACATACTGACGGATCGGGATTGGGATTAGCCATTGCAAAATCAATTGTTGATCTTCACGAAGGAACACTAGATATAGAAACAGACGGAGATTTATTTAAAGTGAGTATTACACTACAGCGAGTTTAGTAGTTCATAGGTTCCTTGTACCAATTTCGAGGGACCTTTCCAGATAATAGGGGAAGATAGGAGCGTGAAACACGTGGAAACAATGTTTGATTTCTCAGAGATGTATCGTGTCCATTATAAACGTTTACAACACGTTGCATATGCCATTACGAGGGACTGGTATTTAGCAGAAGATGTTGTACAGGAATCATTTATAAAAGCACTAAACAATCTCTCAGCCATTCATGATACAAATAAGATCGGCGCTTGGTTATCTGTGATCACGACGAGAACTGCATTGGATTTTGTTCGCAGAGAAAAGAAAAAAAGAGGCATACCTATGGATGAAGATATGTTGGTGATCTTGGCAAAAGAGATGAAACAGAGTGTGGAAGAAGAAGTCGAATTAGGATGGATATTTGAGGAGATTTTACAAGCTATACACATGCTAAAAAATGATTACCAAGCTGTCATGATCTTGAAGATTGGTAAAGGATTAAAAGAACAAGAAATTGCAGATCTCCTTGATTTGAAAGCCTGCACAGTCAAAACAAGAATCTATCGAGCAAGGCACAAACTACAAGACATATTACAAGATCACCAAGTTAGCGCTTGAAGGATAGGCATCTTATCAGGTTTTCTAAAAAAGAAAACCAGGACAAGATGCCTGTCCTCGTGTCCCAGCTACTTGGTCAAGAAATTTTCGGTATAATATGGTTGTGAATCTTCGTTAAACGCGACACCAACTGACAGAAATTCGAAGTCATTCTGCAACTTATTCTCCCGGTGTCCAATTGAATTCATTAGCCCTTCATGTGCAAAAATACTACTTGGTTGCCCGAAAGCAAGGTTCTCTCCAGCCATGCGGTAATCAATATTATCTTCGGTCATTCGATCAAAAGGAGACTGTCCAGCTAAATTTGTATGGCTAAAAAAATTATTTTCTGCCATGTCTATGCTATGATCACGAGCTGTTGTTCTCACAAGCTCATCCCAAGATAGAACAGACAGACCGTGGTTGACTCTGGTAGCATTAGTCAGGTCGAATAATTGATATTCTAGTCCTTTTTTTAATCCATCACTAGGCTCTGTAAAGTAATCTTTTCTTTGCTTTTCTAATTCCTCACTAATCATTTGAATAGCGGTTACTGTACTATTTTCATGTTTATCATAAAAAATGGTTACAAAGCTATTATCCATTTGGAAGACATCATACTCATCTTTACTCTGAATTTGATATCTTACTAACCCTCTTTGCAAATATTCAAGTGGCTCGTTTAGTAAACTTCGTACAGAATCTCTTGTACTATTTAAAGAAATGCCTTCCTTGGAAGTAACCAAGTCTTGGTTTGTGTACAATCCTACTACTTGATCTTCCGCATTATAAGCGGCCATTAAAAAATTATAGTAGTTTTCGTGATAAGTTACCCACTCCACACCATATTCATTTAGAGAGGAACGCTTGGGCTGTCCAACTTGTTGTTCAACTTCGGAGCGAAGATCACCAATTTCAATATTATGAACAGAAAATGATTGTTCGGAAGGAAGATTTAGCTCCGGTTTATCAGGGATTACTCTGTTCGTTTGTGGATTGTCTCCTATTTTTTCTTGTCCTTTATCAATTAAAAGCTGTATTCCGTCACTTACATAATTGACAACTGAAACTACTGTTGGATTTTGTTTTACTTTTTCTAAGTCGCTGCTCATTTCTTGATATACGCCATCAATTCCTGATTGTTTAAAGTTATCTCCATAGAAATGCCAAAGCGCACTTGCTATAAGTATGATCACGATGATATTTCGCAGTTTCCGCACAATCGACACTCCTGTCATAATCTTTATTATTATTATTATAATCCTTTCTAGTATAGACAACAAAAGAAATATGGAAACGAGGTTTGAAGGACAATTTCCATGTTGCAAAAAGCCTTGAATATGTCATGATTACTATTCAGGAGAAAATAGGCGTTGTGCTAAAAGAAAACTAGTCTAAAAGAAAGATCGTATATACGTTGATACACCTTTAATGGAATAAAAAAGGGGGACAGGATATATTTTCCCATGTCCCACTAATATTTTTGTTCTGGAAATTCGATTGTTTTCAGGATCGTTTCATCGTTTAGGTTATATGCTTTCATTTGATCAAAGGATAGGGTATATAACGTATCGCCAACGGACACCATTCGTTGGATTCGTGATTCCCATTTTGGATACTGTTTCACATTATCTGGTTGGTGTGTAATGGTATCTTTTAGGGTAATTCCATCTACAGGTGAAATATTGTATAAGAAGGCACCTTCATATACATAGACATGATCCTGGTAACTGGCATCTCCCTTATTAATCGTTTTCGTTTCGTATAATTCGGCAGGGATGCCAAATAGATTTTCGTCTGGATGTTGGTACAAAGACTTGTGATTATAGCTTATTTCAGAATGGGATCCACCTTGCCCTAAGATTTCGATAAACTTTTCTTTCGGATCTGTTGGATCACTTACATCAAAAACAGATATTTTAAGACCGGCATCAAGTACACGAGGTTCATCTCTACCTGGAACATCTTCTAATTCGGTGTGGTGACCAAACCCAATAACATGATTATCATCCAATGGATGCAAATAGTTACTAAAGCCTGGAATCTTTAATTCACCAAGCACTTCCGGATTTTTGGCATCTGCTAAATCAATAACGAACAAAGGATCTGTCTCTCTAAATGTCACCATGTAGGCGACATTCTCCATGAATCGTACACTATAAATTCTTTCATTTTCTGCGAGACCTTCTACAGATCCCAATGGATTTAGTTCCGTATCAAAGGTGTACAAATTATTCGTACTAGGTTCTTCACCTTCCCACATGTTTCCTTTTGTAGTTGCGACACGGAATGTATCATTTCGTTCATCCATGGAAAACTGATTAATTAATGTTCCATTAACAACTGTAGAAGCGTTATATGTCATGTCCCCGTCGTTAATGTGAAATTGAATTATTTCGGTATCAGCTACCCGTGGCATTGCGATATCGACCATATTGCTATTACTAGTATCTTCATTCAAATCATACTTGTTAACTGCAGTGTACAGGTGGTTTTTGGACATATACAATTGATTGGATGCACCTAAATATGTTTCGACGTTGGCTTCTTTATCCATATCGTTTAGATCAATAGAGCTTAAAACCATAAATGTTTCATCATCACTTTCAGGGAAAAAATACATATCTTTATAGTCAATCGGTCTGCCTTGATTACTTACTGCTGTATCTTTTATAAATGGACGAATTTCAATAGATTCCATATTGGGGTCTTCTTCCTCGTGATAATAATAATATGGTGGGTGGTTATTTCCTACTAGATACAAGAAACCGTCCATTTTTCTCGTACTGTTAATTGAACCTTCAATCGTAAATTCTCTCATTTGTTTAGGGTTTTGTTTATCAGAAATATCATAGATATATACAGTAGATTGATTAGTGTAAAAATGTCGATAATCAAGTTCTGACGTTTTATCTTCAAGTATATCATTGCGAATTGTTCGGTTACTATGTCCAATGCTGATTAACAGATCATTATGCAAATAAAGCTGTTGCACATAATAATCTTGCTCCTCGATTTTACTTACTACAGAACTCTCTTTCCCATTTGTTGATGCAATGACTATGTCGTGATCTCTTGCATAATAAAGATAATCACCATCTAATTTGACAGTATCCCCTTCATCAATTCCCTCGACTTGCACGTTTGTTTCTGAAGTTGTAGTATCATTGCTTGAACTAGAGAAAGCAGAAGCACCATCAGATGCTGCATCAGCACTTTCCTCTTCTGTACCTTCAGATGTTTCATAGAATTGGCGTTGTTTTTCTGTTCGTTCTCTCATTAATGTTAGTAACTGTTCTTCGTCTTTAATATTGGGTAAGTTTGCTACAGTCTCAAATTCGTGGTTAAAAGAAGAAGTTAAATGTTTTCCGTTAGCTGTAAGCACTTGATCAGTTATAGTAATCGCATATTTTCCACCAATAGTATAGCCATTATTAGGTGGTAGAATTGTTAGAATGGTGTTGTCGGCATTCCATTTCATTTCCACAGTGATTTTTTCGCCTGCTTCATTAAGAACGGATACACTTTCTTTCGTAAATGTATCTGGATTCATTTGTTCAGAAAACTGAATAGACCAATCTTTAGATTCCGTTGCATAACTTGACGTTGAAGTTATTTGAGCAGTTATGTCATTTGAAAATAAATAGAAAATACCAAAAGCAGCAATAATTATTCCGATTCCACCACAAAACCACCATAGCAGAGACTTTTTCATCACATCCACCTCTTTTTAGGGATTATTTACCATTATACACTTAGTCGTTTGATTGAGAAAAAAGTTACAAGCGTTTCGACAAAGGAGCTATTCTCTCTGTTCTATCAAATTCACAAAACGTTCATAAACGGAGTGGAATGAGCAATGATATGCCATCTCATTTGTTTTATTATTATAGGTGGCATATAATTTTAAAAGGAAATTCACCTTCCAAAGAACATCTTGTTGTTGAAAAAGAGAGACACTTCCAATTCAATCAGGATGGTATATATACATACGTACCTTCGATAAAATTTCCGGGGACCTCGTCCCAAACATGTTAATAATTCTTACTAAAATAGCATAAAACGTAGATAGGAGAATGAGACACGATGAACAGGAAATGGATTACAATTACTAGTATCATTGCGATTGCACTAGGAGCTTATATTTTTTCCGTTAGTGGAGGCAATGGTGAACGAATAGAAACAGAAGACGTAAAGCAATTGGTTCAAGATTATAGTACGCGTCAAGTAACAGCCGAGAATGCGTCGATTACTTCAGAACAATTAATTGTGACTGAAAGTGATGATAATCAACTAACATATGAATTGCCAGAGGATGAATTTTTTGTTTCGATTGCACCATATGTGAATAATACACATCCTTGTGCAATCCATAGCCTCACAGGTTGTCAGGGAGAAATGGTCGAAGAAGAATTCGATGTATATATAGAGGATACGGAGGGGAATGTTATTGTTGATGAAACATTAACATCACTATCAAATGGATTTATTGATCTATGGTTACCTCGAGATAAGAACTATCAAGTGACGATTGAACATGATGACAGAGTAGTAGAATCAGAGCTATCTACATTTGAAAATGACAATACATGTGTTACGACGATGCAGCTAACTGAAAAGAAGCGTGCATAGTACTTCTTTCATTTGAATTGTGAGAGACGGAAACCTTATTCATGAACTGGATAAGGTTTTTTATAATATTTTTCCCGCTTATGATAGAAAAAGTAGTATAGTCAAATTAGTATAATTTATAAAAAACAATGGGGTAGAGGGTTAAGCATATCAGTAGGATGGTGAAAAGTATGCTTAAAAAGGTACTTGTCGTTAACGATGATCAAAAGAGTTTGCAACAAACGAAAAAAGAACTAACAAAAGCGTTAGAAAAAGGCTACGGGGTAGCGTTTCAATTGAGAGATACAGAAGATGGTAAAATAAGGGTTGAGATCTCGATGCGTGTGACACCTTAAATATAACGACAGACCAAATGGGACAATAAATCTGTCCCTCTGTCCCAACAAGAGAATTGGGAGGTAGTTGAATGAATGGGGTATGGGAACAAATATCTTCGTTATTTAATACGGATTGGGATAAAGTGAAAGACTATGCATTATCTCTTTTATTGACGATTATTGTTACGTATGCGGTTGTGTTTATCGTTCGTTTTACTTTTCATCAAATTTTTAAGCGAACAGATTTACTAAGTGATAAAAAAGAGCAGACCATTGAATCTGTAATTAGAAATACATCACATTATATTGCTTTCTTTATTATTATCATTGCGGCGATAAAACCTTTTGTTAACATACAAGAGCTTTTGTTAGCTGGTGGTGTGATCGGGATCGTTATTGGATTTGGTGCTCAGAAGTTAATACAGGATATATTAGCAGGTGGCTTTTTCCTTTTTGAAAGACAGTTTCAAAAAGGTGACTTTGTCCATATTAATGGTGAAGTGAATGGTGGAACAGTCGAGGAGCTTGGTTTTCGAGTTGTAAAGATCCGATTGCTAAATGGTAAGCTTATGATTGTTCCTAATGGAGAAGTAAGGAAGCTAGAAAATGGGAATGTTGAAAAACGAAGAGTGTTTGAGAGTGTCATCGTTAGTTTTGATGAGAATCCATCTAAAATAAAAAAGATTCTTGAAGAAGTGTGTGTGGAGTTAAATGAACTTCAACAAGCTTTTCTGAAAAAAGACAAGGTGACAGGAGGAAATGTGGAAGACTATCAAGTTCACGGATTATCTTCATTAGATGTTAGTCCACTCGGTTTTCGCTTTTCCATTAAAGCAACCGTCACCGACGAACACTACTTAGAAGCAGTTCAACAGGCGAAAGAAATATTGGCTCAAAAAATATACGACAACAAACTAAAAATGCCAACCCAAAACATAACGTGGGAAAAAGGAACAGGAACGGTGCCCCAGGACAAGCCAGAAGGAGAGTTATCATGAATAACCAAAATGAAAAAGAAGAGTTATTGATCCAAGCTTTAAAAACTCAACAATCGATCTTAACATTATTGGATCATACGTTACTTGATATATATAAAGCTGAGACTAACTTGCCTCAAGAACAACAAAACCAAGAGGTTATTAATTTGTCGTATCAAATCAGAAATATTGTAGGAAAGAAACCAAAATTAAAAGAGTTGTATAAGCGATTGGAAGAAGAGCATGGCGTTGATTTTTCGAGGGAATAAGGCTTTTAAATTTAAATGGAAATTGTAATCTATTGCTAGCCAACCGTTGATCACCAACGCTCTCTAATTCTGAAAGGGGATGAGACCATGGGGGAATGTAACATCGATCATTCTAAAACTGACACCTTAAAAAAGCTTGAATCACAGAAGGAGTTTTTACCGTTAACTTTATACAATGAATTAACTCAATACTTAGAAGAAGCACCTATCCAAGATAACCTTAATGAATTATTTCATTTTCTTAAGAAATATGATTTGTCATCTACAGATGAGCAGAGTGATAGGAACGAAAAGATGAGGAATCTGATAAATAGTTAGAACAGTTTTAAATGCGATACCTAGTCATTTCCATAGGGTGTTGCATTTTTCATGCTTTCTGATCATTTCTATTCGAACGTCTTCCTACTCCACGTAATTCTATTTGCTTCCTAGGTGAAATTAATTGTTATTTTCAATATGATTTGAAACTTGTGCGTTAGAAAGTGTATAGGATAGCGCTATGTTAAGCAAAATATACAAGAGAATTTATGTGGAAATAAGGAGGAAAAGTCATTGAGAAAAGGTAATAATCTTTCTAGTGATCATGATCAAACACAGCTTACCCAAGCACAAACATCTATCCAACATTTGCAAAATGCACTTAGTCAGGCAGAAAGCCATCCGACTAGTGAAATAATTGGTCAAATTACAGAAGCGATGGAGAGAGCCGAGAAGTCTCTTGCTCAAGCGGAAAAGGTTGAGGAAAACGAAGGTGCGCTAGAATTAGCGCGTCGTGAGCTTCAGGAATCTAGAGAGACATTTGATGCTCTAAATCAAAATATGTAATGGGAATGGAGTCACTATCTCAGGTGACTCTGTTTTTGTATTATTAAGGACATATTAGATGAATAGGGAAAGCATGTTGTTACGATTATACATAACTTGAAACTATTTCCAAGTCGGTGTCGTATATAACATATATGTATGGATGATGATATGTGCTCAATTACTTCATGGGACCGTTGAAGTCATATTTGTCATTTTTTACTGATTTTTATGAGATATTCTAAAATTAACTGAGCATAGAGTGAAATGCTATTAAACTATGAAACTACAAAAGGATGATCGTAAAATGAAAAAGAAAGCGAGAATAATTCTAACTTTTCTACTGGTTATGATCATCATCCCACCGCTATTAAATCATTACAAAATACATGAAAAATCAATAGGTAATGCGGTGGTTACCAATAAGCATAGTGAGAAAGAAAATTTTTGGTTGGAAATTGGTGAGGTAGAAATAAAGGTAGCTAATCGTAATACGTGGAAGATTATTGAGGAAGATGAACCGTATTTCATTCGATATGAATGGTATGGAAACAAAGATCCTGTCTTGATCGAGATTCTTCCAGCAAGTTTTAACGTGAATGAACTAGAGGGTCAACATTAGTTGGGACCTGGCCAAGAAGAGGTGGAAATGATATGAAGCTTATACTGGAAACGGATGTAATGGAAGAGTACCTTCGTGTGTTAGAAGTTGTAGATTATACACATCCTTCTATTCTAAAAAAGGTGGATGAGTTATTTACAAGGGAAGATTCAGAAATAGAAAAGGTGAAAAAGGCGTTTGAATTTGTGCGAGATGAGATTTCACATTCGTGGGATATCCAAGGAACTAGGGTCACGTGTAAAGCATCTGACGTTCTATTTTATAAAGAGGGTATTTGTTATGCTAAATCAAATTTGTTGGCTGCTTTATTAAGAGCTGAAGGGATTCCTACGGGTTTTTGTTATCAGAGGTTGATGATCTTTGATACTCCAGATCAAGGGTATTCCCTTCACACGTTAAACGGCGTTTATCTTCAATCAATGGGTTGTTGGATTCGACTAGATGCTCGTGGAAATAAGCCTGGAGTGGAAGCGGAGTTCGCGATAGATGATGAAAAACTAGCATTTGACGTTAGGGAAGTGTTTGATGAAATCGATTATCCAACTATTTTTGCTAAGCCGAATACAAAAACGATTGCAACGCTTCAAAAACATATAAATGCTATCGAAATGTATAAACATCATCTACCGGAATACATTTAAGAGAAATCTAGAAGGTAAAACGTTGATGCAAAAGTTAAACCAAGAACGATACCAATATCTGTAACGTAACGCTTTTGATTTTTTCTCTTTTCGGTTATTGAGATGATCTTTCCAACGATGATGAATAGAATAGGTACACTAATTAAGGTTTTTCGAAGATATGAAGGCATATCTATTCCATTTGAATTACTCATTAGAGGGATTAAAATTAACGAAGTATAGATAAAAAAAGCTAGAATATAGAGGATATATCTAATGTTATACATGTTCATTGTGATCAACCCTGTCTTTTTTTACTTCATTTTAGCATACTAATTTATAAAAAGAACAGTCAAACGGGACTTTAGGAATGCACAGGATATTAAAAAGGAACACGCAATGTTTATGATACGTTCTTGAAAAGAAAGGATGCAGTCTATGTTTTATAGAAGAAAATTCTATATTGTCAGAAGTGAGTTCGTTGACATTTTTAACGATCTTTTTACTCGAATAAATTTGCCGAATCAACTCAAGTATGGATCACGACTGGTTGGGCGATGGATGAAGGATCTTAACGATGGTACCACAGAGGTGTTTGCTATCTGGGAATATGACAGTCATGAAGCATACATAGAGATAGAGTCTAACATAAGAAGTGACGAAGCTCATGTGAAGCGTATCCAAAATTGGTATGAAGAGCATGGTGGGAAAGCTAATGTATTTAAGCAGTATTTTTTAGAAGTAAGGAATGAGCCGATTGAGTCGACTGTGGTAACAGAACAAAACGAATGATCAGATTCTTATATGGGAATTTGAATCAAGTAGGAAGTAATTATAAAGCAATGATTATATTAGTATTTATCTTCCTTGGTGGCGTAACGCTTAACCTGTTTCTGAATGGACTTTTTCATCTTTTTAGGAGGTAAACTACGTGAAGAATGTGAAAATTATTTCAGGAATTGTAGTAGTTTTGTTAGTTGTTAGTGTAATACTAAATCTATCATTATTATCAAAATTAAAAAATGTGGAATATCAGCTGAGTGACCTGGAGTTTAGTCAACAAATTAATATAAATAGAGTAAATGACCAAATAAGCTATATTCAAAGTGCAATGGATAACATTAGACAAGAAAATAGTTGGATTAGTGAGATTAACGTAGATTTTGACACAGATATAAATGAAAGCAAGGATACATTAGCAACATTCGAATGGAAAATAGAAGAATTGCGTAAGGAAGCTGAAGTGAATTTTAATTATGCCTTTGGTGCCAATGAGGAATATGCATCTATACCTGCAGAGCAAGTAAATGATGGTGTGTTTCATGTTACCATTCCAATTGAGGTACATGTTGAACCTTTATGGGAGGTAAGTATATTTGACGAACGTACCAATGAATTTAATCAACCAAAACATAAGAAAGATGATTACGATCAAGACTTTTTGTATTTTGTATCTATGACTAACGATGATGTTGTGAAAAGTAGTGAGATACATACAGACAATTTAAGCTATATTGGTACAAGTCAGTACGGGGTAATTGAAACACAGGTCAATTTGTTTGAGGAGGAATTTAATGTGACCATTCAAAGTTATGACGCTGGAGAATCGCCATTCCGAATCGAAGAGGTTTATCTATTAAAATATGAAGATAATTCAGTTGTAGATGAGCAGAAACTAGACCCAGAAGCAGATAATCATACAGTAGGTCACCCATATGCATTTTTTAATTCAACTCAAATCAAAAGATCTGAAAATATGAATCTCACAATTAAAGTAGTTTACAGTAACGGTGATACTTTTGAAGAAGAAGTGTATTAAATGTAACTGGTGCAAGGTAATCGGAATAACCACCACGTATTATATAATTAGTGATTTAGCCTAGGGCAAATGTACAGTAGTTGACATAGACTATCCTGTAATAAATGTGGGAGGTTATAATAAATGAATTACATGTATCGTCAAGACATGCCACAACAAATGATGGGGATGGGTAAAGTAGCAGCTGGATCACAAAATGTTCCTGTAATGGTTGTAGAGCCGTATGTTTATCAAGCGGCAACTAGTTTGGTTGGTAAATATGCTGTGATTGAGACAACACGTGGATCAATTAGTGGAGAAGTGATCGATGCAAAACCAGATCATATTGCATTGAAGCAACGTGACTCTATATTTTTTGTTCGCTTATGTGAAATCGTATGGATTATGCCAGACATACAATAGAAAGTAGGACAGATAAGTCGACTGACCTACTTCAATGAATTTGCCCCTATTCGTAGAAAAAATCTACAAATAGGGGCTACATACCTTACATGGTACTTCTCGTTTTCTGATTCTGATTCAGAATTCCTAACGACCGTATGCTTGCTCTTGTTTCCTCTGTTCCTAGTTGGTAAATTTTTTCATAGAGCTTTTCTAATCTTTGTTGAAAGGCATCGCGCTTGTTATCAATTTTACTCTCCGATAGAGGTTGAGAGATCACGGGCTTGGCGCTTTTATCAGAAGCTTTCACCTGATTTAGTAAATATTTTAAATCATATAGATCATGTCCTTCTGCTTCCACTTGGAAATATGTGCGATTATCATCCAGTTTTTCTTTATCCAGTCTTCCAGCATCTACAGAAATGAAATACGTTTTTCTAATGAATACCACTCCTAAAAACTACTTTTGGTAGGCCAATACCCTTCTCATTATTTAGTAAACAATCTTTAGCTGCCGTAGATAAGCTATAGTTTATCTTTTTCTGTTTTTGTTGTAGGAATGTTTTTTCTGTAATATGCCAAGAGATCTGGGTATTCTTCTACCTCATTCTTTCCTTTTTCACTTAATATGTAAATCCCTCGTCGAATTCTTTCAAACCATCCATAGTAATTCTTCGTTAAGATAGATGCTGTTTTGTTACCAGTCCCTAGTTGGACTAACGCTTTCGGAGATAGTTCCCCTGCATGTTGAAGGTAACATGCGATTTGTATGCAGTTTTCTCTATAAGCAGTCATGATTTGTTTTCGGGTACTTCCACCTATATTATAATCGCCGCTTCTCCCGTTTATCTCAGTCATTATAGATTGTCGTTTGCGTTTATTTCGATTTAAACTTTTTTTTCGATCGAAAGGGGTAGGATCCATAACAACTTCTACTTTTTTACGACTTCCATTTAACGAAACAAGAATTAGCCCTAGTTCTAATCTGCGAACTAAGTGGCACGTATCTCTCCATCGTTTAGAGCGTAAGTTGTACTTTGGCTTTGGTACCGCTATGTACACAGACTCTGTCATTCGTTGTCTTTTGGTTGCTTGGATGAGAAGATCAACACTTAAATTTAGCTTGAGTTCAATAATGACCAATTCATCTTCCTTAACTAATGTAATATCACAGTCCTTCACTTCCCCATATACGTCATATCCATGTCGCTTGAAATAGCGTTGAATGGGTTTATATAAGTCTTCTTCTTTTGGCTTTAGTGTTTCTTTCATTTTGTATGCACCGTCCATATTATAACGTTGTATATCTATTATTCTATCATAGAGGCACAAGTGATTATCCTCTTTCCTGATTTAGCACATTCTAAGAGACAAATTGTATATACTCGGCTATTTTATAAAATGTAGGAGGGGTCATTGTCGACTCGATAACTATTTTAGGAAAAAGGCTATTCAACATCCGAATATATTAAAAAGCGCATTATAGCAACCTTTGCCAACAAGAGTGAAAGCAAACGTAAAGAAATTATTATAAATATAGGTAAGACATTGTGGAAGATGAATTAGGTATCATTTAAATTAATTTTTCACTATAAACGGATCAAGACTCTTACGGGACAACGGACCTCATTATGTGGTAATCTTAGGATACTAAAGAGAGGAGTGGGTAGTGGTGAGTATTTCTGTTCCTGAAATTACGTTGCTTGACGGTTTAACGGTACCGGTAATTGGTTTGGGTACCTATAAATTGAAAGGAAATGACGGTGTTGAATCTATAAAAACAGCGATTGATGATGTTGGATATAGATTACTAGATTCAGCTTACAATTATGAAAATGAAGGTACGCTTGGAGAAGCCGTAAGACGTAGTTCTGTTACAAGAGAGGAGTTGCGAATTACTTCTAAATTACCAGGACGTTTTCAAGAATACGACAAAGCAATTACTACGATCCAGGAATCCTTGTACCGAGCTAATCTTGATTATTATGACTTGTATTTAATCCATTGGCCAAACCCAATTACAGATCGTTATGTTGAAGCATGGCACGCGATGATTGAGGCTAAAAAGCGTGGCTATATTCGGTCTATAGGTGTGTGTAACTTTTTACCCGTACATTTAGATCGTTTGGAATCAGAAACTGGCGTTAAACCGAGCATCAATCAAATAGAATTGCACCCTTATTTTAACCAAGCAGAACAACGAGAATATCATGAAAGAAATGGGATAAGGACTCAGTCATGGAGTCCACTAGCTCGCGCGAATGATATACTACATGATGAAACGATCCAACAAATTGCACAACATCATAGCAAAACAAACTCACAAATCATCCTGCGATGGCATTATCAATTAGGTGCAATTGCAATACCGAAATCTGCATCACCTGAACGCCAACATGAAAATATATCTATATTCGACTTTTCACTCGATCAAACTGAAATGAATCAAATTTCAGGCCTTACAAGAGTAGACGGACGACTAAACAACCAAGACCCAGCAACATACGAAGAATTCTAAAAGCCAGAAACAAGGGGACAGATCATGGAAACAGAGGGACGGTTCTCTTGCTTCTTTTTGACTTAGTAAACATCATAACAAGTTGAGAAAGGATGATTCAATTGGGTAAGCAACAAAACTGGGCGGGTAACTTTACATATAGTACACAGAACTGGCATGTACCAAAGAATATAGAAGAAGTGCAACAGTTAGTGAGCCGGTTAAGTAAGTTGAAAGTAGTGGGAACGAGGCACTCCTTTAATAATATTGCGGACTCAACGGAGAATATTGTTTCATTAGAAAACCTTAATCAAGTTTTAGCATTAGATCCGGAACAAATGACTGTTACCGTAGAAGCTGGTATAAAATATAGTGATCTTTGTAAGTACCTTAACGAACATGGATTTGCATTACACAACCTGGCTTCCCTTCCGCATATTTCTGTTGCTGGTGCATGTACAACGGCAACACATGGATCAGGTGATAAAAATAGCAATCTAGCAACCGTGGTTCGATCGTTAGAAATCGTTACGGCGGAAGGGGATCTCGTACATTTTTCTCGTGAAAAAGACGCGGAAGAGTTCAATGCAGTTGTAGTAGGGCTAGGTGGATTAGGTGTTGTAACAAAAATCACCCTAGATGTGGTGCCAACTTACCATATGAGGCAAGATCTTTATGAAAACTTACCTCTTTCCAATCTAAAAGATCATTTCGACGATATTTTCTCTAGCGCATATAGTGTTAGCCTTTTTACAGATTGGAAAGATGAGTCTTTTAACCAAGTCTGGTTAAAAGAGTTGGTTACTGATCAAAGTAAATTAACACGTAATCCGACGTTCTTTGAAGCAACACTTGCAAAAGAAAAGTGCCACCCAGTACCGGGACATGGATCTGAGCATTGTACCGAACAATTAGGTGAACCAGGGATTTGGCATGACCGTCTTCCGCATTTTCATATGGATTTCACTCCAAGCAGTGGAAAGGAGATACAGTCAGAATTTATAGTTCCTCGACAATACGGCTATGATGCGCTAGTGGCTCTCTGTGAACTACAAGAGGACATCTCACCAATCTTACATATTTCCGAGATCCGCACGATAGCGTCTGATGATTTATGGATGAGTATGAATTATAAACAAGACTCAGTAGGCATTCACTTTACGTTTAAAGATGATTTGGAAGCTGTAAAGAAAGTAATTCCTAAAATTGAAGCGAAACTCGCACCATATCATGCTCGACCGCATTGGGGCAAGGTGTTTACGATGGAGCCGTCACAGCTTCAAGCCTTGTACGAAAAACTTCCAGAATTTAGGAAGATTTTAGAGAAATATGATCCAAAAGGAAAGTTCCGTAACGAATTTTTAGACACCTATATATTTGAATGACTGAAATAAGACATTCCTATAGTGGGACAAGGAAGCATATTCCTTGTCCCACATTTTTTGTGAAAGTTTTTGTATAAAAAACAGCGATACTGGGAAGAAATATTAGAGTGCGATTGATTCGATCCACAGTAGCTCAGTGGTAGAGCAATCGGCTGTTAACCGATCGGTCGTAGGTTCGAGTCCTACCTGTGGAGCCAGTGGAGAAGTACTTAAGTAAGTAAGAGGCGCCCCTGCTTTTGGCAGTGAGAGGGTTCAAATCCCTCCTTCTCCGTTTTATTGGGCCATAGCCAAGCGGTAAGGCAGCGGTTTTTGGTACCGTTATGCGCTGGTTCGAATCCAGCTGGCCCAGCCATCACATCTACATAAATATTTAATAAAAATGACTACGTGTCGCGTTTATCGCTCAAACGTAGTCATTTTTTTGTAGGCTATTTTCAATCGGAAAATGGAAACGAAAGAACCGTCCCCCTGTTTCCATTTAACTACCACTAGAAAAAGTTAGGTCAAATATCCAGTTAGTTACACTTTGTTTAGATGAGAACAACTCTTGTGGTAAGAATATGTCCCAAATAATTAGAACTATGGTTGGTTCCCAAAAGAAGTAATTCAAAGAACCAAATAAGCACACGCAATACTTTCAAAAAAGGATGGATTTATTTTGTATCGTTAATAAGGTCGAGGAATGCATAGTTTCATGACAAAAAACCTAATGATAAACATTTATAATCAGGAATTCTAACCTGTGCCTTTTCTCCAAATTGTAGTCATAAATTGTGTAATCGTCGTTTTTTTTCTTATTTGTCCCAAAATTTTAAAAAGTATAATTTAAATCCATAATTTTCTATGGTATATTAAGTATAAATACAACGAAGGGGGTAGTGTACTTGAAAAAGTCGTTACTTAGCATGTTTTTATTCATACTCATCTTAATGTTAGCAGGATGCATTGAAGAAGGAGAAGAATCTTCATCGTTGGCAGACGAATTAAGTGGTGAAGGACAAACAGAAGAGCCGGCAAATGAAGAACCAGTGGAAGAAGAACCAGAAGAAGAACCAGAAGAAGATGCAACACCAAAAAAGGATAAATCAGAAGTGCTAGAACAACTTCCAACAGAATTTCCTCTTCCTGAAAGCCATAATATGCTAGATGCAACTGAAACTGAGTTAAACGGATCGAAGGCTATTAAAATTAGTTTTTCATTCAGCTCAGATGCGGAAGAATATTTGGAAGCATCAAAACAATTTGCAGAAGATAATGGCTATGAAGTTGTCCCTGATGAAGGTGGCAAAATGCGCTACTCAGCTGAAGGTGATGGTGGTGGATACACTGTAAGTATTGATCAGATGGGGATTAATATCGCTGCTGTAACCCTAACTGTAGCTGAATAATGTAAGCGATAACAATTTGCAACAGATAAATTTGTATGCGGTGTCAGGTGTTAACTGTGAATTATTCATAGTTAACACCTGATGTTTTTTGTTTATGAAAAATGTAAAGGCGTTTTATGTTAACATAGATGGAGAAATTTCACACTACAGAGATTGAAAGATTTGAAACACTGAATCAAGGGTGAGAATCAGGATTATTATTAAACAGGTGGGGTGAATAGATGTTTAAGAGGTTTTTTTACATAATTTTATTGTCATTCCAAGTCATTCTCTCAGCTTGTAATTCAGATTCACATGTAGAATCGATAGTAAAACCTATAAAAGGTATGTTTGGAGAATCGGGTATCCAATTGCAAGAGAAAGAGGAAAAATCAAATACTTTTACTTTTTCTGGTTCAGATGAGGAGCATTATACGTTTAATGACGGAAATATATATTTATTATATAACTTCAGTAACAGAGATAGAGTTGCAGAACAACTAACAACGGTATTTGCGGAAGAAGAATTTCCTTATGGAGTTAGTAGATTAAAAACAGAACAGTTCATAATTATTTTTATTGCTGATTCTGAAAGTAATGATACAAAGGAGAAAATTGAGTCTGTTTTTCAGGAATTAAAAAGTAGACAATGGTAATGTATGAAGGCATTTCAAAACGGATTTTTGAAATGCAAACGTAAACAAAAGAACCGTCCCCATGTTTCCACTGTATTTGGTAATACTATTAGTGTTATGCTTTAATTGTTGCACTAGATTGTATTGTTGGAGGGTTATAGGATGGATATGAATAATAATGATATATTAATTAGATTACGATATGCTTTGGATATAAAAGATCGTGAAATGGTCGAGATCTTCAAGCTTGGAGGTATGGAGCGAACGATGGAAGAAGTGCAAAAGCTCCTAACAAAAACAAAGGACAGTATGGATTATGATAATGACTCTTTAGACACTCAAGAGGAAGACAATATTCCTTGTGATAATGTCACACTAGAATCCTTTCTGAATGGTTTGATAGTCTTTAAAAGAGGTAAACAAGATCCGAAACCTGGACAAACTGAGAGACCTCCAATGGTGATGAAGAATAACAGAAGTGTAAATAACGTATTGTTGAAAAAGTTGAAAATAGCGCTAGCATTAAAAAGTGAAGACATGATTGATATATTAAATGAAGCAGGCGTTGTCGTTACGAAAGGTGAAATTAGTGCTATATTGAGAAAAGAAGGACATAAGAATTACATAGAATGTGGTGATCGATACGCTCGTAACTTTTTAAAAGGACTAGCTATCAAATATAGAAATAATTAGAAGTGGATTCATGTACGTTCTGCATGCAAAAGAGTGACGGTAGTGCCTAATTGATGTTCGTATATTCCTTGCAAACGAGTTGATGTTTAGTCTTATTCATTCGTGGAAACACCTATTGTAAGACAAGTCATAAAGTATTGGAGGAGATAATTCATGAAAAAAGTGAATTTCTTATTGCTAGGTATTCCTCTTATAGTAGGCTTGACTTTAACAGGTTGTTCAGAGGATGAAAATGAACCCAAGGATGTACCTTCGTATGAACTGGAATTAGAGGAAGATGGTGCCAATGATCTGAATCAGGATGAGGAACAACCAGATTTAGATGATGAGCCTTCAGAAGAATAAAAAAGGAAGCAGGCGTCTACACACTTTTAGAGGAGTAGACGCCCTTTTTTAGATTGGGAGAAGGAAGATAACCCAAAATGGAAGCAAAAGAACCGTCCCCGTGTTTCCACTTATTTATTTAAACTTCTAATCCGGCTACTCCAATGCCTCCGGGACCAGCGTGGGTAGAGATCATAGCACCGGCTTGAATCCATTTTATATTTTTAAAGTTGTTGTCTTTAGCAAGCTGATGCAACTTCTGCTTAATGCTCTCATCTAGTCCTAGGGAGTATATAAAGTAAAGCTGTTCACGATTAATGTCATAGTTCTTTAAATAATCTTGCAACATTTTTTCGGAGACTCCACTCATTTTTCCACGATATTTTTTGGTGGAAACTAGTTTTCCTTCAACTAATTCTATAAGAGGCTTTATGTTTAACAAAGTTCCACCAAGATAAGCTGCGTTACTTACGCGGCCACCTGCTCTTAGAAAGTTTAATTTGCCAGGAATAAATGCTAACCGAGATTTAGGAACGATTGATTCGATTTTCTGTACGAAAGAATCAAGTTGTATATCAGGTTCTTTTTCCAATAAAGATACTGCGTATAGAACAACGGCACCTAAGCCCCCGGTAACATTTAAGGCATCTATTAGGTGAATATCATTCATATTTTCTACAGCATTCACCGCATTTTGAAAAGAAACAGATGCTTTCGATGTGTAGCCAATATGTACGATCACGCAATCTGGGTATTCCAATCTTATACGCTTGAAGAACTCCTCGTATTCATGAGCGTTTGTCGCGGCTGTAGATGGTGTTTTCTTTGTGCGATCATAGTAGTCATATATATCCTGGACAGGGAGGGACCCATCTAAATAGTCTTGTCCATCCATGATGACATGCATTGGAACGATTTGAACATTATGTTTTGATACGAGTTCCTCTGGTAAATCGGCTCCACTTTCTGTTGTTAATATAATCTTTCTCATTTTACATCCCCTTTCAGAAAATAAAGGTGTTATTAACCGTACATATGTGTATGTTCTACATTTAACTATACAGTAATAAGTGGAGAAAGAAACCATTATTCCGATATACATACGTAAATTGCCGGTACATTGCATTAGTATTATTTCCTGAAAATGAGAAATGGAAACCTAAAGGACCTCCTTCTGTCCATAAAGAAGATTACAAATATATGTCATTGAATGCAAAAACATTGAAAGCGTTTTCTTTATATAGTAATATAACTTTACTAACAATTTTATATAAAGGGTGAAAAACATCATGAAGCAATACATCTTTCTTTTAGAATTTCCTGTTGGCCCAATGGAGGTTAAATTTGAGGCTGAAGGAATGCTAGATGCATTTACGCAAGCTAAAGATTATGTGAAAAAAATAATGAAAGATACATCATCTAAAATTGATATTCAGTTTAAAGGCACTGTTTATAATTAGATGCAAAACACACAGGGACGGTTCTTGTGTTTCAACTTTGTTGGAAACACAAGAACCGTCCCTGTGTTTATGTTATCTGAAAATTTAGAACTCCATTTGGATATGTATTTCTGCTATAATGGTAAATATACTCTTTACTAGAAGGAGCAACATCTTATGAGAAAGATTGCTATTTTTGTAACCGCTATCATTAGTGTTATTCTTTTTTATTTTACAATTGATGCGGCATTTGATGTTTATCGTGCCAGTTGGCAAATGCCACAGCAAACAGACAAGGAATCACTCGACCATCGTTTGGTATTAATCACGCAAGAACTCGATACTCCTTTTTGGGACAAGGTTAGTTCTGGTGCAAGAAACCAAGCTGAGAAAGAGGGTGTAACACTTGAAGTATGGGGGAGTTATGGAAACAATCAGGAAAACTTCTTAAGACAAATTGAAATAGCAATCTACTCAAAAGTCGATGGTATTATTGTTCAAGGGTTGGATACGGATGAGTTTAAGGAATTAACGAAAGTAAAAGCAGCATCCTACGGCATTCCAATTATCACTGTCGCAAATGATGTACCATCGTCAGAAAGTCTTCGTAAGACCTATGTTGGTTCTAACCAGTACTTTGCAGGTGAGCTAATCGCTAGGCAACTTATTCATGATATGGGAACAACTGGTGAAGTTATTCTTATGCTAGATAGCAAGCAGGAGTATTATCAGGAACAACGAATAAATGGGATTCAGGATTATCTTATAGAATATCCAGACATAAATATAATAGTAGCGGATACAGAAGATGCTAGAGAACAAGGGATCGCGTTAACGAAGGACTTACTAAACCGCTATCCTAATGTAGATGCATTTGTTGCTGTCAACTCTAATTTCACAGAAGATATCATCGAGGAAATTGAGAAACGATCGAAAGTAGAACCATATCACATCTATTCGTTTGATGATAATAGTGTGTCACTTTCTCTCCTAGAGCAAGGGAAGCTAGATGGGATGATTGAGCAATCCCCTACAGAAATGGGAGAAAGAAGTGTAATTCAAATGGTGAAGTGGTTGAAGAATGATACGGTTCCACTAAATCTAAAAGGCTATTTAACTGACATTCGGATGGTAAAGGCGATGGACATAGAATGAACAGTATACAGAAAAAAATATGGTTACTAGCAATGGTTGTATTACTTATTATGGCCACGATTTGGATGTCACTTACCTATTACAATCAGAAAATGCAGGACCAATACAATAATGCCTTGGAAAGGTATCTTGTACTAAATGAATTAAGAAATACAAGTGAGGATATGGTAACTGCATTAAACAATTACTTACTTGTTCCGACTGATGAAAATTCAAATACAATAGACCGAAGTAAAAAACAAGTACAAACGATGCAAGAAGAAGTTGCTAGTTTTAAGAATACGGAAAATGAGTTGGCGTTGACTAGTTATATTAATTTAATTGATAGTCTTATAGAAGTAACAGACCGTGCGCTTGTTTTTCATTCAGAAGAGGGGATAGAGAACGCAAGAAAAGCACTTAATGAAGCAACCTATATTTCTAATTATATTTCTGAGATGACGCTTTCACTAATTGATACAGAACTAAAAACATATGACCGCTTCTACCGTGGAATTATCACACAATCGGAAGAATTGAACCAACTTGGAGTTTGGGTGCTATTATTATTTACATTTTTGCTATTACTCTATACGTACTGGTTTTCCTCAAGAATTACAAGGCCACTAGAGAAATTGACACGTGCAGCTAGTGAATTGTCAAAAGGGCGCTTCGACTTAAAAATTGAGATTGATTCTAAAGATGAGATGTCTTTTTTGGCAAAAATGTTCGAACACATGCGAAATAATATTAATAATTTGATCATAGAAATTCAACAAAAGGCCCAATTAGAAAAGGAATTACAAGAAAGTAAGCTTCTTCTAAAGGAAAGTCAGTTGCGAAGTTTGCAAAGTCAAATTAACCCTCACTTTTTATTTAATACACTGAATACAGTCTCGAAAAAGGCATATTTGGAGGGATCAGAGGAAACCAGTGATCTACTTGTTAGCATCGCAGGCCTGTTGCGTTATAATCTAAAACATCTAGATAAGACAATGACACTATACGATGAAGTCAACGTGTTAGCACAGTATATGAATATACAAAAAGCTAGGTTTACAGATCGATTAACTTTCCATACGGAGATTGATGAATCTTGCTTAGATATAGAAATACCTGGTCTAACGTTGCAACCGGTAGTAGAAAACGCTGTGATGTATGCCGTTGAGCCAAATGAAGACGGTGGGCAGATTTGGTTCCGGGTTAAGGATAAGGGAAATCGAGTAACTGTAGAGGTAGAAGACAATGGCCCTGGTATGCAACAACAAAAGATAAAGCAAATCATGGATGAAGACCAGCAACATGATACAAAGGAAGGACATGCATCAGGAATTGGATTAAGTAATGTAGTCAAACGCTTACGTCTTTTTAATGGTCGTGAAGATGTAATCAAGATTGAAGGAAATATTGGGAGTGGAACAAAAGTAACCATAGATATTTTTAAAGAGAAGGGAGTCGTTAGAGATGATCAAGCTGCTAATCGTTGATGACGAACAAATGGAACGAGATGCACTGCAAGCAATTCTGGAGAAGCACTTTTCTAATCTAGTAGTCAAGCAAGCTAGAAATGGTAGATTAGCGATTGAAATAGCGGCAGAGTTTCAACCCGATTTAGTGTTAATGGATATCCAAATGCCTGGTATGAGTGGATTTGAAGCAATTGAAAAAATCAATCACGACAATCCTCATATTAAATTCGTTATGATTACTGCGTATGCAACGTTTGATTATGCACGTTCTGCTCTAAAGCTCGGTGTCATCGACTATATGGTAAAACCGAGTAAGGTAACAGACATCGTAGAAACAATGGGGAGAACACTTCATCGAATTGAAGAAGAACAGAAGTCACTGGAGAAGGATAAGTACCAACAGCATACATTACAAAAAGCGATGTCCATATTCGAAACAGATGTTGTGACACAGTTGCTATTTGATCATGTTCATGAAGTGCATTTAAACGAGTTAGTCGAGTTGTTAGAAATGCAAATGACGGAAGAAAAATTCGTCATGAGTGTTTTACTACCATTAGGTTCGGAATCTTATTACACAGAAATTAGGGAGAAGGTTAGAGAAATAGGTAACGGCTGGATTGGTGCATTATACGGACGCCAGCTACCGATTATTGTTTTTAAAAACCAAGAACAATCGTACCGCGCACAAGCTAGTTTGTTAGCTAGAGAGATTTTGAAACTAGTAAAAGCTGATGATGCTAAGGACTGGTTTATTGGAATCGGTAAAGTCTACACTTCCTTGGATCAAATACGACAATCTTATCAAGAGTCGTTATTAGCCACAAGGGATACATCATTGCCGGTGAAATATCGTTTTTATTCTGATTTACCAACACTTGTTCCAGGCATTGATGAAAAGATGTCTAAGCAATATGAACAACAAGTTTATGAACATATTCGCAATGGGGAATGGGGCGAAGTCAATACAACATTAACGAACTTGATTGAGCGTTACGAGAAGGAAGGAAACCATCTATTAAAGACACAGCAACACTTGATGGAACTCCTTTGGATTGTCTCTCAAGTACTGAGTGAAATGGGAGTGGTATTAGACTCACCGATCTACCCTTTTCAAGCTACGGATTATCGGCAGTTACGTGCAGAAACAAGTCACTTGTTAGAAAGGTTGCAACAATCCTTTAGGGACCATTTTGAAAATATGGAAGCAGATACAATCGAAAAAATAAAACAATATATCATTGATCATGCGTATCAAGATATATCCCTTGAGGAAATAGGGAAAGTAGTAGGTTTAAGTCCAATTTATATTAGTAAAATCTTTAAAGAGCAGCTAGGGGTTAATTATATCCATTTCTTAACTGAGTGTCGGATTGAAAAAGCAAAGAAGTTGATGCGAGACCCAGAGAAAAGCTTAAAAGAAATCACTTTTGAAGTAGGATACCATGATCCAAACTATTTTAGTAAAGTATTTAAAAAGATGTGTCATGCTTCGCCAACGGAGTATCGAAAGAACATACATGCGTAGAAGAACAAAAAGCTTAAGCAAAAGATCGAAAGGAAGCGAGACAAATGAGACGTTTTTTTCTTCGAGCAATTGTTGTTCTACTTATGGTCTTGGTCCTGCAATTAATGACTTCATGTGAACAAGAAAAAGCGGATATAAAAGAACCACTAACGAATGATTCCTATACGCCGTCAGAGGTTGACGCAGTCGAAGACACGATTAAAATTGGTTTTTTGATGGGGACATTACTCGAGGAACGTTGGCAGAAGGATCGAGACTTTTTCAAGAAATCGATTGAGAATTTAGGTGCTAAGGTAGAAGTGATGTCAGCTGACGGTGATGATGCGTTGCAAATCTGGCAAGCAGAAACGTTAATTAGTCAAGGGGTTGATCTGCTTGTCATTATTCCTCAGAACGCTGAGTCAGCTGCAGCTATTGTGGAAAAGGCGCATGCGGCAGGCATTAAGGTATTGTCATATGACAGGTTAGTGAAAAATGCGGAAGTGGACATGTATGTTTCTTATGACAATGAAAAGGTTGGGGAGTTACAAGCTGCAGCAGTTACAGAATTGGTTCCTAAAGGAAAATTTGCTTATATTGGTGGAGCAGAAATTGATAATAATGCGCATTTGATAAAAAAAGGTGTATTTCGTGTATTGCAGCCTTTAATTGATAACGAGGATATTACTGTTGTATTTGACCAATGGAGTAAGGACTGGCTACCCGAAAACGCAAGAGCAAATATTGAATTAGCCTTAGATGCAAACAATAATCAAATTGATGCGATTATTGCTGCCAATGACGCCACTGCTGGAGCAGTAATAGAGGTACTGGAGGAACGTGGGCTTGCTGGTGAAATCCCGGTTACTGGGCAAGACGCAGATCTTGCAGCTGCCAGAAGAATTGTTGCAGGGGAGCAGACAATGACTGTTTACAAGCCGATCAAAAAATTAACGGAAACAGCAGCTGAACTTGCCGTAAAACTTGCTAAGGGTGAAGAATTGGAAATCGACCTTAAAATAAATAACGGTAAAGTGGAAGTCCCAACTGTGCTACTTTCTCCAATCGCTGTCGATCAAACAAATTTGAATGAGACGATTATTGCAGACGGATTTCATAGTAAAGAAGAAGTATATCAGCTAGAGGAATAGATTTACTGCGATGCTTTTCTTATTAGAAAATTGTTACCATATTATAAACGGATTGAATGGCATGGAGAGCAAGAACTCCATGCTTTTTTAGTTGGACTAGATTATACGACTAAACAATTCAGACGTAAAGGTATTCTACCATATTTTTTAATGCAAATCTTACAAGTAGAGAAAAACTTGAAAATATACCAATGTTAAAAAAGTACAGACGAATAATAAAAAAATGCTATAAGAAAGCGTTTTCAACGTATGAAGTCAATGATATATTTAGCTTGTTAGAAAAAACAAAGGTTCGAAAGGGGTTAAAAAAGTTGAAAAAATTATTACTAATGTTATCAGTTGCCATTATGTTTGTTCTTATTGCAGCAGGTTGTAGCAGCGAATCAAGTGGAAGTGGAGATCTTAAGGTAGGTATTGTTTTACCGACAAAGGACGAACAAAGATGGGTACAAGATGAAGAGAGATTTGAAGAGGCGATCGGTGAATCTGATTACTCAGCTGAAATTTTATTCAGCCAAGGCTCTTCTGCTAAGGAAAAAGAAAACGTTAACACGTTAATCAGTAAAGGCATTGATGTTTTAATCATTACACCTGTTGATGGTGATTCAGCTGGTGGTGCAGTTGAAGCTGCGAAAGACGAAGATATTACAGTTATTTCTTATGACCGACTAATTACAAATACAGATGCTGTTGATTACTATGTAACATTCGACAGTGTAGCGGTAGGTGCAGCACAAGCTCAATATTTAGTGGATCATTCAGAAGGAACTGGAATTCCATTGTACCTATATGCTGGTGCAGCTACGGACAATAACGCATTCTTGTTCTTCGAAGGTGCTTGGAACGTACTTCAACCAAAAATCGCGGATGGAACATTTGTAATTGCTAACTCAAGCGAAGCAGAAGCTTTACAAGATAAAGCAGAATTAACACGTGAAGAAATGAGTAAAATTGTAAGTCAGCTTACTACGGGTTGGGATCCAAACGAAGCAAAAAATAAAGCGGAAACTCACTTAACTGCAGCTGGAGATGATATGAAAGGTGACATAGCGATCCTTGGTCCTAACGATGATACAGCTCGTGCGATTGCTGACGTATTCTCATCAGATAGTGCGGTTACAAGTTATGTTATTTCAGGTCAAGATGCAACGAAAGCATCCATCCAGTACATTATTGATGATAAACAATCTATGACTGTGTTTAAAGATGTTCGTACACTAGTTAAAGATGCGATGGATATGGCATTAACAATCTTAGATGGTGATTCTCCAGAAACAACTGGTTCTTACGATAACGGATCAATTGAAGTACCTGCAAAACAATCAGATGTTATTAGTGTGGACAAAGACAATGTGAAAGCAGAAATCGTTGACTCTGGATACTATGAAGCTAGCGAATTCGAAGGCTTAGAATAAGAGAGTGTAAAGTGGAATAGTGATAGATTCTCTCTATCACTATTCCTTAAGTGTTAAGTGGTCTGGTTAAGGAGGCATAACATGAGCGAATATATATTGGAGATGAACCAGATATCAAAAGAATTTCCAGGCGTAAAGGCTTTATCAAATGTCAATTTCAAAGTGGGAAGAGGAGAAATTCACTGTCTCGTTGGGGAAAATGGGGCCGGAAAGTCTACACTGATGAAGGTGCTTAGCGGTGTTTATCCTTATGGAACGTATGAAGGAGATATCGTGTTTAATGGTCATGTACAACGGTTTAACAAAATTAGTGATAGCGTTGATGTTGGAATTGCAATTATCTATCAAGAGTTGGCATTATTTCCTGATCTTTCTGTTTATGAAAATATATTTATCAATAACGAAATACAGAGTGGTGGCGTTTTAAACTGGAATGAAGCAATTGTGCAATCAAAACAATTACTCGAAAAAGTAAAGCTAAAAGTAAATCCAGAAACGTTAATTAAAGACCTTGGTGTAGGCAAACAGCAACTTGTTGAAATTGCTAAAGCATTGAGTAAAGAAGTAAAACTTCTTATTTTAGATGAGCCGACTGCAGCACTTAATGAAAATGATAGTGAGAATCTTTTGGATCTTTTAAGAGTATTAAAAGAGCAAGGAATCACAAGCATTATGATTTCTCATAAACTCAAAGAAGTAATTGCTATTGCAGATAAAGCAACAGTACTTCGAGATGGTGAAACGATGTGTACTTTGGATGCTTCTAAAGGTGAAATTACAGAAGCTGCTATTATCAAAAATATGGTTGGTCGTGAAATTGGAAATATTTATCCAGAAAGAGCGGAGAAAGTATTTGGTGAAAAAATACTGGAATTAATAAACTGGTCAGCATATGACTCTAAGATAGGACGTCATGTAGCAAAAGACGTTAATATTCATGTCAAACAAGGTGAAATCGTAGGGATTGCTGGTTTAATGGGTGCAGGAAGAACAGAGCTTGCACAAAGTATATTTGGAAATGCAAAAAACTATAAGCTACAAGGTGATTTGTTTGTGGATGGAATGCCCGCCAACTATAAACACACGAGTGATGCCATAAAAGCTGGTATTGCTTATGTTACAGAAGATCGAAAGGGTAATGGATTATTTTTATTACAGGATATTAAAAATAATATTTCTGCTGGGAATTTGAAGGGAATATCCGCTAACGGAATCGTAAATGAAAACGAAGAAATAAAGGTAGCGGAAGAATATAGAACGTCATTAGGTATTAAAACACCATCGATCCAACAACTAGTTGGTAATTTAAGTGGTGGTAATCAACAAAAAGTTTCTTTAGGAAAATGGCTTTTTGTAAGCCCTAAGCTATTGATTCTGGATGAGCCGACTCGAGGTATTGATGTTGGTGCTAAATTTGAAATTTATACTGTCATGAATGAACTGATAGCAAAAGGGATGAGCATTATAATGGTTTCATCTGAGCTTGGAGAGATCCTAGGTATGAGTGATCGGGTGTACGTTATGGCAGAAGGTGAGATAAAAGGTGAATTATCATCAGAGGAAGCAAGTCAAGAAAAGATAATGCAGCTTGCGACGCAATAGGAGGTAGTTCGAATGAATTTGTTAAAAGAAGCACAGCAAGTCATTAAACACAATATTCGTGATTATGGAATGTACATTGCTTTATTTATTATAATGGTTACCTTTACGATTCTGACAGATGGGTTATTTATGTCTTCACGAAATATTAGTAATCTACTAGATGCATCAGGGTATATTGCTGTATTAGCTGTCGGTGTCATGCTTGTCATTGTTATCCGTCATATTGACCTATCGATTGGCTTTTTAGCCGGTTTTCTAGGCGCAATAGCAGCCATTTTACTACTAAATGGGGTATCGGTATTTTTAGTTATTCCAATCGTTCTTGTATTAGGTGTACTTGCCGGTTCCGCTACAGGCTTCTTAGTGGCAAAAGTTGGAATCCCAGCATTTGTGGCGACACTTGCAGGATGGTTGATCTACCGTGGCGCAATCTTATTAGTAACAGAAAAATCCGGAACAATTAATGTAGATGATGAAGCTTTCAATGCGATAGGGAATGGGTATATTCCTTCCATCGCGCAAGTAGGCGGTTTACATTTACTTTCTTTACTAATAGGTGCGACCGGTATAATATTATATATTTTTAGTGCTATAAATAACCGAAAAAATAAAATAAAGTATAATTTTGATGTAGTTTCCAAACCGATGTTCATTATACAGCTAACTTTTGTCTCAGCGATCATTGCTTATTTTACTTGGCTATTAGCTGGTTATAATGGTATCTCTTGGACGGTTGTGATTATCCTATTAGTTGTCATTGTATATCACTTCGTTACAACGAAGACAGTGATCGGACGCCATATTTATGCTGTTGGTAGTAACCCAGAAGCGGCACACCTTAGCGGAATTAGTGTTAGTAAAATAACATTCCTTGTTTTTGGTTCGATGGGTATGTTATCAGGGTTATCGGGGATTTTGTTCACTGCCCGTTTACAATCTGCTACAACAACAGCAGGCACACTATTTGAACTTGACGCGATCGCAGCAGCTTTCGTAGGTGGTGTATCAGCTGCAGGTGGTGTTGGTAAAGTAACAGGAGCAGTAATTGGAGCAGTTGTTATGGCTACGTTAACAAACGGAATGAACTTGATGGGGGTTGGTATTGCCCCACAGTACATGATCCGTGGTGGAGTACTAGCGCTAGCGGTTATCTTCGATGTAATGACCCGTAGACAGAGAGCTTAATGCTAAACGGAAAAAAGCCGGTTAATTCATTTGAAAACAAATGGAGTAACTGGCTTTATATTTATTCAGTTGCTATTATTCTTTCTCAGAAACAATTGATAAATGTACGTGATTAATGTGCATCCCCTAAATATTTAGTTTTGAAAAGGGATGGATTCTGTGTTTCTTGTTCATCCTGAATCTCTATTTTGAGTTTTTTAATTCGTCGGTTTTCTACTTCATCTACAGTTATTTTAAGGTTTTGATAATCGAACGAATCACCATTCGATGGAATAGATTCAAGATTTTCAATTACCCAACCACCTAATGTGTGATAAGAGCTCTCCAGCGAAGGAATATTCAACGTATCAGCAAAATCATTTAACGGGTATTGTGCATCAAATTTATAGAGGTTTTCATTTACCTGTGAAAATGATTTAATCTCTTCATCTTGTTCATCCCATATTTCACCAACGATTTCCTCTATGACATCTTCCAAAGTAACTAAACCTGAAGTGCCACCGAATTCATCTAATACAATAGCCATGTGAACTTTTTCTTTTTGAAGTTGAGGCAACAAAGTGGAGATCTTCATAGACTCTACAACAAATAATGGTTCTCTTAGTAATTCTCTAATATTAACATCTTTATATTTTATTATATGAGTGAAAAACTCTTTTTCCGTTAATATACCAATAATATTATCAATATTTTCCTCATAAACAGGAATTCTAGAGAAACGTTCATCAAAGAAAATCTGTTTCACTTCCTCGATTGACTGGTTCACATCTGCAGCTACGACATCTATACGTGGAGTTATAATTTCCTCAGCAATCGTACTATCGAAGTCCATGGAACGGTGAATTAATTGTCTTTCCTCTTTATCAATAACGCCTTCTTCTTCACTTATATCCAACATAACCTTTATTTCTTCTTCTGTTACGGAAGGTAAACTTTCATTTTTAGCGAAAAGCTTGGATACTACGCGCTTTAATTTTAGGAAGAGGAAATTTACTGGAGTTAGTAATATGATTAAGAAATACAATACCGTCGATATAGTTAATGTATAGGATTCCGCATGTTCCTTTGCCAGTGATTTAGGGAGTATCTCACCAAATATTAGAATTAAGATGGTCATAACTACTGTACTAACTACAATACCGGAATTACCTTCAATTATATCAGTAGCTATTGTTGCAGAAATACTCGCTGCGGCAATATTCACGATGTTATTTCCTACTAGAATTGTAGATAACGTATTATCAAAATGCTCAGCGATATGGAGAGCCTTTTTACTCCCACGTCTTCCTTCGTCAACAAAGTTTTTAAGGCGTATTTTATTTACACTTGAAAAGGCTGTTTCGGCTGATGAGAAAAATGCTGATAGCATAATTAAAATAACTAACAAAATAATTGAATTCAGTGGTATATCGTCCAAAAAAATTCACACTCCTAAGTTTTTATTAAAATTAGGATCTTATCAATCTCTCCACTCAGTTAACGTTTACATTTCAGGAATTTAAGTTGTAAGCATAATTAATGATTGAATTAATGCTACTGTCTTAGGTTTTAGATTATCTAAAATTTTTGCTCGTTCCTTTTCTTCTAAATTACCTACATTAGCATAAACTGCTTTTATCTCATTTTGTAAAAAATCTATTTTATTTGAAATTAAATTAACTTGAGTTAGAAAGGCTTCTTGATCCATTTGATTAGAATCCATTAAAGATTTCTTTTGTTTTATATCATCTAAAGTTAGATGCATTTTTTTACACTGTTCAATAAATTTTAACTCTTCCATCGATTCTTCACTATAGTATCTATAGTTTGACTCTGAACGTTTACATTGAAGTAAACCGATTTTTGTATAGTAATCTATTGTTCTTTTAGAAACATTACTTAATTCGGCTAATTCACCTATTCTTAGCAACTTCCCAATTTAATCACCCCAATGGAATTATTATAATTCATTCTGTGTAAAGCGTACAGTGAAACGTTATGCTTAATTGTACAAATTTAGAATCTGTAAGGTGAACATCGCATCATTTAATTAGTGGTAAGATAGGATGTATAATATAGGAGGTCCCTCTTGTTCTAAGAGGATTAATAAAAAGCTACATCTGTCGTAATAGATTGATGGATTTTTAGGTTACAGTTTTCTATAGGTTAGTGAATTATATGTACAAGTTAGCACATTTTTCGTTAATCCTTCCGTTTAAAGTGGACACGGTCCTTTCTATTTATCCTAGATAGTGGACAACAAATCTGTTGGTAGACATCTTCTGTATGCTATACTTAAAAGAAAACAGAAGGATAGATTAGATGATTCAAAAAAGGCTATCTGATCGTGTTGCAGATGAAATAATGTCCATGATCGCTATTGAAAAAAGATTTCTTCCTGGGGACAAGCTCCCGAATGAAAATGACTTATCAGAAGAACTTCAAATTAGTCGTACAACACTTCGTGAAGCAATCCGGATCTTGGTCACAAATGGCGTGTTGGAAATTAGGCGCGGAAAAGGAACGTTTGTCAAAGAAGATATTGATTTAAGCATTATGGAATCATTTGATACGCTCTCTGATGTCAAAGTCAATGCAAAGGATTTATATGAAATGCGTCTAATCTTTGAACCTGAAGCTGCTTATTATGCGACGCTTCGTGCTAGTGATTCGGAATTAGAACGCATTTTGTATTATGGATTGCAAATAGAAGAAAAGATTAGGCAAAACGTGGACCGGACAGAAGTCGAACAAAAATTTCACCAATCGATCGTAAAGGCAACTCATAATGAGTTTATCGAGAAGTTAATGCCAGTTATTTATCAAGCAATTGATAAAGGGGTAATTCTTTCAGAAGAGAAGGAATTAGCAATAAAAGACACAATTAATGATCATAAGATGATTATGGAATTTATGAAAAATCGGAATCCTGAAGGTGCAAGAAGTGCGATGAAAATACACATATTACATGCGATGAAAGAATTGGGAATTGAATAGTTTAATTGAAAAGACATCTTGGATGATTCCAAGATGTCTTTTTGTCATACAACTCTATTGACAGTAGACAACGATCGATATAAAATACATGAAACAAATAAAAAATCAGGGATGTGTGTTTGATGAGAAGAAGTGACATGATTAAGATTGGGGTAGATCGTGCACCACACCGCAGTCTTTTATATGCAACTGGGAAAGTAAAAGCAAAAGATTTAGGCAAACCTTTTATTGGGGTTTGTAACTCTTACATTGATATTATTCCTGGACATGTCCATTTGCGCGAATTTGCTGATGTCGTAAAAGAGGCAATTATTGAAGCGGGTGGTATTCCATTTGAGTTTAATACAATTGGTGTGGATGATGGGATTGCAATGGGGCATATTGGGATGCGCTATTCTTTACCTAGCCGTGAATTAATCGCTGACAGTGCTGAAACTGTCATCAATGCACACTGGTTTGATGGTGTATTTTATATTCCGAACTGTGACAAAATCACACCTGGTATGTTAATGGCTTCTGTTCGTACCAACGTTCCTTCTGTCTTCGTTTCTGGTGGACCAATGGAAGCTGGTGTTAGTTCAACAGGAAAACAACTTTCCTTAACATCTGTTTTTGAAGGTGTTGGTGCTTTTAAATCAGGTAAGATGACCGAAGAGGAATTTAATGATATTGAAGCAAATGCTTGTCCAACTTGTGGTTCATGTTCAGGTATGTTCACAGCAAACTCGATGAACTGTTTGATGGAAATGCTAGGTTTAGCACTACCGGGTAATGGATCGATTGTTGCAACAAGTCCGAAACGTAAAGAGTTAATCTATGAAGCTGCTAAACATTTAGTTCGTATGATTGAAGAAGATGTAAAGCCTCGTGATATTGTCACAAAAGAAGCAATTGATGATGCATTTGCCTTGGATATGGCGATGGGTGGATCGACGAATACCGTTCTCCATACATTAGCGATTGCTAGTGAAGCAGAAATTGATTACGACTTAGCGGATGTAAATGGTATTGCGGAACGTGTGCCTTACCTTTCCAAGATTATGCCTGCTTCTGATTACTCGATGGATGATGTGAATAAGGCTGGTGGCATAAGTGCCATCATTAATGAACTAACAAAAGTTCCGGGTGCAATTCATCCAAATCGTCCTACCATCACAGGGAAAACAATGGGAGAACTTGTAAAAGGGCATGAGATCACAAATGAAAACGTAATTCGCAGCAAAGACAACCCATACAGTCCGGTCGGTGGATTGTCAATCTTATACGGAAACATCGCTCCTGAAGGCGCTGTGATAAAAGTAGGTGCTGTTGATCCTTCTATTAAAGAGTTTGAAGGGGAAGCCATTGTGTTTGAATCGCAAGAAGAAGCACAAGAGGCCATTGATAAAGGAGCTGTAAGAGAGGGGCATGTCGTTGTAATTCGCTATGAAGGACCTAAAGGTGGGCCAGGGATGCCGGAAATGTTAGCACCTACTTCTGCCATTATGGGTCGGGGTTTAGGAAAAACAGTTGCACTTTTAACTGATGGTCGTTTTTCAGGAGCATCTCGCGGAATCTCAATTGGGCATATCTCTCCAGAAGCTGCAGAAGGTGGGCCAATTGCATTAATCGAGAACGGAGATATCATTGTTATCGACTTGCCCAATAGAACGATGAACCTGAAAGTAGCAGATGAAGTGTTAGAAGAGCGTCGTAAAACATTAAAGCCATTCGAACTTAAAATCAAAAAAGGTTGGTTAGGAAGATATTCAAAACTAGTAACAAACGCGTCCAAAGGCGGAGTTATGAGTATCTAAGTTTCATAGTCTTATAACTTTAAAATGCACAGGGACGGTTCTCCTGTTTCCAAATCGACAGAAATGGAAACAGGAGAACCGTCCCTGTGTTTACAGTCTGAGAGATTTAAATATAGGAAGTGTTAAGTGAGGAAAAGTAAAGCGGACTAGGTATCAGCATGGCCCGCTTTTAATATGTATTTTACATCTCTAAATCGGTGAATGCATAAGGCAGTAATTCTCTTAAGGTCAATTCCAATATTTCATTCTTTTCATTTGTTAGATAGACAGGCATTTCAGGTGAACAGAATTCTGCTAATACTTGTCTACAAATGCTACAAGGTGGAAGATACTCTTCTGTATCTCCTGCTACTGCTATTGCCTTGAAGTCACCTTTTTGGTAGCCATTTGCTATAGCGGTGAAGATTGCTGTTCGCTCTGCGCAATTTGTTGCACCAAATGATACATTTTCTACATTTACACCATTAATGACTGTTTCATCTTTTAACAATAATGCTGCTCCAACTGGAAATTTGGAGTAAGGTGCATAGGCTCTTTCCATTATCTTACGTGCACTATCTACTAATTGTTCTTTGTTCATTAGATCCATCCCTTTCAAAGAAGAATGAACTTTAACAGTCCCCTTAAATCAATTATGACTAGAAGGACTTTTAATAATATATTTATTTGAAATAATTGTCAATATATTTTACTTGTTGGACAAGTTTACCTAACTATTAGTGGAAGAAGGATAAGAAGTGCTGTGGTTATCTACTGATTTATTGTATAAATACTTAACTAAGATGGGACACGGTGCACCCGTGTCCCTATTTTCTAAATTCGTTTAGTCGATCGTAAGTTCTTAGTAAAAAGTCATAAAACAAAGATTCAGTTGGGAGTAGGTTACGGTGTGTCGGATAAATAACACCAACTGTCCGCTTTAAATTATAGTCACTTAATGGAACGACCACTGTCGACCTTGGAGTATTATCGACTAAAGTCATCTCAGGCATTAGAGCGCTTCCTAAACCGGCAGAAACGAGCCCTTTAAGTGCGTCAATATCTTTTCCTTCAAATGCAATTTTTGGGGAAAACCTTGCTTTATTACAAGCTTCAATAACTTGATCGCGAAAAATATAGCCCTCTGGTAATACAACAAATGGATCATCCTTTATTTCTCGAAGCGTAATGGACTTTCTATTCGCCAAAGGGTGATGGAATGGTAATAGCGCAACTATATTTTCCGTAAATAGTGTTGTACCGTTTATCTTTTTTTCCATTTCTTTTGAAGGCATAGGTGCAATCATTGCTAGATTAAAATCCCCGTTCACAACACCATCAATTAGATCATAATAGAGTGCATTACTCATCTCGAATCTTGCTTCAGGATAGCGTGTCCGAAAAGCATAAATAATCGATGGTAACGTATGCGCTGCCATACTAATTGGGAAAGCAATTCGGACGGTTCCTTTTGCTGGGTTCAAGTATTCTTTAATTTCTCTTTTTGATTCATCGATTAAAGTTACTACTTGTTTCATGCGTTCAAAAAAAACTCTCCCAAGCGGTGTTAGTTTAACGCTTCTACCTTCCCGAATAAATAGATCAACACCTAATTCATCTTCTAAATTAAAGATTTGTCTACTAACAGAAGACTGAGCAACATGTAGAGCATCAGCTGCTTCTGTAACATGTTCTCTCTTTGCAACTTCCATGAAATATTGTATTTGTCTTATTTCCACCATCAATCACTCCATTATTCATGCAATTAATGCATGGATTTCATCGTTATTAAGTATTGAAGCTATCATTTACAAAATTATAAAATGTTTCTAAGTAAAAAAGAAGTGTTTTTAACAATTTTTATATTTAAGGGGTTGAATTGTTTTGAAGGTTTTAGAAGAAGTAGAAGGTTTGCAAACAGTAAACGTGAGAGATTATGTTACGCATTTATTCAAGAAAGTGGAAAGACGCAATCCAAATGAACCAGAGTTTCTTCAGGCTGTTAAGGAAGTGTTTGATTCTTTAGTACCTGTCCTTGTGAAGAATCCAAAATATATTGAACTTGGAATTTTAGAGCGAATGGTTGAACCTGATAGAATTATTTCTTTTAGAGTTCCTTGGGTAAATGATGAAGGAAAGGTAAAAGTAAATCGTGGATTCCGTGTACAGTTTAATAATGCGATAGGTCCATATAAAGGTGGTTTACGGTTCCATCCATCTGTCAACTCTAGCATTATTAAGTTTTTAGGGTTTGAGCAGATTTTTAAGAATGCTTTAACTGGCCAACCAATTGGTGGTGGTAAAGGTGGCTCAGACTTCGATCCTAAAGGTAAATCCGATTTAGAAATTATGCGCTTCTGTCAAAGCTTTATGACGGAACTGAGTAAGCATATAGGAGCAGATACTGATGTGCCTGCTGGTGATATTGGAGTTGGGGCTAGAGAGATTGGCTATATGTTCGGGCAATATAAAAAGCTAAAAGGTGCTTATGAAGCTGGGGTTCTAACTGGAAAAGGTATTGGTTACGGCGGAAGTCTAGGCAGAAAAGAAGCAACAGGCTACGGCGCGGTATATTTTGTGGAAGAAATGTTAAAAGCTACTGGTTCTGGATTTAAAGGAAATACTGTTGTTGTATCTGGTTCAGGTAACGTATCCATTTATGCGATGGAAAAAGCAATGCAACTAGGTGCAAAGGTAGTAGCATGTAGTGATTCTGGTGGATATATTTATGATCCTAATGGTATCAATCTAGATACAGTAAAGCAGTTAAAAGAAGTAGAGAATAAGAGAATTAGCGAATATGTTAAAGTGCATCCTAATGCCGCTTACCAAGAGGGATGTGCGGGTATTTGGTCAATTCCTTGTGATATTGCGTTACCTTGTGCCACACAAAATGAGTTAGACGAATATGCAGCGAAGGTCCTTGTGTCAAATGGAGTAAAGGCAATTGGTGAGGGCGCAAACATGCCATCTACATTAGAAGCTGTTAATGTCTTCTTAGAAAACAATGTATTATTTGGACCTGCAAAAGCAGCAAACGCAGGGGGAGTAGCAGTATCTGCACTAGAGATGGCACAAAACAGTGCTAGATTAGCTTGGACGCAAGAAGATGTGGATAACAAATTGCAGGATATTATGAAAGATATCTATCAACAAAGTATGGAAGCATCTGAGACTTATGGTGTACCAGGTAACCTTGTTGTAGGAGCAAACATAGCTGGATTCAGAAAAGTGGCTGATGCCATTCTTGCTCACGGTGTAATCTAATAAAACTACGACATTTTAATTGTAAGTGCAATATCTGTAAAACTTAAAATTGAGGCACTTAGGAATAGGCATCAGGCACTTTTAAAATATGTGCTTGGTGCCTTTTTTTGAAAAATATATATTTTCATGCGTCTAATGCATGAGTTTCATCGATTTTTAGTATTGATGCTATCAATTGCAAAGTAATAAGATTAGAGCATAGAGAACGAGATGATTTCATCCCTTTTTAGGAGCTGACTATTGTGAAAGTATTGGATAAAGTAAAAGGTATTGATCCGATTGATGTTCAGTGTTATGTAAATCAAATAATTGCTAAAGTAGAATTCCTTAATCCTAATGAACCTGAATTTCTTCAAGCAGTAAAAGAAGTAATCCGTTCCATAATACCTGTGCTTGTGAAAAATCCAATCTATTTAAAACAGGCAGTTCTAGATAAATTAGTGGAACCAGAGCGGATGATCTTGTTTATGGTCCCTTGGGTGGATGATGAGGGTAATACAAAGGTTAACCGTGGTTTTCGTGTGCAGTATAATAGTGCTATTGGGCCCTATAAAGGTGGATTAAGATTTCATCCTTCTGTTAATGGAAGCGTTTTAAAATTTTTAGGATTTCAACAAGTAATTAAAAATGCCTTAACCTCACAACCAATTGGTGGAGGAACAGGCGGTTCTGATTTTGATCCAGAAGGCAAATCGGATGCGGAAATACTTCGCTTTTGTCAAAGCTTTATGGCTGAACTTAGCAGGCATATAGGACCGTATAAGGATGTACCCTCTGGTGATATAGGTGTTGGGACAAGGGAAATCAGATATTTGTTCAGTGAGTACAAAAAAATCCGTGGCACTTACGAAGCGAGTGTGTTAACAGTCAAAGCTGTCGGTTATGGTGGTAGTTTTGGCAGAAAAGAAGCTACCGGTTACGGTATCGTATATTTTGTGGAAGAAATGCTTAAAAATAGACGTATGAGTTTTAATAAAAAAACGGTTGTCGTATCCGGTTCAGGGAACGTAGCCATTTATGCAATGGAAAAGGCGATAGAGTTAGGGGCTATAGTGGTAGCTTGTAGTGACTCGAGTGGCTATATTTATGATCCTCGCGGGTTGAAACTGGACACTATCACAAGATTGAAAGAATTCGAAAATAAAAAAATTAGTGATTATGTATTAGCGCATCCAGAAGCTATTTTCGTGGAAGGAAGTACGGGTATATGGTCTATCCCTTGTGATATAGCATTGCCTTGCGCAACGCAAAATGAGATTAATAGCGTTGCAGCTTCTCAACTTATTTCCAATGGAGTAAAGGCAATAGGGGAAGGCGCAAATATGCCATCGACGATAGCTGCAATTGACTTGTTTCTAGAAAATAATGTATTGATTGCTCCATACAAAGCAGCGAATGCAGGTGGCGTTTCTGTAACAGCCTTAGAGATGGCTAAGCATAGTAAAAGTCTGGTGTGGAAACGAGAAGAAGTAGATTCAAAACTACAGGAGATCATGAAAGATATTTATCAGACATGTAAGGAAACATCAGAAGCATATGATTGTCCTGGAAACCTTATGGTAGGTGCAAATATAGCAGGATTTCTGAAAGTAGCCGATGCGATGATTGCAAGAAAGGTATCCACTGGATAAAAAACATATAAAATCAATCGAACTTAACTACCTTATGAAAATAAAGATTTGACTAAAAACACAAGTGGGATTAGAGTATCCGCTTGTGCTTTTTTCTATGGTATGATAAAAGCAACCGACTAAGGAGGATTTCGACTATGAATACTATTATTTTTGATGTGGATGATACACTATACGACCAAGCACAATCCTTTCATAAAACGTTTAAGAAATTGTTTGATTTTCCTCATACTTATGAACAAATCGATCAAGTCTATCGAACGAGTCGAAAGTACAGTGAAATCTTATTTGATAAGAGTGAAGCGGGTGAATTGACGAAAGAAGAATGGCAAATCGGGCGGATTACTGCTGCCTGTAAAGATTTTGATATTCCGATCGATGAACAGAAAGCACGTGTTTTTCATGAAACTTATGTTGCTGAACAACAAAGAATCACCTTGTTTAGTGAAGTGGAACAGCTGTTAGATGTGCTAGTTCAAGAAGGTAAAGAGCTTGCCATTCTTACAAATGGGGATGAAGAGCACCAGGCGATGAAAATTAAACAGCTTGGTTTAACTAGATGGTTTCCTGAAGAAAACATCTTTATCTCTGGGGCACATGGTCATGCAAAGCCAAAGCGAGAAATATTTGAGATTATGGAATCGAAAATGGGTCTAGATAAATCAAAAACGGTTTATATTGGTGACTCGTTTGAAAAAGATGTTGTCGGTGCAAAACAAGTAGGATGGAAGGCCGTTTGGATGAATCATCGTAAGCGGATTATCCCAGAAGGTGCCACGTTTAAGGCAGATAAAGAAGTTCACAATGCTAAAGAGTTACTTTATTTGTTTGTGTAATATAACTAAAATAAAAGGTATGGGTTCTAGATCGAACGCATGCTTTTTTTTCATCGTGGCCCAGGGACCCGTACTGTTCAAATAAGATGATGAATTCGAATTCAAATACATGAAAACACCCTCGACTAATATAGCCAAGAGTGTTTGTAAATAAGTGAGAGATTTATACAACAGAACTTATTCTTGTATATGCTCTTTTGTTTTTTTCTTTATTCGATCTTTTCTTTTTGGTCCTTTAACAATCTCTTGTTTAGCTGCTTTATAAAAGGAGGCTCCCATCAGTAGCATAACGACGGAAAACGGAAGTGCAGCAATAATGAGCATGTTTTGTAATCCCTGTGTTCCTCCAAAATAGACAATAATAGCAGCCATTGCTGACATAGCAAGTCCCCAAGTGATCTTAACGGAGTTGGCGGGATTTAGCGATCCAGATGTACTAAGCATACCAAGTACAAATGTTGCTGAATCTGCTGAAGTAATAAAAAAGATTGCAATGACGACAATGGTGATTAGTGACATAAATTCACCTAGTGGATAATGCTGAAGGACTCCAAACGTTGTTGTTTCGATCGAGTAGTTTGAAATAACATCAAGTCCATTTTGCTCAATGTTTAGCGCGGATACACCAAATACTGCAAAAAAGATAAAGCACACCAACGCGGGGACAAATAGAACACCAAGCATAAATTCTTTAATGGTTCGTCCTTTGGATATTCTTGCGATGAAAATTCCTACAAATGGAGCCCAGGAAATCCACCATGCCCAGTAAAAGATTGTCCAATTATCAATCCAAGTACGTCTTGCTTCATTTAAAGGCGATAAACGGAAACTCATATCAAAAAAGTTTGCTATGTAACTGCCAAGAGTCGTTGTAAACATATTTAAAATATAAAGTGTAGGTCCAACGATAAATAACAGTAATAATAATGCAAACCCTAGTCCCATATTAATATTACTTAAATATTTAATTCCTTTCCCAACCCCAGACCAAGCTGAAATAATAAATAAAACAGTGGAAATGGCTAGAATTAATAATTGCATCCCAAAATTATTAGGAGTATTGAAAAGATACGAGAGACCACCATTAATTTGTGCTGATCCAAACCCTAACGTGGAAGCAACCCCAACTACTGTAGCAAAAATAGCTAAAGTATCAATGAGTTTTCCTAGTATCCCTTGCATACTCTTTTCTCCGAAGATCGGTATGAGCGTTGCACTTATTAATCCGGGAAGACCTTTACGGAATTTAAAATAAGCTAGAACGAGAGCTACTACACCATACACGGCCCAAGCATGAATTCCCCAGTGGAAAAAGGAATATTGAAGAGCTTGCCTGATTGCTTCATTAGATCCCACTTCAGCCCCGGGTGGACTTTTAAATGCATGAGAAATTGGTTCTGCGGTCGTCCAAAAGACTAATCCCATCCCCATACCTGCACTGAATAGCATGGCAAACCATGTAGCTAAATTAAAATCTGGCTTGTCTTCTTCTTTACCTAACTTAATATTCCCGAACTTCGAAAAAATTAAGTAGATACAAAAAACGAGCAGTATCATGATAATTAATAGGTAATACCATCCAAATGCCTCAGAGATATACGTCGTAACCTTTAATGATACTGACTTTAGATGTTCAGGAGCAATTGCGCCCCATACGACTAGTACGCCACAAATAGTAAGTGCGTACCAAAAAACGGAACTTACATTTTTCACAATTTCACCTCAATTGAAAATTTTTGCAACTTTACTATTATCTCTTAACCTATCAGAAATTTCAACAATTCACGGCATGGTTTGCTGGATAGGACAAAGGGATATGTGTCCCACTTAGATAAAGATTTCTCTTCCTTAGTTAAATGATCATAGATCCAATTTCCTTAGAACTAGTTTTACAAGCCTGTGTTAAAGAGCAACAAGGTAATCTATTAATAGTTTTGGAGCTACTAGTAAAGATGAATAATGCATGCGGAACAAGGGACGGTCCTGGTGTTGTATATTCACAAAATATTCCAAAAAATTTTGTTGACTTACGATTCAATTATGTGTAGGGTTATTAATAACGAACAATTAAAACTAAATATTCTTATCCAGAGTAGGCGGAGGGACTGGCCCGATGAAGCTCGGCAACCGGATTTACATTTTTGTAGGTCACGGTGCTAATTCCAGCAGAATTTTTATTTCTGATAGATGAGAGACTGACGCGATCAAATAATTAAAGGTCTTTCTCAAATGAGAAAGGCCTTTTTTAATGGCAAAAAGAAAGAAGGTGTGGAAAGTGACAAGTAATATTAAAGAGAGGTTGCAGCATCATATTTTAATTCTTGATGGTGCGATGGGAACAATGTTGCAGCAACAAAATTTGTCCGAAGATGATTTTGGTGGAGCAGATTATGATGGGTGTAATGAGTACTTATGCAAGACACGTCCCGATGTGCTTCTACAAATTCACCGGGATTACTTACAGGCTGGTGCAGATATTATTGAAACGAACACATTTGGTGCGACGCCACTAGTTTTGGCTGAGTATGATCTTAGTCATCTGGCAGAGGAGATTAATATCGAGTCTGCACAATTAGCGAGACAGGCGGCTGATGCGTTTTCAACATTGGAATGGCCACGTTACGTCGCTGGCGCGCTTGGTCCAACAACAAAGAGTTTGTCTGTGACAGGGGGGGTGACCTTTGAAGAACTTGTGGACAATTATTATATCCAGACGAGGGGTCTAATCAAGGGGGGAGTGGACCTTTTATTATTAGAGACTTCTCAAGACTTACTGAATGTAAAGGCGGGTAGCCTTGGAATTCATCGAGCATTTGAGGAGCTGGGAAAACAACTCCCAATCATTATTTCGGGGACGATCGAGCCGATGGGGACGACGCTAGCCGGACAAACAATTGAAGCTTTTTATACGGCAGTGGAGCACCTAAAGCCTCTAGCGGTCGGTCTTAATTGTGCAACAGGGCCTGAATTTATGACCGATCATCTCCGAACACTATCATCTCTTGCCAAAACAGCTGTCAGTTGTTATCCGAATGCAGGACTGCCTGATGAAGAAGGGCATTATCATGAAACACCAACCAGTTTGGCTAGTAAACTAGCAGACTTTGCTGATCAACAATGGCTAAATATTGTAGGGGGATGTTGTGGCACAAGGCCTGAACATATTCGTGCGATCAGAGAAGTAATTAAAGATAGACAGCCACGCGAATATGCAAAGAACAAACAACATGCGATCTCTGGATTGAATGCGGTTTTTTTAGAAGATGATAACCGCCCTATCTTTGTCGGGGAACGTACCAATGTAATCGGTTCTAGAAAATTTAAACAGTTAATCGCAGGTGGAGAATTCGAAGCAGCTTCTGAAATTGCTAGAGATCAGGTGAAGTCTGGTGCACAAGTGATTGATATCTGCCTAGCGGACCCTGATAGCGAAGAAATAGAGGATATGGAAAAATTTTTGTATCACGTGATTCGGAAAGTCAAAGTTCCACTAATGATCGATTCTACTGATGCAGAGGTCGTTGAGCTAGGGCTTCGTCATTCACAAGGAAAAGCAATCATCAACTCTACTAATCTAGAAGACGGGGAAGAGCGACTAGCTAACGTTGCGAAGTTAGCAACCAAATATGGGGCAGCGCTTATTATCGGGACGATTGATGAAGAAGGGATGGCAGTTACGAAAGAAAGAAAATTGGAAGTAGCTACTCGTATTGTTAACCTCTTAGTCGATCAATATGGGATGAAACCCCGCGATATTATTATCGATCCGTTAACATTTCCGGTCGGGACTGGTGATGAAAAATACATTGGTTCTGCAAAGGAAACAGTCGAAGGAATTCGGTTGTTGAGACAACATTTACCGGAGTGTCCAACTATCTTAGGTGTCAGCAACATTTCTTTCGGTCTACCACCAGCGGGGCGTGAAGTATTAAATTCTGTTTTCTTGTATGAATGTACAAAGGCAGGACTTGGCTATGCCATGGTCAATACGGAAAAATTAGAACGGTATGCTTCGATTTCGGAAGAAGAAAAAGATCTAGCAAGTCGTCTCCTTTTTGAAACCTCTGACAAATTAGTTGCTGCGTTTACTGCCTTTTATCGTAAGAAAAAGACAGTGAAGACCGATGACACACCAAGTTTGCCACTTAAAGAGAGACTAGCAAAATATGTGGTGGATGGTACAAAACAAGGATTAATTAAAGACTTAGAGGAAGCACTAGAAACTGATAAACCTTTAGACATTATTAATGGACCACTGATGGAGGGCATGTCAGAGGTCGGTCGTCTGTTTAATTTAAACGAGTTGATCGTCGCAGAGGTATTGCAAAGTGCGGAAGTGATGAAAGCGGCTGTTTCTTTTCTGGAGCAATTCATGGAAAAGACGGATACGAGTAAGAAAGGAAAGATTTTGCTTGCTACCGTAAAAGGGGATGTCCATGATATTGGCAAAAACTTAGTCGAAATCATCTTAATTAATAATGGTTTTGATGTGATTAATTTAGGCATTAAGGTTCCTCCAGAACAATTAATTCGAGCTTATCGTGAACAAAATCCAGACATGATTGGCTTATCAGGATTGCTTGTAAAATCAGCACAACAGATGGTCGTCACTGCGGAGGATTTTCAAAAAGCGGGAGTAAATGTACCACTCTTGGTCGGTGGAGCAGCCTTATCTAAAAAGTTTACTTATACAAAAATCAAACCGAATTATGAATCACCGGTTATTTTTGCTAAAGATGCGATGGAAGGTTTAGATTTTGCAAATCGCTTAATGAAGCCAAGTGAACGCGAAAAGTTAGAAATGGAGTTAGAGAAAGCAAGGGTAGACATGGTTGCCGCTAAGAACAACACGAATAAAGAGAAAAAAGTGGATAGTGACGAACCCAAAGTATCAACCATTCAGAAAGATGCACCCGTTTTTCCAGCACCAGATTTAGATCGACATGTGTTACGCGATTACCCGGTCAAGTACATACGCCCTTACGTGAACATGCAGATGTTAATTGGGAAGCATCTTGGGTTTAAAGGGAATGTCATCAAAAAGGTAGAGGAAGGAGATCCAAAAGCAGTTGCACTGAAAGAACTTGTGGATGAATTGTTAGACATGTGTGAAAGGGATGGCATTATTAAGCCGCAAGCTGTGTATCAATTTTTTCCTGCACAAGCTTCTGGAGATCACGTCTATATTTATGATAAAGACCAACAAAAAGTACTAGAAAGTTTTCACTTTCCAAGGCAAGAGCAGAAGCCGTACTTGTGCTTATCTGACTTTTTGCGAACGAAAGAGAGTGGAGTGATGGATTATGTTGCCTTTTTCTCAGTCACTGCTGGAAAAGGTGTGCGTGAACTAGCGGAGAAGTGGAAAAACGAAGGAGACTATTTAAGGTCCCATGCGATTCAAGCGATTGCACTGGAGTTGGCGGAAGGTTTCGCCGAACGCCTGCATCAAATGTTGCGAGATCAATGGGGGTTTCCAGACCCGCAAGAGATGACGATGCGAGAGCGATTCATTGCTCGATATCAAGGTATTCGTGTTTCGTTCGGGTACCCAGCTTGTCCAAACTTAGATGATCAAGCTCAATTGTTTCGCTTAATTAAACCAGAGGATATTGGTGTTGAGCTTACCGAGGAGTTCATGATGGACCCAGAAGCAAGTGTATCAGCTTTAGTCTTTTCCCATCCAGAAGGCAAGTACTTCAACGCATAACGTCTGTGCGATCAAAAGGAATAGGAAGGTGATGAAATTGTCGGGAAAGAAACAAGGTGATTTTCTAACATTATTAGAAAAAGGGCATGTCATTGGGGATGGGGCAATGGCAACACTGATGCACCAATCTGGAATCCCTGCGAGAACCTGTTTTGAAGCACTTTGCCTGCAGGATCCTAAGCTAATAACCGAAGCGCATGTTGCCTATTTAGCTGCAGGTTCACAGGTCATTCAAACGAATACATTTAGCGGACATCGCTTAGGGCTTCAGCGTTATGGATTAGAAAACCAGGTGTGGGATATTAATCGTGCCGCGGTGAAAGTGGCACGAGATGCGATTCATACTTATCAGAAACAGTCCAAGGTGGAACGCGAAGCTTTTGTATTCGGAACTATTGGATCGACGGCAGACCTTAAAACACCCGACTTTGTGCATCAAGGAGCTAAGATGTCTTTACGATTTCTGTTTGAGGAGCAATTATCAGCGTTGTTAGAAGAATCGGTGGATGGGATACTGTTAGAAACATTTGCCGATTTGAATGAATTACAACTAGCTGTAGAAACAGTGCGAAGACAAACGAATGTGCCAATCATCGCCAACCTTGCTCCAGAAGTAGTTGGTGTTACACGTGATGGTTTTTCTATCGAAGAAGCGTTCCGTGTGTTAGAGAAAGAAGGTGCTAATGTAGTTGGTTTAAATTGCCGACTTGGCTTATCTGGTATCTTGCGGACGTATGAAAATATACAGCTCAATCCGAACTCTCGTTATGCTGCTGTACCAAACAGTGGGTTACTGCACATGGTGGATGGGGAGTACTCTTATACGGGTAATGCGGATTATTTTGCTTCTATAAGTAAACAACTTATTCAAAAAGGGGTTTCATTTATTGGTGGATGTTGTGGTACGACGCCAGATCACATTCGTACGTTAGTAAAACGTCTAGAAAAATTGCCAGAAGAAGAAAAGCGTGTAAGACCGAATGAATTTTCAGTCAATAATTCGATTACTATCCGTGATGTTGTAAAAGGTGATCAAGAGACAGATGATATTGGAAACCTAGAAGGTGATTCGTCCGGACATTCTCTTATTCAAAAAGCTTTATATGAACCCACCATTATAGTCGAGCTAGACCCGCCGAAGGTATTGGATATAGAAGGGTACATGGAAGCCACCAAAATACTGAAGGATGCAGGAGTGGATGCAGTCACGATCGCGGATAATTCACTTGGATCTGTCCGTGTGAGCAACATGGCGATTGCCAGCTTAATAAAAGAGATGGGGGTAGAACCTCTCGTTCATATTGCATGTCGGGATCGAAACTTAATCGGACAACAATCGCATTTAATGGGGCTTCATGTGTTGGGGATTCATCATATCCTATTAATTACTGGTGATCCTTCGAAGTTCGGTGATTTGCCTGGTGCGACTTCCGTATTTGATGTTTCGTCTACTGACTTAACCAAGATGGTAAAAAAGCTCAATAATGGCATTGCATTTTCAGGTCAACCGCTGAAGCAACGCTCAAAATTTGTAGTAGGTACTTCCTTTAACCCTCATGTTAGAAACTTTCATAAAGCGATTGATCGCTTAAAACGAAAGCTAGACGCCGGTGCAGATTATGTGATGACACAACCAATCTATGATGTTAGGTTATTTGAAAAGTTAGCGAGAGCTATTGAGCCATTCCAAGTCCCTGTGTTTGTTGGCATTATGCCTATGGTTAGCTCTCGTAATGCGCAATTTCTCCATAACGAAGTTCCAGGCATTCAAATTCCAGATGAGATTTTAGAAAGAATGGATAAGGAATCAAAGGAAGAAGCAACACAAGAAGGTTTGGCTATATCTGAAGAATTAATAAACGAAGCGCTAACGTATTTCAATGGTATCTACTTAGTTACTCCGTTCCTACGTGCTGAATTAACTGCGCATTTAACACGATATATTCATGATTTAAAGGCAGTGATTAAGTAATGACTGAGACTTCTTTTAAGTGAGAACTTTGTGTATGGAAAGGTAATGGGGGATATTAGAGGATGGAATGCTATGTAAAACACTTGTCTGGAGAGTTTTGTATGACTGCAAAACCTCCCCTTTAGATGTAAGCAATGGGAGGTTTTGTTTAAGATTAAAAAGGGTATTCGAAAATATTCCGTTACGATTTCGGAGCTCCTGGTGGATAATAATAAGGTGGTACTTTAATCCAGCCTCTTTTCCTCATTTGTTCTCTTAGTGTAGATCCAAACTTCATTTTTTCGAGTAAACAGTGGGCAAATGCAGCCGCTATGTCTGTTCGAATGGATTGACTAGCAGCTGTTGCGCAATGTGTTACCGCGGTTAAAGTTTTTATGCTTAACCCATTCATAATTTCTTCGTCAGTCAATTTTGCTCCAATTGGTATGGCGTTTGGATCAGACTTTGGACGTTCTTCGCTTGTTGGAGGTTGGGGAATACCTTCTTTTTTCATTAGATCTTTGAAGCGCTGACTCTGGGTTTCACACTGATGTAAACTCTCCTTTAATATTCTTTTTACTTCATCATCATTTGATGTATTAAGACCAATTTGAATATATATAGTAGCCTCGTCCATTAGTGCGAGGTACATCCAACAGGTCATTACTTCACCAACATGCATTGGATTTTTAGGTTCATTGTCTAGGTTCATTTGTAAGAAGTCTTTTACAGATTCAAATACATTCGTCATTTGATTGCCTCCTAACTGGTATATACATAATATTTTCCAAATTAGGATAGTTATACATGAAGATTATTGAAAGGAAGTTGTGAGGCTGATCTTATGATTCTATTGAAAAATTGTAACCAGTTATTAATTCACGAATGACGACACGGGTCCCAGTACCGGTGTAACTTTCTATCGGTTGTTACGTCTAATAAGTAAATAAAATAATAAGGTGTGGTCATAGTGGTAAGAAGATACTATTTTTTTTTCATTCTTATAACGGTCTTCTTTTCTTTATTCATAGCAGTACCCGTGTTTGCAGTACTTGACCCAAGTGAAGTAGAAGAGATTAAACAAGATGCTCCCTTGCATATACAAGGAGAGGTCACGGAAGACGCACTGTTGTATAACCTTAATGAAAAAAGTAACTCTCCAACACAAATACGTATGATGACACTTGAAATAGATAAATTCCTAAAACAACCAATTGATTTAAGATTGTCTAAAGGTGATACTTTGGACGTTCACTATTCTTATATTCCGGGTTGGGTGCAGATGGCTGGTCCATCTAAGATGGACATCATGCCAGGTGATCGAATTGAAATATATTTGGAAGAGGGGCAAAGCAGTTGGGAGCCAGCACTTAGTGGGAGTACAGTAGAACATATTCACTATGTAGAAAAAAGAACGGAACATGTTCCCGAACCATTCACCCACTGGTTCCAGCATAAGGTAGAGGAATATACAGGATACTTTGTGTTAGCAGGGATGTCGCTTGTGACCATGTTTATGATCATGGTGATTCGTAAATTGGTTCAATTTCGGAAATCTGAACCAACCTATCATTAGTGGGAATCGAAAGACGGTTCCCACTTATCTTTTTCTATGAAACTACAAACAATAATGAACAAATATAGGATTTTTTAGTGTAAAGGTGTAGCTAGGATCATCACGAAGACCCCTGTGTAATCCAAATTAAATGAATAAGTACATGCAAATAAAAGAGGCACACAGATAGCCAATTTATATGGCTGGGGCGGGGAAAGGGATTATAAGTTAGAGGAACATAGGGATGGGACAAATGGAAACTTGTCCTATCCCCTGATTCATTCTATTACTTTGTCAATAAAGGTAATGGCATTGTCTTTTTCTTCGGCTCCTCGACGAATGACTACAATTTTTTCTCCGGAAATATCTACATCATTAAAAATAGCATTGTCGGTTATCTCTATCCCATAGAGTTTTTCTTTAGGGTCATCTTCTGTAGGACTATAACGCAATTGATCTTCAGCTAATTGACCTATTTTCTGATCGGAAATGTGATCTTCTAATGGTAGAAAAGATCCGTTAGATACATAGGAATCAAAATGCTTTTGATCAACAATTAGGATGTCAGGCTTTGCATTAGCTAAAATAACTTGGTTTTTAATCACATTTCCATAACCTTGTTGTGTTTGTTTGTTTTCTTGATCTGGGTTAGATAAAAATTCTAATTTAATATATTCCCATTCTGGAAATAGACTTGCCAGATTCTCTTCTAGTAGACTCGTGTCATCACCTATATAGTTACCGAGCATGACAACAGTTATTGATGGAGGGATTTGCTTCGCTTTATCTACCTGGCTATTTATAAGGGTAGATACAAAAGAACCAAGAATCAGGATAAGAAAGATGCCTCCAATGATGTGGAACTTGTAATGATAGATAATATGATCGATTTTATCTTTTATAGGACGCTTGCTTTCTGTTGTTTCTTCCTCTCCCAAGATGTCTTTTTTCACGATTTCATAAGCTTCGTTTAACAGGTTATGATCCTTTTCGGCTTGTTCATCATTTTCAGCGGTATTCGTATTTTGACGTTTTATTAAAATGAAGAATTTATCTTCTAGTTCTTTAAATGTGGCACCTTTAGAAAGTTCCATCATTTCATAAGCCTTTTTTAAATCCATAAGACACTTCCTTACTAGTATTGTGTTATAGGTACAATGAATCCAATTGGAACAGAAATTTCTTTTTATTTTTCCACTTATGATAAAATTGTACAATCTTTCGGACATAAAGCAAAGAGAAATCCACTTTTTTGGACAGAGGTACAGGTACCGTGTTCCAAAATCTAACCAGTTCAAGGAGAATCTATGCTACACTATTATCATAATTAAATAGATTATCCTGAATGACCGAGAGAACTGGCTTTTTGACGTCATAGCAACCTGCATATGTAAGATGCTTCTACCAGTAAAGCCTAAGGCTTTGGATGATATAACGGATTTGTATCCATCTCGCTTTGATCGTTTCTTTGTTCAACAGAAATAGACCTCCCTATTACCCACGAAGTAGTTTAAGTGAGGTCTGTCTATCAGTGAATGGATAGCCGATCCTCTGGGAGCCGCTTATCAATAGGCCACAGTGACAGCTATAGTCTATTTAGTGTATTAGAAATGACAAGCGAGGTAAGTACTGGTATCGGATAGGGAAATTAAGAATCACACATGCTTATTGAATTGATTCATATTTAGGCATTAAGTTGGGCTTGATTATTATTTGATCTACTATTCCGAGAATAAGCATAGCAAATAAACCGAGAATTAAATTACCAGTAATAGCCGTTGAAAATCCTATTAAAATAAACCCATACAAGCGGATATGTTGAATCGTTTTTCTATGCTTCTCCAATTTGTATTCTCCCATATGGATCCCTCCTTTTGAATATAATCCTATTATATATGAAAAAATATTATGTGTAATCATGCCTTATCTATCACTAAGTTGTACCCTTCTTCAAAAAATGATAACCAGTGGCGCAAGGAACTAGTTTTCTAGAATAGACAAAACGAAAAACTTCTCAAAGATAAATGCTATAATTCCTTATTAATCCGACACTAGAGTAAATTGACTTTTCCCTTCAAATTATACAAAATAAAACTATCTAAGATAGATCTAAAAAAGAGCTCAACAGGAAAAAGCAGAAATTATCTCTATCTTTAAGTGTATTTCTGCTTTTTTTATTTTATCAAAGACAATCATAAAATAGAGTTATTGGTGAGAGTGAAAAGGAGTGCATGGCGACGAGGATCCTGTCCTTGTGTACCAGAAGAAAGGGGATTTTCTTATGCATGAGCATTTGAGTCAGTCAGAGAGAGACCGATTAATGGAGTCGCTTACGGATAATCAAAAGGGGTTTATCCAGGAATATTTAAAAAGAGGTAGAAGGACTGTTTTTGCAAACGTCCTGGCAACAGAGAAAGCTGGTGAGGAAGCGGAAGGTGTGATTGCAGAAAAGTGGGAGTTTGAGGACTACCTAGATGCTGGGTCAAGTTGGCAGTCAAGCTCTACCTTATATTGTGAATGTGGACGGAAACTTCGATATCAATACAGGGTGAAAAACTTGGAGACTGGAGAGCTTAAAAAGTTTGGGATCAAACATTTTGAGGAGCATACAGGGATACCTCCACAGTTGGCAAAGGAGATTGTGAGCGGTATTGAAAAGATCGACTATGAAATGGATGAGATTTTATTGAAGATTTATCAATACTGGACATTAGCTGACGAAGGGATTACAGAGATCCCTGTTTCTATTGAAGTTCCTAAAGATATCCAGCTACACTTTGACCATGACATGCCTTTATTAGAAAGACAGGTAAGAAGATTAAAAGGAAACATAGCAGAATTCTTAAAAGAAAAAGAACAAGAGAGGTTAGAAGCCCTAAGGAAAGAGAATGAACAAAAAACGAAGCTAAGACAAGAGGAGATGGTGCGCCTCAGAAAGCAGGTGCAGGCAAAGGATGGATGGGAAAGCCGAATAGCAGATCACATACCTTTGGATCAGAATTTCCAAAGTGCCGTTTTAGTTTATTTGGAAACTTTAACAGAGCCGATTTTCCGAGCGAGTGCTGCCTGTGATGCGTTAATTGAATTTCATGATGCACCTAAAGACACATACTCTAGTGGAAAACCAAGGATTTTTTCAAATGTCTGTATTTATTTGGAGTATCTTGCAAGGCAAGGAATGCTGGAGTTGTTAGAGAAACAGGGTGTAGAAGATCGGATTTATAAAGTAGTGGATTTATCCGGGGAAAAAGACAAATAGTTCTGTGTCATTACGGTTGTTTACAAATAGACAATTTAGTTTAGTTCGTTACCTGGTTTACCAATGAAAGGTGATCCAAATGTATTTCCTACTAAAGATGTGTTGGCAGATTATTTAGTAGAATATGCGACACAATTTGAGCTGCCTTTTCAATGCAGTACAGAGGTGTTATCACTTGGGAAATTAGATGACTATATTGTATTAATTACCAACAAAGGATGTCTAAAGACTAAACAAGTGGTCATTGCTACAGGTCATTTCAGGCGCCTGCTATTCCGTCTTTTTCAGAAAATTTGTCCTCAGCGTATCGAAATGAAAGTCAATTACATGGTTAAGGGTAGGTAGTGGTGTTTGAGTTGGATTAAAAAATGGTATAAATAAACATTTGCGCTTATTGTATGGTAGGCATTGTATATATTAGAATCGTTTTTATTGTTAGGAAAGACCGACTAAGATTAAGTGTCGGTCTTTTTATTTTTGTAGACTTTTACTGATAATTTTTTAATTCGTCTAATAGCTGATCCGTTCGCTTCGCATTTCCTTCTGCAAAATTCTTAAGACGTTCTTTTAACTCAGGATTATCATGGATTCGATCAGCAGCTATTAAATATTCTCGCATAAGCTTAACTTCAATATCATGAGAACTTTGCAGAATATGTCTTAAATGATCTGAGCTTAAATGATCTTCTCGGTCGAAATCTCGGTCATAGTCTTTTTCGTGATTCAAAGGGATCACCTCACTTGATCTTTAATTTTCGCATTACTATTTTAATTTATACATATTAACGTGAGAATTACTTCGGAACAGGATGGGTTATTCTTAGAAATTGCAGGTGGAGGCCCAGCATTAAAAAAGAAGATTTTGTTGAACTTGCAAAAAGTTTTCAATAATAGGCTTGGAAAAAAGAAATCTGTTCCATAATCAGTCTATAGACGGAGATACAATAAGGTTCAGGACTAATTTAGCGAAGCCATTATTAATATATAATGATAATGATTATAAAAAAGGGGTGGACAGGATGAAAACGATAAAAAGCATAAGTAGAATGAAGAGGGATTTTGACAACTAGTTTTTGCAAGAAAAATGAAGGAGGAACTAGCTTTGCAAACATTCAAAACTAAAAATTTTCATCCTGATGATCGTGAACAGGTAGTGGAATTGTTTAACAAATTAAAGGATAAGCATACCAACGTCATTTACTGGTGGCCTGGGGAAGAAGAGCACACATGGGAGTATTGTCCTTGCGTATATGAACGGGATAAATTAATCGGAAAAGGACAGATAATGCCAATTAGTGTAGCGAATCCAGGCGATAATCCACATGTAGTTCACCAATTGTATATGAACATTAAAGTTGATCCAGATTACGATGAGAATAGCTTGATTAAAGAGCAATTGTACGAAATACTGCATGAAAAAGCATTGCAAATGAAAGCATATTTCTCGCCGGGATTTAAGACGTTTCTAAGAGTTGGGAATTTTTCAAATGAAATCGAAAATAATGCGTTTTTTCAGTCAATAGGATTTAAACACTTTAGTAGTAATTTTTGGATGGATATTGATTTGAGAGCAGATCGACAAAGTTCTATACCGAGATTTGAGGATCAGGATATTGAAATAAAAATGTGGGAAATGAAAACAGAAATAGAGGAACAACAATATCTTCAAGTTGAAAATAAAATATGGCCTGAAGATGCCTTGACGTTACATCGATTGCGTGAATACAAAGAAAGACCACATTGGACAACTTTTACTGCGTTTTATAAAGGGAAAATTATTGGGAGCGTAATGGCTTGGGAAAGAGAGAATGAGGAAAAGACAGGTGAAATTGAAGATGTTTTTGTTGTTCCTGAATGGAGAAATAAAGGCATTGCGAGACATCTGCTTATGCTGGCCGTTCACTATTTACAACAGAAAAAACTAGATCGTGCTATTCTCTTAGTATTAACTGATAACGATTCGGCGTTAAACCTATATAAGTCAGTTGGATTCAAAGTGAAAAAAGAAGAACAACGATTTGAATTAGAAATATAGGAAACAGGGGGACGGTTCTTGTGTGCACAAGTTCAGGTGAAAGAACCGAACCCTAGTAAGTTGTAGCAGAAAAGCCGATTCCCTCTTTAAGGAAACCGGCTTAACAGGACCACAGTTCCCAGCTATGGTCAAAGTTAGTATAGCTTTAATTGTTAATTATTATACTGAATGTGAGAAATTACGTTTTCTAAAAAACAGCGCTTGGTATGAGAACAAGTATTGTGGCCCAATTCGCTTTAGGTGAAAGGTACATACGACCTTATTCTCGTTGGGTAAGCATTTTAGTAGGGGTGGTTGTATGTTATCTGTTACTATTATGGTGATTTTCAAATTAGAAGGGACATGTTTACATGACAAATATAAATATACCAGTTTCTGTTTTAAATTTAGCTCCAATCCGTCAAGGACAGGGTGCGAAAGAAGCAATTGAATCAATGGTTGGTTTGGCACGAGCGACAGAAGATATGGGTTACGTTCGTTATTGGATTGCAGAGCATCATAATACACCTACGTTAGTTAGCTCTGCTACATCAATTTTGATAAAACACACATTAGAGCATACGGAAAGAATACGTGTTGGGTCTGGCGGAGTTATGCTTCCGAACCATTCTCCGTTAGTAGTTGCTGAACAGTTTGGAACAATGGCTACTATTTATCCTGACCGACTCGATTTAGGGCTTGGTCGCGCACCGGGTACCGATATGATGACTGCAAGTGCGTTAAGACGTTCGCAAAATGATACAGTCTACACCTTTCCGGATGACGTTCAATCTTTACTAACGTACTTTGGACCGGAAGAAAAACAAGGATATGTGAAAGCACACCCTGGTATTGGGACGAAAATTCCGATTTATATTTTAGGTTCTTCTACCGACTCAGCTCACCTTGCTGCAAAGTTAGGGTTACCTTATGCATTTGCTTCCCACTTTGCTCCTAGATATATGGAAGAAGCCATTTCCATTTATCGAAATAATTTTGAGCCTTCAGAATACCTGGACAAACCGTATATGATGGTATGCTTAAATGTGATTGCTGCAGAAACGGATCAAGAGGCAGAACGGGAACAGACTACGATGCACCAGTTCTTCTTAAATATCGTTCGTGGGACTAGAACACCACTCAGTCCACCTGTAGATAGTATGGAAGGAATTTGGACATCACAAGAAAAACAAGCTGCTGCATCAATGACAAGCGTTACACTGCTCGGAAGTAAAGATTCAATAAGAAACCAACTTACAAGTTTTCAAGAAAAATATAATGTAGACGAGATTATGGCTGTATCCTACATTTATGATGAAGAAAAACAAAAACGATCTTATGAGATGTTAAAAGAAGTAGTGGATGGTAAATAATATTTAGTCAGTATAGCATGAAAAATCGTCTGCTATGATTAGTGATATACTAATCATAATAATTGTTGCATTTACGAGGGGGGATTAAGTTGAAAAAAAATTTCTGGAAAAAGAAACATGAGGAACCAGTTGAGGATGTATATGAACAGGAAGAGATACAACTTTCAAATCAATATGTCAATGAATTAAAAATGGAATCAGAACAAATCGATGAAGATACAATTCAAGAACATGAAAAACATTTCTCAAATGAGGGTTTTTGGAATAAGCTACAAAGGTTTTCCAAAAAAGCAGGTTCAACTGTTGTCTATGCTGTATTAATTCTATACTTTACATTGCAAAAGCCTGAGGTCCCATTAAAAGTAAAAGCAACGATTGCAGGTGCACTAGGTTACTTTATCCTCCCGCTTGATTTAATACCCGATGTTGCATTAGGTGTTGGATTTATAGATGATCTAGGGGTTATTACCGCCGCCCTGATCCAGGTAGCAATGTATATTGATGAGGATGTTAAAAAGCAAGCAAAGGGCAAATTGATGGAATGGTTTGGTAAGCATGTGGATACGTCGGAAATTGATAATAAACTGAATTAGTTAACGGTAGACGCTTTTCTTACAAGAAAAGCGTCTTTTTCTTTCGATTAGGAACAAAAAAGCATTGACAAGGGATTTTTCCCCTGTCTCTCAGGGAAGTCCCTTACTTCAAAAATCAGGATTTTCCCCGATGTCACAAAGTTGTCATAAACGATATGATGAAGGTAACAAGAAACGGAACCGTCAAAGGGGTTGGGAATAATGAACATTATTCAATTATTAATTTGGGTCGTTTTACCTTTATCGTCAATGGCAATTTTCCTAATGGGGTTGATATGGCAATATAAAAGTAAGGAAAGCTATCAAAAAGGCTTGAAAAATATGTTTTGTGTTGGAATTGGCACGATCACTCTTATTACAGGACTAATTTCCTTAAATGGTGAAGTAAACGTGGTCCATTGGATGGTTGAGTTATTTTCTTTACATTCAACCGGAAAACTGATGGCAACTACATCGTTGTTATTTCAGATTCATATTCTAAGTTTATGTGGATTGTTAATTATTTTACCTTTTACACAATACATCAAATTATTTAACATCATTGCTTCTGTGATTTTTACAGGTGTGATGGCGGTTATAACTTTTACAAAGGTATCATTGGTGGAGTTAACAGGAAGAGTTGTTGGAATAAAACATCATATAAAAACTAAACCCGAAGCGGTGAAAGAATTCTAGAGCCTTAATCTATATGACAGAATATAAAAAAGCAGTCAACAACGGTTGACTGCTTTTTACTTGGTGAGAAGAAAACATTTTGGATTGTATAGATAGGAGGCGATTGAATTATTTTCATCCAGTTAGTAAATCTTCTTTAGGATAACGAATTTTCGATTCGGTTGTGTGAGCAAATGAAAAGGCTAAAGTCAACGGTCCGACCTTACCAATAAACATGATCATAATTATTATGATCTGACCGATTGGGGTTAATTCATAAGTCAAACCCATAGATAATCCAACCGTTCCGAATGCAGATACGGTTTCAAACACGATTTCAATAAATGACGCATCTTCCGTAATATTCAGAATAAAAATGCCTAAAAAAACAAACCCTAAACTAATCATCGTAATAGCTAGCGATCGTACGATGGTTGAGTAGACAATTGCTCTACGGAAGATTACGATTTCTTGGTTGTTTTTTATAAATGCAAAAACAGCAAAAAGTAAGGCGAGAAAAGTAGTCAATTTTATCCCACCACCAGTTGATGCACTTCCTGCACCAATAAACATTAGTAAAACAATAAAGAACAATGTCGATTCATCCATACTGGCAATGTCTACGGTGTTAAAGCCTGCTGTTCTTGGGCTAACTGCTTGAAAGTAGGAAGCTAGTAGTTTATCAGAGTTAGATAAGTTTCCTATCGTATTTGGATTATCATATTCCAGAATGAAAATAATAATTGATGCTAACACGTTTATGACAAACGTACCGATAAGCATCAACTTTGTATGGACACTTAAACTATGAAAATCTTTTTTATGCCAAAGGTCAAAGATAACCGTAAAGCCTAATCCACCAATAATGAATAGCATGGTAATAACAATATTAATAACGGGATCACCAACGTAGTCAATTAAACCATTTTGCCAAATGGAGAATCCGGCATTGTTAAAAGAAGAGATCGAATGAAACAAACTAGCATATAAACCTTCTTTTATTCCATGGACAGGCACCCATCGAAAAGAAAGAGCAACAAATGCAATTCCCTCCACAATAATAGAAAAAATAAAAAGGCGTTTTGCTAATAATATAATACCACCGACTGATGTTTGATTTAATGCTTGGGATACAATAAATCGTTCTTTAAACCCAATTTTTCTCCCTACCATTAAGAAAATAAACACCGCAAATGTCATGATCCCTAATCCACCAACTTGGATTAAAGCTAGAATAACCAGTTGTCCAAAAATAGTAAAAGCAGTGCCAGTATCGACAACAGCCAATCCTGTTACAGTCATTGCCGAAGTTGCTGTGAATAATGCTTGTAGCAAACCTATTCCTTCCGTTGTTGCTATTGGTAGTTTTAACAGAACCGTACCGATGATAATACATGTTATAAAAATAACGAGTAAAAATTGTGGTGGACTTAAACGAACCATCCTATGACGCTTCATCTGGAATACTCCTTCTTGATTGAAGTTAAATAATCATTATTATATTCCTTTGTTTGGGAAGATCAATAGTTTTTGATAAAAAAGAATACTATTTTGAGAGCTTCAACACTTAGGATGACTAAGAGTCAGGGTATATAGAGAAAACTCCGCTAATAAAGATAACTAGCGGAGGTCTTCTTTTAAATATTCGCTTATTTATTTTTAAAGATGGTATTTAGCTTTCAATCTATGTTATGGAAAAAGAAATAAACATTAAGGGTCAGTAGTTGCAGAAGGGATTGAAGAAGATTTTCAAGCAAAGTTATTGTGTGATTAAGGCTGTGGATTTGGACAAGGATATTGGTACTCCAAACCATCTCAAGATTAGACAGAAGGAATTTTCACTATCGCTAAAGGAGGCAGGGACGTAACTAAAGTGTCTAACTAAAAATTCTGAACAAGTAATACCTTAGTGAAGTATATTTCAGGAGCGGTGACTGCACACTATTCCTTTTGTTCGGTTTTGAAATTAGTTGAGATACTTTGTCCTAGCCTCATTGTTTTTTGTTAAAGAAGTAAATCCAATTCATCTTATTTTAACTCTACCACATCTTCTGCAACCTCCACACCATTGGCCAATAACACAATTCGGTGGGGTCCTTTATAATGCTTACGTGTTGAAAGATCTTTCCAACTATGTTTTCTTCTATTACTAATCTTGTTACCACCACTCACTTCTCTGTTAGATAGAAGGAATATTTTCCTTGAAGTTTGTCCACGGGATTTTATGAAATCAATCGCATATTCAAGGCGAATTGTAACTGGATCTCCCTCATGAACATCAAGTTCATAGTGGATTTCAGTTGTTTCACCAATCTCTAGGTCAGATGGATTGATGGAGAATGATATATGAGAAAAAAGATCCTTGGCTTGTTTTATTTTTGTATAACCAAATAATGCTAGCACGTCTGGATCAGCTTTTCGAATTAATGTACGACACCCATGCCGAATGATCCAATCTGTTTGTGAAGATATCCCTTTCCATCGGTATGCAGTTTCTATAACGGTGGAAGGATTATCTTTTGCAATATCATTTAAATGATTTGCTACGCTTTTTTGAACATATGTAGCGGGATCCTCTTTTAACATTTCTAAAATGGACAAAGGAAGTGTTGGGTCCTTTTTAAACATTGGCAAAGCTTGTCCCCAAGGTAAGCGAGGTCGACAACCCTCACTTGCGAGTCTTCTAACATGTTCGTTCGGATTTTTGGCCCAACTTTTCATTACCTCAATGGTTCTTTCTGGTTCACGAATTAAAAACGGACGAATGGCGAACTCGGAGCTGGATTTAGAAGTGAACCGTTTTAATGCATCCATAGAGAGGTCCCAATTATCTTCTGTCTGACCAAACACTTCGACAAAGTCAGGGAAAAATAAATAAGGAAATCCCTGACACTCTTCATCTATCTGATACAGTACGTCAAGAGCTTGTGCATAATCGGTAGGTAAATGTCTTCCAAGTGTCAGGGTGATCTGACGAATACGCTGTTTTAATTCTAAGTGACTCCACGTATGATCCATTACATCCTTTACAAATGTAGATGAATGAAATGGAGGGTAAGCTATATGTACTTTCTTTGCAAAACCGTGAAGGAAGTTTTCATTATATATATCTTTTAATGCCTCGGCCATTATTTATTCTCCTTATCATGGAAAGTAGTTAGACCTATCATATCAGGAATTCGTGAGAGAATCACTTTTCATTCAGAATAAAGAAAAACCCCTGCCGAGGGGTTTTTCAATCTATTAACAGCAAATTTCTTCTTTTGTCATATCTACTAATTCAGATTGGTAAACGCCTGACAAGATTTTCGGTTGAAGATCCTTGATGTACGCTTTGATGTCATTTCGTTGGTTATCGGTTTCACTTAATTTGAAATAAACAAAACCTTCTTCATTATGAAGGACGGTAAGATGAATGTCCTCTTCTATTTTCGTTGTTGCTACTAATCTACAAGTTTCACATTTCGGTGCCATTTCAAATGAGATCGTAATCTCCTCCTGATTGTTTTTATTGAATAATTTTTCTTTGTCACTGTTAGAAATTCTAACACAGGTGATGCTAGATATAAAATGACGTACGACGTGCAGAGGATAGATCAAACTTGATAATGTATGATGGATAAGAAATAATCCAATGTTTCTTATAAAAGGTTGAAAATCCTCTTATTTATTCGGAAGTGCTACAAAAATGAAAGATATGTAAAGTTTTAAACGTGAGAATTTAACACTTTTGTGAGATCAAATAGGCTTTTGAGTAATTAAAATAAAGGATTTTCTATATAGTTAAGAGAAATTTCAATAATAAATGTCCGCGTATTCAAAAGTAGAGGGAGGGTAGAGTTGACAGTTACTTTAACTCAAGATTGTAAGCGAGACGTGAAAATAGGTATTCTGTGGGAAGAGGTGCCTGTCGGTGTCCCGGAAGGAGAGGTTTTTATTGTATAGAATATGGTGGAAGGAAGCAGTCGCGTATCAAATTTATCCTCGGAGTTTTATGGATTCGAATGGAGATGGAATTGGTGATATCCAAGGGATAATCTCGAAACTAGATTATTTAAAAGACCTTGGTATTGATGTTATTTGGATTTGTCCAATCTACACCTCTCCAAATGATGATAATGGGTATGACATCAGTGATTATAAAGACATTATGGATGAGTTTGGAACGATGGAAGACTTTAACCAGTTATTAACGGAAGTGCATAAGCGAAATATGAAGATCATTATGGACTTAGTGATCAATCATACATCGGATGAACATATCTGGTTTATACAGTCTCGTTCTTCCAAAAGTAATCCGTACCGGGATTTTTATATATGGAATCCAGGACAAGAGGGGAAAGAACCAAACAACTGGGAATCTATCTTTGGGGGGTCAGCTTGGGAGTATGATAAGAAGACAAATGAATATTATATGCATGTCTTTTCTCGAAAACAACCAGATCTGAATTGGGAAAATCCGAGTGTAAGAAAAGCTTTGTACGAAATGATTAACTGGTGGTTAGCTAAAGGTATTGACGGTTTTCGTGTTGATGCAATTTCTCATATTAAAAAAGTAGGTGGATTTCCTGATTTACCTAATCCAACTAACAAAAAATACGTTCCATCGTTTGAAGGTCACATGAATCGTGACGGTATTCAATTATTTCTTGAAGAATTAAAGCAAGAAACATTTGATCATTACGATATTATGACAGTCGGAGAAGCAAACGGTGTTAGTCCTGACCAAGCGGAGGAGTGGGTAGGTGAAAACAACGGTAAATTTAGTATGATTTTTCAATTTGAACATCTAGATCTTTGGGGAAAAGGAAAAAGTGGTCGGTTAGACATGCAGGGTTTAAAAACCATTTTAACGAAGTGGCAAAAAGGTTTGGAAGGTATTGGATGGAATGCTCTATTTCTTGAAAATCACGATCAACCAAGATCTGTATCTACATGGGGAAACGACGAATCACTAAGAATTCCATCTGCAAAATGTTTAGCAACATTGTATTTTCTAATGCAAGGAACACCTTTTATCTATCAAGGGCAAGAAATTGGTATGACAAATGTGCAATTTAATTCTATAGAGGAATACAACGATATTGCGATCAAGAATTTATATCGCAACGAGTTAGAAGAAGGTAAAACCCATGAAGAAGTTATGGAAGTTATTTGGAAGAATGGTCGTGATAATGCTCGCACACCGATGCAATGGAGTGCTCAAAACCATGCTGGGTTTACAAAAGGTAGTCCTTGGTTAAAAGTAAATCCTAATTACAAAAACATAAATGTAGAGCATTCGTTAGACGATTGGAACTCAATTTATCATTTCTACAAGAAGCTAATACAATTGAGAAAAAGGGAAGAAGTTCTTGTTTATGGGAGTTACAAGTTGATCTCTGATGATCATGACTCTATTTTTGCCTATACACGAACTTTAGAGGATAAGGTATTTCTAGTAATTACAAATCTGTTTGATGTAGAGACAAAATTTTGTTTACCTAAAGCGTTACAGAACAGAACCATGCTTTTATGCTTAGGAAACTATTTAGTGGATTCAGAAGAAGAAGATGCTCTAGTTTCGCTTGCGTTAAAACCATATGAAGCGAGAGTATATAAATTTTTCTAGTAAAGGTGCCTTCCATACGCCTAATCTGTTCTCAACTCACTAATTTGTGTTACTATTTGTTCTATAGGTTTTATATTTAAATTCGAATAGGAGAGATTTTGGTGCAGTATAGAGATACAGCAGGTTTTTGGAAAAGATTTTTGGCAAGTTTGGTTGATGTAACTATCATATCGGTAATAACCATTCTTGTGTTTTACCTTCTTAATGGGAACCTATTAATGAGCTGGGGTGACAGCATATATGGGGAAATCATTTTTGTAGCGTATTTAACAATTCTTCCTATTATTTGGAATGGTTTTACAGTAGGGAAGAGAATGACAAACATTAGAATTAAACGCTTTAGTGATGATGAAAAAATCACGATTCTAAATATGGTGTTGCGACAAGTGGTTGGCATTTATTTTATTGCGGCCATTACTTTTGGTCTGTCGATCCTAATCAGTGCCGTTATGGTCATTTATAGAAAAGATAAACGTGCCATTCATGATTTCATAAGTGGGACTTATGTAAGTATTTAGTCAACCATTTTCTGGTCACTTGACAGGTCTAATCTGTTGGTGACTAAGGGATCTTTTTAAATGTATAGGTATGATGATACGAGTAAAGGGATGGACAGGGTGACTGTCCGTCAAGTCCCTATTAACTAGCGACTACCATCAATAAATGGGAACAGGAGAACAGGTCTATGCCTGCCCTCATTCCACAGTTGGGGGAATTTATGAATTGTAACAATGAATCGACTAAATATGTTTATAATTATGCTTGTGCAGAAGAAGAACTATCGCTATGCCGTTTGGAGATGCGTTCTTTTTTTGGCTTTGATTCTAACACAGGTGTGCTGGAAAGTACTATTGCAGTTGAGTTAAACCGGAGTCCATTCATTAGGGAGAGAATAGATGTTATCTTTGAAGCAAATACAACTGTAGAGCTAAAAACTCAAGTGGAAAAATTACCTAGTACATCTTCAACATTTAAAGTGAAAGTAATGACAGCAAGAGATATTTTCAAAACAGATAGTTCCATTCGTTTTGAAGTTCGTAGAAAAATGGAGCGAGAGATAGGTCTATCGATTCCTGGTAAGGCGGATTTACAAAATCCGGATATTATTTATGCAGTGATGGAAGTGGATGGTAGGTGGGTATTCGGTAACTATCATAAATCTGAGCCTATTTGGTTAAGTCATAAATCGAAGCCAGCTAGTTACTCTACAGCACTAAATACACGAGTTGCGAGAGCGATTGTGAATATAGCTGTACCAAAACCAGTTAATGTAAAAGTAATTGATCCATGCTGTGGGATAGGGACAGTATTAGTTGAAGCTTTGTCCATGGGGATTAATATTGTGGGCAGTGACCATAATCCACTTGTGATGAGAGGTATACGTGAAAATATTAAATATTTTGGATATGATACAGAAGTAACATTAAAAGATATTCGAGATGTTGAAGGGCAATTTGACGTAGTAATAATAGACATGCCTTATAATCTATGCTCTGTTATTTCACAAGACGAGCAACTAGAAATAATAAAAAGTGCACGAAGGCTTGCTCAGAAAATGGTAGTAGTTACGGTAGAACCACTCGATTCAATTCTAAAGCAGGTCGGTTTTAATATAAAGGATCGATGCGAAATACATAAGAGGAAGTTCAAGAGAGAAATAATTGTATGTGATTGAGAAATAATATGATTACTACGGTATTATATTTTCCACTTAAATAGAACTAGTCAGATTACTTCACATATGTAACCAAATTGTAACTTTATCCTTGCAACATATTGGTTTAAAATGGTATATGAAGGTATAGATTTGGAGCGGATGAGATAATTCAGACACCATATCGCACTTTTCCATATCACTTCCGAGTTTATCTTTTTGCTCCATGACTCCATATTAGGAATGGGAGGAATTAGTTAATGAAGTGTAAGGACTGTAACGGTGAACCTCTAGTTAAGTGCAAGGATTGTTCAGGTGAAGGATTTGTCTATGGTAGTAAACAATGTTCTACATGTAAGGGTGAAGGTGCTATTGCATGTCCATCTTGCAATGGTAAAGGTAAAGTTGGTATTAAAAAGTGGTTAAAGAAGTCTGGTTAATCCTATTATTTAACAACAAAGTAAAGTACATGATGGATGATCGATTCAAAGTTAATTGTCAGCCCATACACAGGCCAGGGAATATCCACGGTCTGTGTTTTATTTATGGACAAAGATAATTTAAATATGTTTATGTTAAATTACTGTAGGAATGACGCACTATGATTTAAAACCAGCGTCTCTTTCTGGTGAAAGGCGCAAATCGTCTTAAAAATCGGAAGAAGCGTGAGTCTGATTGAGCGATTTGTAAACCAATCACGTACGCATCGTTTTCGATGCGTTTCTGGTGCAAAATCCTTTCTTCTTCATCCTGTGCGTTAAGCATTAACTCTGTGTTGTACCAGACGTTCGTTCGGCAATGTGCTAGGACAAAAGAAGATAGTGATTCATCTTTACGACCCATAAATCTGTCTATTATCCGGATAGACCGAGCATAGTGACTCGCTAATTCATTTTGAACAAGGTCGACTAAGTCTGAAAGTACATCATTTATCTTTTCGTGATCCTGTCTCCGATTCAACATCATACTTGCATCTGGCCAGACCTTGTCTTCCGATAAAATTACATACATGACTATTGGAAGATCACTATTAATATGCGCATTAATCCCGAGCAGCGCATCTTGTAAAACAAAGACTTTTTGCTGTTTAGCCATACGAAATGCAAGTTCCCATGCTAGTGGGTATGGCTCTCCTTGTTCATGTGCCTGAATGGCATCAAAATAATATTGTGCAAAACGAACAAGTACACGCTCCATCCAAACATCATCATGGAAAAAGCCTGCTGTTAGTCGTTTTTTCATCTCCTTTGTCATAAGAAGGTACACTCGTTGAAATATAGCTCGGTAATCACCAGCTTCTTCAAGTTCTTTAAGTTGTCTAGTCATATCTTCAATCACTTGATCTAAGCTTTGAAAATCTAACAATTCTTTACTAATAGAGCTCATTTCATTCCCCCCACGTTCATTCAGATAATTGTAACCTTAGCATTCAGTTGTTAATTTACCATAAACGGAGAGCATCGAACAGATATAGATGTCCTTATTTTTAGATTATTCAAAAAATAGCGGTTATCTCATGAAGCTATCTTAAATGTTGTGTTGAAGGAAAGAGATTGAGAAGGGATACTAATTTACTATTAAGAATGATGATTTATGGATATCTGGGTAGAAGATATAAATGATAGACATGAAATCGTTAAAGAGATTGTGTGTTTAATTAAAAAACCTGAACCAATTGAAGGTTCAGGTTTTTGTTCTTTATTCAAACGCTTCTTCGTTGCTCTGTGCTTGTTGCTCTAAAGACTCCTCATGTAACTCAACAAATTCTTCTGGTGTCATCTCAAGTCCAAACAATGCTTGAATCGCATTTAAGTGTTCCTCTGCAGTAGATGTGTTCATTAAATTATCTGCAAACAAAGTAATACCACTCGCGTTGTTTAGGTCCTCTAATACTTGTACATAAAGGTCTGGAAGCTCTACATTAGCTGTATCTGATTTCATTGCCGGCATTATTCCAGCACCGCTTAATGATTTCTCTGCTAACTTCTCAACGTAGAATTTAACAAATTGCTTTGCTTCTTCTTTTACGTCAGAATTTTCAGCTACGAACATACCACCAGATCCACCAACGAAGCTGTTGCTGTCACCTTCCCCATCTTCAACATTAGGGAATTTAAAGTAATCTACATTATCTCTAAATTCTTGCGGTATATCTTCGTTAGTTGTGAAGTTTGGAAGAGACCAAGTAGCTGTTAAGTACATTGCTGCTTGCCCATTCATGAACATACCTTCAGCTTCTAAGTTACCCATGGCATTTGTACCTTGTGGGAACGCATCCATTTCTACTAAATTTTGAATTTCTTCAGCAGCTTGCGTAAGAGCTGGGTCTTCAAAGCTCGTTTCACGATTAACCGCATTTACGATTTTTTCAGATCCACCAATTCGGTCTGCAAGGTACATGTAGTAAATTGAACCAGTCCAACGATCCTTGTTACCAAGCGCAATTGGTGTTACATCGTTTTCGTTTAATACTGTTACTACATTTTTTAACTCTTCTAATGTAGTAGGCTTCTCTAATCCGTATTCATTAAATATTTCTTTGTTGTAGAACATCATCGTAATGTTTAGTTCGTATGGAAGGCTGTATGTTTTCCCATCTACTTCAAAAGTTTCTAATGTTCCATCAACGAATTTATTACTAAATTCTTCGTCGATTACATCGTCTAAAGGAGCAAATTTTCCACCTGTAGCAAATGGTTTTAACCATCCACCAGGCCACCCTTGGCCAACATCAGGTAATTTATCTGATGCTGCAAGTACACGAAGCTTTTCCTTATATTGCTCTGCACTATAAGTTTCTGTTTCTACTGTAATACCAGGATTTTCAGACTCGTACTCATCGATTACTTCATTAAGAAGTTTATTTTGTTGAGGTGAGCTTCCCTCTGTCCATTGGTGCATAAAAGTAATCGTTTTTGTGTCTTCTGAACCGCTCTCATTATCTCCACCACAAGCAGTCGTGATTACTGCGATAATGAGTGCTGCAATTAATAATCCAAATCCTTTTTTGAAATTCATTAGATGTCCCCCTAATTCTTTATTTTTTTATAATGCATTTTCTACGATAACAAAATTAAGTATGCATGTCTATTATCTTACCTTCACGTTAAAATTATGTAACAAAATGAAAAGATTATTGGATAAATACGATGTTCTTTTCGAAATGTGGAAAACACAGTTTATCATAAATATGATTATTATCTATGCGACCACAAGGAAAAGTGCACTTGATGTGGATTGCTTTATGTATAAAAGTAGTTAAAAAGACTCATCATGCAATAAAATGTACACTTCGAAAATTGATATAAACTGTATTTTCTTCCAAAACTAGTAAAATAGGATTAATATTCCCAGAAATATGTGATAATATATATCTATTAAGCATATACGTTCGAAAAGGCAAACTTATTGAAAAATAAGGGCGCAAAGTTACAGGCCTAAAGGAGATACTCTATGGTGGCTGAACTGCCAACAGGATGAGAAGGGTTATTTCCTATTGGAGATAACCTTTCTTTATTCCTGTTAATTGTGAAAAAAGGGTACTACAACGTAATCTATTCCATAAAAATTGTGAGGGATTACTATGTTAATAAAAAAAACTATTTTCTTATTTCTACTTGTTACTTCTATTATATATATAGGCTGGATTGGTATATTTAATGACCAACTCCTAATGCGAGGATTGCTTGCTTCTGTATTACCAATTATCGTTGGTTCATTAAGTTTTGTTTGGCTATACAAAGCTTTTCGTCATACATTAAATAAGCAACGCTACTTTTGGCTTATGCTTAGTATCGGTGTTCTATTTTTTATCGTCTCTAACGCCACTTGGGTACACACACAGATTACCGAGGGTGCTGATGCATATACAAAACTATCGTTTTTATTTTGGTTGTTAGCATACTTTTTTTATTTAATTGCTATGTTCTATAAAACGACAGTAATTCAAACATCCATCGCAAATGGTTCATATGTATTTACATTCTTTGTTTTTATGGCGTTTGGTACGTCGATTACACTACATTACTTTTCTAAGACAGTTCTTGTTGCAACAGATTACTCATTCCCAGTTACTGCAATTACTTTAGCTTATCCTTTGATTAGCTTAGGGATCATGTATGTAATGTCATGTTTGTTGTACTTATCTAGGTATAGTCGCGAGAAAAAAGTGATCGGTATGATCTTTTTAGCTTTTTTGTTTCAAGTGACGGCTGATTTTTATTACTTGTTCCAAATCCTTCATGATACGTATCAACCTGGAAGCTTAGTCGATTATATATGGTTAGTATCTTTGTTTGTACTTGGTTTAACTGGAAAGGTGTCGGCACAACTAGATAATAAAAAGATAGAACGAGAGTATGTAAAGAAAGAAAAACAGACATACTTCCCTTATATTGCAGTGCTAATTCAAATTATCCTAGTTGTACAAGAATATTTGTGGCAGTTAAATGCACTAAGTGCCGGATTGATTATAACTTTTTTAATGATACTAGGACGACAGTTGTATATCTTGCAAAAGAATAAAAAATTGGTGTACCAATACCGACACTTAGCTTACCATGATACACTTACCGGCATGAAAAACAGAACCAGTTTTATAAACGAACTTAATGATGTCATGGATCATGCAAAAGAAACAAACCGGCCAGTTGCCTTGCTTTTAATGGACTTGGATCGATTTAAAAATGTAAATGATACACTTGGTCACTATGTTGGTGATCGTATTCTGCAAGCAGCTTCTGAAAGGCTAAATAAATATTTACCGAATGACTATCTGATGAAATATAGGATAGGGGGAGACGAATTTGTTATTGTTCTTCCAGATATAACACAAGATGAATGTGAAAAATCAGCTCAATCGATTTTAGATATATTTAGTAAACCGTTTATAATTGATCATCATGAAATTACTATTACTCCAAGTATCGGAATTAGTATGTATCCTTATAATGGAAAGAACAGTGAGATTTTACTTAAATATGCAGATGCTGCTATGTATCTAGCTAAAGAAAAAGGTAAAAATAGATACCAATTTTTTAATACTGAATTAAACGATGTAGTGAACCGAAGGATGACATTAGAGGTTGAATTAAGAAAAGCGATGGAGCTTCAACAAGTATCTCTCCACTATCAACCAAAGTTTTCACTTAAGGAAAACAGATTGGTTGGAATGGAAGCACTATTAAGATGGGATCATCCTGTTCTTGGTTCTGTTTCACCTGCCGAATTTATTCCAATTGCTGAAGAAACAGGGCAAATTAATGCAATAGGTGAGTGGGTAATAAAAACAGCATGTAAACAAAATAAAATTTGGTATGATCAAGGGCATAGGCTTTGTGTTTCTGTTAATGTATCGGCAAGGCAATTAGAGCAATTTGACTTTGTTCGAATGGTGAAAAGTGCCCTACTTGAGACGGGACTTTCTCCTGCTTATTTGGAATTGGAAATTACAGAGAGTATTATGCAGAATACAACCGAGTCAACCGAAGTGCTACAGAGTATAAAGGAGTATGGTGTGAAGACATCCTTGGATGACTTTGGCACGGGCTATTCTTCTTTATATATATTGAAGGAATTACCAATTGACGCGATTAAAATTGATAAATCATTTATTGATAATATGGAAGATGCTACGAATTTATCTATTATAAAAACAATCATTGATATAGGTTTAAACTTAAATCTACAAGTTGTAGCAGAGGGGATTGAACATGCATACCAAATTGAATACTTGAGAGGTTTTAATTGTGGGTACGGTCAAGGTTACTTTTTCTCGGAACCAGTTCCAGCTGATAAATTTGAAGAAAAGCTAAAATTGGATCTATTATTGAAGCAGTAAATTCTACAGTGTCTAATGATGCTTTAGAATTTTTTAAGAGGATTAGAATTCATTCTCTGTTCCCAATTGCTGAGCTAGCGACAGCCAATTTCCGCTTCATAAAGATATGGTATTTCCCTATACTGAGTAACCTCAGTTAGAGCGATGCATTTATTGTCACCAACAAAGTCGAGGATTCCTAAATAAAGTGTGAAAAGAGAGAATAGTGATTACCGTACAGTTATTGTGGATAAAACCCACTGACGTTAATTATTACAATTTGCTGCCTTTTCAATTATAATTGGAATGCTCCTAAGCGATATGAACTTGAATCTGTTGATTTCTACAAGAATAATAGGTCTTTATAATGAAAGAGGATGCTCCTAAAAAGGGGGCATCCTCTTTACTAGTTTTTTCACTCTAATGAATAAAATGACACTAGGACGGGTTTCCATATAAATTTAACAGCTTAATGATTTGATAGCATATTTTATTGACTTTCTATTACATGTTAATCAATTATGTACCTAATTCACAATTTGTCGCAGTATCTGCCCTACCTCATTTTTCAATTAACTATATATATAGTAGTGTACAGCAACATTGGATAGAAAGGAGGGACTTTCTTGGCAGACAAAGAAAACAACAATAATCTAAATGAAATATCTAACAGTCTTATCAACATGCATGTTTCCGATTTATTAAATCGCTACAACATTTCAAAAGAGAGCAAAAAGCTTAGAGAATTATCAAGTGATGAGAAATCAAAACTAAAAGAATCAGTTGGCAATTTAAAACAACAGGTAGAGGCTTTTTTGGAAGATCAACAAAATAAGAATAATAATTTTTCCAATGAATCTACGCAAGCTTTAACAAATCAGCTTCAAAATCTAAAAAGAAGGTCAAATAACAAATAATTAAAAGGAGGAATTTCTAATGGGGAAAAATTCATTTGCCCAAACAAATGCTAATTCAGTAAGTCAATATGCCGATCAAATTGGTGATATCGAACAAAGATCAAATGAAGCAATTTTTGTTCTGAATTCGAAAGAGGTGACAGTAGAATCTACTGACACACAAGTTGCTGTATCATTACAGGTTGCACTTCAAGTTGCGATTGCTATTGTCGTTCAAATATCGATTGCAGATGATGCGCGTGCTGAAAAAGTCACGGAAGAACTAATGGGTTATGCCCGAATTGATCAGTCTAACCGTCAATTAATAGTAATTGATGGATGTGAAGGTGTAAACGTCTCAACAGTTGATACAGACGTAGCAGCGTCTATTCAAGTATTACTTCAAATTTTAGTAGCATTAGTTGGCCAACTAGATATTCTTTAATTCGAATGTTGAATTATCAACACCTTATATTTAAAGGTACCCTCATCAATAGTATATGGGTATGCAACTGGTTTGACACTATTATAAGGGAAAAAGCACACTTTTATTTAAAAGTGTGCTTTTTCCTGATTAATTATTGGTTGGTTATCAATATGTGAAGCAATTAGTTTGTATAATTTTATCCATTTATTAATCCTTTTCCTTCAAGAAACTCTCTTGCAACGGCTTCACTTTCTTCGTTATCAAGGTCAACCTTTGCATTTAATGCTTGCATCTCTTGTTCCGTAATTTGTCCAGCTAACCCGTTGAGTGCTTCTTCAAGTCCAGAGTAGTTATCGAGTACTTCTTGTCTAATAACAATTGCCGCATCATACTTAGGGAAGAAGCCTAAGTCATCTGCAGTAGTTTGTATGTTTTCGCGTTGAATTCTACCGTCAGTTGTGAAAGCCGGAATAACGTCCACATCACCTTGTAGTAACGCTTTATACATCACGTTTGGGTCGAAACTTTCTGTTGTAGCAAAGTTAAAGTCATAAGCTTCTGCAAATGCATCATACCCGTCACCTTGTCTTTCGTAGAAAGCATGAGGAGCACCGAATGATAGGTCTTCAGAGATTGCTGCTACATCAGAATATGTGTCTGCATTAAAAGTAGCATCTTCAAGATAGGCTAGTGTGTAGTTGTTTTCGAATCCTAAAGGCTCAAGCCATGTTGCATCATATGTTTCTTCATACCCTTGTCTTACTCTATTTAGGATACTCTCACTTGATTCTCCTTCTTCAGCTTGTTCATTTAAAACGGCTTCTAACCCTGTACCAGTATATTCTATATACATATCAATTTCGCCTTTTTCAAGTGCAGGTGTTAGAATGGCAACTTCACCTAGACCATCCTGTAAATCTACCGTATAATCCGTGTTCTCTTCAATATAGATGGCAAGAATTTGTGATAAAATATACTGCTCTGTCCAGTTTTTTCCTGAGACGACGATTGGTTCATTTTCACTCCCGTTTCCAGAGCAGGCGGAAAGTATTAGTGTTAATCCAATTAGTATCATTAATTTCTTCATGATTGTTTCTCCTTCATCCTAATATTTAATTCCTTTTGGTGTTACTTTTTTCTCAACAAACTTTAGTAAGGAATCGAAAAGCAAGGCCAATAATGCCACGGGAATCGCCCCTGCTAAGACAAGGCTATTGTTCCAAGACTGTAACCCTCTCCAAATTACATCTCCTAGCCCACCTGCACCAACAAAAGTGGCAAGGGTTGCCACACCGACTGTTAATACGGTTGCAGTCCTTACGCCAGCCATCATAAATGGCAAGGATAATGGTAATTGTATTTTCCAAAGAATTTGGCGCTGGGTCATACCCATTCCTTCACCAGCCTCAATAATTCCTTCATCCACTCCAGTTATACCGGTGTATGTATTTCGAAGAATTGGGAGTAATGCATAAATGATTAATGCAACAAGTGCTGTAATTGATCCAATTCCTAAAACGGGAACAAGAAATCCGAATAACGCCAGGCTAGGAATGGTTTGTAAGACAGCTGTAATACCGATATAAAACTCAGCAACTTTGCGATTTCTAGAAATATAAATACCAAGTGGCAATGATATACCCACAGCAATTAATATTGCAATAAATGAAAGGTAGAGATGTTGAATTGTCCGCTCTATTAATAAATCTTGCCGCGAAACGACGGTATCCATGAATACTTGTAAATGCTCCATTTATATTACCTCCATATCAATACCAGCAAGTTCTTTCAATAATTGGTCCTTGGCAATCCACCCGGTTGCTTCCCCATCTGCTGCCATCAAAATAATTTTATTCGCTTTAGATGTAAGCATCATTTTAGCAACTTCTTGGAGGGGAGAACTATCTGGTAATCTTGGAGTGCTTTCCTGTAACACTTCAGCAGTTAAAGGAAGCATTACTGATGACGCTTGTCGTTTACTTGTCGTTTCTATTGCTTGTTTCACACGGTCTTCCCCTATAAAAGACCGAACAAATGCATTGGAAGGTTGGTGAATCAAGGTGTCTGGGGTTGCAATTTGCTGTACACAACCATCTTTCATTACAATCACTTCATCTGAGATTTTAAGTGCCTCATCCATATCATGCGTAACAAATACAATTGTTTTTTGTATATTCTTTTGGAGTAGCTTTAACTCATCTTGCAATTGTTCTCTGCTAATTGGATCAAGCGCGCTAAATGGTTCGTCCATTAGAATGATAGGTGGTTTCCCGGCTAATGCTCGAATAACACCAATCCGTTGTTGCTGTCCTCCACTTAACTCTAAGGGATACCTCTTTTTATAGGTGCTTGGTTCTAGTCCAACTAAGTCAAGTAAATCGTCAACTTCCTTTTGATAGTCTTCTTTTTTCCATCCTTTTAGTTTGGGTACTAAAGCAACGTTTTCTTCTATAGTCATGTGTGGGAGTAATCCAATCCGCTGGATCACATAGCCGATATTGCGCCTTAGTTCTACGGGGTCTTGCTCGCTGATATCTGTTCCGTCTATTGTAATTGAACCAGATGATAGAGAGATTAATTTATTAATCATCTTCATCGTTGTTGTTTTCCCACACCCACTTGGACCGATAAGCGTAACTAATTTACCCTTTGCAACGCTAAATGAAACATCATCAACCGCAATTGTTCCGTCTTCAAACTGTTTGGTCACATGATCAAATGTAATCAACATGCTCACCTCCATGGTATGCTTTTAATTCATTCTATAAATAGCTCGAAACATAAGTCAAAGATAACGCTAGTTTTATAGTTGGTGAAAAATTATGAATCGATAAAAATTACAGAGGCAGAGTACTGAACTTTTTTTTCTTTGAAATCCTTTTGGGAGTTGTTGAAGCGGAGCGAATTGCAACCATTTAGTAATTTGTTCTCTTAAGTCTAAAAGGAACAAATATATAGTACCCTATTTTTATTGCTTTTAAATTTTCGTGAATATGTATTGGAAATGAGATTCGGTTATAAAATAACCTTAATTAAAGCATAAATGTTTTTAAAGGGAGATTTATACATGAAGATAGTAACAGAGAATGTAAAGCAGCAGATCAAAAAAGAGTTAAAAAACGTTGAGACGTCGTTATTAATTATTTCTCCATATTTACAAGGTGAAGTAATTGATCAACTATTATCCATAATAAGTGGTAAGGACATTGAATTAAAACTAGTTATATCAACTCCTGGACTTGATGCTATAACAGGGGTAATGGATATGCAAGCTCTTATACAGTTAGAAGAATCGGGAGCCATAATTAAGATGATGGAAAACTTAGAAACAAGCTTGTTCTTGATAGATGATCGTTATTTATATGTTGGTGTTCTAGATGAGCTAGTGGAGCAGAATAATAAAGGTTGTTTGTTTTTTGGGGAAGTGGATAAGGGAGAAATTGAGAAAATAAACCAGAAATATTGGGATAATGAAGAAATGGAGGACTTTAAGAATTATAAAGGTGTTGAAAAAGGCATTGAACAACTTAAAGAAAACAATGAACTCTTGTTTGATCAACTCGCCGATCTGGAAGATAAGATTAAATCGCTATCAAATACCTCTAAAGAAAACAAATCAGATTCATCTAGTGCAAGTGATAATACCAAAAGTGAGCAAAAGTTCATTTTTGATGATTTAAAAACAAAAGGTATAATTGAAACGTATGAATATGTACCATTAGATAAATATGAAGATCTCTACAAAATAGACCATAAGCATATTGTTAAAGTTCTTTCTTCTGAAGGAGATAAGGAATCAAAGTCTTTTCAATTTCAACTAACAGAGGATGACGCAGGTTTATTTAAACAAAGAGAAGTCCAATCGGTAATTATCTTATTAGGTGAGAAAAATGAATTTATTAGTTTGCCTTCTATGTTTGTTACGAAGCATATGTTAAAGAGAACCTATAAAGGTGAAGGTGGTTGGGAATTCGAGTTGACACGTACTGAAAAGGAGTTATTCCTAACAGTTAATGCCAAACGTGTGAAAAAAGAAATTGATATTAAGCAATATAAAGAAGGGCTTAATTTTAGAATGAAAGGAAAGAAGGTATAAAACCGATGATTAATAGCGGTTGAAAGTACTCAGGCGTATAGCGATGCTGAAAGGAGTGTTTAAATAAATAAGGGGGGATGAATAGACTTGGGATTAGAGATAACTGTATGATCTTAATCTTAAGAAGTACCATATGAAAAGTAGTAAAGATAAGTGATTTTCAATAAATGCTAGATTTAATCAATTTAGTAATCGCCCACTAATGATTTCAATGGAATAATTTGGACTGTATGTAGCTATTGTGTTTGGGTAGTGACCGTGATATATTATAAATCCGCCTTCAAAAGCGGTTAGCAAGATTCGAAAAAAATACTTAACATTGAATCTTAAAATGTGATATATTATTTTAGTCGCTTTCGAGGTGATTGAATGATAAATAAAAAAGTTGTTGACATCAATTGTACAACCTGATAATATATAGAGGTTGTCGAAAAAAACAACAACGCAAATTGATCTTTGAAAACTGAACAAAACAATCATTTATGTCAAGTAAGAAAAAAGCTAGTTTTTTGAATGAGTGAAGATTAATGATCTTCTACTAAGTTCGCCACGTCCTGTGGCAACGTAGAAGTCAGCACATCCGTGTGCAAGTACTTTATGGAGAGTTTGATCTTGGCTCAGGACGAACGCTGGCGGCGTGCCTAATACATGCAAGTCGAGCGCAGGAAGCAAGCTGATCCCTTCGGGGTGACGCTTGTGGAATGAGCGGCGGACGGGTGAGTAACACGTGGGCAACCTGCCTGTAAGACTGGGATAACTCCGGGAAACCGGTGCTAATACCGGATAATACTTTTACTCTCATGAGTTT
>NZ_JAOALK010000019.1 GCF_025154055.1 Aquibacillus koreensis
CTTTTGTGCGCTTGGCAGCGCATCGGACTAATGGGTGAAAGTCCCAAACACACCGTAGTGGCGGAAGTGTATAGCTGACAGGTAGTGCATTGTCCGTGAGGAAGTGTGCGGAGGACCTGAAGGCAAAACCTGGAACAGGCGACAATTCAACCGTGTTGGCTGGTAGAGTCGGATAACCCTGCAAAAGAAGGGAGTGTCCTATTCCACAAGAGGACTCTGCTAGTTATGAGGACTGGATTCAGGTGAAAGCCCGGTGACGTGACCCAAGGAGATCTCATCGTCTCCACATTGTGGTAACCTTCAATCAAGTCTGGGATGGACAAGATGAAGTTATGGGTGGTAAGAAGTCAGAGCAGGGGATAGTAGTGATCAAGCTTACTGGAAAAGTCGCAAAGGTAAGTGACTTAGTACTTTGTTACTGAGAGGAGCCCTCTAACCTAAAAGGTAGGGACTTTATGCGAAGCCCGTCTGTCCGTGGAAGAAAAACCGAGTTATCTTAGAATATGTCATGTCCATACAGAAACCGATAGGACAAATCCGTAGATTCGGGGTCGAACAGAAGGGTAGACCGTATGGGGCGTAGTACTTGTGAAACTGCTGATATTGCCGAAGTTGGGCTAGTCAATCAACAGAATGAAAGGAAAGAAACGGAACATGAACGGAAAAGAAGACAAACAAGGTTTTCGTGAGGGAGCAAAGACCCCACAAAAGAGAAAGTGGTATAGTCTCATAGATAAAATATGGGTAATGCCAAACATGGAGGAAGCCTTTAAAGAGGTTAAAAGGAACCGTGGAGCCGCAGGGGTAGATGGAATAACAGTTAAGGCTTTTGAATTTGGAGTGGAGGATAATGTACAAATCCTTCAACGTGAATTACAAGAAAAGACATACAAGCCGAGACCAGTTAAACGTGTATATATTCCGAAGGCTGATGGTTCAAAACGACCTCTAGGTATCCCAACCGTGAGAGACCGAGTAGTACAGGCTTCTGTACGTAGAATAATAGAACCAATCTTTGAAGCTAAATTTCTTGATTGTAGTTTTGGCTTTAGACCGAATCGAAGTGCACATATGGCATTAGATAAAGTCCGAAAGGATTTAATGGATGGTTATGTGTATGTAATTGATGCAGACCTAAAATCATACTTTGATACAATTCCGCATGATAAACTAATGTCGTTGGTTAGAGAAGAAATAGTGGATGGAAGTGTTATTGGATTACTCGAGAGTTTCCTCCAAGCAGGAGTTATGGAGGGTGGCAGTTTCCACTTAAACGAAAAAGGATCTCCACAGGGTGGTGTCATCAGTCCGCTACTTGCGAACGTATATTTGCATCCGTTGGATGAACTTATGACAGAGAGAGGGCATCGCATTACAAGATATGCAGATGACTTTGTCATCTGTTGTAAATCACAAAAGGGTGCTGAGCGAGTACTCAAGTCAGTTACTCGATTCCTTGAAGAAAAGCTTGGGCTTATAGTTCACCCGGAAAAGACTAAGATTGTAAATAATATGAAAGAAACATTTGTCTTTCTTGGACATGAATTTAAGAAGGGTTACTGGGTTAAGCCTTCAGAAAAGTCAATAGAGAAGTTTAAGACTAAAATCAAGGAAATTACAAAACGAAACCAAACGATTAATATTAGAGTTTTGGTAAAAGAGAAACTAAACCCTTATCTACGTGGATGGGGAAACTATTTTGGACACTGGCATACAAAGACAATGTTTACTGAATTTGATAAGTGGATTAGAAGAAGATTGCGGTCAGTACAACTTAGGAGTTGGCGGAAAATAAGAAAGCTACATAGGGAATTACGTAGAAGAAAATGGGAAGGAGAACTTCCACGCTTACGAATGTACGCTTGGAGAAGTTCGAAATGCACACCAGTGCATACAGCACTTTCCAATAAATGGTTTAGAGAAATAGGTCTCGTATTTCTTGTGGATATTTACAATGAACATCATCCCCAACGGGGATAATCGCGGAGGAGCCGTATGCGAAGACCCGCACGTACGGATCTGTGAGAGGCGCATGAATAAAATTCATGCGCCTACTCTATTGTATTTTTATTATTTATCCCTATATTGGATAATCATTATTTTTCTAGACAAAATATAGATGGAGGTGTTTAGATTGGGTAAAAAAATAAAGAAAAGTAAACTAAATGCTGCACCAAGTGATGAGCAAGCTGTACGAGGTCAATTATCCAAACAATTTGATCACGAATTTGCAAATGAGCCATTAACGGCAAACGAAAAAGCTTTCAATAAAAAAACAAAAAAACGACAGTAATAAAGAAGCGGGAACAAAGGAATTTCCTTTGTTCCTGTTATCTCTTTTCGTGTACTTCTGACAATTTGCTTTTCCGAATTGGTGTTTTGAATCGATGTAACATATCTAATAAATCTTCTCGACTAAGCAGTTTTACATCACTTTTTTCGGCCTGATTTATGACCACTTTTGTGTAAGAACTGTTCGTAATAATCCATTTACTGTTTACATGAAAGTATTTGTTGGATTGATTGACTTCATTTAACGCTGACATTCCAACCTTGTTTTCAGATCGAATTGCTCTAACAACAGTAACTTCTTCCCCTTTTCTTAATATTAAATCAGCACCATAGTCGGGTGGACCTGGTGATCGATTAACATAGTAACCTTGTTGTTTAAACAAGTGATATAACAACTCTACAAATTCCGATTCAGTCATTTGATCGATTTCTTGAATAAGTAATGCTTTTTTATGCTGCAAACCTTTATTCATCTTTCTTACTAGCAGTGTTTTTGAAAAGATATACATAAAGTAGGAGCTAGTAATTAGGAAGAAAAATGTAACAAATGTAACAACTATATTGTTGGATGGAAATGAAATAGCAATTAAGAACATAATGACATTAGCTACCCCAATAAACTTTGCTTTATCTATTAGTTCCCAGGAAGCAAATTTATTAATTTCCCTGCATTTTGTTAAGAAATATCGAAACAAGAAATTCACCCACCTTTTTTTAGTATGCTTTCCTTAATTGGCTAATTTATACAGTAGGATTCATGAAATGAATTTGTTTTTAACTGTTCTTTAATCTAAAGTGAACGAATGAAATGAGGCTCGTTAGTATCTATCATTTATCTGAATTTGTAAAGGAAGTAAAATAGTAAGAAAAACTTTGACGATTACTTCTAATTTGAAATATGATAAGGGAAAAATAAGGTTGGATAGGATGTTTACCTATGAAAATATTATTGGTAGAAGATGATAAGACAATTGCAGCTGGATTAGAATATTCGTTACAACAGGATCACTATGAAACTATTCTTTGTTCCAATGCAGAGTCAGCTGTAAATGTGTTAGATCAAAAACTTGAGGATATTGATTTATGTATATTTGATTTATCTTTACCAGACGGAAGTGGTTATGACTTATGTAAAATAGTGAAACAAAGCAGTGACAAACCTGTGATTTTTTTGACTGCTTTTGATGATGAGGTGAACGTAGTTATGGGGTTAGATATGGGGGCAGATGATTACATAACCAAGCCATTTCGTGTTCGAGAACTTCTATCAAGGATTAAATCTGTCCTACGTCGATATAACAAACAAGCGCAATCAAATAATCTGATCGAAATAAAGGATATACGAATTAATACGTTAGAAGGTAAGGTCTATAAACATGGTGAAGAGGTGATTGTGACCGCTCTTGAATATCGGTTACTTCTAATTTTTGCAAATAACCTTGGACAAATATTAACGAGAAACCAACTACTAGAAAGAATATGGGATGTGGCAGGTGACTTTGTAAATGATAATACATTGACTGTTTATATAAAACGGTTGCGCGAAAAGTTGGAAGATGATCCGCAAAATCCAATCATCATTAGGACGGTCCGTGGAATGGGCTATAAGGCGGGTGATTAAATGTTGCGTAATAGGGAAATTCAACTGTTTTTGATTACCTTAGCAGTGATAAGTTTTCTTTCCATAACCACCGCATTCGTTTTCTTATCCATCCAAGCAGTGATTGTTATTTCCGTCACTGTTTTAGCCCTCCTTCTTAGTTTTCTGCTTTTCACGAGTTGGCGTTACCGAGAGATAGAAAAGCTGTCCAGTTATCTTAGACAGATTAGTAATGGAGATTATAGTCTCGATGTTCGTGATAATTATGAAGGGGAACTAAGTATTCTCAAAAGTAACATTTATAAAGTTACATTAATGTTGTCTGAGCAAGGCTCTTTATTACAACAGGATAAAATAAAACTAACAAACGCGATCTCAGACATTTCTCATCAATTAAAAACACCATTAACCTCTATGATGGTTATGGCAGATTTATTAAGAAATGCAGAATTAAATGAAGATAAAAGAGCAGAATTTACTAGAAACATTCGCGATCAGTTAGAAAGAATTGAATGGCTCGTTTCATCCTTACTTAAACTTTCTAAGATTGACGCTGGAACAGCAGTGTTTAAAAGGGAGAAGGTTTATGTACACGAATTAGTGGAAAGAGCCATCGAACCTTTGTTAATTCCGATGGATATAAAACAACAGACCTTAAACGTTGTAGGAGCAGAATCGGTATCCTTTATTGGAGATATGAATTGGACAACAGAAGCAATGATAAACATATTAAAAAACTGTGTGGAGCATACAGGAGTTGAAGGAGTAATTAATATAGCTTATTCGGAAAATGCTTTATACACAGAAATAACAATAGTTGATAATGGAAAAGGAATACCAAAAGAAGATGTACCGCATATTTTTAAACGTTTTTATAAAGGAAAAACGTCTGGTGAGGATAGTGTAGGTATTGGGCTTGCAATGGCCTATAGTATTATCACTAGTCAACAAGGGGACATTCATGTAACGAGTGAAGTTGGACATGGAACTAAGTTTCAAATAAAACTATATAAACAAGTTATATAGTTATTTCGAACAGCTTAAGTGACAATAATGTCACTTTAAAGTCACCTTAAAGTCATGTTAGGCAGATATACTGAAGCCAACGTTAAATCATTGGAGGTAATACAATGGATATTTTACAAATAAAAAATCTGTCTAAAGTATATGGCAAGGGTGAAACAGCGGTAAAGGCACTAGATGATGTATCTTTTTCCGTCAAAAAGGGAGAATTTGTTGCAATTATTGGCCCTTCTGGGTCTGGGAAATCTACTCTTTTACACTTGTTGGGCGGGGTCGATCGACCGAGTAGTGGGAATGTCCTTGTTGAAAACACAGATATTTACGGTCTTAATGAAACGCAGCTAGCAATTTTCAGAAGAAGACAGATCGGATTGATTTATCAATTTTATAACCTTATCCCTATTTTAACAGTAGAAGAGAACATTACACTTCCGATGCTACTAGATGAACATAAGGTAGATAAAAAACAATTCCAAGATATTGTCGGTATTCTAGGACTTCAAGAGAGATTAAGTCATTTACCGAACCAATTGTCAGGAGGCCAGCAACAAAGGGTATCGATTGGTAGGGCTTTAATAAGCAATCCAGCTATTATGCTTGCAGATGAGCCAACTGGTAACCTAGATAGTAAGAATAGCAGTGAGATTATTGAACTTCTTAAAATGTTTAACAAAACTTACAACCAAACGTTAATTGTAATTACGCATGACGAAAGGATTGCGTTACAAGCAGACAGAGTCATTTCAATAGAAGATGGAAGGGTTGCTAAGGACGAGGTGATCCGACCATGAATATCGTCAATAAATTGACAGTTAGACACCTGAAAGAAAACAAAAGAAGAACATGGGTAACGATCATAGGTGTGATCATTTCTGTTGCGATGATCACTGCTGTTGCGACGCTCGGTGTTTCATTTCTAGATTTAATGAAAAGACAAACCATTGCGACAGATGGTGAGTGGCATGTGCAATACAAAGATGTATATGCAGATCAGATAGAAGCAATTGAAGAAGATGAAACCACACAAAAATTAGTGATAGCAAATGATTATGGGTATGCAAAAATTGAGTCTGAAAATGAAAGTAAACCGTATTTATTTTTCAAACAATATAATGAGGAAGGCTATCATCAATTTCCAATTTCACTAAGCGAAGGTAGATTACCCACGTCTAATCAAGAAGTTGTCGTTCCAGAAGAAATTGCTGATGATGCTGGAGTTGACTATAAGATTGGAGATCAAATAACGGTAGACATTGGTGAGCGTCATTATAGTGAAGTAAAAGAGCCATTATCGCAAATAGAACCACTACAAATGACGGAAGATGGGATTAACGAAACTCTAGAAGTGAAAGCGACTGAAACATTTACTATTGTTGGAACAATCGAGCGACCAACATGGGAACCGTCGTGGTCTCCGGGCTACACAGTTATTGGCTATATAGATCAGTCGAAGTTAGGAGCAGACGACAAAGTGGATGTAGTTGTCGTTCTTGATAAAGTGAATAGTTCTTTATTTAAACATGCTGAAAATCTTGCAAGTCAACATAACATCGATAAGGTTAACTTTCATAGTGAGTTGCTTCGTTATTATGGAGTTACTGAAAATGATAATCTAAGAAGCACTTTATTTTCCTTGGCGGGTATTATCATGGCCGTCATTATAATCGGATCTGTCTCTTTGATTTACAATGCATTTGCCATAAGTGTTTCTGAACGTGCGAGGCATTTAGGGATGCTTTCAAGTGTTGGGGCTACAAAAAAGCAAAAACGGAATTCTGTCTTTTTTGAGGGAGCAATTATCGGTTTTCTAAGTATCCCGATCGGTATCATTTCGGGTATAGCTGGGATAGGAGCGACTTTTAATTTTATTAACGCATATGCTATTGAAGCTTTAGGTACTACAGAAAAGCTACTTGTTGTCGTTACTCCGTTTTCTATATTAGTAGCATGTATTGTTTCGATCGCAACTATTTTTATTTCAACCTATATGCCTGCAAGGAAAGCATCGAAAATCTCGGCTATTGATGCAATCAGACAAACGCAAGATGTGAAACTAACAAGTAAAAAGGTAAAGACCTCTAAACTAGTGCGTAAAATCTTTGGTTTGGAAGCGGAAATTGGCTTGAAAAACCTAAAAAGAAATAAAAGAAGATACCAGGCAACTGTTTTTTCGCTAATCATTAGTATTGTACTGTATTTGTCTGTTTCCTATTTTACTTCTAGTCTTCAATTATCATTGGATATGTCGCAAGAAGATATAAATTATGATATTCAAGTAACGGGGAGTAATGTTGCTGTTGAAGAATTTGAGCCTTTAGCTAAACTTGAAAATGTCACGGATGCTACTTTTTTAAATCAATACACCTTAGAAGGTTTGGTGGAGCAGGAAAAACTACCTGATGGATTGAAAGAATTGATAGAAACGGATGCTACTCTTCTTGAAAATGGCAAGTATCCCTATTATGTAGCCTTGCACAGTATAGATCATAAAAGTTTCTTATCGTATGCTGAAGATAACGAAATAAATGTGGAAGATATGGGAAATGGTGAAACTCCTTATGCAATTGTAATTGATGAAACTACCTATGAGGATGCGGATGAAGGAAAGATTATTCGAACCAAAACAATTCACACCTCTATTGGTGATACCTTTGATTTATATTGGAATGACTACGAAACGGAAAAAAGGGAAAAAACAGGAACAGTTAGCATTATTGGATTAACAGATCAAGCACCAATGGGAGTGAATCCTATGAAGGGCTTAGGTGGTATCGATCTTATCGTTTCCGAGGAGGTATCTGATCAGCTTTTAAATAAGGAAGTGAAAGTGCAAGATTCTTCTTATTTATATATGAATAGTTCTGATCCAATGGCTACCCAAAAAGCAATAGAAGATGTAAAAAAGTCAAATATGTATGTCTATAATGTTTATCAACAAAGGCAACAAGATGAACAGATCATACTATTTATGTCCATTTTCACATATGGGTTTATTACCTTGATCTCAGCGATATCAATTGCCAATATATTCAATACCATTTCAACTAGTATCTCGTTGAGAAAAAGGGAATTTGCGATGCTTAGATCTGTAGGGATGACACCAAAGGGCTTTAATAAGATGATTAACTATGAAAGTATATTTTATGGATTAAAAGCAATTCTGTATGGGTTGCCGATTAGTATTTTGATTATGTATCTTATTTATAGATCGACAGCCAACACATTTGACTATTCGTTTAGTCTTCCGTGGTTAAACCTATTATATGTTGTCATTGCTATCTTTTTGGTTGTTAGTTCAGCGATGTTGTACTCGATTAGTAAAATTAGAAAAGAAAATATAATTGATAGTTTGAAACAAGAAAATATATAACTAGATTGAAGAAGGTGAGTTTGCTTTATGGTGAACTCATCTTTTTTTGAGTAATGCTTTTTAAGGTGGTTGGTAGTATTGGATCTAATTTTTAATTAAATGATAGAATAAATGTGAATATATGGTAAAATTAATATGGATTAACTAACTAATAACTTGTCTTGTTGTGGGTGCAGACCATGGGAGGAAAACATGAAACTATTCGGGGTTATTCTTACTGTAATTACGTTTGGATTTATTGGGTTTATAGCTACCATTATTACTTTATTAACGAGAGATGGCGCATTTTACTCTAAGCTAATACCAGTGGTAACTACCGGTATTATTGTTATGATCATTCTAGCGATTTATGGTCAACTGAAAAAGAGGGTTGTAAAACGCAGTGTTGTTATTTTCTTTGCGTTATTAATTATTTCTGTAGCCGCTTATGAAGGGTATCAAATGTATGTGAAAAGTCTAGAAGTGGTAAGTACCCAGGACGTAGATCTTTCTACTTACCAACCGTTTTCAAACAATACAAAAGCAGTTAGTCTAGATGAATTTTCTACTTATAAAATTGAAAACAAGCTACCAAAGCTAGATGGCGCCACTGCCTTATATCCAGTTTATGCTTCATTTGTTCAAGCGGTATATCCGGAAAAAGAATATCCTTTATATCCGTTAGATAACAGTGAGGTCGTTTCAAGCCAAACAGATGAAGCTTTTAACCGATTAATTAATGGTGAAGTCGATATGGTATTTATGGCTCACCCTTCAGAAACACAGATGAAAATGGCTGAATCAAAGGTAGGTGATCTGGAACTGACGCCAATCGGAAGAGAAGCTTTTGTGTTCTTTGTTCACAAGGATAATCCAGTAAACACATTAACAGTTGAACAAATTCAAGGTATATACGCAGGAGAAATCACGAATTGGAGCGAAGTCGACGGTGATGATGAAGCAATTCGTGCATTTCAGAGACCGGAAGGCAGTGGGAGCCAGACGGCTTTAATTAATATGATGGACGGTACTCCGCTCATGGATCCACCTTCTGAAGACATTGTTTCCGCAATGGGTGGTATTATTCGAGAAACATCTAACTATCAAAATCGTACAAATGCAATTGGATACTCTTTTAGACATTTTTCTCAAGAGATGGTTGTAGATGGAAAGATTAAACATATTGCTATTGAAGGTCTATCTCCTACAAAGGAAAATATCCAAAATGATAGTTATCCTATTATTGGTGAGTTTTACGCTATTACTGCAGGAAGTGAAAATCCACATCTAGATGCATTTGTGGAATGGATTTTATCTGACCAAGGACAAAAGATCATTGATCTAACAGGTTATGTACCGATTAAATAATAGGAAGTGCCTGAGGCAATAAACAACGATTCAAGAGGGCGTCACTTCATATAGATGTGGTGCCCTCGGGGTTGTATTAAATATCTGAAGCAAGTTCGATTGTATAAGTTCCTCTTTCTGTAATTAAAGAAAACTGAGATTGATCGAATTGATACAATGTAGATTCTTCAAGTGGGATTTCGTAGTAGTCCGATGGGAGTGGTTGAAACCCTTCCTTATCGGTCTCGATATTTCCTTTTCCATTTAATAATAATGCATGCATTGGTTCATAATCATCTAATCTTCTTGTATCTTTTATATAAGATATGGAATCAAGTTCCATTAAGGTTCGATCATCATCTTCAAGCTCATGTTTAAAAATATTTATTTTCTCTCCGCTCCATTTTTGTAATAACTCATTAAATTCCTCAACAGATAAATATTGCTTCATCATTATCCCTCCTACTATTAGAGTTTCCAAGAACAAGACAATGATGTAAGTTTTTTTCATAAAAGCAATTTTCCTTCTATTTAATTAATAGGTATTCGTTAGAGTTTGTATTCTTTTCTTTGTATTTTTAGATTTTTTGTTTGCAGGTCTGATATCAAGTGTTTGCATATAGGTTGTACGAACCTTAGAAGGAATTCTATTCTTAAATTCATCATAGGCATAACTGTTATAATCTAATAAAGATCTACACTCTACCTTTTCTTTCATATTTAATACAAAAGAAATTTTAATCTTATTTTCTTTACCGTTTATAACATGTTCTAAGATTTCATATTCCTCTAGACTCATTGTCAAGTGATAGTTGATGTCTGAGAGGAATGTGTCTTCTGTATTAAAATATATATCTGTTCTTCCGACTATTTGTATCATATGATCACCCAAATGCATTATATCATTTGAAAAATGATTGGTAAAAACTTAATTATCATGGTTTCCGTTAAAAATGCTTATTAGAATTAAATTATGAATAATAACAATTTCAAAGAGAACATTATTAATAATATACAGTTGTGAAGGAGTTTTTGACATGGAAACGTATGAACTAACTAATATGATTGTTGATGAAGGCTTTCGTAGTAGAGAGACTGTTACTCTAGATTTAATTTACAAAGAAAAACCGTATAGTATTACTTTTAACAAAAGTGATTTAGAATTAATTAATGCTTGGGCTTTTGAAAATCATAATTCTGTTCCGACTGAATTGCCTGAGACTTTTATTGAACAATTAAGAGGAGATATTGAAAAGAGAATTTAATTAGATTAATTCCAACTATAAAGTACATTTCACAATTGAAGAGTTGAGACTTTGTATATGAAATAATGAAAACTAGGATAATTTATTGAATAGGCTATATGAGTATAAGTAAGTACTCAATCAGGAACGTCTGTCATTAATTTATGTTGTATCAAGATTACTCCCTTATTATATAGAAGAAAGATTTTATGATTATAAATGAGTGTCAGCTTATAGAGGTAAAATTTGGATTGAATAAAGGTATTGAATTAGACTTATATCCATGATATATTTGTTATCCGCCACTGAGAGCGGTGCTTATCTTACTCAATAAGTTAAAAAGTTATTGACGTTGATATTGATAATGTGATACATTTATAAAGTCGCTTTTTGGACAAGTTAACAACACAAAAAAAGATTGTTGACTTGCATAAAACGATTTGGTATAATATAAAATTTGTCGCCTAAAAGACAACTTTACTATTGATCTTTGAAAACTGAACAAAACAATCATTTATGTCAAGCAAGAAAAAAGCTAGTTTTTTGAATGAGTTAACACTCAAACACTTTATGGAG
>NZ_JAOALK010000020.1 GCF_025154055.1 Aquibacillus koreensis
ACCCGCTCCATTATGATAATGGGCCTGTAGCTCAGCTGGTTAGAGCGCACGCCTGATAAGCGTGAGGTCGGTGGTTCGAGTCCACTCAGGCCCATCATTCGACTATTCTATATAGTAGTTGATTTATATATTTTGCGCCCTTAGCTCAGCTGGATAGAGCAACAGCCTTCTAAGCTGTGGGTCAGAGGTTCGAATCCTCTAGGGCGCGTAGTATTTTTATAACTTATTCCACAGTAGCTCAGTGGTAGAGCAATCGGCTGTTAACCGATCGGTCGTAGGTTCGAGTCCTACCTGTGGAGCCAGTGGAGAAGTACTCAAGTTGGCTGAAGAGGCGCCCCTGCTAAGGGTGTAGGTCGCGTAAGCGGCGCGAGGGTTCAAATCCCTCCTTCTCCGCCATTATTCTATGGCCCGTTGGTCAAGCGGTTAAGACACCGCCCTTTCACGGCGGTAACACGGGTTCGAATCCCGTACGGGTCACCAATCTTTTTTGTACAAGCACAATAACTTTCCATTGTGGAGGATTAGCTCAGCTGGGAGAGCACCTGCCTTACAAGCAGGGGGTCGCAGGTTCGAGCCCTGCATCCTCCACCATTATATTATCTTAATTGGGCATTATTTGTTGGGCCATAGCCAAGCGGTAAGGCAACGGTTTTTGGTACCGTCATGCGCTGGTTCGAATCCAGCTGGCCCAGCCAAACCTAACTTTTTAATTTCGGGGCCTTAGCTCAGCTGGGAGAGCGCCTGCTTTGCACGCAGGAGGTCAGCGGTTCGATCCCGCTAGGCTCCATAAATGAAAAAGAATGGATTTAGTTTAAAACTAAATCCATTCTTTTTTTGTGTTCTAACATTAAATGTTTAAAGCTTGAGAAGGTAATTTACTGGTTTATTGGTAATTCAATACTTACCGTTGTTCCTTTTCCTTCTTCACTTTCATAGTAGATTCTTCCGTTATGGTCATGAATAATTTTAAAGCTAACCATTAATCCAAGGCCAGTACCATTTGTTTTGGTCGTATGAAATTCTTTTCCCAAAGATTGAAGGTTCTTATTTGATATACCACAACCTTCATCCTTTATTGAAATCTCAATCTGATTATCTCTTCTTTCCACATCAATAAATATATTACCACCTGATTGCATGGATTCCATACCATTCTTTATAAGGTTGATAAATACTTGTGTTAACTTCTGAGCATCACATTGAATTATAGGAATGTTGTTGTCTATTTTTTTTGTAATGGTTATTTCTTGTTTAAATTGGTTGTAATCCATAACTTTTATTACATAATCAATTAATTCCTCAATGTCATACTCTTCAAACTCCATTACTTTAGGTTTTCCAATAATAAGAAGGTCATCTAGTATTGCATCAATTCGGTCAATTTCATTGGTCATAATGTCATAATATTTACGATCTTGAGGGTGTTTTTCTTGTTGTAGTTGAGTTAGTCCTTTAAGCGATGCAAGTGGATTTCTTACTTCATGTGTAATTGCACTGGCAAAGCGACCAATGGATGCTAAATGTTCAGCATGTCGAAGTTCATTATTCATTTTTAATCTAGAGCTTAGGTTAGATTCAAAACGCGATAAGAGAATATAAGATATAACGGCTAGTATTCCATATAAGACTATTCCCAAAAGAACAACCGTATCTTGTAAAACAATACCTAATAGTGCGTATTTACCAATTATTCCAAAAAAAGCAGACCAAAAGAATCTATTGTTTATAAATAAAGGTGAAAAGAGAATGAATACTAATTCTACAGCACTTCCAGAAAAGAAAGCATCTGTTGTATCATAATATATTAATATATTATTAATCAGATCTACAAAAATAAACCCAAATAAATATACATATTTTACAGCATAAATTTGATTAATCTTTGCTAGATAGATAGTAACTGGTAGGAATCCAATAAATATTATATGATACCAAATTCCTAAACTATTAGAAGGAAATCCAACTTCAATTTGATTAAAATGGTTAAATATAAAATGATAAAACACATCATACCCAATTAAAAATAAGTAAAACAATAGTATAAATAGCTTTAAGGCTTTTACTTCTTCTGATTGTAGAAGTTTATGTTTTTTCATTTGTGTACCCATCGTTCCACCTCCTTATTCATCCAAATAGAAAATAATCCTCTTACTTCTTATCATATATCAAAATAGGTATAAAGAGTTAATTTGTTGTGTGTTTTTGTAGAAAAATGTCGTGCGTGTTAACTTTTCTAATTAAATAGACCTATTATCTACATTAAAAATTTTATGCTATATCCATTTAAAAAAATTATTAAAAACTTGTCTAAAGACTCATACTAAATAACGAGGTGAAAACAATGTATAAGTTATTGTCACATAACGATCTTGATGGTGTTGGGTGTGGATTATTAGCCAAATTAGCATTTGGAGATAGTGTCGATGTACGTTATAACTCAATTGGATCATTAGATCGAGAGGTGAAGTATTTTTTAGAAAATCATGATGGGGAGATAGAATTAATTATCACAGACATGTCCGTAAACGAAGAAAATGAGAAGAAATTGCAAGCGTTTCACTCGACGGGGGGAAACGTACAACTAATCGATCATCATAAGTCTGCATTACACTTTAATGAATATGATTGGGGACATGTAGTTGTGGAAGACGAGAAGGGCAAACAAACTTCTGCAACATCTTTATTATATGAATATCTCATAAATAATGAATTATTGGGCGCAACAAAAGTGATAAGTGCATTTGTAGAACTTGTACGTCAATACGATACGTGGGAGTGGGAGAAAAATAATAATCTCCAAGCGAAGCGATTGAATACATTATTTTTTCTCCTATCTATAGATGAATTTGCAGAAAAAATGATTAATCGATTGAAATCAAGTGATCATTTTTACTTTGATGATTTTGAAGAGAAAATCTTAGAAATGGAAGAAGCCAAAATAGAAAGGTACATTCGTAGGAAAAGGCGAGAGCTTGTTCAGTCTGAAATAGAGGGGAAATTTGCTGGGATTGTCTATGCTGAATCATATCATTCAGAACTAGGAAATGAACTAGGAAAAGAATACCCGCATTTAGACTACATTGCTATCTTAAATATGGGAGGTAAAAGACTTGGATTCCGTACCATTCATGATCACGTCGATGTATCAGAAATAGCTGGTACGTATGGGGGTGGTGGACATGAAAAGGCTTCAGGTGCAACGCTTACAGATGATGCGTATAAAAGATTTATAGCGAATACGTTTAAATTAGATCCATTAAAAGAAGATGCAAAACGAAATAAGTTTAATGTGAAAGATACTTCCTTTGGCTCGATGTATAAGGATCGTAGTGGAGATCTGTATATGATCTACCAAGAAAACGGAGAATGGAAAATCGATAAAAATAAAGTAAGGTTTGAGCAATCTTTTTCTAGCTTTGAGGAGGCTGAAACATATTTAAAACGGAAGTATGCGGCTTGGTTAGAAAAAGATGAACTATTCGTCCAATACTTAATGGAACAAGTTAAACAAAAAAACTAAAAGAAACCCACGATGTTAATAAAACATCGTGGGTTTTCATTATTCTATACCTTCAATAGTGATATCTTTTACTGGAAGGAAATTATCACCAGTATCTAAATAATCTACAGTGACAGTATCATCTTCTTGTAAGTAAATTGCTAGTGGATTATCTTCCGATGAAACAATATAGCTTTGTCTGTTATCTAATAAAAACGAAATAACCGTATAGCTTTCGACTTTTTCCTTATAAACACGGAGTACTGTACCTCTAACCTGCTTTTCTTCTGCATTAGACGTACCATCTACACTGCTACCGCCTCGTTGTAAGGCCGTTTTATATTTTTTGAGCGCCTCATTTGGTGTACTCGCATAAGTGGATATTTCAGGATTTGCTGCAGAAACGATAAAGTAATTTTGTAAGAATCCGTTAGAATCCATTACGGGTGTTAGCCAGCTAGCTTCACCATAAAAGTTATACAACACTGGCATTTCACCGTTCCATTCTTTCTCGATGAACTTCTTCTCAATAATGTCTAAGGCTCCTTGAGAGTCCATATACGAGTTTTCTAGGTTACCTGTATAGTAAATTGCTTCCCCAGAACGTGCATTGGTTAAAGAGTAACCTAACATAGAATCAACGCCTTCTTTTGGACTTGTGAAGTCGGTGAAATAATACATATCTCCATTTTCATCAAATATTGGACTCACATTTGCTTCAGTACCTTCGTCTGAAGGTAGTTTCACATTTGATTTACCAAAAATGCTATTCCAGAAACCGTGAATGTAATTACCATAATAACTATTCTGCTTACTTACTGCTTCCGGTGACACAGCACCGTCAATAAATTCAGGTGCATCTTCTAACGTAAATGCTTGCGTGGAACCATCTTTAGGGTCAACAACGACAACACCTGTTACGTCGAATCCGTTACGAGCTGTAATAAACTCGCCGAAAGTACGGACATAAAAAGGAACACCTTGATCATCAATTTCTAGTTGCACATCACCATAAAAGATGTAGTCTGGATACTGCATGCGTATGTGACGCTCAATATTTTTATTAAAGTAAGACGATGGTGTATAATCCATTTCTTCCTTAACAAATTTTGGATTAGCTGAAGAGTCAGTGGCACTTAATGTAAAGTACCCAGGTGTTTGATCTCCATTTAACCATTTGAAAAAGCCAGAGAATTCTACGGGTGCAATATAGACAAATTCTCCATTCACCTTCTGAATCTGTAAATTACCGAGTTCATAATAACTCGTATCTGGCACTTGTCCAAATGCTTTCTTCATTTTGTTACGTGCAAATTGAGGTGGTACACTTGCTGGTGTTTTTGTTTCATCAAATGCCTCAATTTCAACTTGCTCTGCCATTTGAGCAGTTTCATATTTTTCATTCGCATTAAACATAAAAGCGAATAGAAAATATGCACCGATTACTAGACTACCGATAAATAAAATTCCTTTTATTTTTCTTTCTAGTCCGTGTGTGATGAACATACCTAGTCCTGATACTACAATAAATAAAGGCCATACAGAGGAGATGTTACGGTCTAAATTCGTTAAATAATAGAATACGAATATAATAGGGATAATTAAGAGGATCATGATTACAAAAGGCCAAGACATAAGATTACTCTTACCTTTTGTTTTTTTATTACTAGAAATAGGGATAATAATCAGTGCTGAGATTAAACCGACGATAAGTGAAAATAACAAAATGTTACCCATGAGAAAGTCTCCTTTTTATTTATGTCTGTTTCTATTATACGATTCATTGATCATCGAGGTTTCACATTTTTGATGGGAATATAGGAAGGTGTTAGAAGTTTCTCTCCTCCATGTTTAATTCAACCTAATAAGTGAAACAGATACTTTTACATTCCACGCACAAGCGTATAAGATAACATATCATAGGAATTTGTTTATGAATCGAAGGGGGGACAGGCATGCTTGACTCAATTTTATTACAATTCATGATTATAGGTTTACTTGGAGTAGGGTCTCAATGGCTGTCTTGGCGTTTTCGATTACCGGCTATAGTCCTTATGTCGATCGCTGGTTTATTAGCTGGTCCAGTATTTGGATTTATAAACCCTGAACAAGACTTTGGTGAAATGTATCAACCCATTATATCGATCGCAGTTGCCATTATTTTGTTTGAGGGTAGTTTAAACTTAGATATAAAGGAAATTCGAGGTTTAGGTAGACCTGTTATTAGAATAGTAACGATTGGCGCATTGATCAGCTGGATACTTGGCTCTTTTGCAGCACATATGGTGGCAGGATTGTCTATGGCAGTTTCGTTTGTCATTGGTGCTATCTTTATTGTGACAGGGCCAACAGTGATATTACCTTTACTTCGTCAATCAAAATTAAAGCCCCGTCCTGCGAAAATATTAAAGTGGGAAGGAGTAATTGTTGATCCATTTGGAGCACTACTTGCAGTATTTGCTTTTGAGATTATTCTGTTCTTAAGTAAAGAAGTGGAAGGAATTGCTCTCGTTTATTTTTTGTTGGCGTCAGCTTTTGCAGTATTGTTAGGCTGGTTGTTTGGGAAAGGAATAGGCACGATGTTCGAAAAAGGGTCTATTCCCGAATTCTTAAAATCACCTGTGGTTTTTTCTGCAGTCATTGCTTGTTTTACCATAGCAGATGAGGTCACCCATGAAACAGGATTGCTCGCTGTAACAGCAATGGGAATGACGTTGGCTAATATGGGAATAGCTTCAATTCAAGATATGAGGCATTTCAAAGAAAACATATCGATGTTACTGATCTCTACCATCTTTATTATGTTAACTGCATCGCTAACAACGGATACACTTCTTCACGTCTTTAATATAGAAATAATAGGGTATGTACTACTGATGTTATTTGTAGTACGACCGCTTTCGATCTTTGTTTCAACAATTAATACCGACTTAACGATGAAGGAAAGAATACTTGTTGGTTGGATTGCACCAAGAGGCATTGTAGCTTTAACAGTTGCTAGTTACTTCGCTTCCATTTTATTAGAAGAGGGCTTTAATGATGCAAGTATTGTTACATCTTTAACGTTTGCATTAGTATTCTTTACAGTCTGTGCACATGGTTTTTCAATCGGGTGGTTAGCTAGAAAACTAGATCTTTCATCAGAAGGTCAACCAGGTGTGCTAATAGTAGGAAGTAATACTTTTTCAGTTGAATTAGCAAAAATCTTTCAGGAACTTGATATACCAACACTGCTTACCGACTCTTCTTGGGGTAAATTATCAAAAGTAAGACGTGATGGATTACCATTTCATCATGGAGAAATCTTATCTGAGCAAACAGAGTATCGGTTGGACATGACACCTTATGATTACCTGATCTCCGTGACAGAATATGATTCATATAATGCATTGGTTTGTACGACGTTTGTTCCGGCATTTGGCAGAAAAGACGTGTTTCGGTTAGGTATCGAAAGTAAGACAGGTGATCATGTTGAACAGATGACTAGATCTATCGGAGGGCGTAAACTTTTTGCTGAGGAGATATCTTTAGAAAACCTTATTTCTAAGATCGATGCTGGGTATGTATTTCGGAAAACTTCTATTACAGAGCAGTATGATTATGATTCATACCTTCAAGACAGAGAAGAGCATACGATACTACTGTTTGTAGTCAAAGCAAGTAAACGAATAGACTTTATTGTGGAAGGTCATTCGATTAAACCTGAGCGTGGAGACACAATTGTTAGTCTTACACCTCCAAGTAAGGAATTTAATAAAATGAAGGCTAAAATACAAAAACACCGAAACCTATAAAAGGACATATAAAAGCTGTTCTGTATATTTGCAGAACAGCTTTACAAATTTTTTTGAAAATCTACTTATGGTTTGCGTTTTGGCATCCATTTACGGTCTTGATTTGATGTTTCAGGGAATTCGTCTCCTGCACTTAACTTCACTGATTTTGGATTGTTTACCATACTACCTGTTTCTCCAATTTCTACGTAAATTCCATTGTTTGGTGCTTTTTGCCCTGGGTTGAATTGATGATTTTGTCCCATGATCATCCCTCCTTTGTTTTATGTTCTCCGTAATTCAATGAATCATGAGTATTTTTCTTGATAAGAGATACGATTGTCATCCATAAAGGAAGCTATAATCATTAGACAATCGAAGGTGAGGTTTAGTGAGATTATCTGGGATAAGGCAGGCGTACGAGCATTATGAATTTTTTATTAAATTCAAGCTAGATTTTAATCCCTAAAGCGTTATAATCATATAGTAAGTAGCTAAAAAAAACATGTACATATGAAATCTGAACTGATAGCAACAAAGCGTTCATCAAATGTAATTGTTTGGGGGATAGGTAGTAATGAGATATAAGAGAGAAGAAGCTTTTCGCTATTCATTTAAGGAGCCAATTCTTGCGTTGTTCTATATTAAAGAGATTGATGGGAAGAAGGTTAAGAGTTCTGAGGGACCTGCATCCATCATGAATATAAGTCCTGAAGGAGCAAAAATCCACTCATCATTTAATATGCCAATGAAGACTAGTAGTTCTACTCATTTATCCATTACCTTTGAACTAAATGGAAATTATTTGACGGTAGATGGAACGATTGTATGGAAAAAAGAAAATGCCAAGGGATTTGATTATGGTATTGATTTAGATATAGACGATGAAACAAAAAATACATTGGTTGAGCATTTAAAAATTCAAGCGAAGCAAAAATAAAGTGTTCAGAAGAACACTTTATTTTTTGCATTTTCTCTAAGAGAAATTCTAAGTATTTCTTCTTTAATTTTTAAGCATCAAACCCAATAATACATGCTAAATAGGTAGATCAAAAGAAAGAGCATAGAAAAGAACCTCTATACTCTCCATCCATTAATTTCCTTGCGTTGTTAATTTATTTAGTAAGCGATCAAGCTCCTGAGAAATCTCTAGCACATTTTCATAATTAACATTCTGTGCATATGCTTCATACATATGAGCTCGTACTTCTTCAATTCTTTTTTCCAAACATGATAGCATAGGGAACCACCCTTTTAATCTTAATACAAATAATATTACAAAAGACTCGATAAATATACAATAGATATTATGTGTTTTTCATGATTTTTGTCATAAAATCTTACAAAAATGAACGTAAACCAAGAAAGAATTGTAAGGGGATATTACTAGGTATGTACATTGTAGATGTTAAAGATGATACTACTGAATTTTCGACAAAACATCCTATTCCTAATATTGTCTAGTCTTGTTATACTATGCTTAAAATGTTCTTTAAAGAGAACGGATTTATTCATAAAAAGAACGAGTTAAATGTAACAATAAAAAGGGTGGAAGTATGGTGAGTAGGTTTGAAAGTCATCTCAAACAACACTTAGTTAAGATAAATAAGAATATCTATGTATCCAAAAGTGATGCGTTATACTATGAGAAAATGCTTCGCTATGGAAAACATAGTTCGCCAGAGGCACATTTTTTAAAAGCAAAACAATTAGAGCGCGAAGGTGCGTTAGGTAAAGCACTGATCCATTATAATGAAGCTGCACATATTTATTCACCGTATTATACAAAGGCTAAACAATCTTTACAGGAATTAGAGATGAAGATGAATAGTCCTATTATTCCATCTCAACAATCTAATCCAGTAAAGAAAAGAACAATTGGGAAGCCATTAATTATTACATTGTTAGTATTAAATATTTTTTTGCTTCTCTTGTTATTTTGGAAAGATCCGATAAGTAGTGTTGTTTCGGATATGAAACAGTGGGAGATTGGTAAAGCAGTTGTATATGCTAGTGAAGATGTTCCTTATACAATCTATCTGCCAGATGATATATCTAAAGAAGAAATACAAAAGGTAGTTTATGATGAAGTGCTTTCATTAAGTGAAGGTGCGGTAAATCAAAATATACAATTATATGGTATTTCTACGGATGATCCTGCATTGTATCATCATGTTTCACCACTTAGACAGGAACAGTTAAAAGAGACTGCTTTTGTGATGGCAGAATATAATCCATCTCTAGACGATTTGGTTCAAGTAAGATTTCAAGCTATTAAAGAACCAGAAGTTCCACCATTATCCTATATAGGTGTAAATATTGTCAGAACTGCTTTAGATAATTATATAGATGACCATGGATTTCCACCATTAGAAATCACAGCTTTAGTAGAAGATTACCCAGAGAACTATCTAAGTTTTATACCAAATGAGGTAGTATCCAAATCTAATGAGGTATCTACAACGTTCACTAATATGGGTGGTTGGGTTTATGATCCCAAAGCGCTAACGATGTCTGCGATGTTTTATCCAAATGATGGTCAATCATCTAGCTCCATACCATATAAACCTGTTGAGGTTGTGGTTGATAAAGCTTCTTATTCTCTCCTCGTTTTAGCGGATCCTTACATAATAAGTAAAGTAAAAGTTGGGCTTGGAAAAGAAGATCAAACACCTGAGGGCAAATTCGAAATTAAAGATCGAGTGATTAACCCGAAAGGCAGCCGAGCAGATATATTTGGTGTGGCTGGGTTGGGAATGGGGGAAATAGCAGTTCACGGTACTTATGACGAAAACTCTATTCAAAAGCAACAATCATTAGGATGCATTCGCTTGTTGAACGAAGATATGAAAACAATTTATTCGGTAGTACCTAAAGGAACGGAAGTCACCATTGTGAAGGAAGGATCATTTGGTCAGGCTTCTTCAGTTCAAAGTTTAGAACCACTCATACCGGAGGAGCAAAGAAACATCGATGAAACAACTGCCACAGTATTTCATTGGCTGGATTAAAACATTATTAAAAAAAGGCTTCATCAGAGAAGCCTTTTCTTGTATTCATTTTATACCTGATTTACTCCTGATTAAACCATAGCGGATCATTGTCATCAACCTCGCCGTTATAGTTGATGAAAATCTCTTCTCCTGCTTCTATGTCTGTGTAAGCATAAAAATCAAAAGTATGATTATCAAAATTAATTTCATAGTTTGCGTTAGGTTTATAAGAATGATTAAATAGCATCCCATAACCAAGAAGTATTGCCGAATGATTTATTCCATACTCAAAAGCATAATCCTCGAGCAAGGTTTTTTCAATGTGTACATGCTGGTCATTTGGATATGCAATGACAGGTGCTTCATGAAAAAGCGTACCTTTTTTAATATCACGTGTCGCAAATACCCCTCGATTGAATTCTCCATCACTAACAGATGATGTTTTTATCTCTATCATGTTGTTCACCTACTCACTTTTAAAAGTTCATCTTTCTAACTGTACCATTATTTTTAGTAGGAAACACATTTTTTATTTAATTTTCCCAAAATAGTTCATCCAATGTTTTAGAAAGTGTATTACAGATAGCGATACATAGATTAAGGCTAGGATTGTATTTGCCTAATTCAATTAATCCGATTGTTTGTCTCGAGACACCAACTTTTTTCGCTAATTCTTCTTGAGAGAGGTCCATTGCTGTTCTAGCGACTTTTAATTTTATGTTTTTTGCCATATCGACTCACCACTTCTCATTGTCGTCTAAATCTTTTTCGTTTACGTGATCACTACTCCGCTTGGTTAACCAATAAGCCCCACTTAAAATCGCAATGAAAAACGGAATATAAATCATGAACGAAACGACCATGACAAGGAAGAAGTAATAGATAGATTCCGCAGTAGTATCAGCATATAGAAGGGCACTACGAATTCCAAAGAAAATACCGATAGCTAAACCAAAAAGGAGACCTACTATAACATTTTTGATGCGTACAGGTACTTTGTTCGATTGATCTTTTAGCTCCACTTCAGCCGAAAAAATTCCTAACCTAGCTGAACGGGCTGAATAATATATACCTTGCGTAACTAAGATAATTAATTCTGTTATGACGTTTGCAGACTCAACCCCATACACTACAAATTTTACAATGACAGAAATAATAACAATAGCGAGGAGGAGGATATAAATTTCTCTATAAATTTTGTTCTGCATTGTTATGATTCGTTCATCTTGAATGTTGTTTTTTGAAAACCAACTCATTTTCTTCACCCTTCTTTTAAATGTAATATCAACTCTTAATCATTATTATATATTATAATTAACATATTGCAATATATATGTGTCATAAAGTAAAATAAAATAGGTTATTTGTAATATATATTCAATCAAGAGAGACATCTAAATTTCTAATGAATATGTAGTGGATATCAGTTAAAGTAGAACTAGTAGATATTGAATTTAAACTAAGTAGAGGGGTGAAAAAGATATGATACATCATATAGAGCTTTATGTTTCTGATCTCGATAAAACAAGCCAGTTTTGGGGCTGGTTCTTAGAAGAATTAGGTTACAATCTTTTTCAAGAGTGGAACAAAGGTAGAAGCTGGAAGTATAAAGATTTTTATATTGTTTTTGTCCAAGTAGAAGCTAGATTTTCAGATGTTCCCTATCACCGATGTCGTGTAGGATTAAATCACTTGGCTTTTCACGCTTCTTCACGGCAATTCGTTGATGAAATGAAACAGAAACTACAAGAAAAAGGAATTGACGTGTTATATAAAGAAAAGTACCCATATGCTGGAGGAGAAAACCATTATGCATTGTACTTTGAAGATCCTGATCGTATTAAAGTGGAATTAGTGGCAAAATAGCTTGGATATATCTTATCTGTTTTTCACTATTTACAAACTGCCTTAAAACAATTCATATAGTTTAAGAACATCTAAGTCAGTAATATTTGATTTAAATCGTACTTTTAAAGAAATAAAGTTTTATTGGTAAATAGATAGGATTTAATGGACGCAAGATAATATTTCTTGTAAGTTTAGAATAACAATGTGTACGTTTAATGAAGAAAAGGTGGGAGTTTTAATTATGACAGTTGAATTAGTCTTTAATACAAAGTCACAGTTAGGAGAAGGTCCTAGCTGGGATCATAAAAGAAACCTATTTTATTGGGTAGACATACTCGGGAAGAAGGTTTTTCAGTATTCACCTAGTAGTAATGAACGATACGAGCTGCTTCTCGATCAATATTGTGGTTTTGTAGTACCAAGAGAAAATGGGGGAGTAGTATTAGGACTTCAGAATGGGATACACTTTTACGATTGGGAAAAGGATCAATTAGAGAAAATTACCGATCCTGAAAGTCATTTGCCAAACAATCGTTTCAATGATGGTAAATGTGATCCAACTGGAAGGTTGTGGGCAGGAACGATGGATCTAAATGCGAAAGATGGGATGGCGTCGTTATACACACTTGATTCACATTTACATAGTAATAAAAAGCTTGGTAACTTAGGAATATCGAATGGCTTGGCTTGGTCTCCAGATCATTCATACATGTATTTTATTGATACACCTACAAAGCAAATTGTGCAATATGACTTTGACAAAAATACCGGTAGTATTGACCAACCAAAAGTAGTAGTTGATTTTCACGATCAGGTTGGGTCACCAGATGGTATGACAATTGATAGTGAAGGGATGTTATGGATTGCACACTGGGGTGGACATGGTGTTTCAAGATGGGATCCGAATACAGGAGAACAATTAGCGTTTGTCGATATACCTGCCAAAAATGTAACCTCCTGTGCTTTTGGTGGGGAAGATTTAAATCAGTTATATGTTACAACAGCAAGGACAGATACTAGTGAAGAAGAACTTGAGAATTACCCTCATGCAGGTGGTGTGTTTAAGTTTGAAACAAATGTAAAGGGATCCCGCACCTATGCTTTTAAAGGATAGATACGGGACTACATGCAAGGATAACACATACATTGGTTCACAAATGGGGATAGAAAAAAATCGCTTCAAACTTTTTGTTAAGTAAATATTGTTCTCATTTGTGAAAGAAAGTAACTACAGTGAGATAGTCCTGAACTGGTGAAAAACTGTTACTAGTTCAGGACTCTATAATTAGGAGCCGCCTAACATAGCAACTCTAAATACGGAGATGAGCAAAGTGAAAAATGCTATACTTGTAAGAATGAGTATAATTTTAAGTCTTAGTCGCATATCCTTTAAATCTTTCATCACATATCCCTCACTTAAATAAGTACATTTCTTGTTTTTGGTATTCACAGCTTACCTTATAAATGAGTGCGTATCCGATCATGGAAGCTAATACTGAACTTCCGCCGTAACTAATCAATAGTAAGGGTATGCCGGTTATTGGCATAATGCCAATGGTCATCCCTATATTCTGAAACGTGTGGATAAAGATTAAGAATAAATAGCCAAAACATAAGTAGGCACCGAAGTAATTCGTATGATAGATTTTTAATCCTAGTGTTACTAGTCTGTATATGAGACAAAAATATAAAATTAACACGAACGAACATCCAAGAAAGCCAAACGACTCCCCAATGATCGAGAAGATGAAATCTGTTTGAGCCTCAGGTATATAAACTTCTAGATTATGAATCCCTTTCCCCATAAGTTGTCCAGATGAAACAGCTAACAGAGATTTTTGGAAATGATAAGTTTTATTTTCAGAATTACTGCTATCCTCGGACAGACCTAACCAAGTTTCGAGCCGGTCCATTTGATAATTTTCCAAATTTAATGTTGATTGTGCAATATCAGGATAACGAAACACAAGTAGTACTGTAATGCCAATGAAAATAGCTACCGTTAGCGAAATGGATAGGATGATACTCCAACGGATACCTGATAAAAAGATTAAAGCAATCACAATGGATAAAAGAACCATTGACGTGCCAAAATCGGGCTGCATCATGATGAAAGCAATGGGAATAATTCCTACAAGTATAAGTTTGCCAAGTAGGAAAAAATCCGTTGTTACCGTGGTCGATTCAAACTTGGCCTTATGCTTAGAGATGATTGCAGCTAAATAAAGAATCGTTGTAATTTTGGTTACTTCGGATGGTTGAAAACTAACTCCCCCAAATTTAAACCAACTCTTTGCAGTGTTGATCGCAGGCGCTATCGTACTCGGACTGAAATGCAAAACAATAAGTAAAAGAATGCCGACTAAATAACAGGCTAGACTTAATTTGTATATTGTTTCAAGGTCAAAGAATTGAACAAAGATGAGGATGGTAAGTCCTAGCCCAAACCAGACGGCTTGTTTAAGCATAAAGTTTTGTCCTTCATATTGTTCTAATTGCTCAGCATTATAAATGGAAATTAAGCTGATGAGCATGAATAATAGCAATAAACCAATTAAGTCATATCGAACATAGATTTTTTCATTAATCATTCTTTATACAACCCTCTATCATATGAAAATAAAAACTACTCCTATATACAGACTGTTTAGGAAGTAAGAAAGTTTCATTTTTTATCTAAACAATATTCGCTTACACCGAGTGAAATAAAAAGAAGTCAACAGGAATGCTGTTGACTTCATCTAAACAAAAAAGATAATATAGACTGCTAGAGCAATGATCGATCCGAGTATTGTAACAATGTATATTAAAGATAGCCCTTTGATATTATTTTTAGGCGCATCATTATACCCCTGATCACTTTTACCAGCCAGTAATAATGTTGCTACTAATGCCACAATCGAAATAATCACAATCAATATAATGTAGAATGATAAGTTCATGGTTCACCTACTTTCTTGAGGTTAAGGTCTATTAGACAAATGGTTAATGTAGAATCAATTATCCCTTATATGATTAATTGAGTAAACCCCTGTCCTCTGACACAAGTTATTTAGGTACTGAAATTTTGTAACGGTAGTATTATTATGTTTGTCAAAAAAATTATAGGGAGCCTTTGAGAACAAGTACTTTACATATGGAAAGGAAGATTTAGAATGAAACTTTTGCAACAATGGAACGAGAAAGATAGTGATTTTATTAAGAAAAAAGTAATAGAGCATAACATGGACCAAATACCAGACGAAGTGAAGACACCACTTGAGAATACTAGTTTCATGTTAAAGGATGAAATGGGCAAGATCGTTGGAGGAGTAACTGCGACGATGTTCTGGTATCATATGCACATTGATTTTCTATGGGTAGATCAAGCATACAGGAACGAAGGGTATGGGAGAGACTTAATAACCTCAATTGAACAGTTAGCCAATGAGAAAGAGTGCCGACTAATTTTGTTAGATACATTTAGTTTTCAAGCACCTGATTTTTATCTAAAATTTGGTTACAAGATTGTTGGAGTTGTAGAAGATCATCCTAAGGGTTATAATCAATATTTCCTAGAAAAAAAGCTAAAAGGAAATTAGGATCATTGATGAATACTACTTGTCTAAGCTATGATATAGATAGTAGTTTTCATGTGGAAGGGGAAAGTCTTGTGAATTTTGTAGCGATAGACTTCGAGACAGCAAATAGTAAACGATATAGCCCATGTTCGATTGGGGTTGTAGTCGCCAATATAAATGGAATCGTAGATGAATATTACACACTAATTAACCCGTTAATGGAGTTTGACTCCTTTAACACTTATATACATGGAATCCATGAAATGGACGTTGTGGATGCACCAACATTTGATCAAGTTTGGGATGACTTAATCCCATATTTAGATAATAACCTGATTATAGCTCATAATGCTAGTTTTGATATGAGTGTACTAAGGCATACGTTAGATCGATATAATTTACAATATCCAACATGTGATTACTTATGCAGTGTTATGCTGTCTAAAAAAATATGGCCAGGCCTAGAAAACTATAAGCTTAATACACTTGCTGATTTTCGAAATATTGTTTTTCATCATCATAACGCATTAGAAGATGCTAGAGTGGCAGCTCAAATATTAATTCATGCTATGAAAGAAAAGGAAATGGATAGTGTTAGTAAATTAAGTGACGTTCATACAATCTCTCAAGGTAGGATATATGAAAGGGGATACGTTCCTCCTAAAGCTAGAAAATTGAGTGGAAAAAAGACATTATATTCAAAAAATAGGATGTAAAAAAGGTACAAGGAAACGAGATAATCTGGAGCGAATAGATATTAGTTTACTCACACAATAAAAAACTAGTTTATGGATCACTTTCCATAACTAGTTTTTTTAAAATTTCATGTTACGATTTTTACAGGTGTACCTATAGGGATGATAGAAGAAAGTTCCTCGACATCCTTGTTATACATCCGTACACAGCCTCTTGATACATAGTTTCCAATGGAAGAAGGATCATTCGTTCCATGTATGCCGTAGTGTTTTTTGGAGATGCTCATCCACATCGTTCCATAAGGTCCACCTGGGTTAGGAGCTTTGTTAATGATAATGTAGTTACCAGTGGGTGTTTCGTGCAACATTCGCCCAACTCCAACAGGATAGACTTTTTGTATTTGCGCATTTTTTAGAAGGGTTAGCTTACGATCTGTTAAATCCACAACAATAGAATAGGCAATATCCCCAATTAGTGGAAAACCAGGGATCACAATCTGTTGTCCTATAAAAATAACATCAGGGTTCATTTGTGGATTAGCCTGTATGATCGTTTCCAAAGGTTTCCGGTAGTCGGCAGCTATTGATGATAAGGTCTCCCCAACTTTAACAGTGTGAATCATAATGTTCCTCCATATATGTTAATGCTTTAGTCTATTCCATTATTTAGTTACTGTTTCTTTTTTTCGTTTGGATGGGAAGAATCATTTGACTCAACGAAATAGTTCAATAAAAATATAGTTAATAATTGGAAACTTTATAACTGAGTAGTAAACTAGGTATGAGGTTTAATGTTACAGATCATACTATATAGCTAGTAGTCAGTAACTTAAAATATTCGAGGTAACGGATCATACAAAATCAATTTGATTATGTAGGTAGAGGTGAAGAACATGTCACACGCAATCGGTGTAAAAAGAAAACCATTACTTCTAGTTGTAGTATCTATACTAATTTTGATTACGGCACTCCTTACTTTTTTTGTAGGCAACAACCTTTTCGGTAGTAATGAAAATAAAGAGGAAACCGATGATGTTAAATCAACAATGGAATCAAAAGATGATAGTACGGAAGTCAAAGAAGCAAATACAGAAACTGATGGCGAGGAACCCCCAACTGTTGAAGAAGTACAAAAGATACAGGAGACTGTAGGGGTAGCGAATAAAGATGTAGGAGCCTTTGTTTCTACTATGCATGATTTCTATAACGAAACAACGGGATATGGACAGATAGAACATTTGAATTGGGATGAACAAAATCAAAAGGCGAATGAAATTGTTGACGAGTTGGAACCTATGATTGCTTCAACTTCGGATCAACAACTAAAAAGTGATTTACAAAGTATCACGGACCTTGCTCAAAAAGTAGTTAATGATGAACAAGATTCAGGGCATGTTCGACATCTACACCGATTCTTTCATGACCTTGATATTGCATTAAATAATTATGATGGAACATCAAAAATATGGGGGGTAACAAAATCACTTCGGTAATGGAACAAGACCGCCATCTATGTTGAATGTCGGTCTTGTTTGACGTTTTAGGTCCACTTTATAATCCCTCGTAGGTCTGGATAGATCGTATCAGGAGGCAAGTTAAGCTTTTCAACAGGGAGATTTTTACGATTGATCCAAGCGGTGTTAAAACCATAATTTTTTGCCCCACTAATATCCCAACCATTAGATGAAACAAATAATATTTCCTCTTTTTTTAGGCCTAGTTGGTTTGTGGCGTACGCATAGGATGCAACTGTTGGTTTGTATTGCTTAATCTCATCCACACTAATAATCTTTGAAAAGGACTTTTCCATTCTATTGTTTTCTATAAGCGGATTTAACATATTATGTGATCCATTCGAAAAGATGGCTAACTTCTGTTCGGTTAATTGACTTAATACACCTTTTACTTCTGGGTAAGGGGACAAATGTAAGTACGTTTGTAGTAAAGATTTTTCCTGGTGATCTCGTAATGTTTCCCCATGCTTTTCGACTGCATAACACAAGGCATCTTTTGTGACTTCAAAAAAGCTTATATAATTTCCCATCAATTGTCTTAAAAAAGAATATTCAATTTGCTTTTCTCGCCAAGTCTCACTTATGTTTGCACCATTACCTGGATAAAATCCTTCTAGTTTAGCCGTTACTGATTGTACATCAAATAGTGTTCCGTATGCATCGAACAAGATGGCTTTGACTGTTCGCATATGATCCTCCTTTTAACTGTGTTTAGTTATGTAAAAGAAGCAGTGGAAAAGAAGTATTTCCGCTGCTTCAATTTTATTCGTTGTATTAGTTGTAGAATGAAGCTCCAACAATAATTAGTAAAATAAATAAAACTACGATTAACGCAAAGCCACCGCCTGCGCCGTAACCATAGCCAGCTCCACCTACTGGTGCGCCTGATCCATAACCGCCATAGTAACCCACAATCTTCACCACCTTTGAAAGTCGTTGCTATATACTATGTAATCGTAGCGATTGGGTTGAGGGCGGTCGTCTAATCTTTATAAATATGGGCATTTTGGTAGCAAGTAGCCACTAATGGAGCTGTATTTACAGAATCAACTAATAAAGTGTGTTAGAATTCCTTACAAATTAGGCGATGTCTGAAAAAAAGCATGTTATATTCTAACCATACCACTTATAAGTATGACAATACTTATAAGGAGGATTCATTGCTCTCCAAACTTTAAGGTGTCTGCTACGTAAAACTAGCAATAAGAAGACTAAAATACCCCCTGTGTTTTAGTCTTTTTATTGTGTTTTTTAACGGTTTTATTCTCTATTTGACAAGTCCTAGTGATTTTAGTCCGTTGTAAATGCCAGACTCTGAGACAGATGTAGTACGATGTTTTGCGTATTGAAAAAGTTCTGGATGGGCATTGCCCATTGCAAAACTCTCCCCGACATACTGAAGCATTTGCTTATCGTTCATTCCATCTCCAAAAGCAATAGCCTCACGCTGAGAGATATTAATCCGTTCTAATACTGCTTTTATTGCGCGCCCTTTACTAACGTTTTCCCTAATTACATCGTAGCAGTCCGTGATTCCTAGGACGTTCACCGGGGAAAAATAGATATCTGTTTCGGGTATGTCATAGAGTAACGGTTCTTCCTCTTTCACATTCATCATGGTAATACCCAATATTTCATCCATAACATCTTTATGAAGCAGTTTATTCTCTCTTAAATCGAAATAATTGATGAATTCTTTAGCGGTGTTTGTATCAAGAGAGGTAAAATGATTCGAATCTTTCGTATATAGCACCATTTCATGATCGTTCTCTTTGGCTATCTTTACATATTGTTCGATGAGCTCTCTTTGCATAGGTTCATTAAAGACAACTTCGTCTTTGTACATCGCATAGGCTCCGTTATACCCAATGAAAGAGTGGATGTCTAATTCCTCAGCTATGTCATATATCTCATGAATGGGCCTTCCTGTTGCAAGAAATACTTCCATACCATCTGCTTTTACTTGTTTAATTGCTTCTTTTGTAGAATCTTCTATGGTATGATCTGTTTTTAAGATTGTTCCGTCAATATCCAAAAAAAGTATCTTAAAGTTATTCATTTCATTCTCCTTATGCTTATTTCTTAAGTATATTAGGAATTTTATCATAAATAGATAGATAAAACATTTTAGATGTGATACAAAAATAAAATGTCACGATTTATATTATGAAACAAATAAGGTAAAGCTAACCATTAAACGGATCAGAAGGGGAAATAGATGTTGAACCAAAAAAAAGAATTTGTTGTTATTGGGTTAGGAAGGTTTGGTAGTAGCCTTTGCATGGAATTAACCGACATAGGTATAGAAGTAGTGGCGATTGACAAGGATCCAGAAAAGGTGGGGGAGTTTTCGTCAATTGTTAGTCATGCTGTAGAATTAGATGCTGTAGATGAAGAAGGATTGAATTCAGTAGGAATTAGAAATTTCGATTGTGTTGTTGTAAGTATTGGTGAGGACATTCAAGCTAGCATTCTTATTACGTTAATATTAAAAGAAATGGGAATAAAGCAAGTATGGGTAAAAGCACGAAACCATTATCACCAAAAAGTGCTAGAGAAAATTGGTGCGGACCGTATTATTCATCCAGAACGTGATATGGCAAGAAGAATTGCACATCATATTGGCAATGATAAGGTAACAGATTACATCGAAATATCTAAATCTTATAGTATTGTTGAAATTATGGCTAGTGATAAATTGGCTGGAAAAACATTAGGTGAATTGGATGCCTTTGATAAATACCACTGTAAGATTGTTGCGATAAAAAAGAACGAAGATGATGTTTCGGTCATGCCTTCATTAAATACACGAATTGATTTAAATGACATCTTAGTAACGATTGGAAAAAATAAGAATTTAGATAAATTTGAAGAAGAACGGGTTTGAATTTTGAATGTAGGGATAAAAACATTAAATAACTTCGGCAATCAAAGATTGCCGAAGTTATACGTGCTAACGTCGATGTTGGACAAGGTCAATAGCACCTAAAACGACATGGGCTAGACCAAAGCCGAAAATAGTGTTTGCCACCATTTTATTTGACCCTTGTTTTTGTTTTAGTGCATAACCTGTAGCGGTTACGGCTGTACCAAGTGCAGTTGGAATTGTGCCTTCACGAATATCCATTCGGTTGACCTCCCAAAAGTTAGCGTTTCTAGACATTCTTCTTGAATGCCAATTATAGCTTTCCACGATGGTTCCCAATCATCCACTTTTGTTACTTATTTAATAAATGTAAGTTTTTCCTGTGCAAAGTTTTTTTGATCTTTCTTAGTTGGTGCTTCTCGCGAATGCCTTTATTGGATATAGTTTATCTACCACCATTAAATCTTCCTCTCTTTTCGTTCTAACTTAAAGTTGCAACATGATGTTATGTCAACGTCAACAATTTCTTTTCAGTTTGTGGCCTTACTGGCTTTAAAAGTTTGCTATCACATAAGATGCACTTGCAAAAAGAAAAAATGTTATAGTCATCTATATTATGATATATTGGAGTTATTGTTTTTTTGTGTGGTAGGCACTTTTTATATTTAAGTGGGGAATACAGTAAGCCCATAGGTTGAAGTTTTACAATAGTAGATTGCATCATGTGTAAGTAAGGGGAGTCATCTTTGGATAGTTTCAATCAGCAATTTTTATATTCAGTTATTATTATCGCATTAGGATTCATACTAAAACAATCCAATATTATTAAAGAAAAAGATGGGGAAGGGCTAGCAAGGATTATTTTTAACCTTACTTTGCCAGCGCTGATTATCGTTACATTTAACGGGATAACGATTGATTATTCTTTGATTTTACTTATAGTTATTGCTATTTTATATGGATTGTTATTAGGATTCTTAGGAATAGTTTTCTTTAAAAATGAGGACCGTACAACCAAAGGCATGCTGGCTATGATGGTGCCAGGTTTTAATATTGGTCTATTTGCTTATCCATTAGTGGAAGGGATATGGGGCCAAGAAGGTTTAAAATATTTCGGTATGTTCGATGTAGGAAACGCATTCATTGTTTTTGGATTAAGCTATCTTATAGGAACTTATTATGCCGGTGATAACGTTACATTCGATATCAAAAATGTTGTAGGAAAGTTAACAAGGTCCATTCCTTTAATGACCTATATCATTGTGTGTGCGATCAGCATGATCGGTTTACATTTACCAATTGCAGTTCTAGATGTTGCAAGTATCATATCAGCTGCTAATATGCCTATGTCACTTTTATTGTTAGGGATCTATCTTAACTTTTCTTTTGATAAAAAATACATGACACTAACACTGAAATATTTAACACTAAGGTATGTCGTCGGGTTAGCACTGGGATTATTCTTATTTGCAGTATTACCATTTGATAACATGTTTAAATTCACTTTATTAATCGGCTTTATTCTTCCAACTTCTATGTCGGTTTTACCATATTCAGTGGAGTTTGGCTATGATAAAAAATTTGTAGGAACGACCTCAAACCTAACGATTGTGATTAGTTTTATTCTAATATGGATCATGGCAAATCTAATATTGTAAGAAAGAGCCCCTTTCATTGGAGTGACCTAACTAAATGAGACAGAGGAAAAAGCACCCCCTGAGTCGTATATAAATTAAACGACTACTGGAGGTGCTTTTCTCATGGGAGAAAATAAAAATGTTTATTCTGAAGAGGTTAAAAGGAAAGTCATTGAAATGAAGTTGTCTAAAAAATATACCAATAAACAGATTATGGAGAAGTGCGGTATACGTAACGTTAGTCAAATCAAAAGATGGATGAAATGGTTTCGTGATGGGGAGGAACACCGACTGTCGCAACCCATTGGTAAACAATATTCCTTTGGGAAAGGTCCTGAGGAGCTAAGTGAAATAGACCAATTAAAACGGCAAGTTAAGCATCTAAAAATTAAAAATGAAATCTTAAAAAAGTACCAGGAAATCGAAGGGAGTTGGTACCAGAAGTAGTAATAGAGCTAGTGGAGTCATTAAAGGAAGTTTATGCGGTATCGATGATATGTGATTGTATTGGAGTCCCTAGATCTACTTACTATCGTTGGCTTCAAAAGTCATGGGAACCGACTGAGCTAGAACAACAAATAATCGATATTTGTAAAACCCTAAAATACAGAGTTGGACATAGAATGGTTAAAAAAATATTAAAAGAGGATCATCATATTTCTGTAAATAGGTTAACTGTGCAAAGAATCATGCAAAAATACAACATCCAATGTCGAGTCAAACCTAAAAGAAAATCAAAAATTGCTGGTGAAAGTAAATGTATCGTTCCAAATTTGTTGGAACAGAATTTTAAAGCAGATAGACCTAACCAAAAGTGGGTTACAGATATAACATACTTGAATTTTGGAGAGTCAACGATGTATTTATCATCCATCATGGATTTGTACAATAATGAAATTGTTGCTTATCGAGTTAGTCATAACCAAGAAGTAGATCTAGTGCTAGAAACATTGAAAGCAGCTTGTAATGGGCGAGAAACGAAAGGACTGATACTTCACAGTGACCAGGGATCGCAATACACTTCGTATGCTTTTCAAGAGTTAGCTGAAGAAAAAGGCATTATCACAAGCATGTCCCGCAAAGGCAATTGCTTTGATAATGCCGTCATTGAATCCTTCCACTCCACCATAAAGTCGGAAGAATTCTACACACACCAAAAGGCGCGTCTTACAAACTCTATTGTACTAGAAAAAGTCGAATCTTACATGTATTATTACAACTATATACGACCGTTTTCAAAATTAAACTGCCTTTCCCCTGTTCAATTCAGGGCAAAGGCAGCATAGGTGCTTTTTCTTGTCTCATATTACTAGGTCAGTTCA
>NZ_JAOALK010000021.1 GCF_025154055.1 Aquibacillus koreensis
ACTCCTGCGGGAACAGCGCGAGCCGAAGATCCACTCAGGAGCGCTCTTTGCTCCTGAGTTAGCTGAGGCCGTGCCCGCGGAAAGGGAGCCAATTTCACTTGAGTAGCGGGTCAGATAGTTAAGACAGAGTTTATATAAAATCCGTCATAACTAAACTTCTTTTAGATAAAACTTCACTTAAACTTATTAACCATGTTAGATAAACGGCTTCTCCTGATAATAGTAATTAGGCGTGATAACTTTATTTTCATACCTTTTATGAAACACATGTGTTGTCGCAGGTGAAACTGGTGGAATGAGCCACGACCACATGCCAGTGACATCTCGCCCAGATTGAATCTCTTTGTTTTCAAAAGCAAGGAATTGTTGAGCTGCCGTGTGATGATCTACAATAGTAACCCCATGCTGTTGGTAGGAATATAAGACTGCCAGGTTTAATTCTACTAATGCTCGATCTTTCCACAATGAACGGTTCGTTTGCACATCTAAGTTTAAATTATTGGCAACGAGAGGCAATAAATTATAACGATTTTCATCGGCGAAGTTACGAGCGCCAACCTCCGTTCCCATATACCATCCGTTAAATGGAGCAGCACAATATTGGATCCCACCAATTTCTAACCGCATATCTGAAATGATCGGCACTCCATACCATTTCACTTCCATATCACCAAAAATAGGCTCGGTTGGATGTTCAATTGGTACTTCCATAATTATTTCTTCAGGTATTTCTTTCCACATTGGTTGTTTATTCCCCACCTGAATGACTAATGGTAATAAATCAAAGGCTGTACCATTTCCTTCCCATCCAAGTTCCAGACAAACTTTTGTGAATGTGATAGAATCTGGATCTCCAATGACGCCTTGTTCTGTTTCATATCCTGCATATCGAAGCAACTGATGATTCCATATCCGAATAGGGTCTTCACCAGGAATTACTGGATCAAAGATGGTGATGGTCGGGATAATCTTACCACCATTTGTGGCAAAGGAGATATGGTTAAATAGTTGCTCAAAAATGGCATTCTCTTCTTTTGTTCCTCTGGCATCTATAACGTGCAATCGATCCCAAAACAATCGACCAATACATTTATTTGAATTTCTCCACGCCATTTTTGCACCGTGCTTTAATTCTTCTGTTGTATGTGCATAGAAACCGTTTGATGATATTTCTTCATTCACTTGGTTTACTCTACTATTTAATTCAGTCATGCTATATCCAAGCTCATCATAACAATTGGTTAGAAAGTTTTCAGCTTCTTTCATTAGCTTGGCTCGGTCTGTGTTGTTTCCACTAGTCATTCTAATTAACCTCCACATAATGATGATCTTTGTATTAGCATTAGCCATTACCTAGGTTACCTATAATATGTAAGCATAGACCTAAGAACCATTCACTATAATATTAATTATACAAAAAAGACAAAGACCTCGAAAAAGGCTCTTTGTCTTTAGTTAAGCGCGCCCGGAGGGATTTGAACCCCCGACTCATGGTACCGGAAACCATTGCTCTATCCCCTGAGCTACGGGCGCATAATTTTTGGAAATAAAATTGCCACAAAAATCATTATATCTCAAATCATAGATCAATTCAATGGAATCCTTGCTGTCCTATCGCAAAAAACTACCCAAAAACAAAAGAAACGTTCTTATTTCAATGTTTATTTCATAGAAAATAGGGAAGGATGAAAATTAGATTTACATTGGTCCTATAGATTTGTTACAGCGTGGCTAAAAACTATTACATAAGTTAATGTGTTTCGTTTGACCTTAATTGACCAATTAGTTATGATAAGGATAGTTAATCATCTATATAGATGAGTGGACTTACATAAAGGAGGAGAATTTCCAATGAATTTAATACCTACAGTTATTGAACAAACAAACCGCGGAGAACGTGCATACGATATTTACTCTAGACTGTTAAAAGACCGCATTATTATGCTAGGTAGTGGAATTGATGATAACGTAGCAAATAGTATTGTATCACAGTTACTATTTTTAGCTGCAGAAGATCCGGAAAAAGATATTTCTTTATACATTAACTCACCAGGTGGATCGATCACAGCTGGTATGGCAATATATGATACGATGCAATTCATTAAACCAAAAGTATCTACAATTTGTATCGGTATGGCTGCATCTATGGGTGCATTCTTATTAGCTGCTGGTGAGCCAGGCAAACGTTATGCACTTCCAAACAGTGAAGTTATGATACACCAACCACTTGGCGGAACACAAGGTCAAGCAACGGATATCCAAATTCACGCTAACCGTATTATTGAAATGCGTGGTAAACTGAACAAAATTCTTTCTGAGCGCACAGGTCAACCACTTGAAGTAATCGAAAGAGATACAGAGCGTGATAATTTCATGTCTGCTGCAAAAGCAAAAGATTATGGCTTAATCGATAAAGTAATGGAGAAAAATGCCGACTAATCTTGTAATCAATAAAAAGGACCCTTCTAAAAAAGAGTGGAGTGACCTAACTAAATGAGACAGAGGAAAAAGCACCCCCTGAGTCGTATATAAATTAAACGACTACTGGAGGTGCTTTTCTCATGGGAGAAAATAAAAATGTTTATTCTGAAGAGGTTAAAAGGAAAGTCATTGAAATGAAGTTGTCTAAAAAATATACCAATAAACAGATTATGGAGAAGTGCGGTATACGTAACGTTAGTCAAATCAAAAGATGGATGAAATGGTTTCGTGATGGGGAGGAACACCGACTGTCGCAACCCATTGGTAAACAATATTCCTTTGGGAAAGGTCCTGAGGAGCTAAGTGAAATAGACCAATTAAAACGGCAAGTTAAGCATCTAAAAATTAAAAATGAAATCTTAAAAAAGTACCAGGAAATCGAAGGGAGTTGGTACCAGAAGTAGTAATAGAGCTAGTGGAGTCATTAAAGGAAGTTTATGCGGTATCGATGATATGTGATTGTATTGGAGTCCCTAGATCTACTTACTATCGTTGGCTTCAAAAGTCATGGGAACCGACTGAGCTAGAACAACAAATAATCGATATTTGTAAAACCCTAAAATACAGAGTTGGACATAGAATGGTTAAAAAAATATTAAAAGAGGATCATCATATTTCTGTAAATAGGTTAACTGTGCAAAGAATCATGCAAAAATACAACATCCAATGTCGAGTCAAACCTAAAAGAAAATCAAAAATTGCTGGTGAAAGTAAATGTATCGTTCCAAATTTGTTGGAACAGAATTTTAAAGCAGATAGACCTAACCAAAAGTGGGTTACAGATATAACATACTTGAATTTTGGAGAGTCAACGATGTATTTATCATCCATCATGGATTTGTACAATAATGAAATTGTTGCTTATCGAGTTAGTCATAACCAAGAAGTAGATCTAGTGCTAGAAACATTGAAAGCAGCTTGTAATGGGCGAGAAACGAAAGGACTGATACTTCACAGTGACCAGGGATCGCAATACACTTCGTATGCTTTTCAAGAGTTAGCTGAAGAAAAAGGCATTATCACAAGCATGTCCCGCAAAGGCAATTGCTTTGATAATGCCGTCATTGAATCCTTCCACTCCACCATAAAGTCGGAAGAATTCTACACACACCAAAAGGCGCGTCTTACAAACTCTATTGTACTAGAAAAAGTCGAATCTTACATGTATTATTACAACTATATACGACCGTTTTCAAAATTAAACTGCCTTTCCCCTGTTCAATTCAGGGCAAAGGCAGCATAGGTGCTTTTTCTTGTCTCATATTACTAGGTCAGTTCA
>NZ_JAOALK010000022.1 GCF_025154055.1 Aquibacillus koreensis
CTGACTTCAACCGGCTCTTCAGTCTCGTTCTTGTCAGTGAGCAAGCGCTCCTCTGACTTCAACTCGCTCTTCTTTCTCTTGCTTGTCAGTGAGCAAGCGCTCCTCTGACTTCAACTCGCTCTTCTTTCTCTTGCTTGTCAGTGATCGGGCCCTTCTCTGACTTCAACCGGCTCTTCAGTCTCGTTCTTGTCCATAGTTGCCCAAACTCCAATTAATAAGGGAGTCAGCACAGCGCTGACCCCCGCTCCTTACTACTCTTCCCACTCAATCTCCACAGCCCACGTCTTTGCTAAGTCATCTATATCCTCTTCAAACTGCGCGGTAAGCTGTTCTGACTCTGTAAATAGTGCATCGGCTTCTTCTTGGTTGCCTTCTAGCCATGCGTATTGTGCTGCAATATATTTTTCAAGCGATTGTACATCTAGATCGTGCAATGCTTTAAGTTCCTCTTTCTTAATCCCGTCGCCATACGCTTTTGATTCTGAAGCGATTTTCTCTAGTTCGGGAATTAAGCGATCTTGTGTAAATGTAGTGAGTTCTTCATCTGTACCTGTCTCAGCGATGGTCACCTCTTCACCGATCAACGTATTGTAGCTCGTGCCGAATTCATACGTTTCTTCTAGATAGGTTACCATTGCATCCGAATTTCCGTTCAAGGTTTGAAACAAGAAATAGCCACCAATTAACAAGGGAATAATACCTAACAATGAATACAATACCTTTTTCATATTCTTCCTCATCTCATCATAAAAATGTAAAGCTGAGATAATTATAATCGATTGGCTATTTTTTAAATACTATTATTTTTTCATACCTGTGTACACCAATACAGCATCTCTTAAAAACACTGCAGCACCAGGTTTGTTTTTGTCATAGTAAGCTGTGAATCTTGGGTCGTCGACGTACATTTGAGCAAGCCCTGCATGTGCCTCTTTTGAATAGCTATCCCAATAGAAGGAGATCCACTGACGGTGCAAATCTGCAACCTCCTGGGCTAATGGTCCTGCTGGTTCACCCGTATCGACAGCTTCCCTTAATTTTGTCAAAATTTCCTGAGATAACGCTTCAACTCTATCATGGTCCTCTTTCGTCATGCCTTTTAACTTACGGTTGGATTTATCTACTTGTTCATCCCCATATTTTTCTCGTATCTCAAAACCGTAACGCTCTTCATTCTCATCAATCATTTTCTGCTTAAAGCCTTCAAATTTCTCCTGATCTGTCATCGTTATTCTCCCTTCCGATTTCGCGATTGTCTTTTCTACGTTTGTGATAAGTTGGTCGAGATGCTCTCTCTTTGCTAAAAGTTTTTCGCGGTGACCTTCCAATGATTTATACAAGTCATAAGTTGGGGAAGTCATAGCCTCTTTAACCGCATCTAGATTCAATCCAAGTTCCCTGTAAAAAAGAATCTGTTGAAGATCATCTACTTGTTTTTCGCCATAAATGCGGTAACCAGAGGAATTGATTCTAGCCGGTTTTAAAAGGTCAATTTCATCATAATAGCGGAACGTCCTTGTGCTTACACCCGCTAACTTCGCAAGCTTATTTATCGTGTATTCCATCATAACCTCCTGACAAGGCAACTATACACCTTTACGTAGCGTGAAGGTAAAGTGTTTTTTATAAAAAATTTACCTACAACTTCCAAGCATGATTCTTTCGTTAACATGGAAATCTATAGCTATAGGAGGTGTGCAGGATGGCTCAAGACGTATTGTGTGAAGTGAGCAACTGTAAATACTGGGCAAGTGGCAATAAGTGTAAAGCGGATGCCATTTATGTTGTCAGTCACCACGGCAAAAAGGCCTCGAAGCAAGAGGAAACGGACTGCCAAACATTCGAGCCGAAAATCTAAGTACCTTCCTTTAATGGGTTTGGCCCCACTAGCTTGGGGTCAACCTTATTTTTTTGCCTCAAACAGGGGAGCGAGACCCTATAAAAAAGGATTGCCTCCACATGGGCAATCCTTTTTAATATATTTTAATTACCTTGGTTTTAAAGTAATGATAGAGATTTGTATTCCATTTCGAAATGAGCACGACGACAACCTGTACGACAAATAGATGGAGATAATTCACCCCGTTGTAGATGGCAAATATATGGATTTGAATCAATAGTGGCATGAATAAGAAAGCGATCACCGCAGCTAGTAATGTTGCATATAAGTAGTAATTGCGATTATGATTTTGTGTCCATTGGTAAATGAGCATATAGGCAACTGGGATGAGAGACGCATTTAGCTCTACTGCTGATGGGATGAACGGGAACATCAGATACGGATAGTCCCAATAACCAAACCGTCCGCCAATAATATGAATATACGTCAACCAAATATGGATATTGAATCCAAAGAAGCCGATTAGAAATGCTTTTTTTCGGTCTAGAAAAAAGAATAGAAAGATAAGTGGAAGCAAGAATAGTGCCATATTGACCCAGAATTGCCAAGATTCTAGAAAAACAAACTCGTTCCAATAATCAATCCAACCGTTAACTACCTGTTCCTGGAGCTTTCTAAGCTCACTGAGGGCTTCCTGTTGTTCAGTGCTCAACGTCCTTCTCTCCAATCCACTTCATTACTACTTCTTTATATTTCCTAGAACAGGTTTTTTTATTATAAAAAATATTTTTAGACAGGGATTTGTCACATTGTCTTATCAAAATAGTTAGGATCTTGTCGATATATCACCCCTTCTCTTTTATAATTTTATATTCCTCCATTTCTTCTACTTTTTTCGCGATTTAATGCCAAATATTCGTTTAATCCCCTGATATCAGACTATATTGACAACAATTTCAAATCTGTGTAGTTTAGTATTAGTTGTTAAAAATTAGTTACGGTAAAGGAGTGGTAAAGATTGAAACGGAATCATGAAAGAGTACAATTCTCCGACCCTCCATTAACAAAAGCGGGTCTGGTCATAATGAATGAACAGGGGTTTGTGGAAAGTGAAGTGGAAGTTAAACTACATGACCTTAGTGTAACTGGTTTGTGTTTTTCATCAGGTTTGCATTTTTACGAAGGTCAACAATTAGTTCTAAAGCTTAAATTGTTTGCCCCCACAAACCAAATATTTGGAGAGATTGTTTGGAAAAGTGAACATGATGGAGAATTTACATACGGTGTAAGTATTATCACTGCAGATTTAGCCTACTTTCAATACATGCAATCTTATGATGATTACATTCAAAATAAAAAGAGAGATATCCTTGTTGGTGGGCGGCAATAGTAGTCGTCTTTTTTTTTGCCTATACCCCTCATTACTTGTATCCAACGCTCCATTTGATTACACTGCTTATAAAGGAGCATTGATATGATACAAATAATCGCGATCACCAACAATCAACTACACACCCCCTCCACCATCGATGAATTGAAGCAGCATGATTATGATTGGTATTGGATTGACTTCGATCAACCAACTGATGATGAGATCAAACAACTCGATGAAAAATTACATTTCCACCCACTAGCGATTGAAGACTGTATCCATGAATTGCAGCGACCGAAGCTGGATTATTATGATGACTTTAACTTTTTTACGACACATGCCATTAACCCGAAGGACTTGTCGAAGCAGGAGCATGACTTTTTCCTCGGTGAAAATTTCATTGTATCCTATCATAATTATGAATCCAGTGAAATAAATCAGGCATGGCGAAGGTTGTCTGGTGTCCAGGATGTTTCGAAATGGGATCATTACCGAATTTTTTATGAAGTATTAGATAAAATCGTCGATAATTATTTCCCGATTATTTATGAGATTGAAGATGAGTTGAATTCCATAGAAAATAACGATGACCAAGAAGCTATGGAAATTTTGCTAGATAATTTGTTTGATATTCGTCATGAGTTGTTGAAGCTCAGACATACGATCAATCCTGTCCGTGATTTATTCTACCGGATGCTTAACTCGCATCGTTTAAAAGGGATTCGAGATCGGCGCGAGTATTTCACCGATATTTATGACCATTTATTAAAGTTGTCGGAAATGGTTGCATCAAACAGGGAGATCGCCAATGATATTCGCGATAATTATTTATCGCTGAACTCCCACCAAACGAATCAGGTGATGAAGTTATTGACGATCATTACTTCGATTTTTGTACCACTTACGTTTATTGTGGGGATTTATGGGATGAATTTTGAAAATATGCCGGAGTTGTCTTGGCAGTATGGATATTTTGCTGTGTTGATTTTGATGGTTGTGATCACTGTGTTGATGGTGATTTACTTTAAGCGTAAGGGATGGTTTTGATTGGGCAGTTCACAGGCTCACTATTTTTTTGGCAGTGAGCCTTTCTTCTGTGCATGTGATTTTAACTGGATGTTAAAGCAAGCAATTACTCGAAATTTGATGGAAAATACTATATCATTTGAAATAGTGACTATAGTGTAGGAATTGGAGGATTAACATGAATGTAAAACGTTGGATTGCGTTAGGTATTGCAATTGGGTTATTTTTTATTTCGATGGGTATGCAGTTTCTAACCAGTTTAGCAACCGCAGACTTTGAATCGATGTTTAATTTGGAAAATGAACAAATGTTTAGTCAGAAGGTGGTTGAATCGGGGGCGCCTACAAGTCAGATCGCCGTGCTGCATTTGAATGGTGTGATTGAAGATACGACACCAAATGCATTACTGAATACTGGTACATATAATCATCAAAAGTTTTTGGACATGTTAGAAGAGGCGAAAGAAGATCGTTCGGTAAAAGGCATTATCATACGTGTTAATACACCTGGTGGCGGGGTGGTTGAAAGTGCGGAGATCCATGAAAAAATCGTAGAGATTCAGAATGAGGCTGAGAAACCTGTCTATGTATCAATGGGCAATACAGCAGCATCCGGTGGGTATTATATCGCCGCACCTGCGGATAAGATTGTTGCGCATAAAGCAACGCTTACCGGGTCGATCGGTGTGATTATGGAGAGCTTTAATTTTGCCGAATTCGCTGATGAGCATGGGATTGATTTTAACACGATTAAAAGTGGTGAATACAAGGATATCATGTCGATGTCTCGTGAAATGACAGAAGAAGAACGAAACATCTTGCAGGCTATGATTGATGACATGTATGAAGATTTTGTTCAAGTAATCGTGGATGGCCGTGGGATGAGTGAAGATCGCGTCCGTGAACTTGGCGATGGCCGTGTTTATACCGGAACGCAAGCGCAGGAAGAAGGACTTGTTGATGGCATCGGTTCGTTGGAAGATACGATAGCGATGATGAAAGAAGAACAGGAACTAGGCAATGCGCAAGTATTTGAATACGAGCAAGGAATCGGATTAGACCAATTCCTAGGTACTACGATGAAAAGTATGATTGGAACGGAAACTAATTTAATCGAAATCAAAGATTTATTGCGCGATAGTAACGCACCACGTGCAATGTATCTGTATTCGAGATAGGAGGTGCCGATTGTGAGTGAAGAGCTTATAGAAGAGACTTCCGCACCGATTAAAGAAAAGCGATACGCAGGATTTTGGATGCGGTTTTGGGCATATATCGCTGACTTACTTATTGTCGCAAGCATAAACGGTATCCTACTTATTCCGTTTCGATTTATTAACGACGGCGCTCCTATTGATCTTGCTTTTTGGACCGTCACTGGCATTGTTGGCTCGATTGTTTTCTATTTGTACTTTTTGTTTATGACAAAAGGTTTTGGTCAGACGTTAGGAAAGATGATTTTTGGATTGAAAGTAGTTAGAGAAGACGATCATGCGTTAGGTTGGAGTGATCTGTTATTTCGAGAGGTAGTAGGCCGTTTCCTTCACCGCGTCTTTTTTATCGGGATCTTTGCCTATTTGGTCGTTGCTTTTACAAAAGAAAAACAAGGGATTCATGATATGATCGGCAATACCCGTGTGGTGCACGTGGAATAAGAGGGACAGCGTTGTCCCTCTTTTGTTTTATCCGCATATATATGTATTATCTGGTTAAAATAACCGGGATGAAGGCGGTGGACAATCCATGTTAGAGAGCATCATCCATTTTATAAAGGGTTTGCCTGAACTTGATGAAGTTTATATGAAGGAAGCAATGGAATATGAGATGTTTCCTGAGGTGGAAGAGGAAGTGTATGGTGAAGGTTACAAATAAATTGTCATTTTTTACAGTGCTTATTATCAACTCACTATTAGTGGTTTTTTTTATATAGAATTATATACCATTTCTTTTTCCTTATATTACAATTGTATTATTTTTGTCAAAAAAATTTTACGATCTTCCTCTTTCGTAGTAAAATGTAAATTAGTGTTTACCTAATATTTTGCAAATTTTTCTATTAAGGGGTATAGATTATGTCTAAAGAAAAGGGACAATCGAGAATTAAAAAAAGAAAAGTCAAAAAAAGACGAAAGTTGTTATATATTTTAATTCCTTTCTTGGTTTTAATTGGCGGAGCTACCGTGTACGGAGCGATGGTTTTAAACAAGGCAGAAGAAGTGGTAGAAAAATCTTATGAGGATGAAGGAAGAGAAGGTTCAAAATCAGAGTTGAGGGAAAAAGAAGTTGACCCAACTGCTGATGATGTATCTATCCTTATTATCGGTGTAGATCAAAGTGAGAAAAGACGGATGAATAATGAGAGCAACTCATTGTCCGATGCTCTTATCCTAGCTACGCTAAATAAAGAAAAGAAAAGTGTTAAGATGGTCAGTGTCCCTCGTGATACTTACGTGTATGTCCCTGAGCTTGGCTATGAAACAAAGATTAACCATGCACACTCTGCAGGAGGGACAAAAGCATCGATTGAAACGGTTGAACAGTTGTTAGATATTCCAGTGGATTACTACGTGAAGCTGAACTTTGAAGCTTTTATCGATGTCATCGACACACTTGATGGTATTGAGGTTGATGTACCATACGAGTTATATGAGCAGAACTCTAAGGATGAAGCGAATGCGATTCATCTACTTCCTGGGGAACAACTACTTAATGGAGAAGAAGCATTAGCCCTTGCTCGTACAAGAAAGCAAGACAATGATATTGAGCGCGGTAAAAGACAACAGGAAATTATAAAGGCCATTGTTGATCGATCTATCTCTTTCAATACGCTATTGAAAGTTGATGATCTTATGGAAGCTGTTGGCAATAACATGAAAACAAATATGAATTTTGATGAAATAAAAAGCTTTGTATCATACGGATCTGCTGGTGGATTAGACATTGAAACATTAACGTTAAAAGGATATGACCTTTGGACAGATGCTTATTACTATCAGCTAGATGAACAAGATTTAGCCGAAAAGAAAGAAATTTTAAAGGAACACTTAGACATTACCTCAACAACAACTACTGATGACTCCGAAAATGATTCGTCTGGTACAAATTATAGTCAGCAAAGTCAGGTTCAATAAAAGAAAAAGGATCAACCCTGCTAGTTTTAGAGGGCTTGATCCTTTTTTAATATTTCTTCAATACGATCCGTATCATAAATTCAAACACTTTTAATATTCTTTTCCAACGAAACGGCTGTTTAATTAATCGGTATAACCACTCTAAGTTGAATCTTATCCATATTTCAGGTGCACGTTTCACGTTTCCAGCGATGACATCAAAGCTACCACCTACACCCATAAATAACCCTTTATCTAATTCATCATAGTACTTTGTGATCCAAGCATCTTGTCTTGGTGCCCCTAAGGCAACAAACACTAAATCAGGTTCAGTTCTTTTAATCGAATCAACTATATGACGATCATTCAAGTCAAAAAATCCGTGATGCGAACCAGCAACTAACAAATTAGGATGAAGTTCTTTTATTTTCGTGATAAACCTTCTATTTACTTGCTCTTCTGCACCTATGAAGTAGCAGCTAAGTTGGTTCTCTTCGGCATATCCAATAAGTTCTGTCATGATTTCAAATCCAGGAATGCGTTCTTCAATTGGTTGTTTGATTATTTTAGATGCGATGACAATTCCTGTACCGTCTGGAACGATATAATCTGCTCTGCTAACCATGTCACGGAAATCACGTTTTTCTTTTGCTAGCATGACAATCTCGGGATTAGCTGTTACTAAATATGTTTTCTCATTGTTATGAAGCCTAGGGTATATAATATCTTGAAACAAATCATTTTTGCTTATATTTAAAAATTTCATATCCATGATGGTTACAAAATCATTAGCCATTTAGAGACAACCTTCCTATCACCATTACTTCTTAATATGATAAATAAATACTTCTCTATTATGACATCAAGTCTCATTTTCGACAATTAGAAGTTTTTACAAATAATTAATTTGACATGAGATGGGAGGTGTTTAGTGGGTTGTGTGATAGGAGTGCGTTCATATTTTTTACTTCTTGGGGTTTGTTTTTTTCTGTGTATCCAACCAAGGCTTCAATATTTGCGCCCTTCTCCGAGTTATCTGTGCTCTCACCCTCTCTTTTCCATTTTAGTGCCACGGTGCCTTAATCCGTTCCACACCCTTATTAAACGTGAAAAACCCCGACTGCCGCCGAGGGTTCATTTTATTCTTGTTAGTCGCACATTTATGACAATATGTATTTAGGGTTAAAGGTGAAAAAATACCGCACGAGACGATTTCTTTCAAACTCATCGATGAATTACCATTTAACTATTTGCCTCATCTTTCCCGACTCTTATCATTAAGTCATCTACTGCTTCCTTTGGATCTTTGCCGTTAAATAATACATTATATATAGCATCTGTAATCGGCATTTCAACATGTAGACTTTTCGCCAAATGGTATGCTGCCTCTGTTGTACGAATACCTTCTACTACCATTCCTAGCTCATTCTCAACCTCTTCAAAGTTACGACCCTGCCCTATTAACTTACCTGCCCGGAAATTTCGACTATGTACACTTGTACAGGTAACGATTAAATCACCTACACCTGTTAAACCAGAGAACGTTTGCTTCTTTGCACCCATTGCTGCACCTAGTCGCTTAATTTCAGCTAATCCCCTTGTAATTAAGGCTGCTTTTGCATTGTCTCCATAACCTAACCCATGAGAAACTCCTGCACCAAGCGCAATAATATTCTTAATTGCACCACCTAGCTCCACACCTATTACATCAGGATTGGTGTACACTCTGAAGTAATTATTCATAAATAAGCGTTGAACCATTGCCGCCGCATCCATGTTTGATGAGGCAGATGTAACAGTTGTTGGTTGTTGTAGAGATACTTCTTCAGCATGGCTTGGACCAGACAATACCACAACATCCCCCAATAGATTTTGCGGCACTTCTTCTACGATCATTTCAGATATACGCTTAAACGATCCTGGTTCAATACCTTTACTTGCGTGAATGATCGTAATAGGCTTACTAATTATATTTTTAATTTGTTGACATACAGAACGAATTGCCTTTGTCGGCACTACTAATAAAACAATGTCAGTCCCATTTAACGCTTCTTCTACATTATTCGTTGCGACTATTTTTTCTGGAATTGTAATCCCTGGCAAAAAGTCTTTATTCGTTCTTTGTTCATTTATCTCTTCTACATGTTTCTTTTCCTTACTATATAGCATTACGTTATGATTATTATCAGCTAATACCATAGATAAAGCCGTTCCCCAACTACCTGCACCAATAACTGCAATGTGATTTCTTGACATCAATAAGACGCTCCTTACTTTTCAGTTTCAAAATATAATATTTAATTTTATTTTAACACAAATCACCTAACCTCTATAAAAAGGGTTATATATGTTGTTAACCTCACTTTTTATAAATCATTAATATACCTATTGGATTAAAGGAAACAATTATCTTTTGATTATTTGTATATTTAATCCTTTCATATGTATTATCAAATACACGATCCATTTTAACAAGACCCTCTCGAACTAATGACTTGTTTCTATATCGAAGTTTTAAATAATATTTTGTATCCGTAATGGAATTTTTTTTAAATTCTTCATAATCAATATGAAGTGAAAAGCCTGACCAACCATCACGGAATTGCAATTTTGGTTTAATATTAAGTATGGGAGTTTCATCTAAGGCTACAACATCAACCCATATCCCTATACTTTCCTTTTGAGTAGCATCGACTTTGTTTATATGTACATTACCTTTTATATTTATACTTTCCTCTAATAAATCAAAAGACTCTAATTTCAATCTCAATTTCAACTCATTAGTTACATTATATAGTTCTTGATTATCATCATTATATCCATAATAATCCGTGTAATAGTTTCCATCTATCAAAAAAGGTTTATTAGTTGGTGGAGCGTTTTTTTCAGACATAATCAGACCTTTTAAGTCTGCTATATCTTTATTCAGAATATAATAATATTTGATTCGCTTGTTAACCGGTAATTGGTAATAGAAATAATCATCTAACGCATTGCAAAATTGTTTTACTTCCTTAATTAAGTAGTCGATATACCTAGTATCCATTTCAGGAATTAGGTTTATGTACATTGCAAAATCATGCTCTAATACTTTTTTGTTAAAGGCATTAGACAACTTAATTCCTTTAGCATGTTGCTTAATCCATCCTTTACAAAGATTAAGCGCTCTGACTCTATCACGAAGATTTTTTATGTCCAATTTACTTTGAGTTATAGACAAATTATCTGCGTCACTTCTAATTCTCCATTTATATACAAAGTCTAATGTTACCATTGTTGTGTCCGCCAAAAGGTATGATTTTAAAGTAAAAGGAAGATCTTCGTATAGCATATCTTTCTCAAATTTAATATCATTCATTAACAGAAATTCTCTTCGGTATATTTTGTTCCAAACAGATGTATCATAGATCAAGCTGGTACTGTCACATATACTAGTTTTTTCCATTGGTTCAATAAAGGCCTTCTTGTGAAGGCCTGACCAAAATTCCTTGTCCTCTTTAAATTGTTTTACATTTCCAGTTACAAGATCACATTGATGTTTCTCCGCAAGATAATAGAGATTTTCACACGTATTTTGGTAAAAGAGATCATCAGCATCTAGAAAGCTTATATACTTCCCAGTAGCATTCTCTATCCCAAGATTTCTCGCAGCACCTGGACCACTCCGATTCTCTAACTCCAGAAGCATAAAATTCTCATTCATCTCAACAAATTGTAAAGCAATCTCTTTACTATTATCATTCGAACCATCATTAATTAAAATGACTTCAATCTGATCTAAACTTTGATTTTCAAGAGAACTTAAAGCATCTCTAATGTAATTTTCCACATTATAGAAAGGCACAATCACAGAAATTTTATACAAGAGGAATACACTCCTACTAAGTCTATAATACAATTTGATTAAATCTATCTCTTGCATCCTTATTATATTGTACATAATCAAACTTTTTATAATTAACTTGCACGCCATTTCTTTTGTTTAATGCAAATTCTTTTAAACTATCTGCCAAATCATGGACGTTATTTTCAATAAGTTTACCATAACCGCCTTCTAACACACTTCTTACACCGGTAACATCAGTCGCAATGATTGGTTTATTTATAATCATAGTTTCCAATAACACTAAGCCTTGTCCTTCATAATTTGATGAAAGTATAAAACAATCACACTGTTTTATCAAAGCAAAAGGATTTTCAACTTGTCCTACTAGTATAACTTTATCCGTTAAATTTAGTTTACTAATCAAATCCTCAAGATAACCCTTAAGAGGACCTTCACCTACAATATACAGTTTCATGTGATCATCATTGTTTAAAGCCTTGTAAAAAGCATTAATTAATTTTTCGTGGTCCTTTTCAGGAGAGAGCCTTCCAATAGACACAAAATTTGTATAATGAGGGTTGGGAGTAAGCGAACCTTTAATAGAAACAAAATTATTTTGCTTTTTGTTTTCTAAGATCATATAATCTTTTTTATCATATGTTACTATATTATCCTGGTCTTTTAGGTCTAATACTTTCTTATAGTTAACGGAGTTATTAATGTAAGTCATTTTATCTTCAGCATATGGGACCAAGTGTTTTAAGTTTTCAAAGTTTGTATGGTGTGTAGACTCCGCAACAGATATTATTTTTTCATAGTATTTATAAGTGGAGAATACAACTTTCAGAGCTTGTTTATGCTTATTCTTGCCATTAATCTTTTTATTGAATTCTTCCATCATATCGTTATGAAGATAAATAGTTTTTTTCTTAATACCAGAAAATGCAAAAAGTAATGACCAAAAATCATTATATCCACCAAAATTAATTGCAAAATTAATATTAAGGTTACCAGTGATTCGTTTCATTTCTTTCTTATACATTTTTTTAGGTACTATTAATTTCATAACCGATCCTGAAATCCCTCTATTTAACGTCCATTGATGTCTATAACTTTCCATGATTGTTCTACCCAAGACTCCTGGCCTAAATAAAAAATGTACATTTTCATTAACTTTTCTCATATTGTTCCATTTTTCTTCAGTACCATTTGGGCTTTCAACTACAATCACTTCATACTTATCATAATCGATGTTATCTAACAAGCTAAGGGCTGACATAGTAATCCCATTATTATAAAAAGCTCCACAATACATCATAATAATTTCTTTACCCGAATTCGTTGTTTTAATTAAGTCTGATTCTTTATTATGGAACACAATGTCCTTAAATCTTAAACCGGCTTTACCATCATCGTTATAATTAAAAAGACTATTATATTTCTGGTAGTTTTCTTGATAATAATTATAATGCTCATTTATAATACAGTTTGCTACTTCATCTATATCCGTACATAAAGGTCCAGGAAGAGAATCTATTTCAAGGTAAAAACCGCGCTCTTCTTTATAGAGCTCAATGTCTTCACCATAAAATACAATTGGCCTTCCGGTTGGGATAAATTCAAAAAATATGGATGAGTAATCTGTTATAAGAAGGTCAACAGCGGCCAACAGCGTGTTTGTATCATAGTGATTTGGAATACACATATGTTCCAAACCATTATCTTCGAAAAATTTATATGCGAAGTAATGAGATTTTAACAGTACAATATAATCATTTCCTAGTTGATCACGTAATTTCACTACTTCATCTAGTAATTGTTGACTAGTGTCACTTTCATTACCAACCGTTCCTCTCCACGTCGGTGCATACAGCACTATCTTCTTATCTAATGGAAGAGCTAGATCCCTTAAAACACCATCTCTATTTGAGTTTAAAGTTAAGTCTACTCGGGGATAACCAATATCTAAAACTTTACCAGGAAATATTTCCTTAATATCATGAGAGCTTAATAACTTATTATAGGTGAACGAATTAGGGCTTAATAAAAAGTCCGTCTGTAGTAAGTTTCTTTGAATGTTCATATGATCACTAAAGCCCGCATTATTAATATCGAGACCAAGTGTTTTTAAAGGAGTACCATGCCATGTATTGATGTACACTTGTTCTTTCCTTTTCAGAAAATAATAAGGAAAAGATGTATTATTAATTAAATATTTAGAAGTTGCCAAAGCCAATAGATACTCGTCATCTTCTACCGAAACAATACTTACATTATTATATTCATTATATGTTTCATCTAATAATTCTTTGTTATTATTTACAATGACATGTTTATAATGGCTAAAGGCTTCATCTTTTAACACATTTTGAAAAATCGCCAATGGATTACCAGTAAAATTTGCTCCATGGTAAGATTCATAAAGAATAACATTGTCTTTAACTTTGTATTTATTAATGAATCGATTATATTTTGATCTTATCTGGAACCTTTGATTATTGTTATATTCCTGAATTGGTTTTTTTATAAATGGTATCTTTCTTTTGATATATCTTTTAAGTTTTTTTTGCAATCTATGCCTTCCTTTCTCTAGCACTGTACTATTAATCAGTTTTATTATTTATAACTATACTTATTTGGTTGTTCAAGTGTTGATTGTGAACAAATAAAAACTCTTGAGCATCGATATAATGGGCATCTGGTACCTCACAATTAATTGAATTAATTAATGGGGTTTCTAGATAAATATTGTTTTGATTAATTAATACGGATAGAAAATACTCTCCCTTAGGTAGAGCTAATTCTTGGAAGTTAACCCATTTTCCAAACCAAGCGTAATCATAGTTCATTATATTGTTTCCATGGTCTTTATGTTTAGATAGCCAACCGATAAATTTATTATTGAGTTCTACTTCCGTAACAAAGTCACCATTTCTATTTCTAAATATCATATTTTTTCTACTCGATGAAATTTCCGATTGTTCAATACCAGGAATATAGATATAACCGCTAATATATGAGGATAGTACTTTCCACGTAATTGTGTTCATTCTACTAGATGGTTCAACAATTAAAAAATCCATATAGTTTATTAGTTTATAAGGATTGTGTAATCTTTCTATAATAAATAGCTGCTTATTTACTTTATTTGCTTTTGCGAAAACTTCAATTTCATTTTTAAGAGGACCTTTACCAATAATAAATAAATTTAAATTTTTATCTCGTTTCATTTCTAGTATTATTTTATAAATGGCATCTTTTAATTCTGGACCAAACAGGTAAGCCATTAGCGCAATGTTAATAGCACTTTTGGCAGGTACTTTAGCCCCTACTAAGTCTATATTACCATTTGAACCCATTTGCTCCAAAACCAGATAATCCTCTCCAGATACCTCTATTAAATCTTTGTTACGAATAGATTGTTTAGCAATTTGTAGTACATTAAGAAAGTATTGGTTAGTCTCAGATTTAAAGAAAGTAATAATGTCTTTGTACCTATTTTGGTCAGAACCACATTCAGATATATGTTTGTAAGAATATGAATTATTATTGTTCTTTTTGAATTCACTTTTATTCTTTCTGCTAATCATCATTTGCATTTGTAATCGCTCCTATGCACCCCATCTATTTACACTAATAAATATAGTAACATAACTAAATATACCAAAACCATAAAAAATAATAGAATTTATAGTATTATAATCCATTTCATGTGTCTTTTTACTCATTTTTAAAAACGACGAATAGTATATTTACCTAATTGAGTTCTATGAATGCATTAATAAGTGCACATAAAAACAGAAGCCATTATAGCTTCTGCTTTCTGCTCTTATATATTAAAGTTCAGTTTTTCCGCTTGGTGTTAATAATTGTTCCTGATTTCTTTTTATCGCTTCAGCTCTGTATTCGGCTTTTTCTTTCTTAGACATATTCTTGAAGTCTTCCAGGAATGTTTCGTACTTTGGAATTACTTCATCTACATTTCCATACTCCCTAACAGAACCGTACTCTAACCATAGGATTTTCTCGCAGAATTCCTTCATTTGTCCGATTGAGTGACTTACAAAGATCATCGTTTTACCCTTATCTTTAAATTCCTTCATCTTATCTAAGCACTTTGCGGCAAATGCTTTATCTCCAACAGACAAGGCTTCATCAATTATTAATATATCAGGGTTTATGTTTATTGAAATGGAGAAACCTAATCTTGATTTCATACCACTAGAATATGACTTTACAGGTTGATCTATAAACTTTTCTAACTCAGCAAATTCTATAATATCATTTTCCATCATTTTTATTTCTTTTTTTGAAAATCCTAACATTAAACACTTTAGTTCAATATTATCTCTTCCAGTCAGGTCCCCTTTTAGGCCTGAAGCAACAGCAATTAATGCAGCTTGTCCTTTTACACGTATAGTACCTTCCGTTTCAGGCACTATACCGGCAATTATATTGGATAGGGTAGATTTTCCAGAACCATTAATTCCAATAAAGCCAACCACGTCTCCCTTTTCTGCTTCAAAGCTGACATGATTTAGGGCATAGAAATCCTCACCATAGCTTTTTGGTAATAAAATATCTTTTATTCTATCCGATGGTTTGTGATATAACTTATATTTTTTTGAAACATTATTTACAATAATTGATTTGTTCATAATTTATCCTTCCAATTATAGAAAATCTATAAAATGCCTTCTAAATTTGACATGGATACTTGACCCGATTAAGAAAAACACAATAGTTAATCCCCAAAAATACAAGGTATATTGCCAAGAATCAACGAAGTACCAACCTAATCCTAAAAAGCTTGCTCGATATCCTTCAATAATATAGTAAAGTGGATTAATTCTCATAATAAACTGAATCCAATAATCTAAATCCTTCATTGACCAAAGGATTGGTGATAAGTAAAGTAACATCCTTAATGTAGCATTTAAAAACATATGAACATCACGAATTAATGTCGACAATGTTGAAGTAATTAAAGCTAAGGAATACGTAAAAGCAAATGTAGCAAAGATAAAATAAATAATTTGTATATAATATATGTTAATCGCATACCCAAAAAACTGTAAGGTTATTATCGTTATAACAATCATTATAAGATGAATATAAAATTGTGAGAATATAACAATATTTGGAATAACGCTCATTGGGAAGTTCATCTTAGACAATATTCGCAACCTAGAATATATTGATTTTGACCCTTGAATAGTTGATTGATAAAAAAAGAACCACACAATAATACCAGAAAGCATCCAAGGTAAGAAAGGAATAAACTCTCCCGTGTAGACTTCAATATCTTCTCTCCTTCTAATTCCATAACCAAAAACAAACCAATAAATTGCTATTTGAATCAATGGGTTAAAAATCTCCCAAGCCATTCCTAAATAATTGTTGTTATTTGAACTCTTTAATTCATACAATGACAATCTACGCGCTAAATATAAGTGCTTGACCTGTTCATTAATAACAGAAATTGCAGATTTCATAACATGGTCCCTTTCTTAACTAACACTCGTTATATTAGTAGTAAAGTGGTAAGTTACAATTTTTAATAATCTACCTACCACTTTACATATATTATTATTTTACAACAGATTTATTTTTTAATAATTTTTCCATGAAAAGGTATAGGTCCTCTTTGAGATCGCCTCTTTCTAATGCCATCTCAATGGTTGTCTGAATAAAACCTAGCTTTTCACCTACATCAAATCTTCTACCCTCAAAATCATAAGCATAAACTGGTTGTAATTTATTCAATCTCTCAATGGCATCCGTTAACTGTACCTCGTTACCTGCTCCATTCTCTTGTGTTCCTAGTAGTTCAAATATCTCTGGTGTTAATACATATCTGCCCATTATAGCCAAGTTAGATGGAGCTTCACCTATTGGTGGTTTTTCTACTAACTGATCAACTTTAAACAATCTACCTTCATTTGTATTTGGTTTAATAATACCGTACCGGTGTGTTTCATTATCTGGAACAGTCTGAACACCAATAATCGATGACTGTTTTTCATCATATTGATTTATCAATTGTTTTAAACAAGGTACTTGCGATCTTACAATATCATCACCCAAAAGTACTGCAAAAGCCTCATTACCAATAAACTTTCTTGCACTCCATACAGCGTGACCAAGTCCTCTTGGTTCTTTCTGTCGAATATAATGTATATCAACATTTGATGACTCTCTTACTTTATCCAATAAATCAAATTTTTCTTTTTTAATAAGGCTATCTTCTAATTCAAAGGAATTATCGAAGTGATCCTCAATAGCTCTTTTTCCTTTACCAGTTACGATAATAATATCTTCAATACCAGAAGCAATTGCTTCTTCTACGATGTATTGAATTGTCGGTTTATCTACAATCGGTAACATTTCTTTTGGCATTGCTTTCGTTGCAGGTAAAAAACGCGTTCCAAGACCTGCTGCCGGTATAATAGCTTTCTTTACTGTTTTCAAGAATTAGTCCTCCCATTTTATAATCATCGGTTACATACTTCTTTATAGAAAAGTTCCAGGGCTTCTTCATTATAGTCTAAGTAGTCAAACCTCTTGAATTTAACCTTGTCATTTAGAAATTCTAGCATTGCTTCTGTCAAACTGTCCTGGTCATTTTGAACTAATTTTCCATAACCACCTTCTAATACGCTTCTGACCCCAGTTACATCCGTCGCAATTACGTATTTGTCGAGGATCAAGGATTCAAGTATAACCAAACCTTGCCCTTCATAATTTGAAGATAATACAAAACAGTCAGCACGATTAATTAAACTAAACGGATTATCCATTTGTCCAGTGAACGTTACTTTATCTTCCAGGTCCAAATCCGTAACCAGTCTCTTTAACATACTTTCTAATGGACCTGATCCAATAATATATAACTTAATTGGTTTATCAGTTTGTTGCAACAAATTATGAAATGCTCTTATTAGTTTCTCCTGGTCTTTTTCTGGTGATAATCTAGCCATATTAGCAAAAACGATATCTCCACTCTCAGGTTGTCTCACACCTGTCATAGAAAACAAGCTTGAATCATAGTATTCTTTAGTAATAATAAAGTCATTACCTTTGTAATTAATTACCTCTGTTTTATCTTTTGATTCAAGTACACGTTTATAATCAATCAGATTATTTACATAAACCATCTTTTCTTTTGCATTAGGAACCAAACTCTTCAAATTTTCCATATTTACATCTCTTGTAGATTTTGCAACAGAAACAATTCGATCGAAATACTTATAAGTAGAGAAAATAATGTTTAAATTTTTTCTATGCTTATGTTTCCCATCAATTTTCTTATTATATTCTTCCATCATATCATTGTGTAGAAAAACACTCTTCCATTTTATGTCACTAAATGCAAATAAAATTGACCAAAACTTATTGTACCCACCAAAGTCCACCACTATATCATAATCGGCCTGTCCTATTAACCTCTTTAATTCTCCATTATACATCTCTTTTGGTGCATTTTTTTGTGCAAAATTAGTGTACAACCCTTTCCGATTGACTAGATTGTGTTTAAAGTAATCTAACCTTGTCATATTCCAAGTCCCTACGCGATAAATCACTCTTGTTTCAGGTGCCATTTTGGAAATATTTACAGCCTGGTCACCTTTTTTATTTCCAAAATCTAAAACTGTTACATCATACTTATCGTGATCTATATATTTGGTGAGGTTAATTGCAGAAATTGTAATGCCATTATTATAGAAACCACCACAATATAAAAGTAATTTCTTCTTATTATTTACCGTTCTTAGCTTTTTACTGCTTTCTTTTTGTTCAAACACTATGTCAATCAATCTTTCCGTTGCTTTACCATCATCATTATAGTTAAAATCATCTAAGAACTGATCATATCTATCTTGGTTCTCTTTAACAATTGAGTCTGCTTTTTCTATCGCGGCATCAATTTCTTCTATTGATTTACAAATTAGTCCTGGCAGTTCATCAAGGTTTAAATAAAAGCCTCGATCTCTTTCATACTCTTCTTTATCATACATATAAAAAATAACTGGACGCTTTGTAGGCAAAAAGTCAAAGAATATACTCGAGTAATCTGTTATTAGAACATCAACTGTAGCTAGCAGTTCATTTGTATCGACCCAATTAGGTACACATAAATGCTCTAAACCTTTTTCTTTAAAATTCTTATATACAAAGTAATGTACTTTTAATATTATCTCATATTCTTCTGTATATTTATTTCTCAGTCTCTGTATATCTTCAAATATTTTATCACTAGATATAGTACTACTATGCTCACTATTTCCACGCCACGTAGGTGCATATAATATAATTTTTTTATCAACTGGGAGGTTTAATATGCGTTTCATCTCATTTTTGTCAGTATTCAATGTTAAGTCTATCCGTGGATAACCCGTATCCAAGACCTCTCCATTATAAAGTCCATCTATATCGTGTGATTTTAACAACTTTTCATATGTGAATTTATTTGGATTTACAAAGTAATCTGTATGCATAATATTTCGTTGAATATTAGCATGATCAGACATTCCTCTATCTTCAATATCAATACCCATCTTTTTCAATGGTGTACCATGCCAAGTATTTATATATACTTGACCTTCTTTTTTCTGAAAGTAATAAGGGAATGACGTATTATTCACTAAATATTTTGCGTTACTAAGATGCTTTACATACTTTAAACTGTGAATCTTCACAAATTCAATATTTTTATGATTTTCATAAGTACTAATTGCGTGATTTTCCAAGCTATCCATCGCCCAAACATGTTTATAATCACTATATTTTTCATCGTTATATAATTTCTTAAATATTGCATATGGATTTCCTGTCATGCTTTTCCCATGATACGCTTCATACATAATCACTTTATTATTTATCCGTTTATTACGAATATGTTTTGCGTAAACAGCGCGCCTTTTAAATCCTGCATTATTCATGTAGTCTAATAAAGGCTTTAATAAAAATCTTATCATTTTTATTAAGGTCTTTATTATATATTTTGTTCTTTTTATCATACTTTTCAAAGGTAATCCTCCTATAGCTTTTGGATTTTACTTAAAGCTATTACCAATATTTTCAAGAATCTAATGACTTAACTAGTTCAATCACGCGATCTGATGCCTTTCCATCGTCTAAATAATTATATTTTTTCACAAAGCGATCATACTGTTCTTTATATTTATTTTGGTTTTTTTTAGCATCCTTAATTGCATTAATTAGTTCTGTATTTGTTTGAACCATTGATCCTGGTGCTTCCAATTCTAAGTCAAAATAAAACCCCCTGATTGATTCCTTATAAGCTTCAATATCAAAAGTATAAAAAATAATCGGTCTTTTTAAATTACTGTAATCGAACATTACCGAAGAATAGTCGGTTATTAGAATATCTGAAACTAAATATAAGTCTGAAATGTCTTGCTCAGGTGAGAAAGTATAGACAAAATCTGAATGTCTTGATGTGTCTAGACTATCTACAACTAGGTAATGAGCCTTAATAATGATTACATAATCCTCTGATAAATGTTCTTTAAGTAATTCAATATTAAGTTCTGTATTAAATTTATACTTCCCTTTTTGGTAAAAGGAATTATCCCTCCAGGTAGGGGCGTAAAGAATAATTCTTTTATCTTTAGGTAAGCCAAGGTTTTTCTTTAACTTTTCTATAGATTCTTCATTATTATTGTTGATTAATATATCATTTCTAGGATAACCAAATTCCAACATCTCTTTTTCAAACCCGAATGCACTTCTAAATATTTCAGAAGAATACTTATTTTGAGATAATAAGTAGTCCCACCGTTTCGTGTTTCTATAAAAGTTAGCCTTGTATTGGTCTAGATTACTTTCCCCCCCCATATCTAGCACTTCCATATCAAGTCCTAGCTTCTTTAAAGGGGTCCCGTGCCATGTTTGTATATATATGCCCTCTTGTCTTTTTTTAATGAAGTCTGGTTGACGACAGTCGAAAATCCAATATCTAGCAATCGCCAAATAAAACAGATATCTTAGTCGATGACGCTTTATTTTTATACATTTTCCTGGGATATTTATTGATGTATCTTCTAATATCCAGATAAAGGTAAAGTCTTTATCATACCCTTTTTCCACCATTCTTTCATAAATCGCTTTAGGGTTTCCTGTATAGTTTTTTCCAAGGTTACTTTCAAACAGTATTTTTTTACGATCAATTGGAAAAATTGCAACTAGTAAATTATATATCGTTAACAATATATACTTAATTATTTTTTTAATTACATTCATTCAAATACCTCTTTTAATTAATAAATTGTATAATTTAAACACTACTTAATATATCACATTTTCTGTTGTTTCGACATACGCACAGTTTTATTTTTATTCTTATCATATCTTTCGTTGTTTGTTTCATTCATTATGACGGTTATACATCACAATTGAAACTTGCTTGGTACACGCAAAAAGCCTTATCTCAATTTGAGATAAGGCTTTTAATATTACTTTATTACTTTTACATAATCACCATGTACCCAACCCTGTTTGTTACCATAGTTAATCTGATACCAGCTACCTTTGGTTTCTAATTGTCCATTTTTTGTAACTACAGATACAAGATTACCTGTATTAAGATTACCGATAACATTATCTAGAGTTGTTGTATCTGTATTACTTCGTACCCTTAAGCCATCCGTAGTGATTTCTATTAGGTTTAACACATTTACATACTCTTTGGCGACCCAACCTTCTTTACCTTCAATTTTGACTTTAAACCATCCATTGTTATTGCTACTATTTAAAGATTGTATTTCTACTTCTTTACCTTTAGGTAGTTCAGTGATAATCGAATAACTAGTGGAAGGTCCTGTTCTAAAACGTAAGTTATCTACATTGGTTTTTCCAATTGTCCCTTTTGGATAACTTACTACAGTGTTGATCGGTAATTCAGTTTTTCCAGGTTGGTTTTTATATTTTGGTTCATCAAAAATTAATACATAGTTCTTTAGTAAGTCATAAACTTTTTCTATTCGCTCCGTTTGTTTCTCTGCCCAGCCGATATCTGTAGCATATTGGTGTATTCCTGGATTGTTTGGATTCCATTTCATTTCATATAAGGTATCTTGACCTTGTGAAACGTAATTATCGTATATCCATTTAGCGCCGCCTTCAATTGCCTTATCGACAGTAAACCATTCCTTGTCATATGCATATTTAGCTCCACTTTCGATAGCGGTTTTGTCGTATGCACCAATTCCATACATATTATAAACTTTCTTTCCATTATACTCTACACCAATAGCAAGATCAGACTTTCCATTACCTGTTTCGTGTAATGCGTGAGCAATTAGATACACTTCGTTTATACCATATTTTTGACCAGCATTTATAAAAATTTCTGCTTTATTTGATAACACACCTTTATTTTTAAGTATATTATTATTTATTTCAGCAGTATTTAGGCCAGCTGTGCGAGATAGTTGCATAAATTGAAAATACGAAGAAGCATTCTTATCATTAAAGTTAGATGGATTTACATAATAAGCTAGCTGTTCCCTTGATGGATCATGCCAACCTCCACCACCTAAATCAGTCTGTGGACCACCGTATAGCTTTTGTCTATCTAACATATAATCAAATTCGTAATCATAATTTGATGTACGATAGATCTTACCCTGGATAATCTCAACAAAATCAACGTTCAGATAAGCGTCAATAGTGTTTTCATAATATTCAACCTTGATATTGTGTGTACCTTTTTTTAATTCGATGATTTCATCAAATGAATGAAGACCCGAATTCCAGGCATCAATGATTAGTTGACCATCTATGTACACCCTTACCGCATTATCTGCATTGACCAACAAGTTATATTTTTGACTTGATGTTAATGTGATTTGTTTTTGGTAACTTGCAGAAAAGTTATCTGATTGAATATTCTTATGTGGAGAGCCTTTTTCCCAATTAAAATTCAAGTTTCGAATTTTATTATTTGAATTTTTACCTCCCTCTACATATGCATATCCATCCAAATTCTTATTATTATAGTACAAGCCTAACCAAGAATCATTAGGTATTTCTTCTTTGACTGGCAATACCGAGAGATTTAATTTACTCTTACCGGTATGTTCAAAATACTCCACTTTAATTCTGTGCACGTTTCGCTTACCTTCTGGCACTTTTGGATCTGTATGATCAGCGATGTTTATATGCGCAACATTGTTCTTGTCACCACTTGAGTACCAGCGATCTATGACTAGTTCATCATCAATATAAACTCTTATTCCATCGTCAGCATTAGACCTAATAATATATTCCCCTGCTTCAAGCTCTTTATCTGTCATATATCTAGCAGAAAAATTATATTCTTTCAAGCTATGATGTGGAGCTCCATAACCCCAATCAAAGTTTAAGGACGGAATCTCATTAATTGAGTTTTGACCACCCTCTACGTAAGGTGAGCCTTCTAGATTTCTATTATCATAGTATTCTGCGTACCACCCAGATGTATTGATTATAGAGTTTAAATTAAATTCTTCTATCGACACATCTATCTTACTGTTTCTAGTACTATCATAATAATGTACTTCAATCCAGTGAACATCTTTTTGTGCATTTTTATTCGTATCTCCTATTTGGACTTTAACAGCATCCTCACGAAAACTACTATTACTCCAACGATCTAATACTAATTCACCATCTATAAAGACTTTAACACCATCATCTGCAGCAGCACGAACAATATATTCCCCTGCTTTTAGTTTTTTGGCTGTCACATACTTAGCTGAGTATTTGTCTTTTGGTACATTACTGATTGGCGCATTATTACCGTGATCTTCAATTAAAGAGCCATCTCCTTGCGCCTTCACTACTTTGGCATTAGCAGGTGTTCCCTCCAAATTCATATTCGGATAATAGTACGCATACCAATCTCCAAATGGTACGACTTCTGCGTACAATGCTGCTTTACCAGTATGCTCATAGTAATCAGTCTGTACTACATGTTCTCCTGATCCTAGTCCTGTTAGCAATGCTTGATTGTATGTTCCCGCTGAACCAGACCAGCGATCAATGAGTACTTGATTACCCGCCTTCACTCGAATACCATCATCTGCATAGGTTTGCACAAAATAATCTTTGCCACCTACTACCTTTTTGAAAAAGGAACTGGAATAATTATAATGAGATAT
>NZ_JAOALK010000023.1 GCF_025154055.1 Aquibacillus koreensis
CGGAGGAAAAACACGAGACTCCTGTGGGAAAGGAACAGTCTGAAGATCCCGCAGTGAGCGCTTTTTGCGAGCGAGGAAGCTGAAGCGTTCCCCACGGAAAGACCAGCTATGGATAGTCAAGGTGAATAAGCGAATTTTTTTAAAAAGGTTCTTCTTAAAAAAGGGCATGCAAAACTACACCTCCTTAAAGAGGCGTTTTTTTAAGAATTATGTTCTTATATTGGTCTATTTGACATGTGGCTCATAAGGTTTGTTATCTCGTAATACGGCGAAAATAATATGTGTAAGCTTTCTGGCTACGGCTCCGACGGAAACAAAATGTCCTTTCCCTTTAGCTCTTAACTTTTGATAGTATTGCGATAATGCTGGATCACTTTGACTTGCGGAAAATGCGGACAACCATAGAGCACGTCGCAGATAAGGGGAGCCCCTCTTAGACATACGCACTTCCGTAGCGTTAAATTTACCTGATTGCTTTACTGCTGGATCCAAGCCCGCAAATGCTACTAATTGTTCTGGACGCTCAAAACGATCGATGTCTCCTATTTCACCGATGATAACAGCTGCTGTTACATCTCCAATCCCATTTATAGTCGTTAAATAAGTCTCTTGTCCTTTAATAAGTTCATTGAGTTTCTCTTCAATTGCCTGGATTTGTTGGTCTAGTAAGGTGAGCTGTTCGATTAGGAGGTGGATTTGTGTTCGGAACGCATCCGTAGCCATAGAAATACCGAAGGTTTCTTCTGCTGACTGTTTAATTTTCATGGCTTTGTCATGTGCTTTCCTTTTTCCATAGGCACTATTACTGGCCTGATTCAAAAACGTAGCTAAGTCATCGGTATCAATCGTTTGTATGTCTTCAGGCATTGGATAATACTGAAGTAACTTGGTTGAAGATACGCCAAATACTTCTGAAAACAAGTCCTCATATTCCGGAAAAACCTGATCAAGAAGCGATATAACCTTGCGTTTAAGATCAGAACTTTGATCCACAAAGGAATAGCGTAATCGTTCGAAATACCTGATTCGAAGTAAATCTTCTTCAATGAAAGGTGTTGCCTCAGGAGAATCGATACGGATGACTTGAGCGATAAGAAAAGCATCACGCGTATCTGTTTTCGTCTTACGGATATAAAAGTTACGCAAAGCATCCGATTGTAATGGATTAAATGCCGTTATTTTAAAGTCCAGTTGCTTCATAAAGGTGAAAACAGAAAGCCAATAATGTCCAGTTGCTTCTAAGCCGCAAGCACAATTGTCAGGCGTGAGTTGATGCTTGTTTATAAAAGCTAACAACTTATCACTGCCGGATTTAGAGTTGGAAAAACGAACCGTTTTCCCAATAGGATTACCTTGATTATCAATGACGCCGGCTTCATGTTTCTTTTTGCCAATGTCAATACCTAAGTAATACATGAAAACACCACCTGTATGATAATTAGATCAGATGAGAGGGATCCTCCGTTTCTTTATAGATATCCATGCTCGTTCGATATGCGACAACAAATGTGTCATCCAGCTGATACGAATTATTCTATAAAGAAGGAGGTGCCAGACTTTCCGACGAAGACAGAGCTTCAAGCGAGGAGACGACACCTCCATCTGATTCCCCACCCATTATACAATAGTAATGGGGTGCCTTAAATTAAGGTTACCTATATCATACGAGCGAGTGTTTTTCCGCAGCGGTGTTCTAGCACTCATCCCATAAATACCGTAAGGAAGTTGCGACGCAGTTTATATAAAGTCTGTTAAATAAAGATCTTTTAGAAAAGAGCAAAAGAAATAAGCGTTTCAGATGTTATTTTTGTCTGATCTGTTTAAAATAAGTTAAGTAAAGTGTAAGATCGGTATAATAAGAAAAAAATAAAAGAATGGTGAAAAAACATGATCTTTGTATTAGATGTAGGTAATACGAACACGGTATTAGGTGTATTCAAAGAGGAAGCGCTCATTTATCAGTGGCGAATTAAAACAGATCGTCATAAAACAGAAGATGAATATGGAATGCTTATCAAATCATTGTTCGAACATGAGGGGCTTACCTTTTCGGATATGGACGGTGTCATCATTTCAACCGTTGTCCCTCCAATTATGTTTGCGTTAGATCGTATGGCTAAAAAGTATTTTCATGTAAAGCCATTAGTGGTTGGGGATGAAGCGGTTAATCCTTTCTTGAAAATGACGTACCCTAATCCAAGTGAGATCGGGGCCGACCGAATTGTAAATGCAGTAGGAGCAATTGAGGCATACGGATTTCCGTTGATAATCATCGATTTTGGTACCGCGACGACGTATTGTTATGTGAATGAAAAAGGGGAATATGTAGGCGGTGCAATAGCGCCTGGAATTAACATATCTTTAGAAGCACTTTACTCGAAGGCTGCAAAATTACCAAAGGTTGAAATTAAGAACCCTGGCACAGTAGTTGGATCTTCCACTATTGAGGCTATGCAATCTGGGGTGTACTTTGGGTATGTTGGACAAGTGGATGAAGTCGTACGGAGGATAAAAGACCAAGCAACAGAGCCTACAACAGTAATTGCAACTGGTGGCCTGGCGAAATTGATCGCTAAAGACTCTCGTACCATCGATATAGTTGATTCTGCTTTAACATTAAAAGGGTTGTATTATATTTATAAGAAAAATATGGAGAGTCGTTAAGGGGCATAGTTTCCCAAAACAATTAAACATAAGAATGAAATTAAAGATAAGGGAGTTTGATACATCATGAGTGATTATCTAGTTAAGGCAACAGCCTTTCAAGGAACAATTCGAGCATATGCAATCCAATCTACTGCAACTGTGGCAGAGGCAAGTAGAAGACAAGATACTTGGGCGACAGCTGCAGCTGCACTTGGCCGTACGATTACGGTTACTGCTATGATGGGAGCTATGTTAAAAGGGAAAGATAAATTAACGGTTAAGGTGGAGGGGGACGGACCAACTGGGCCAATTGTAGCCGATGCGGATGCCTATGGTCAGGTAAGAGGTTATATTACAAATCCCCATGTGAATTTCGAATTGAATGAAAATGGTAAGTTGGATGTGAGAAGAGCTGTTGGAACGCAAGGTAGTTTAAGTGTAGTGAAGGATTTGGGATTAAAGGATCATTTTACTGGGCAGGTTCCAATTGTATCTGGAGAGATCAGCGAAGACTTTACTTATTATTTTGCGAATTCGGAGCAAGTACCATCGGCTGTAGGTGCTGGTGTACTGGTGAATCCAGATCATAGCATCCTTGCCTCTGGTGGTTTTATCATACAAGTCCTTCCAGGTGCAAGTGACGATACTATTGACATGATCGAAAGTCGGATAAGTTCCATTCCTCCTATCTCTAGCTTGGTGAAGGACGGTAATTCACCAGAAGAAATATTAAAAAAATTATTAGGTGAAGAGAATATTAAAATTCATGAGACATTGCCAATTGTATTTCATTGTCACTGTTCAAAGGAAAGAATTGAACAAGCAATTAAATCGTTAGGTGATGAGGAGATAGACAAAATGATTAAAGAAGACAATGGCGCTGAAGCTACATGCCACTTTTGTAACGAACAGTACACGCTTAATGCAGAAGAATTAGCTTCTTTAAAATCCGAATAAGGAGAGGGAAAATCGGATGACGCGGAGGTACCTTTGGGGGATTATTGTATTATTGCTTATAACGAATTTAACTACTGTTGCAGTGTGGAATAACGAAAAAGATGTTGGGGTAGATGAAGACCTGGACATCACAGTTGAAAAGGATTCGCCAGTTGCGACGATCGGTAAGCAAGAGATTGAATATGATGCATGGATGCGGACACTTAAGACTGAGTATGGACGTGAAGTTTTAAAGGAAATGATTGATAAAGCTGTTGTATTTGAATTAGCAGAAGAAAAAGAAATAGAAATCAATCAGAAACTAATTGATAGAGAATTAGCATTGTTGTACACCATGCAAGGAGTCTTATCTGAAACTGAGATAGAAGAACGAAAAACGGAATGGACAGAAGAAATCAAATATCGTCTCTACTTAGAAGAATTGTTAACGGAGTCAATAAGTGTTAGTGATCAAGCGATTCAAGAATATTATGCAGACCACGAAGGACAATATGAGTTTATCGAATCGTTCCAGTTTTCGCATGCTGTACTAAATGATGAAGCGACAGCTGAACGTTTTCTTGAAGAGTTAGACCAAGGGGCTTCTTTTTCTACTTTAGCAAGAGAATTTTCCGTTGATGAAGAAACGAGAGATGATGGTGGGTATTTAGGTTATTATACGGATAATAGTGATTATATTCCTGCAGAGTATTTTGATGTAGCAAAACAGCTACAAGAAAATTCGGTAAGTGATCCTATTTATGTTGGGAATAATGTAGCTATTCTATACGTGCACCGTGTTATACCTGATGTATCATTCTCTTTTGATGAGTTAAAACCACATTTAAGAAGAGAATTAGCTTTAGAACAGATTGACGAGATTATTTCAGCTGATCCTTTATGGAATAAACTACAAGTTGACTGGCTTTATGATTAATGTTTATACATTTAAAATATTCATAAAATTTCCAATTAAAATGGTTGACTTTTATATATCAAATAACGTACATTAAGTATAAATCCAATAAAAATACTTGGAATTAAGGGGTGTTCATATGAGAGTAGCAAATTCAATTGCAGAATTAATTGGTGAAACGCCAATTGTAAAACTGAATCGTACTGCTGATGCTGATGGGGCCGACGTTTATTTAAAACTGGAGTTTATGAATCCTGGTAGTTCTGTTAAAGATCGTATTGCGTTAGCGATGATCGAAGCAGCTGAAGAGCAAGGTCATCTCAAAGAAGGTGATACGATTATCGAACCGACAAGTGGGAACACTGGTATTGGTTTAGCAATGGTTGCAGCTATCAAGGGTTACAAGGCGATCCTTGTAATGCCTGATACAATGAGTATGGAACGTCGTAACTTACTTCGTGCTTATGGTGCAGAGTTAGTCTTAACCCCTGGAGCAGATGGGATGAAAGGCGCAATTAAAAAGGCTGAAGAAATTCAGAAAGAAAATGGCTATTTTATGCCACAACAGTTTAATAACCCAGCTAATCCGGATGTGCATGCGCGTACAACAGGAAAAGAAATTGTTTCTCAAATGGGTGATCAATTAGATGCATTTGTATCAGGAATTGGAACTGGTGGAACGATTACAGGTGCTGGAAAAGTGCTAAAAGAACATTTTAAAGACATTAAAATTTATGCCGTCGAACCAGAAGCATCACCGATCCTATCAGGTGGTAATCCTGGGCCACATAAAATCCAAGGTATTGGTGCTGGTTTTGTTCCAGAGGTACTAAATACGGAAATTTATGATGGAGTTATCACGGTTAGCAACGATGAAGCGTATGCTGCAGCTCGTGAAGCAGCGCGAAAAGATGGTCTTTTAGGTGGAGTATCCTCAGGTGCAGCCATCCATGCTGCGAAAAAGGTCGCTAAAGAATTAGGAAAAGGAAAGAAAGTTTTAGCGGTGATTCCGAGTAATGGAGAGAGATACTTATCAACTCCGTTATATCAATTTGAAGACTAAAGAGTAATGCGTAGCGATCTCCTATTTTACAGGAGATCGTTTTTTGTATGATAAAACAAACTTATTTGATGCGTTTGCTTATTGTTGTATAAGCTGAACTCATTAGTGTATGAAGATTAGCATGGTGCATATAGTTGTGTTAATGTTGTAGAATGAGGTATAAACGAGTGGATAAGGATGAAGAAACATGGAGAGATTGTTAATAACAGATAAGAAAACATATAACCTAGATAAAAAGACATTAGTAATGGGAATTTTAAATATAACACCTGATTCATTTTCTGATGGCGGAAAATACGCAGACATTGAAGATGCAGTGAAACAAGCGATAGCGATGGAGCAAGCGGGAGCAGATATTATTGATATTGGTGGCGAGTCGACAAGACCTGGTCATCAACCTGTAACGGAAGAAGAAGAGCTTAACCGAGTAATTCCAATAATGAAAGAAGTTAGTCGAGCGGTAAATATTCCGATTTCTATTGATACATATAAGGCAGAGACTGCCAAACAAGCGATTGAAGCTGGAGCATCCATTATTAATGATGTCTGGGGTGCGAAGAAGGAACCGGAGATCGCTCATGTAGCAGCAAATTATAATGTTCCGATTATCCTCATGCATAATAGAAAAGACTCTACTTATCAAAATATCATAGAGGATATGAAGCAGGACCTACAGGAAAGTATTGAAATAGCTTCAGGTGCTGGTGTGAAGAGACACCATATTATTCTCGATCCGGGCATAGGCTTTGCGAAAACGGTAGAAGACAACCTTTTCATCATGAGACATTTGGAGAAGTTTAAAAGCTTAGGTTATCCAATGTTGCTTGGAACATCACGTAAATCATTGATTGGCAAAGTGTTAGATTTACCTGTGGATCAAAGAGATGAAGGTACAGGTGCTACGGTATGCTACGGGATTTCTCAAGGAATTGATATTGTACGGGTGCACAATGTGGAGATGACGGTTCGAATGACAAAAATGATGGATGCAATGATGGCAAAAGGCGGGAATATAAGTGGATAAGATTTACTTAAATCAGATGCAATTTTATGGATATCACGGACTTTTTCCGGAAGAGAATAAGTTGGGGCAACGGTTTAACGTTGACTTAGTTTTAGAGTTAGACCTCGGTAAAGCTGGACAATCAGATGATATGGACGATTCCATCAATTATGGTACAGTGTTTAACGTGACGAAAGAGGTAGTTGAAGGTAAATCCCGTAATTTAGTAGAAGCGGTGGCACATGATATAGCAGAACGCCTATTTTCTAGTTTTGATAAACTACAGGCATGTACGGTAAAGGTCTATAAGCCAGACCCGCCAATTCCTGGGCATTATCAATCTATCGCAATTGAAATTTATAGGGAGCGACCATAATGAACACAGCATATATCGCATTGGGATCTAATATAAATACACGTGATTCTTACTTGGATCAGGCAATAAAATTATTAGATGAAAATAAAGAGATCCATGTACAACAGCATTCTTTTATTTATGAGACAGAGCCAGTTGGTTTTACCGATCAGGAAAATTTTCTAAACATGGTCATTGAAATACATACCAACTTAACACCATTGCTATTACTGGAATACTGCCAATTTATCGAACGTAAACTTGGGAGGGAAAGGGAAATTAGATGGGGTCCAAGAACAATTGACCTTGACATTTTACTGTTTAATCAAGAAAATATAAAAACAGAGCAACTCATTGTTCCTCATCCTAGAATGCACGAAAGAGCTTTTGTATTAGTACCTTTGAAAGATGTAAACCCAAGTGTAAATATTCCTTCTATAAACAAAAGTGTTACAACAGTTCTAGGTGAGGTGTCATCACAAGAGAAAAAGGGAGTATGCAAATGGGATCCATCGATTGGGGAAAAAGAATAAAGGCATTTCGTAAATTAAAAGGATATACGCAAATACAGTTTGCGCAAAAACTAGGTATTTCTGTATCTGTTATTGGAGAAATTGAACGTGGCGCTCGTGAACCAACAAGGGATTTAATCATCCAAATAACAGAGGTTTTAGATATAACAATGGAAGAATTACAACCTAAAAAATATTAGGTGCCTATATAAAAAGCCAAGGCGGCCAACTTTTAGTATCGTATAAAAGATGAATATGTAGCTATAATGGAAATAGAAAGCTTGCGACATGGTACTTATAAAGGGCTAAAGGGGAATGCTAAACGGGGAAGTCAAGATCAAATGTTGATACTCGTGAATCATTACAGTATATTCTTTGCCGTTATACGTTGACACTTTTAGTCTCGTTTTCTATACTAAACCATGAACAAAATACTGCCAGTATGCACTGGCAGTATTTTATCTATATGATACTTTAGCTTTTATAACTTTGTATTCAGGTAGCTTACATATAAGTGGGAAATCAAATAAATGGAGTGTGAACTTAATGGCAGAAGAATTAAATGAACACATGCAAGTGCGTAGGGAAAAGTTACAATCTTTACAACAGCAAGGTCTAGATCCGTTTGGGGATAAGTACGAGCGTACCCATTCGGCTGAACAACTTAGACAAGCTTATGATCATCTTTCGAAAGACGAGTTAGAAGAACAAGCAATTGAAACAACGATCGCCGGAAGAATCATGACAAAGAGAGGAAAAGGGAAAGCGGGCTTTTCTCATATCCAAGACTTGAGTGGGCAAATCCAATTATACGTTCGTAAAGATATGATTGGAGAAGATTCATATGACATCTTTAATACAGCAGATTTAGGAGACATTGTTGGTGTAACAGGAACCGTATTTAAAACCAACGTTGGGGAGTTATCTGTAAAAGCAACAAAATTCCAAATGCTTACGAAGTCTCTTCGTCCATTACCAGAAAAGTTTCATGGATTAAAGGATGTGGAACAACGCTATCGTCAACGTTACTTAGACCTAATTACAAATCCACAAAGTAAAGATACGTTTGTTACAAGAAGTAAGATTATTCAATCGATGCGCAGGTATTTAGATGATTCAGGTTTCTTGGAAGTTGAAACACCAATGATGCACGGCATCGCAGGTGGTGCATCTGCAAGACCATTTACTACGCACCACAATGCTTTAGACATTCCACTTTATATGCGAATTGCTATTGAATTACATCTAAAGAGATTAATTGTAGGTGGTATGGAGAAGGTATATGAAATAGGGCGTGTATTTCGTAATGAAGGTGTGTCCACTAGACACAACCCAGAGTTTACGATGCTTGAATTATATGAAGCGTATGCGGATTACCATGATATCATGTCATTAGTAGAAAATATGGTTGCGCATATTGCAAAAGAAGTAACAGGAAAAACAACTGTTCCTTATGGTGATTACGAGGTTAATCTTGAACCGGCGTGGAAGAGAGTACACATGGTTGATGCAGTAAAAGAACAAACTGGTGTGGACTTCTGGAATCAAATGAGCGATGAAGAAGCAAAGGCACTTGCAAAACAACATGGTGTTGAGATCAAGGGTAATATGACATTTGGTCATATCGTAAATGAATTCTTTGAACAAAAAGTAGAAGATACATTAATTCAACCTACTTTCGTATATGGTCACCCGGTAGAAATATCACCACTTGCTAAGAAAAATAAAGAAGACGATAGATTCACGGATCGATTTGAATTATTTATCGTAGGTCGCGAGCATGCAAATGCATTCTCTGAGCTTAATGATCCAATCGATCAACGCGAACGTTTTGAAGCACAAGTGAAAGAAAAAGAGCAAGGTAATGATGAAGCGCATGAAATGGATGAAGATTTCTTAGAAGCTTTGGAATATGGTATGCCCCCAACCGGTGGGTTGGGTATCGGTATCGATCGACTGGTAATGCTTTTAACGAATGCGCCTTCCATTCGTGACGTCTTGTTATTCCCTCAAATGAAAAATCGTGAATAAAAAAGAAAACTTGCACATCTTTTGTGCAAGTTTTTCTTAATTAAAGATGCAAATGTAGGTTTATCGAAGCTGGAAATGTGTAATGATATGTATTGTGCTTTAAGTTATATATATTTTCCAATAATTTCATGGTATTCTGTTATTGATTTTAGTCCATAATCATGTTAAGTTAGTAAACGTGCTTTTAAACAACACCGGTAGCAAACTAAAAAAATATACTATTGACTGTTTAGCTGTCACGTGTTATATTAATCAAGTCGCAATTTTAAGGTAAGCTAATCTATCAATTATTAATTTCAAAAAAGTTATTGACTTTTAATTAGTAACTTGATATGATATGAAAGTTGCCACGAATTAATGACAACGAATTATTGATCTTTGAAAACTGAACAAAACAATCATTTATGTCAAGCAAGAAAAAAGCTAGTTTTTTGAATGAGTTAACACTCAAACACTTTATGGAGAGTTTGATCTTGGCTCAGGACGAACGCTGGCGGCGTGCCTAATACATGCAAGTCGAGCGCAGGAAACAAGCTGATCCCTTCGGGGTGACGCTTGTGGAATGAGCGGCGGACGGGTGAGTAACACGTGGGCAACCTGCCTGTAAGACTGGGATAACTCCGGGAAACCGGTGCTAATACCGGATAATACTTTTACTCTCATGAGTTTAAGTTGAAAGATGGCTTTTAGCTATCACTTACAGATGGGCCCGCGGCGCATTAGCTAGTTGGT
>NZ_JAOALK010000024.1 GCF_025154055.1 Aquibacillus koreensis
GGGACGGTTCTTTTAGGGAACAATCGGAAGTTTGCGAAAAAAGAAGGCACATTTAGCTATTTAAGCTATCTGTGCCTTTGTACTATCTCGTATTACCACTATCCGCAAATTTTTGATTGTCCCAGAAGGACGAAGTCGCTTCCTTCTCTTCCTATGGGGATTCAATCCTCCCCAACCTCATTTTTGATCTTTTATTTATCAGTTTTTTTAACTGTTATCTATGTTTTTTCTTAAAAACATAGATAACAGTTAAAAATGGGTGTACTTTCCCCCTCCCCATTTAAGAGGCTTTTAAAAAAGCATTTAATTCTACCGATCACGGTATCTTATATGATGGAAACGGCGGTATCTTAAATGAATGAACGCTTTCTAGATGACCTTTTTTACACGAAGGACACAAAGTCATATCCTTATTTAATATTTTTCCAAGGACTTCAATTTTACTTAACCCTTCATATAACGGTTTATAGCTAGGGCTCTTTGTTAGTCTTCGACAACGTTCCAACTTCGTTTTTCTATTTCGATTTGCTAATAAACCATAATGCCTTACTTTCACAAATCGTGTCGGTAATACATGCATTAAAAAACGCCGAATAAATTCTACTTTGGTCATCTTTACTTGCTTTCTCTTATTGTTATTCTTATAGTCTTTTACACCGATGGTCACTGTATCATAACCTTGTGAAAGGATACGTTTATTCGAAATGGCAATTCTGTGCGTGTATAATCCAAGGTACTTCATCACAGCTAAAGGACCTGAAAATGTTCTTTTGGTATAACTATACCAATTCAGTTCATAACAGCTATCTAGTAATTGTTGAAACTGACTTCTAGATTGATATTTTGTTGTTTCAGTAAAGAACTTTAATTTCTTTTGGTTGTAATATTGTTTGAGATAATAGAGAAATTTCCCTCTAAATTGCTTTGATAAAACTTTCACAGGAATAAAGAATTTTTTACTCGTTTCCTTCCAACGGTTATCTTTTGTCAGGCCTCCGGCCAAGACTATGGTATGAATGTGAGGATGATAGTGTAAATTCTGGCCCCAAGTATGCAAGACAGATAAAAAGCCAATTTGGGCACCTAAATATTTATCGTCCCATGCGAGTTCGTTCAAAGTTTCTGCCACTGCTTTGTACATTAATTTATAAAGTAGTTTTTGATTGTGATAGATCAACATGTGTAATTGTTCGGGTATCGTAAACACGACGTGAAAATAGGGTGCGTTTAAAATATCTTTGCTTCTTTGATCCACCCAAATCTCTTTATCAACTCCTTGACATTGCGGACAGTGACGATTTCGACAAGAATTATAGCTAAGTTTTGAATCACCACATGAATCACACTCATGCCTGTGACCTCCTAAAGCATCTGTTTTACAATTTTTAATGGCCGTGGCTGCTTTTGCCTGTTCTATGGATACTTTATGAGTTACTCTAAAGTAATCGTAGTTATCAACGAATAAACTTTGTATAGTCATCAATTTTTACCTCTAGGCTGGTCCAATGGACTTTTGATCCCCATTAAACTTTTAGAAGTCATGTGTAAATAAGCAACTGTCGTTGCCACTCTTTTATGACCTAACATATGTTGTATATGCACAGGATCAATTCCGTCTTCGAGAGAGTGTGTCGCAAAACAATGCCGTAAGGTATGTGCTGAAATTGCTGTATCGAGATTTAATCTTTCTCTAATTTTAAGAAAGGTATTTTGTATGCTTTTAACCGTAATATGATTCTCTTGCTTTTGTCCCTTGAAGAGCCAATCATTTTTAGAAAAGGATCGATGATGATAGGCTTTGAAATACTCTCGCAGGACAAGAAGACTAGCTTCAGACAAAATGGTATAACGGTTCGTATCGTGTTTTGTTTTCTGCACACGAACTCGCATTCCTTGACTATCTATATCACTAATTTTTAGTCGTGCAACTTCACTAACGCGCAATCCACTACCATAGATTAAGGCGAGAATCGCCTTATGTTTTAAATTATTGGTACCCTCTAAAAGTGCATATACTTGCTCTCTAGGTGGAATAACAGGGAAGCTCTTGCCTCTTCTCATTCTAGGTACCTTTATTGGATTCCAGGTTTTCTCTAGTACATACGTGTAAAAAAACTTAATAGATGAAATACAATTATTTATTGTCCCTGGTGAAAGTTTTCTATCTCTTTTTAAGTGAAGGATATACCCCTGAATATCTTCAAAAGCAACTTCATCAATTTCTATCTCTAATACTACTTCCACATAGAATAAAAAATCGTTTATTCTTCTTCTCATAGATTTTCTTGTGGATTCTGGTGAGTTCTTAAGCTCAAAGAATAGTTCGATCTGTCGTTTATATTTTTCCATTATAAAAGCCCTCCGATTTGTTAGTTGATTTTTAAACAAACCGGAAGGTGGGTGGTCCACGATTAAGTGGAGTAAAATATTGGTTATGTAATTTTGTTGTTTTTCGTGTTAGAATAAATTTCATAGAAGTATGCTCTCTCTTTTTTATTGTTTGGTTTGGCGATTAAACAATATCACAGAAAGCATACTTTTTCTTTATGTTCTTAATGGTTTTCTTCCCTTAATAACCCTCTATCTGTATTTTTTTCCTCTTTACATAATAACGCTCTATCCCATAGCCATCGCGGGACGCGATTTCGTTCTTCTTGTGTACACGTTTGAAACGTGTACACAGAACCGTCCCCATGTTCACAACTAGCTTAAGGGCTTAGTCCGATCCAACATTTCTAAAAAAATCGTGTAATACTTTTGTTCTTTTATTGATTCAACCGGATCACTTGTACTCAGGTAGATGAAATAAGGCGTATTTTCAGCTTCCATAACTGCAAATATTTCGGCGCTCTCTCCCAACTTGCCATAGTAAATTGGAATACCTCCCTCTGTTACATCAAACTCTTCGTATGACATACCAGAAAATTGTGCGTGTTTTTCCAAGAATCGGCTTTCAAAATCTTGATAGGAGCCGCTTTCATTAAATGAAGTTTTTAAAATATCGACCGTACTATCTTGTTCACCAGTTCCAGTTGTTATTTGTAAGACAGATTGGTGAATCTCAACAAATAGCTGCTCCTCTACTCTAAATATTATGGAATCAGGATTACTGCTTGGAATGTCCACTTGCTCCCAGTCCTCGCCAATTACCGTTGAAACATTCGCTGTTTCATTCGTGTAAGTTTCCCCTCCACTAGTGGACTGCTCAACATTAGTGCCAAAGGGAATTTCACTTAATCCAAGGGGAATCAAGATAGCTAGACATGCAATCGCAGCAACAAAGGGGATTAGTTTTGATGGAAAACGCCTTTTCTTTCTAGATAATTTCACTTGCGACCACATCTCTTCTTTTAACCCTTTTGGCACTTCAATCGCGTCTATTTCTTTTGTTAAAAATTCTCTCATAGCCTTTTCTCGATTATTTTCCATACTGATCACCTCCTATTTTATATTGCTCATATAATCTTTCCTTCGCACGGAATATTCTTGACTTAACGGTACCAACTTTGTTGGAAAGAAGTTTTGCAATTTCCTTCTCCGTTAAATCCTCCACATATTTTAAAACTAAAACTTGTTTATGTTCTGGAGGGATATGTTCTAAATAATTGACCAGTTCATGCATCTCAAAATCAAACATATTTGCATCAGATCCATAGTTTTCATCCTTAAACTCCTGTGTTGATTGTTTTTTGTTTTTATTATAAATATCGATAGCTGTACGTGTCGCAATGGTCGTGATCCATGCATTCACTTTCGATTGTTTGTTGATTTTCCCTAGGTTTTTAAAGACTTTTATAAACCTATCATGCGTAGCATCTTTAGCTAGCTCTTCGTTTTTCAGAATATAATAGGTCACTTTGTACACCTTTTCGAAATAGGTCTCATACAACGCGTGTTCATCGAATTCCACTAACATAAACACCTCCTTCTACAATTACAGACCGGGTAGCTCCCGGAAAAGTTCCCTTTACATTAAAAACTTTTTCATACAATAAAAGCGATACTCCGAAAGTATCGCTTTACAAGCAGTTTTTGTTAGATTTTCATTCAATTAAAGGACAAACCTTTATTCCCTCATCAATTGTCCAAAAACAAACAGACGTGAAAATAGAAGCTATAAAAATATCTCTATTCATGGTAAAAAACTGCCCGAAATCAGTTAAGATCGACTGGCTATCGAATATGAATCCGACAATAAATAGGAAACTAAACCCGAAACTGACATGAAGAACAAAGGACAAGCCTAGTCTTGATTTTCCATATAAAAGTTCTGTTAATTTGTCTGATAAACAACTTACTGGTAGCCCGTAAAGAAGCAAGAATGGAGCAGCAAATAAACCAATTACTGATACAACTGAGAAAAATGGCGCTCCATCTGTCACAACGTAATACGAAGAAATAAGAGAGATGGATAGGATCGAGGCTAAAAATAATGTGATTAGTTTTCTCTTGAACATGGATACTGCACTCCTTCATAATCTAACAAGCCAGTTGTTTACAGACTTATTTCTTGTACCTATTACAAATGCTATACATCACTGTGATGAGGAAAGCAGAAATAGATGGATAACCAACTAACACTACAGGATTCATATGTTCCACTAAACTATATTCTCCCCATTCAAGCCAAAGTCGCCAGCCCATTCCTAGGCTACTTAATAATAAGGTTCCGATGAAAACAAGGGCAATTCTATTTTTATATAATTCTACAAAAATATTAGCAGCCACAAAATACATAACTACCGTCAAAAGCGTCATAAATAAATCAAAACCTTTTAATCCAGGAATGACAAAAGTAAAGGACAAGCCAGAATAAAATAGAATAATGAAAATAGCGAAAGTAAGGTATATTTTAGGTGACTTTTCTACGTGATCATAAAACTGTTTAAACATGTGATTTCTCCTTAACTAGTATAAGTATCTGTTAATGAATGTCGCTTGTTGATTCACTTTTCTTATTTACTAAACCGTTGGATAATTTTTTTCGTATGAAGTGTAATGTAAAATAGAACAAGATAAAATTACCAAACACCCCCATACTCAAATCCCAAGCCGTAATTCCTCCAGAAAAGAGATTAGAAATAACGAATTCATTTCCGTTTTCGACATATAAGGTTAAAAATTGAAATGGAAAACCATACGAATAGACGTATTTCGTTGTGTGTAAATGTGCAGGGGATGAATCGGGAATAAATAATACAAAAAGTATAATTAAAATAACAGACGTACAGAGAATTTTTTTATTAAAAAATATCCCCCACCCCCTATTGCGATATAGTGCAAACATAAAGATTAATACACCAACGAATGCAATCCAAATATATGGTTCAACAATAACACCTAGACTTAACAGGGTTAGGTGAGTAATTGCACCGATCATTGTCCAGAGTAATGAAAATATAATAACAAATCGTAAAGATTCTAAAACCACTCTCATGTTTTCTCCTCCCCTTCATAAGAGGGTACGTTTCACATCCTATTTTAACATTATTTCCCTTTTACTTATGCGAAATTTTAAAAAGTGTTTCTTCAATCAGAAAAAACACTACCAATCTTACCAACCTTTTTGTCCACATAAAGAGGTAATGTGCGCAAGGTGATGTCGACCATGCCACGCGTAGATTCCAATATTTTCACCTACTGACACCTCACCTGAATCTGGATGTGTAAATAATTTATCCATATCCGTCGGCTGTAAACTATGTAAAAGGCTTGTCCATCGAGCGTGTAAAGCATCAAGCAGGGTTAGGGAAATATCAATTGGGAGCTTATAGTCGGACAGTTCTGCCCATTCTGCTTCCTCATAGGGTTTAATGACAGGGTTATTTTCTGTAAGCGCTAACTTAAAGCGCACATAGGCATTCATATGGCTGTCTGCAAGGTGATGTATAACTTGTCGAATCGTCCATCCTCCAATACGGTAAGGAGTGTCAAGTTGATTCTGATCTAAGTGTTTTACAGCATCTCTTACTAATCTTGGTAGTTCTTCTATATCACTGATCCAGTTCTTGATGACACTACTAGTAATCTCGCCACTAAATTCAAATTTCCCAATTGGATAGCTATGATCCATTTGCTATGCCTCCCAGATTTTCGATTTATTTACTACATTCTATAACTGTATAATTCAACCTCACCTCTGTTCAACCCTTTTAAAATGGAAACTGGGGGACGGTTCTCCTGTTCACACTTCTTCCATTTTACGCCAAATACGTAAACAGGAGAACCGTCCCTCTGCTTACGAGGTCTGTCGCCCTGTTTCCATTTTCAGACACCAAAAGAGGCCACAGTAGAACTATGACCTCTCCATATTTTAATTATAAAATTTTAGACAACGTAAGAAGTCCCCACGATAATTAACAAGATAAATAACACGACGATCAATGCAAAACTGTTGTGCATCTCATCAACACCTCCATGAAAGATTATTTTTGTGTGCGATGTTCCGCGATCACAGCTTACCTTTGCCTTATCTTTAAGCTGTTCAATATCTATACTATGCACTTTCCCCACCACTGCGTGGGCGCTCGCACATATCCATAAAGATTAGGCTCCTGCCGTGTCACTCTTTTGGAAACAGGGGGACGGTTCTCCTGTCCACAATTCTTCCATTTTAATCCAAATACGTAAACAGGAGAACCGTCCCTCTGCTTACGAGGTCTGTCCCCCTGTTTCCTCCATCTCATCCAGGCTACAAGATCATCCGAACTGTGCTTGGTGGAGTCGTTTGTAGATTCCGTTTTTAGCGATTAACTCTTCATGTGGGCCTTGTTCTGCTATGCCGTCTTTTGTTACAACCACAATTCGGTTAGCATTTTTAATGGTTGCTAGTCTGTGGGCGATGACAAGGGTTGTTCTTCCTTTTGATAATTCATTTAAGGATTGTTGGATCGCCATTTCAGTTTCCGTATCTAAAGCCGATGTTGCTTCATCTAAAATTAGAATTGGTGGATTTTTAAGGAACATCCTTGCAATTGCAAGCCTTTGTTTCTGGCCACCTGAGAGCTTTACGCCACGCTCGCCGATCACTGTTTCAAGACCCATTGGTTGTGTAGCAATAAAGTCATCAAGTCTAGCTTTCTTTGCCGCGTCCATAATTTCATCATCATTTGCATTCAACTTACCATATGTGATATTTTCACGCAGCGTACCGGAAAATAGGAATACATCCTGTTGCACGATTCCTATTTGGCCACGCAGCGACTCCAAGGTAATATCTTGAATATCATGCCCGTCCACTTTAATGGTACCTTCTTCGATCTCATAGAAACGTGGCAACAAGCTACATAACGTCGTTTTTCCAGCACCTGATGGACCAACAAAAGCAACCGTCTCTCCTTGATGAATGGTAAGATTAATGTCATTTAGTACACGATCTAGACCTTTATAGCCAAAAGAGACGTTTTCGTACGTAATGTCTCCTTTTAACTCAACATCTTTCGCTTCTGGTCGGTCTGCGATATCAGGATCAATATCCAATACCTCTGTATAACGCTTGAACCCAGCAAACCCTTTTGGATAACTTTCAATAACGGCATTTAATTTTTGAATCGGTCCAATAAGAATATTAGATAATAAAATAAATGCAACAAATTGACCATAAGTTAAATCATCAATGATGACGAAATACGTTCCGAATAGTAAGGTGAATAACGTAATTAAGCGCATCAACATATAGTTAGCTGTAATATTCTGCGCCATAATTTTATAAGAAGCAAGCTTTGTTTGACGATAGCGTTCGTTGTTTACACTAAATTGCTTCTGCTCATATTTTTCATTTGCAAAAGCTTGTACAACACGAATACCACCAATACTATCTTCCACGCGTGCATTGATATCAGCTACATCACTGAACATGCGTCTAAAAGTAACAGTCATTTTTTTATTAAAATGAATCACGAATACCAACAATAATGGAATAACGATAAACGACAAAACTGCTAGTTTCCAGTTGATCGACAACATAATTGCAAAGGACCCAATTAAGGTCATGATAGCTACGAAAACATCCTCTGGACCATGGTGCGCAACCTCGCCAATCTCTTCTAAATCTTTTGTTAAACGAGAGATCGAATGCCCCGTTTTATTGTTATCATAAAAGCCGAACGATAACTTTTGCATGTGTTGGAAAAGCTTTCTCCGCATGTCCGTTTCAATATTAATACCGAGATTATGGCCCCAATACGTCACAATGAAATGCAACCCCGAATTAATCATATAAATAGCTAGTAACCCGAGACATGCCCAAAATATAACGACCCATGACCCCTGCGGTAGTAATGTATCAATCACATAGTTAACAGCTAGTGGAAAAGCAAGTTCAAGTAAACCAACTAAAACTGCACATGAAAAATCAAGAAAAAATAAGCCTTTATATGGTGTGTAATACGAAAAGAATCGTTTTAACACTCCCCCACCCCTTCCTTCTGTTTTGTTTCTATATTGAGTATTTGAGGCTTTAAGTTTAGAGAATTTCACCTATCAAAAAGCCATAATGAATATCATTATAGCGGATTGAGTGGAAAAGACAATCATTTTATCATGTGCATACTACTCGTAGGTAGGTCAGAGAGATGGATCGCTACTATTCAATAAGCTTGCAACACCAATGGAAGTACATGTACTAATTACTTCTGTGATGAAATAATTAAAAACATAGGTCTCCGAAGCTCATCTTTTGCTTCAGGATAGTGCTTTAACATTTCATCAGAAGGAATCGGTTCATTGACTTCTTTTATGATAAAACCTGCATGAATTAAATTGTTCATATACGTCGAGACAGTCCGATGATATTTAACCACGTTTTCGGTAAGGAATGTTGTTTTTCGCGCACCTTCTTCTTGGTAATGGTCAACTGCCCAGTGCACTCGATTTCCATGTTCATCATAAAACCAATCTTGTTCCTCACGAGAAGTAAAAATTGGATGCTCAACGGAAAATAGAAAGCAACCGCCAGGCTTTAGATAACGATAAACCTTCTGACAAAGTTGATCAAACGATTTTATATAGTGAAAAGCTAATGAACTAAAAATCACATCAAACTGCGAGTCGGAAAAGTCGATATCTTCTACCGGTAATTGAAGATACGTAATGGCTGCGTCATCCGTCATTTCACGAGCTTTTTGAAGCATTTTTTCAGATATATCTACACCGATAACAGAACTAGCTTGTTGTTCACGCGCATAACGACAATGCCAGCCATAACCACAGCCTAAATCAAGCACACTTTTATTGCGCAAGTCCGGGATCATTTTTCTTAGTATGTGCCATTCTCCAGCACCTTCCAACCCTTTGGTCGAACGTGGCATTTTTTCATAAGCAGAAAAAAAACGTGCTTCATCATATTTGTTTTGCTTCATGTTTACCCTCCTCTATTTTTCATGTTTAATCTGGATGAAATTCCCGCATACTATTTCTCTCGCCTTTTTATTAACAAAAAATGGGCGTCTCTCACAATGATTTATTGAGAAACGCCGCTTTCTATCGTCCTGAGGATAAGATTAACCCGCTATGTATGAAGCAAAATTTATCAAGGTTTGGCTCACACAAATCAATAAATGGATATCTCCGTCTGATTAAACCCTTAACGAACCTCGGAAACCTCTTACACCATAATAAGAATCCGCGCCATTATGATAAACAAAAACATGCCCAAAACGACGATCACAAAATAGCGCACCACCGCGTTCTCTTATATCAGATGGGGTCTGCACCCAACTCGATGTTTTATTATCGACACTTTCTAATTGTTGCAATGCCCGATATTGTTCTTCCTTTAACATTTCTATTCCCATGTCGGTTGCCATATCGATCGCGCTGTTTTCTGGCTTGTGTTTTTTCCTAGACTCCAGTGCTTCACGGTCATAACAAATACTTCTGCGCCCTTTAGGACTTTCCTTTGAGCAATCATAGAAAATGTAGACACCTGAATCCTGATCAAAGTCAACCACATCCGGTTCGCCGCCTGTTCTTTCCATCTCGTGAAGCGACCATAACTTTTCCCTATTTACATCAAGCTTAGCTCGCACTTGATTCCATTCAATCCCTTCATGGCGATGCATGTTTTTCTCAAAACGCTCTCTTAATATGTTCAAAATCTCATCCCGCTGTTCCGGTGCTAACTCCATACCTACATTATTATTCGCTACCATATCTATCCCTCCATTTGGAAACATGGGGACGGTTCTCCTGTTCACGATCTCGGAAACAGGAGAACCGTCCCCATGTTTCCATTTTCACTCCTCGTACTACTTTATCCTACAAACGAATTTTTCAACCTACTTTTTACTCTCTACAATACCTTCAATAAATTAACTTCTTGGAAAAATGCTGGATGGGACAATTACCTCAGTCCATTAGACTAAAATTTTTAGTAATCTCTCAAACTCACCATATTCGTCTTCGCCTTTAAAGATACTAGTCGTAAATCCTTTCTTTTCATATAGATGTCTTGCGCTTAGATTATCTGTATCAACACCTAGTGCCATTTCTTCAAATCCTAGTTGTCTCGCATAATCCATCAAATAATCAAGAATGGTCCCACCAATACCACGATTTTGGAATTCTTTTTTCACTATCATCCGAGATAGATAAATTCGTTTTTTCGGAATAGTATAGTCTGGGTCATCTTTTTTAAAAACTAATGAGCCCTCTCCTATAAACTCCTCGTTTTCTGTATAAATAAAGGTGATTCTATTTCCGCTTACTAATTCATCGTAAAATATCTTAGCCATTTTTGGATTCTTACCCATATCCCAAATGCTCTGACACTTGTTATAATCTTCGGGATTTAATTTCTTTATTTGATAGGAAGCCAGAGTCTCCCCCTCCTTTTGTTCATCATTTATGATTTTAGCATAAAGTACCAGCATCCCATCTTATTACTCTTACAAGGAAAGGTTTTTTTTATTTTAAAATGAAAGTGTGCTCCACCGCCTTATTCAATAGTTTTTGATAAGACCGTATTCTAAAAGTTTTGCTTCTTTAACGAAAAAACACAGCATAGACGATAAACCCTACAATCAACACAAGAATAAGTATCCCAGTACCCTTCCATCCTAATCCACCAACTAAATCAGGCAATCCTCCACCGTGGATACTTCCTCCAGGATTTCGCTTTAGTTCTTCCTGACGTATTCTTTCTCTTGTTCTATCTGCATTTTCCTTCTCTCGACTCATTCGGATCCACTCCTTATATGTGGAAACATGGGGACGGTTCTCCTGTTCACGTTTTTTGGAAACACAAGAACCGTCCCCACGTTTCCTACTATGCCTTACATTTTATCTCTTATTTGTTGTAGAATTTCGATGACTTGTTTATTTTGGGTTTCGATTGTTTTTAGCCTTTTTTCAATGATACCTGAAGAAAAAAATATAATAAGTAAAATTGCAATTCCGATCACATCCATTTACATCCCCCTATTCATAAAATCCCAAAGCGCAAGCAGTGGTCTGCCCATACCTTATTCCAATAAACTTATGTCCATATTCAACTTAGGAGTAGTTCCTTTGTATCACCATAAAACACCAGTGCATTTTTATTCGTATATGTTTCGTGTAATTCTAAATCCATTGTTTCCGTTTGTTCTTCAAAACCTTCCTTTTTTTCCTTATTACTCTGATGAAAAAATAGATAGATAGAGTCTTGCCATACTCTACCCCTTTCCAATTTGCCCCGAATACTCTTTATTCATTTTAACATAAAATACCAATATTTTTTCAAAGCATAAAAAAGGATCACCGTTATCGACAATCCTACTTATGCACGATTATTCATTTAAGTCTTTCATTTGACGTGCTTCTAAATTTTCCATTTAATAAGGAACAAGCACCGTACCTTAATCCAATGCCATCTAATATCGTATGGCTGCTCCACCTACTACTTTTTTACACCCTAGCTATCCATACTGCTACTTTTCAGTAAACTAATACTTCTAAATAAATAGTTATTCCACAGCGATCTTACTTGCCAATTTATTATCAATCTTATTTGAATCACCTTTATCTAGTATCCAAAGCTTAACGATTGAATCCTCTTTCAAATCAGAAAACTCATCAACCTTACCTGTGAATTCAGTCTTATCATCAATTAAGATTTCATATGTAGGATATGTTGTCTCAGGATCTGGGTCATCCGTTCCGACTACAATGCTAGATTCTTTCATTTCAAGAACTCTACCCTTGAAATCTGAACAGCCGGACAATAACAAAACGATAAACAGGGAATAAACAATTAATTTTTTCACTTGCATTCCCCCTTTCAATAGAATAGGGATCGTAAACGAAGGGACGGTTCTTGTGTGCACGTTTCCTAATTTATTCCATATATGTACAAGAAGAACGAAATCGCGTCCCGCGATGGCTATGGGATAGAGCGTTATTATGTAAAGAGGAAAAAAATACAGATAGAGGGTTATTAAGGGAAGAAAACCATTAAGAACATAAAGAAAAAGTATGCTTTCTGTGATATTGTTTAATCGCCAAACCAAACAATAAAAAAGAGAGAGCATACTTCTATGAAATTTATTCTAACACGAAAAACAACAAAATTACATAACCAATATTTTACTCCACTTAATCGTGGACCACCCACCTTCCGGTTTGTTTAAAAATCAACTAACAAATCGGAGGGCTTTTATAATGGAAAAATATAAACGACAGATCGAACTATTCTTTGAGCTTAAGAACTCACCAGAATCCACAAGAAAATCTATGAGAAGAAGAATAAACGATTTTTTATTCTATGTGGAAGTAGTATTAGAGATAGAAATTGATGAAGTTGCTTTTGAAGATATTCAGGGGTATATCCTTCACTTAAAAAGAGATAGAAAACTTTCACCAGGGACAATAAATAATTGTATTTCATCTATTAAGTTTTTTTACACGTATGTACTAGAGAAAACCTGGAATCCAATAAAGGTACCTAGAATGAGAAGAGGCAAGAGCTTCCCTGTTATTCCACCTAGAGAGCAAGTATATGCACTTTTAGAGGGTACCAATAATTTAAAACATAAGGCGATTCTCGCCTTAATCTATGGTAGTGGATTGCGCGTTAGTGAAGTTGCACGACTAAAAATTAGTGATATAGATAGTCAAGGAATGCGAGTTCGTGTGCAGAAAACAAAACACGATACGAACCGTTATACCATTTTGTCTGAAGCTAGTCTTCTTGTCCTGCGAGAGTATTTCAAAGCCTATCATCATCGATCCTTTTCTAAAAATGATTGGCTCTTCAAGGGACAAAAGCAAGAGAATCATATTACGGTTAAAAGCATACAAAATACCTTTCTTAAAATTAGAGAAAGATTAAATCTCGATACAGCAATTTCAGCACATACCTTACGGCATTGTTTTGCGACACACTCTCTCGAAGACGGAATTGATCCTGTGCATATACAACATATGTTAGGTCATAAAAGAGTGGCAACGACAGTTGCTTATTTACACATGACTTCTAAAAGTTTAATGGGGATCAAAAGTCCATTGGACCAGCCTAGAGGTAAAAATTGATGACTATACAAAGTTTATTCGTTGATAACTACGATTACTTTAGAGTAACTCATAAAGTATCCATAGAACAGGCAAAAGCAGCCACGGCCATTAAAAATTGTAAAACAGATGCTTTAGGAGGTCACAGGCATGAGTGTGATTCATGTGGTGATTCAAAACTTAGCTATAATTCTTGTCGAAATCGTCACTGTCCGCAATGTCAAGGAGTTGATAAAGAGATTTGGGTGGATCAAAGAAGCAAAGATATTTTAAACGCACCCTATTTTCACGTCGTGTTTACGATACCCGAACAATTACACATGTTGATCTATCACAATCAAAAACTACTTTATAAATTAATGTACAAAGCAGTGGCAGAAACTTTGAACGAACTCGCATGGGACGATAAATATTTAGGTGCCCAAATTGGCTTTTTATCTGTCTTGCATACTTGGGGCCAGAATTTACACTATCATCCTCACATTCATACCATAGTCTTGGCCGGAGGCCTGACAAAAGATAACCGTTGGAAGGAAACGAGTAAAAAATTCTTTATTCCTGTGAAAGTTTTATCAAAGCAATTTAGAGGGAAATTTCTCTATTATCTCAAACAATATTACAACCAAAAGAAATTAAAGTTCTTTACTGAAACAACAAAATATCAATCTAGAAGTCAGTTTCAACAATTACTAGATAGCTGTTATGAACTGAATTGGTATAGTTATACCAAAAGAACATTTTCAGGTCCTTTAGCTGTGATGAAGTACCTTGGATTATACACGCACAGAATTGCCATTTCGAATAAACGTATCCTTTCACAAGGTTATGATACAGTGACCATCGGTGTAAAAGACTATAAGAATAACAATAAGAGAAAGCAAGTAAAGATGACCAAAGTAGAATTTATTCGGCGTTTTTTAATGCATGTATTACCGACACGATTTGTGAAAGTAAGGCATTATGGTTTATTAGCAAATCGAAATAGAAAAACGAAGTTGGAACGTTGTCGAAGACTAACAAAGAGCCCTAGCTATAAACCGTTATATGAAGGGTTAAGTAAAATTGAAGTCCTTGGAAAAATATTAAATAAGGATATGACTTTGTGTCCTTCGTGTAAAAAAGGTCATCTAGAAAGCGTTCATTCATTTAAGATACCGCCGTTTCCATCATATAAGATACCGTGATCGGTAGAATTAAATGCTTTTTTAAAAGCCTCTTAAATGGGGAGGGGGAAAGTACACCCATTTTTAACTGTTATCTATGTTTTTAAGAAAAAACATAGATAACAGTTAAAAAAACTGATAAATAAAAGATCAAAAATGAGGTTGGGGAGGATTGAATCCCCATAGGAAGAGAAGGAAGCGACTTCGTCCTTCTGGGACAATCAAAAATTTGCGGATAGTGGTAATACGAGATAGTACAAAGGCACAGATAGCTTAAATAGCTAAATGTGCCTTCTTTTTTCGCAAACTTCCGATTGTTCCCTAAAAGAACCGTCCC
>NZ_JAOALK010000025.1 GCF_025154055.1 Aquibacillus koreensis
GGGACGGTTCTTTTAGGGAACAATCGGAAGTTTGCGAAAAAAGAAGGCACATTTAGCTATTTAAGCTATCTGTGCCTTTGTACTATCTCGTATTACCACTATCCGCAAATTTTTGATTGTCCCAGAAGGACGAAGTCGCTTCCTTCTCTTCCTATGGGGATTCAATCCTCCCCAACCTCATTTTTGATCTTTTATTTATCAGTTTTTTTAACTGTTATCTATGTTTTTTCTTAAAAACATAGATAACAGTTAAAAATGGGTGTACTTTCCCCCTCCCCATTTAAGAGGCTTTTAAAAAAGCATTTAATTCTACCGATCACGGTATCTTATATGATGGAAACGGCGGTATCTTAAATGAATGAACGCTTTCTAGATGACCTTTTTTACACGAAGGACACAAAGTCATATCCTTATTTAATATTTTTCCAAGGACTTCAATTTTACTTAACCCTTCATATAACGGTTTATAGCTAGGGCTCTTTGTTAGTCTTCGACAACGTTCCAACTTCGTTTTTCTATTTCGATTTGCTAATAAACCATAATGCCTTACTTTCACAAATCGTGTCGGTAATACATGCATTAAAAAACGCCGAATAAATTCTACTTTGGTCATCTTTACTTGCTTTCTCTTATTGTTATTCTTATAGTCTTTTACACCGATGGTCACTGTATCATAACCTTGTGAAAGGATACGTTTATTCGAAATGGCAATTCTGTGCGTGTATAATCCAAGGTACTTCATCACAGCTAAAGGACCTGAAAATGTTCTTTTGGTATAACTATACCAATTCAGTTCATAACAGCTATCTAGTAATTGTTGAAACTGACTTCTAGATTGATATTTTGTTGTTTCAGTAAAGAACTTTAATTTCTTTTGGTTGTAATATTGTTTGAGATAATAGAGAAATTTCCCTCTAAATTGCTTTGATAAAACTTTCACAGGAATAAAGAATTTTTTACTCGTTTCCTTCCAACGGTTATCTTTTGTCAGGCCTCCGGCCAAGACTATGGTATGAATGTGAGGATGATAGTGTAAATTCTGGCCCCAAGTATGCAAGACAGATAAAAAGCCAATTTGGGCACCTAAATATTTATCGTCCCATGCGAGTTCGTTCAAAGTTTCTGCCACTGCTTTGTACATTAATTTATAAAGTAGTTTTTGATTGTGATAGATCAACATGTGTAATTGTTCGGGTATCGTAAACACGACGTGAAAATAGGGTGCGTTTAAAATATCTTTGCTTCTTTGATCCACCCAAATCTCTTTATCAACTCCTTGACATTGCGGACAGTGACGATTTCGACAAGAATTATAGCTAAGTTTTGAATCACCACATGAATCACACTCATGCCTGTGACCTCCTAAAGCATCTGTTTTACAATTTTTAATGGCCGTGGCTGCTTTTGCCTGTTCTATGGATACTTTATGAGTTACTCTAAAGTAATCGTAGTTATCAACGAATAAACTTTGTATAGTCATCAATTTTTACCTCTAGGCTGGTCCAATGGACTTTTGATCCCCATTAAACTTTTAGAAGTCATGTGTAAATAAGCAACTGTCGTTGCCACTCTTTTATGACCTAACATATGTTGTATATGCACAGGATCAATTCCGTCTTCGAGAGAGTGTGTCGCAAAACAATGCCGTAAGGTATGTGCTGAAATTGCTGTATCGAGATTTAATCTTTCTCTAATTTTAAGAAAGGTATTTTGTATGCTTTTAACCGTAATATGATTCTCTTGCTTTTGTCCCTTGAAGAGCCAATCATTTTTAGAAAAGGATCGATGATGATAGGCTTTGAAATACTCTCGCAGGACAAGAAGACTAGCTTCAGACAAAATGGTATAACGGTTCGTATCGTGTTTTGTTTTCTGCACACGAACTCGCATTCCTTGACTATCTATATCACTAATTTTTAGTCGTGCAACTTCACTAACGCGCAATCCACTACCATAGATTAAGGCGAGAATCGCCTTATGTTTTAAATTATTGGTACCCTCTAAAAGTGCATATACTTGCTCTCTAGGTGGAATAACAGGGAAGCTCTTGCCTCTTCTCATTCTAGGTACCTTTATTGGATTCCAGGTTTTCTCTAGTACATACGTGTAAAAAAACTTAATAGATGAAATACAATTATTTATTGTCCCTGGTGAAAGTTTTCTATCTCTTTTTAAGTGAAGGATATACCCCTGAATATCTTCAAAAGCAACTTCATCAATTTCTATCTCTAATACTACTTCCACATAGAATAAAAAATCGTTTATTCTTCTTCTCATAGATTTTCTTGTGGATTCTGGTGAGTTCTTAAGCTCAAAGAATAGTTCGATCTGTCGTTTATATTTTTCCATTATAAAAGCCCTCCGATTTGTTAGTTGATTTTTAAACAAACCGGAAGGTGGGTGGTCCACGATTAAGTGGAGTAAAATATTGGTTATGTAATTTTGTTGTTTTTCGTGTTAGAATAAATTTCATAGAAGTATGCTCTCTCTTTTTTATTGTTTGGTTTGGCGATTAAACAATATCACAGAAAGCATACTTTTTCTTTATGTTCTTAATGGTTTTCTTCCCTTAATAACCCTCTATCTGTATTTTTTTCCTCTTTACATAATAACGCTCTATCCCATAGCCATCGCGGGACGCGATTTCGTTCTTCTTGTGTTTCCAAAATTGGAAACACAAGAACCGTCCCCATGTTCACACCTTGTGGTTGTGGGAGATCAAGATTGTTTACCTTACCAAACTATTTCTAACTAAAAATTCATTATTAAATGTAATAGGAATACCAACACTATCTTTTTCAGCGTGGATATGCAAATGAGGTTCACTAGTGTTGCCAGAATTTCCTACCCTACCAATCGGATCCAATGCTTCCACGCGATCTCCTTCCATTACTATTACACTGTCTTGCTGCATATGTGCGATATAAATAACGACATCACTACCATCGCAAGTTAAGGCAACATAATTTCCTTCTGGGTTTTCAACATCCATTTCAGACGGTGTTAAGTCAGGTAGATTGCCTCTAGACTCTATGATCTCTCCATCACATGGACTATAAAGTGTCTCCCCATAAATAGCGTATTTATCTAACTCCTTAGGGTAAAAACCAGCAGTACGTATGCCGAAATTATTTAGCTTTACAACATCGAGTGCAAACTGTTGTGATTCGTAAGCGTTATGATAATTAAGCTGGGTATGGTTGCCGCCATGAGCCACATAATAGGTACCATTCTGTAAGGGAAAATTTAGATCAATTGCTTGTTGGTTTGTAGAATAACCAGTAATAGCAACCCCATTATAAATACCAAAAACGATAAGAAGGAAAGCATAGATCCCCGTATTTATGATTTGTTTTCGGGTGAATTTTATATAAAAGGGTAACTGTTTTATTTTTTTCCAAGAAAAATAAATGCCTAACAATAATAATAGTAACAATATGTATCTTAAGTAATAACTTATCCAATCCCACCGTCCCGTTTGAAAGACCCAAGCCACAATCGCAACCGTAGTTAACATTTTAAGTAGCCACTCTAATTTACTGTTATTCTTTTCTTTCCATAACATTAAAATAAAACATAGAGGTAGAATAGTTTGAATAAACACAATTTGAAATAGAGCTGATAGCAAAATAAATCCTCCTTGTAAAAAAAATGAATGAAAAAGACCCATGATGTTTCATGACCAATTCCAATGTAGCAGATCTAAGACCGTTACTATTAAAATAGTACGATTTAAAACACTAATAAGTTTCATTTGTAAGCATGGGGACGGTTCTTGTGTTTCCAATTTTG
>NZ_JAOALK010000027.1 GCF_025154055.1 Aquibacillus koreensis
ACAAGAAGAACGAAATCGCGTCCCGCGATGGCTATGGGATAGAGCGTTATTATGTAAAGAGGAAAAAAATACAGATAGAGGGTTATTAAGGGAAGAAAACCATTAAGAACATAAAGAAAAAGTATGCTTTCTGTGATATTGTTTAATCGCCAAACCAAACAATAAAAAAGAGAGAGCATACTTCTATGAAATTTATTCTAACACGAAAAACAACAAAATTACATAACCAATATTTTACTCCACTTAATCGTGGACCACCCACCTTCCGGTTTGTTTAAAAATCAACTAACAAATCGGAGGGCTTTTATAATGGAAAAATATAAACGACAGATCGAACTATTCTTTGAGCTTAAGAACTCACCAGAATCCACAAGAAAATCTATGAGAAGAAGAATAAACGATTTTTTATTCTATGTGGAAGTAGTATTAGAGATAGAAATTGATGAAGTTGCTTTTGAAGATATTCAGGGGTATATCCTTCACTTAAAAAGAGATAGAAAACTTTCACCAGGGACAATAAATAATTGTATTTCATCTATTAAGTTTTTTTACACGTATGTACTAGAGAAAACCTGGAATCCAATAAAGGTACCTAGAATGAGAAGAGGCAAGAGCTTCCCTGTTATTCCACCTAGAGAGCAAGTATATGCACTTTTAGAGGGTACCAATAATTTAAAACATAAGGCGATTCTCGCCTTAATCTATGGTAGTGGATTGCGCGTTAGTGAAGTTGCACGACTAAAAATTAGTGATATAGATAGTCAAGGAATGCGAGTTCGTGTGCAGAAAACAAAACACGATACGAACCGTTATACCATTTTGTCTGAAGCTAGTCTTCTTGTCCTGCGAGAGTATTTCAAAGCCTATCATCATCGATCCTTTTCTAAAAATGATTGGCTCTTCAAGGGACAAAAGCAAGAGAATCATATTACGGTTAAAAGCATACAAAATACCTTTCTTAAAATTAGAGAAAGATTAAATCTCGATACAGCAATTTCAGCACATACCTTACGGCATTGTTTTGCGACACACTCTCTCGAAGACGGAATTGATCCTGTGCATATACAACATATGTTAGGTCATAAAAGAGTGGCAACGACAGTTGCTTATTTACACATGACTTCTAAAAGTTTAATGGGGATCAAAAGTCCATTGGACCAGCCTAGAGGTAAAAATTGATGACTATACAAAGTTTATTCGTTGATAACTACGATTACTTTAGAGTAACTCATAAAGTATCCATAGAACAGGCAAAAGCAGCCACGGCCATTAAAAATTGTAAAACAGATGCTTTAGGAGGTCACAGGCATGAGTGTGATTCATGTGGTGATTCAAAACTTAGCTATAATTCTTGTCGAAATCGTCACTGTCCGCAATGTCAAGGAGTTGATAAAGAGATTTGGGTGGATCAAAGAAGCAAAGATATTTTAAACGCACCCTATTTTCACGTCGTGTTTACGATACCCGAACAATTACACATGTTGATCTATCACAATCAAAAACTACTTTATAAATTAATGTACAAAGCAGTGGCAGAAACTTTGAACGAACTCGCATGGGACGATAAATATTTAGGTGCCCAAATTGGCTTTTTATCTGTCTTGCATACTTGGGGCCAGAATTTACACTATCATCCTCACATTCATACCATAGTCTTGGCCGGAGGCCTGACAAAAGATAACCGTTGGAAGGAAACGAGTAAAAAATTCTTTATTCCTGTGAAAGTTTTATCAAAGCAATTTAGAGGGAAATTTCTCTATTATCTCAAACAATATTACAACCAAAAGAAATTAAAGTTCTTTACTGAAACAACAAAATATCAATCTAGAAGTCAGTTTCAACAATTACTAGATAGCTGTTATGAACTGAATTGGTATAGTTATACCAAAAGAACATTTTCAGGTCCTTTAGCTGTGATGAAGTACCTTGGATTATACACGCACAGAATTGCCATTTCGAATAAACGTATCCTTTCACAAGGTTATGATACAGTGACCATCGGTGTAAAAGACTATAAGAATAACAATAAGAGAAAGCAAGTAAAGATGACCAAAGTAGAATTTATTCGGCGTTTTTTAATGCATGTATTACCGACACGATTTGTGAAAGTAAGGCATTATGGTTTATTAGCAAATCGAAATAGAAAAACGAAGTTGGAACGTTGTCGAAGACTAACAAAGAGCCCTAGCTATAAACCGTTATATGAAGGGTTAAGTAAAATTGAAGTCCTTGGAAAAATATTAAATAAGGATATGACTTTGTGTCCTTCGTGTAAAAAAGGTCATCTAGAAAGCGTTCATTCATTTAAGATACCGCCGTTTCCATCATATAAGATACCGTGATCGGTAGAATTAAATGCTTTTTTAAAAGCCTCTTAAATGGGGAGGGGGAAAGTACACCCATTTTTAACTGTTATCTATGTTTTTAAGAAAAAACATAGATAACAGTTAAAAAAACTGATAAATAAAAGATCAAAAATGAGGTTGGGGAGGATTGAATCCCCATAGGAAGAGAAGGAAGCGACTTCGTCCTTCTGGGACAATCAAAAATTTGCGGATAGTGGTAATACGAGATAGTACAAAGGCACAGATAGCTTAAATAGCTAAATGTGCCTTCTTTTTTCGCAAACTTCCGATTGTTCCCTAAAAGAACCGTCCCTCCGTTCACATAGCTTGCAATATTAATGGAACACTATAATCGGAGGTGATTATAGTGAAGGAAAGAAAAGCGAATCCATCAAAAGTAGGATTAGGTTCCGCGCATACAGAAGGGCAAGGAACGACAACACAAGAAACTGGTAGACATAAGGCTGATTCTTCGAGAAAGAAACCGAAGCGAACATAATTTATCAGGTCTAGAATGTAAAGCAGGTGGAAGTAATCCACCTGCTTTACATATTAACGCTTACATTATTGGAGGTTGGATGGACTGTATATGGTAATATCAAGGTAGGGGAATTGTTAATTATGGGTGGGGGACATTGTGAAATCAGTAATGAAATACTTTTCTATAAAAGATAACTTACCCATGCTTATTATTCATTCGTCATTCACCATTATAGCTATACTTTCAGTCCTGATTCTATTTGTAGTCGATAATTGATTGTACGAAATGGTATAGTGGTCTATATAGCATAAACGATCATCATGGAGAGGGGCAATACTTTGGATTTTCTTTTTTACATCACGATCATTGTAGCATTATCCTTGATATACTACGGATATGAAAAAAAGGTAAATGCTGAATTAAAGAAAAAAGAAATAGAACTAGAAGAAAAAAAGATAGAATTAGAAATGAAGAAAATAGATTATGATAGAGAAAAGTAAGTAGAGGGGACGCTTTAAATAAAGGTGAAAATGGAGGGGTTAGTGTGAGTATAAGTTTTGAAGTAATGAAAACATTTCAGGTATCTAAAGAAAAAGTGTACGAGGGGTTACTTGATCTTGAATCAGCTAAACACTGGATGCAGGGCTTAGTAAGTATAGAGCGATTGGATACTGGTCCGATTCAAATAGGTAGTGAATGGAAGGAAACAAGAAAGATGTATGGTAAAGAAGCGTCTGAACATTTTGAGGTCGTTGAACTGCAATCGCCAGATAAGTTTGTGCTCCTTTGCGATGGAACGAAAGGCACGATGGGTAAGGGGGAGTATGTGTTTACATACCAACTTGATTATTCTGATAATCATACAGTCGTTACGCTTGATGGAAAAATAAACGGTTTGACCGGTTTAACAAAGTTATTTGGTAAGATGATGGTTGGGTCATTTAGGAAGGCATGCGAAAAAGATTTGGATGCTTTAAAGCGTTATTTGGAGGAGTAGGGAGAGGAACGGAGATTAGAACCACAATATATCTAGCATGGATAAAACGTGAACGAAAGAACCGTCCCCCTGTTTACACCCCTGTTTACAAGAGTTAAGTCGGAAAGCTTACTTCCTCTTATTATAGAAAAAGGGCTACAATATTTGCAGCCCTTTTTCTCATCCTTTAATTATTCACTTGTGATTCAACAGCTTCTTGTGCGGCGTTTAATGCTTCTTCTGGTGTTTCAGAGCCAGCACGCAAGACGTTGTTTAGTGTATTCGTGTTAATTTCAGTTGCTACTTCCGGTGTATGAGGAGAAACATTAATCGCGTTAATTTCATCTTGAATTTCAGTTAAAGTGTCAAAGATATCATCACCAAAGTATTCGAAGTATTTATTAGATTCTAATACATCTGGGTGGTCCCACACATCATGACGTATCGGGTCGAATCCTAAGACCGTCCAAATTTTTACGTTGGATTCCTCAGAAAGTTTTGCATATGCTAAGAATTCTTTCGCTAAGTCTGTACTTTCTGATTGGTTGGTAACGACTGTACCCGTACCACCCATACCTGCTGAACGGTTTCCGCCTTCTTCAAACGCTGGCATTGGTCTAACAACCATTTTACCTTTTAAGTCAGGCATACTGTCAGTAAATCTACCCATATACCAAATTGGCATTGCAACAGATGCGGCTCCACCATCTAGCATGTAGGAATAATACTCTTCTGCGTGTGGTTCATTACCAGGTGCTACTTCTGCAATTCCTGCTTCTTGCATATCTAAAAGTAATTGCAATGCATCAATATTTTCCTGTCTATTAATAGTAAGGTTATCATTTTCATCGATAAAGTCTGAGCCTTGTTGGGATACTAATTGGAAGTACGGTAAATAATCACCAGGGAATGTGTTATACATCATAGCATCCGTGTTAGCAACTACTTTTTCACCTGCCGCCATAAAGTCATCCCAAGTTTTAATGGAATCAATATCTACACCAGCTGCATCCATTATTTCCGTGTTGTAGTACATAACCGATGCACCTACGTGTGTCGGCATACCGTAGTAATTTCCGTCTTTTGAATAAATTTCAAAACGTGATGATACAAAGTTATCTAATTCAGGTTCCACATATTCGTTCATCGGTTCTAATTGTGGTTCCCCTTCCATGTAGTTAGGGAATCGTGCGATCTCTACATCGGCAATGTCTGGAGCACCGTTTCCTGATTGCAATGCTAGCAACAAGTTATTGTGCATTTGATCAAATGGATATGTTTCGGCAGTTAATTCAATTGGTCGATCTGGATTTTCTTCATTCCATCTTTCAGCAGCATCAACAAAGAAATCAACGTGTTGTGCAGCGAACGTCCAGAATGTAAGAGGTGTAGCATCCTCTATGTCATCCCCTACAACAGATACATCGTCGGCTTCAGTGCTAGCAGCCTCTTCATCATCTCCCCCACAAGCTACTAGGAACATGGCTAATATTCCGAATAAAATTGCTAATAAACTTTTCCTTTTCATTTTCCTACCCCCATCTATATATTAAAATTTAAGTGAAACCGCATGTCATAAGATCTAATGATTCGTTTCAACTGTTGGATTTTGTTCCAACATGTCTATATTGCTATGATCAATCTTTTCAAACACTCGCATAGATAGAAACGATACGATTATGGCTAATAAACTCATAGTACAAAAGATAAACATACTTGGAATCTCCAAAGAGATATAGATGATGATGAATATAAATAAGCTAATTAGTAAGGTTATTGGTAAATTTGTAATACCAATGATGAAAGCGTTTTTAAAATGGTTTTTTATGCTAGATTGATAGTGTGTTAATAAAGGAAAGATCCAAATAACCAAGATAGAGTAAAGCAGTATGATAAAGTAATAAGCAAATACAACTACAACCGGCATTTGGTCTCCGAATTGTAAAAGAGCATGGTAATTTAGGAATAGGATAGCTGCTATGAAAGTTAAGACAATGCCAATAATATTAGACTTCAAGAATTCCTTTTTATACGATTTCTTGAAAGTCTGGAAAACAGATACGTCCTCTTTGTTCTGCACCCATTTTCTAGAAACACTAATGGCGGCTGTGGTAGCTGGAAACACACCAGCAAATACTAAACCCATTAAAGTAAATGCAATCCATAAGCAATTGAGCCATGCAACCCTCACTACAATTCTTAAAAAGCGTTCCAATGAACCTACAATTTGTTCACCAAACATATTTTTCACATCCTAGTAAGTGCAATTATCCTTTCACTCCACCAACTGTTAAACCTGAAATAAAATAACGTTGGAAGAAAATAAATAAAATAATGATTGGTATGACTGTCATCACGGAGCCGGCTATTAAAACGTCGTAGTTGTTTCCATAAGGTGTTAATAATGTTGCTAAACCAATTGGTAAGGTAAACATGTCATTGGAACGTAGGACAATTAATGGCCATAAGAAATTATTCCAGCTCCCAAGACCTTGTAAAATAGCCATTGCTCCTAATGATGGTGTCATTAGTGGAAGCATGATTTTGAAATAAATGCCATACTCTGTGGCACCGTCTATCCTAGCTGCATCCATGAGTTGAATAGGTAATCCTAAAGCGTACTGTCTAAAGAAGAAGACGGCAATTGGAGCTACAATCATTGGTAAAAGAACCCCAACATAGGTATCCACCAATTGAAAACTAATCATCATTTGGAATAATGGAAGCATTAGTATTTCAAAAGGTACCATTAAAATAAATACTACAAAAGTAAAGAAGAGATTTTTCCCTTTAAAATCATACACAGCTAGTGCATAGCCTACCATCGCAGAGAAAAATAAAGATAATACAATGGTAATGGCCGATATAATTAGACTGTTCATGTACCAGCCCCAATAACCATTTGCCTCTGTAAAGATGTACATGTAATTATCTAAATTAAGTACACTCCAATCAAATGCTAGACTAATTCCTGTACGCATTAATTCTGACGAAGGCCTTAGTGATGAAATTAAGAGCATAATGACAGGGAATAACGCTATTAAACAGATAATTCCCATACCAATATTCGCTATCATAACTGAAATTTTACGCTTTTCTTTTTTCATTACTCGTCACCTCGCTTGAATGCACCAGTTAGAACTAGCTGAATGAAACTTATAATGAAGATGATCAGCATGAGGATAACCCCAATTGCTGCCCCAAAGCCCATATCATTTTGTTGGATACCTTGTTGATAGATGTAACCAACAACGGTTAACCCGATATTTCCTGGTGAGCCTGCTTCCCAAAATACAAAGCTCTCCTCGAACATTCTGAAACCATTAATGATAGAAATAGTGACTACGAATATAGTTACAGGTTTTAAGAATGGTAACGTTACGTACCAAAACTTCTTGAAAATGGATGCCCCATCAATCTCCGCAGCTTCATATAGCTCTTTTGGAACTGTTTGAAGAGCTGCTAAAAAGTAGAGTATGTTGACCCCTAGCCAACGCCATACACAAAGCATAACCATTAAGAACATTCCAGACCACGCATTAAATTTCCAATCAACCGATTCCATTCCAAGCCAGTTTAGAAGCTGATTTGCTGCAGCGGTATCTGTTTCCCCGAACATCAACCGGAAGATCATACCAGCAACAATGGTGGAAGCTAATGCTGGCATAAATAAGGAAGCACGAAATATTGTTTTCAATTTGATAAATCTTGAATCCAGTATTACTGCAAGAATAATCGGTAGTATCGTCAGGATCGAAACAGTTAGAATAACGTATATTGTCGTATTTGTTAAAGCTTTATAAAATGTAGGATTAAATACGCGGTCATAGTTTGCTAACCCAACAAAATTAACTTGCCCTGGTAATACACTTTGAAAACTCATAATAATACCACGGATTGCAGGATAAACAGTTAAAACTAAGAATGAAATAATAAATGGTGATACGAAAATATAAGGTACGACTTTTTTTGAGTTTAAGAATTTCATCAAAGGCTTACGCGGCGGTTTTTGAGTAGCTACGTTAGGGTTCGTAGCTAAATTATGATCTGTTTTCAATATATCCCCTCCATTAAAGCATTAGTGTTTGAATGCGCTTTCAATATAGGTGTAGTGGAATTCCCTCTATTCCTATAACTCGATAGGTGTAATGTAATCGTTATCAATTATACGTATAAATAGGGTTGTAATCTGTTAGAATTACAATATTTAACCGTATAAGTTATTACTATTATATTCAGAAGTATGGAGTATAGGATTAATTATTTCATTTTTTCAAAATAATTGTTCCACTTAATTAATTTTGCACATCTTTACTAGAATAGTTGAATCTACTTTATGCATAGGCGATAAAAGTAAAAACTTAAAGTTTGGGATTGTTTACTAGATACTAGATATAAAGTGAAGTTCTATTTCCATCGTCCATCAATTATCGAAATAGAACTTCTAGCTAAGCCTGCCTCGCTTCTATCCGCAATATAAGTGTAGGAAAAACTTCTTAGATGAGGTGTTTGATTTATGATTTTTTAAGACGGATCATACTCCAAGAGAATTTAGGGAAAATACCAACTAATTTCCCATCTGTTAAATAAGACTCTCCGTTCGTATGAGGTTTTACATTTTCGCTTCCTGCAATATTTACAGCTTTTGCGTCTTCGTTTTCTAAAACAATGTGTTCTACCAAGCTATAATTTTCAAAAGAGCGAACATCGATATCAACTTCAAGGGGATTTTCTAGATGTCGGTTTGTGGCAAATATTACTAATTCATCTTTCTCTTGATTGTACACAACAGATGAGTCTAAATAAGGAACATCCGTAAAGTCCTTACTATCATATTTTGGTGAGCTAACGATTGGATTCAGTGCAATTCCTCTTCCATATACAGAAGTATAGTAATATGGATAGAAGATCGTTTGCTTCCAAGCTGCACCGCCGTTTTCAGTCATAATTGGTGCAATAACATTTACGAGTTGTGCCATACAAGCCATCTTGACACGGTCAGAGTGACGTAGCATCGTATTTAGCATGCTTCCAACAAGCAATGCATCTTCAAACGTATAAACATCTTCTAGTTGAGGTGGAGCTACTGTCCAGGGTTCAATTTCTTTATCTTGTTCATTCGAATGGAACCAAACATTCCATTCGTCAAAGCTTAAGTACATTTTCTTTTTACTGCGCTTTTTAGCTTTAATGTAATCACATGTGGAGATAACCGTCTGAATAAAGTTCTCCATATCCATTGATTTAGCTAAAAAGTTGGCTGTATCTCCGCTGCGATTTCCATAATATTGATGTAAAGAGATATAGTCAGCTACTTCGTATGTATGTTCTAACGTTTCAGCTTCCCAACTTGGAAAAGTAGGCATTTGTGCGCTAGAACTACCACAGCTAACTAATTCAATGTCAGGATCAACAAGACGCATTGCTTTGGCAGTTTCATAGGCTAAACGACCATATTCTTGCGCTGTTTTTTGACCAACTTGCCATGGGCCATCCATTTCATTGCCAAGGCACCATGTTTTTATTTTATGTGGGTGTTCATATCCATGTGATCTACGCAGATCGCTCCAATAAGTCCCACTAGGGTGGTTGCAATATTCGATTAAATTTCTAGCGGCATCAATCCCTCGAGTACCAAGGTTGACTGCCATCATAACGTCTGCATTAACTGCCTTTGCCCAATCTACAAACTCGTTTGTTCCTACTTGGTTCGTTTCCGTTACCCTCCAAGCAAGCTCTAAACGTTTTGGTCGATCTTCTTTCGGCCCAACACCATCTTCCCAGTTATAAGCAGATACCATATTACCACCAGGATATCGAATAATCGGTACTTGCAATTCTTTTACTAGGTTAATAACGTCCTGTCTAAAACCGTTTTCATCTGCAGTTGGATGGGTAGGTTCATAGATACCGCCGTAAACAGCTCTACCTAAATGTTCAATAAAGGAACCATATACACGTGGATCGATCTCTGAAACCTGAAAGTCTTTGTCAACAACCATTTTTGCTTTTACTGTAGCCTTACCCATTTCCGATCACCCTTTCACTTGATTATGTTCCTGGCTCTCAGCCTCTACGTAATTAAAGCGTTTACATAAGTGTGAAGAATAGATAACTTAATCGTACATCTGGTGATTAAGTTGATTTGGATATTAAGGTTGTACGTATATCTAGATTAGGGGTATATAACTCATTAGTCAAGGGCTGTAACTAAAAATCCTCTTTACATTGTTCGACAAAGATTATATATAAAATTAATTGTAATGCGAACAATAGAATTTTTCATGTTGACGAAAGCTAGGGCATTAAAGTTACTATTCTAGATGGTGTAGAAGTTATAAAAGTCAAAGTACATGTTAGAAAGATCCTAAGCATTTGGTTAGCAATTGCAAACATACATGATGACAAAATGGATAAATATTAGTCTATCATTAAGTACATAATAGCCTTGTTATTTTTACAAAAATTGGAGATAAACTATGTAGAACTTTGTCGAATGAATATTACGAAAACAATAATAAATTTTATAAGTCTGTAGCTTTAAAAAGCTATTAAAAGAACTTAAGAAAAAGTATCGTATCTACTGTTTTTTTAGTAGATGATTAGGAAAATAAATTTGTTATGGTTTAAGCAGACAAGGATGCTTAACAAGTTATTCCATATGTAGGACTCATAAGCTAGAATGTTGGAAAAAATTTACTGACTAGTGCTTTTTCCATTTGCTAAGAAACAATGAAATTCTGTAAAATGAATGTGTACCTATTAGAATTGCTTTTCTGGAAAGGAGAGTACTATGCTTGGATCTGTATAAAAAGATTGAGAAGCTTACAAAGCAAGAATTAGTGGACCTAATCATGAATATCGTCGACGGGGATGAAAATGTTGAGAAGAAGGTGGAATATAAACTAATAAGTCCTAACGATGAGATAAAAGCTAGCAAACAATTAATTCGAAAATACATAAATGAGAATAAAAGACGAGGTTTCATCTCGTGGCGAAATGTTCATGCTGCCTTAGAGGGAGCTGAGATGGTACTAGAAAAGGGTAGGAATAAACTCATTACCGGAGAAGAGGAAGTAACGGTTCGGTTAAGCATTGCGACGCTTTCTATTGTCATTGATATGCTTCAATATGCCGATGATTCTGGTGGAGAAATTGGCTATATGGTCAATCAGTGCATCACGCTATTAGAGGACGCTTCTTCACTTGTACTTGTTTCCTCCGACTACCGCGTTCAGGACACGATGTTTCAGTTACTTGTAAAAGAAGCGATGCACAAGCGTTATGATGGTTGGAGTGATACGCGCTACCAACTATTGGACGTATGTACAATCTATTCCGTTCGCGCCGCTGCTAGAAAAAAATTAGAAGCAACATTAGATAAGCTGCTTTCAGATATTGATGCTATTTCTTCCTGGTCGTCCGATTATGATCAAGAAGCGATTCATAAGCTACAGTTGAAGATTCTAGAACGAAATGGAGAATTTGACAGGGTAGAACAGTTTATAAATGATAATCTCGAATACGATGAATTTAGAAAAATGGCGATTGAAAAAGAATTAGAGAATGAGAACTTTGGAGCTGCCCTTCAACTTTGTGAGGAAGGCGAAAAGAACGATGAGAAATACCCAGGTCTCGTGAAGCAATGGAAGCAATATCGTTTGCAGGTTTACGAGGGACTTGGAGATATAGAGAAACAAAAGGAGCTTCTTTTTGAATTTGTCTATGCCAATGATTATGAACCTTATAATAAGTTGAAGGAATTATTTAGGCAAGATGAATGGAACACTGTTGTGGAAGATATCTTTGCTACATTTGAAAATGCTGACACTGGCTATTTACCAAATGTGTATGTCTATATTGCCAAACAAGAAAATCGAACAGATAAGATCCTTCAATACTGTCAATATTCGCCTATATCAATCTTGGAATATTATCGATTTTTATTAGATGATCACTTGAAAGAGGCACAAGTATTATTTTTAGATTATGTAAGAGGAGAAGCGGAAGAGGCGACGGATCGTAAGAAGTACCGGAATGTATGTAAAAAGCTAGAAACGTATAAATTAGCATTTGGAGAAGCGAAATTCCAGGATTTTGTGATGGAATTGAGAGATACGTATGAACGGAAGCCTGCTTTTCTGAATGAATTGGAAAAGATCGAGCGGAAAGTATTGAAAATCTAGTATTTTTAGAAGGAGAGAGAAATATGTATGAACACATTGTGTTATTTAAACTAAATAGTAACATTACAGATGATAAAGAAAAAGCATTAGTCTCCCAATTGCAATCCTTTAAAGAAAAAATACCCGGAATCGTCGAATTGACAGCGGGGATTAATGTGACAGAAGAAGTAGAAAATAAACACGGCTATACACTAGCCTTACGAATAACCTTCGAGGATAAACAAGCTCTTGACCACTATTTACCACATCCAGTACATCAAGCATTTGTCTCATCATTAGACGGATATATAGAAAATGTAGTCGTAGCCGATTATCCGTGTTAGTGGATGTGTCAACACAGGGACAGACCTTGTAAGCATAGGGACGGTTCTCTTGTTTCCAAAATGGAAACAGGAGAACCGTCCCCTTGTTTACACATGAAACTTTCGTTGCCAGCTTTTCGTATAGTTATTATCTAAGTTTACAAACATGTTTCTGTTTTCAAGGAGGAATTGGTACAAAGTGAATGATTATAAGTTTGAACATTCTTTATCTCCATCTTTTCCAACGATGCGTCGTATATCTGAAACAATTTCGAACTTAATCGGACTTGTTGTGCTAGGGGTACTATTTTGGTTAGATCATTTTTTTGAATGGCCGACATGGGCTTTTTGGATATTGATTGGCCTTGTTGTAGTCAGTGTGTTAGGTATAATCTGGTCGTTCATTGAACCAGTATTATTGTACCGAAGCTGGAGCTATCAGTTCGATGATGAGTACCTTCAGTTAAGTTATGGTCTTATAAAAAAAGAGTGGGTGACCGTTCCGATGACGAAAATACAATCGGTTACTACTAGACAAGGTCCAATCATGAAACGTTATCACACACGATCGATTAAAATAGAAACAATGGGGTCTTCACATGAGATACCTGCATTAGAAGAAGCCATTGCATTCCAGTTAAGAGAAAGATTAGCGGAATATGCAAAGCTTAAGGAAGTGGATGAATAATGAGGTATCATCCATTAACTATGGTTTTTCGACTTAGCGAGTTAGTGAAAAATAGTTTATTCATCGTCCTTATCTTGTTTGTGTTGAAGAAGAATTCAGAGTTCTGGCTAGTCGAGTATGGAAGATATGCTTTTGTGTTATTTGTTTTGTCGCGGATTGTTTATATTATTATTGCTTGGTTTGTTGAAACTTATGAATGGCAAGATCACACGTTTCAAATTCATAAAGGGATTTTTGTAAAGCATACGAGTTCTATTCCGTTCTCAAGGATACAAAATATAACGCGAAAGACAACACTTTTTCATAAAGTCTTTGGCCTTACCTCTTTAACATTCGAAACGGCAATGGATGGGGAGAATGATGCCATCCATTTTGAGGTATTATCTAAAAACCAAGCTAGCTCTTTAATAAGTCTTGTCAAACAAAATGAGCATAAACATCCACAAGAAACAAACGGAGATGAAGAGGTAATACATTCAACGTTGCAAGAAAACGATCAATCAGATGAGAAGACGGTACAGCAATCAAATAGGACCATTCATTTTACTCCGAAACGAAAAGATTTATGGAAAGCAAGCTTTACTTCCTTAAGTTTCCTGGCAATCATCCCACTTGTGGCTGGTGGATATGACTATTTACAACCTTTTTTACCGGATACAGATGAGGTGGAAGGTTTATTTCAAGGGTTGTTGGCGAGTGTTTGGATATTTATTGGAATCATTATGGTAGCCGTAGTTCTAGCAATTGGTTTTGGAATAGTTAGGACATTTATTCGTTTTGGGAAGTATGAAATTTCTTCAGATTATATGCATATTTACATTGATCGAGGAGTTTTAAATGAAAGTTATTTTGCAATTGAGAAGCGAAAAATTCAAGGTCTTGAAATCAATCAAACATGGATAAAGCGAATCTTTGGTTTAGCAGAAGTGAAACTGGTTAGCTCTGCTAATCCAGGCCAAGCAGATGAATCGGTAAATGTGAACTCACTTTATCCGTTTTTGCCGATTGATCAAGCGTATCGGTTAATAGAAGAGTTGTTACCTGACTATCAGTTGAATGAGAAATTGGAAAGGTTACCTAGGAAATCCTTATGGCTAAAGTTGTTTAGACCAAGTTGGTTATGGATTATAGCCACAATCGTTTTATGGTACTTTAAGCCTGCGATCTTTCAAATAGATCAAGCATGGTGGATTGTAAGTGTAGGTTTATTGTGTTTTATTGTCGTACACCGGATCCTTGACTATATCCATACGAGATATGTTGTGACGGGGGATCAGTTGCAATGGTGGCATGGAGGCTTAACAAGCCGCATGTTTGTAACAAAAAGAAAGAATGTAATTGAAATGGCTTATTCCCAGTCAAGAATCCAAAGATATTTTAACGTTGCGTCCATTACTACGATAAATCGATCCGTTCCAGCCCATATCGAACAAATCAAAGACATCCCGCTAGACCATGCATCAGCAATAGAAGACTGGTACCGTAAACGTAGAGAAGAAGTAAGGGTAGTGAAATAGTGTACACATAGGGACGGTTCTCTTGTTTCCAAAATGGAAACAGGAGAACCGTCTTTTCTTATAACATGTATTTTCCAATTAAAGCGTGCTATAGTTTGAGGTAGAAGGTGATATGTACGGACTAGATAAAAGGAAAGGTGGACGGGTATGACAATATATGTAGCGTTACTCCGAGGGATTAATGTTGGTGGACATAACAAAATCAAAATGGCAGATTTAAGAGTATCTCTAGAATTGCTAGGCTTAAAACAGGTCAAGACCTATATCCAAAGTGGCAACATATTGTTTCAGTCAGATGAGTCTGAATCAGCCTTACAAGAGAGGTTACAGTCTAGAGTAGAAAAGGATTTTGGTATAGTGAGTACGGTTGTAATTCGAACAGCCGAAGAAATGAAACAAATCATTAGCAACAATCCTTTTTCGGAACAGGAGATTTCAAAGGCATCAAGTTCTGCTAAAGGTGAATGCATGTATGTTGCCATGTTACCCATCGCTCCTTCTGCCAAAAATAGCGATACGTTTTTATCTTATACAAACGATCAAGAACAATGCGTGATAACCGGAAGGGATGTTTATTTTTTGTTCCATGATAGTATTCGGAATTCAAAGTTAAATAATAACCTGAAAAAGCTTGAAGTGCCAGCAACGGTGCGTAATTGGAAGACGCTCACCAAGCTCTCACGTATGATGGAAGATCTCATATCTAGTTAATAGATATCCCATAATCTAAAAAAAGCTTCCGTCCATTCGTAATGGCCGGAAGCTTTTTCATGGACTTGCGGGCAGTTAAATCGTGAACTGATCTTGTGCAGACTCTTTCTCTAATGTAAAACTAACGCTCTTATCCCCACAAACAAGATCATAATCACCAAGGAATCCTTCGAACGTGAGCATTCCCTTATCATCTGTCCTAACTGTTACATTCGTATGCCAGTCTTCTTTGATCAATCTCTTCACTACATCATATGAAGGTTTCGGACTATTATCCTTTCGTAAGAACCCTGCTGGGGCACCAAGCCATGCACCCTCATCACTGAACTTCCATGTAGTAATCGATTCTACCAATGGATGTTTAAACAAAATCGAATACATTTCTTCTACTTCTTTAGCTTGTCGCTCTTCGAATTCCGGTGTAGTAGGCCAATCATCAATTTGATAATCATTTAAGTCCTCAATTTCAGGAGGCATAATATGTCCAGAAGTTAACGTGTTTTCCGTAAAGTGAATCGGAAGACCAAAGTGTGAGAATCGGTCTAGTATTTCTTCTAGTTTCTCGCGTCCCCAATAGCCTTGGTGTTGGTGAGACTGAATACCAATCACATCAATTGGAACACCAGCGTTCAAGCAACCATCAATTAAAATCTCATAGTTTATCGATGTGTTAAAATCATTTAATAGTAGAGTTGCATTCGGGTTGACTTCCCGTGTTTTCGCAAACATTTCTTTTATAATACCAACTCGCCCAAGTTCTTGAGAGAGTCTAGTAATCCCGTTATCATACTTATCAAAAATTGGCATGATCACCACTTCATTGATGACATCCCACATATCAATTAAACCTTTGAAATCAGTGACATCGCGTTCAATTCGGTCAAACTGTGCTTTCAAGATTTCTTTATTGCTCATATCGAGTAGCCATGGAGCAGTTAAGGTATGCCATACAAGCGGATGTCCTTTTAATGTTACATTTCTACTTTTTAGCCACTTTGCTGCATTCTGTAATTCTTCAGTCATTGGTTTTCCACGTTTAGGCTCGAACCTATCCCAGTAGAAAGGAAGTGTTGCAGAATTAAATACATCAAAAAACTTTTCCATTTTGTCTTCTAAAAATGCAAGTCTGTCAGGATCCACACTTTTATTGGCGACCTCGACCGCATCAAACGTACTAGCACCAAATAAAAACTTATGGTTAGTCAAGTTCAATTGTACCTCTTGACCTGCAACAGGATTACCAGAACCATCTACAAGCTTAATAGATTTCCTTGCCATACGATGTGCAAATTCATTTGACATTATGTAACCTCCATTCGTAAACAGGGGGACGGTTCTTGTGTTTCCAAATGTAAAAACGTAAACGGGAGAACCGTCCCCCTGTTTCCACCTAAATTCAGAAAACGCTTTCATTAATCTCGTATAAATCTTACCAAAATCTGTTCGTTTAGGGAACTATCTTGTCTGAATACATTTAAATTTTTTTGTGAAGTGTAAACATGGGGACGGTTCTTGTGTTTCCAAAATGAGTTACTACCGATTAATGAAGAAGAGCTATCCCTCCATAAGAAGGATAGCTCTTTATCGATTAATTATGCAGATTCAGATTTTACTTTAGGGATAAACCGTAAAGCATAGATGGCACAAACCCCTACAATGATGTAAATCAGTTGAGATAGTATTGCTTCTTTTCCACCAAAGATTTGGGCAACAAGATCAAATTGGAATAGTCCTACTAAAAGCCAATTTAACCCACCTACAATCAGTAATACTAATGCAGTTATATTTAAGGCTTTCATCAATTAGTCTCCTTCCATTCTTTATTTATTGCCTTGCTTGTCCTGTATCCTATTTCGTGCCAATTCAAACATTTGAGGTAAGAAAATTGTGAACGCAGGGACGGTTCTTCTGTTCACAAATTGTAAACAGAAGAACCGTCCCTATGTTCACGATCTAGCTTGATTGTACGTATGAATTGTAGTAATATTAGAGTGCGAATCTAAACATATACGTACAAGTTGGTTAAAGACTTGAAGAGATACATATAATAGTAAATATGTAAACGGTTACTGAAATATGTGCTATAAATCTATTATTGGAGGGGATTACATGAGTCTTGATGTGAAAAATACCATTGAGAGTGGCAAAACAGTGCTTGGAATTGAACTAGGATCAACCCGAATTAAAGCAGTACTTATTGGTGAAGATCACACAACCATTGCATCTGGTAGCCATGACTGGGAAAACAGTTACGTGAACAATATCTGGACCTACAGCATCGAGGAAGTTTGGCAAGGGCTACAAAATAGCTACCGAAATATGGCAAATGACGTGAAACAGCAGTATGGAGTTACGCTTACAAAAATTGGGGCAATTGGTTTTAGTGCGATGATGCACGGCTATATGGCTTTTGATAAAGACGAGCAATTGTTAGTACCATTCCGTACATGGCGTAACAATATAACGGATCAGGCCTCCAAGGAGCTCACAGAACTATTTAACTATCAAATCCCGCAGAGATGGAGTATTGCGCATTTGTATCAGGCAATACTGAATCAAGAAGAACATACGAGTGATATTCACTTCCAGACAACGCTAGCTGGTTATGTACATTGGAAACTGACAGGCAAGAAGGTATTAGGCGTTGGTGAAGCATCGGGTATGTTCCCAATCGACTTGGAGACCAAGCGTTTTAACAAAACCATGATCAATCAATTTGATGAATTAGTTGCACCAAATGATTTTCAGTGGAAACTAGAAGATATTCTTCCTGAAGTCGTAGTAGCAGGTGAGCAGGCAGGTGTGCTGACGGAAGAAGGAGCAAAACTACTTGATCCGTCTGGCGAACTAGAAGCGGGCATTCCATTATGCCCACCAGAAGGTGACGCAGGGACTGGGATGGTTGCAACCAACAGCATTGCGAAGCGCACCGGGAATGTTTCAGCTGGAACGTCTGCGTTTGCAATGGTTGTATTGGAAAAAGATTTGTCTAAAGTACATCCGGAAATTGATCTTGTTACGACTCCGAATGGTGATCTCGTAGCGATGGCTCACTCAAATAACTGTTCTTCAGACTTAAATGCGTGGGTTGGACTATTTGAAGAATTTTCCCAAGTCATGGGTGTAGCAGTTGATACGAATAAATTATATGAAACGTTATTCAAGCAAGCGCTTCAAGGAGACCCAGATGGTGGTGGATTGCTTTCATACGGTTATCTATCTGGTGAACATATGACCCATTTTGAAGAAGGTCGTCCATTATTTGTCCGTTCTTCTGGAAGTAATTTCAATCTGGCTAATTTCATGCGTACGCATTTATTCACAGCTTTTGGTGCAATGAAAATAGGAATGGATATTTTGATTAATGAAGAAAAAGTACAATTGGATGAAGTGTTGGGCCACGGTGGTTTGTTTAAAACAGAAGGTGTTGGACAAAGCATCCTAGCTGCAGCGTTTAATGTGCCTGTTTCTGTCATGGAAACAGCAGGAGAAGGCGGCGCGTGGGGTATTGCCCTACTAGGTTCATACATGATCAACAAAAAAGACGGCGAAACATTAGAGACATATTTAAATGATAATGTTTTTGCGAATCAGTCTGTAAAAACGGTGTCTCCAGATCCAAAAGATGTTGAAGGATTTGAACAATTTATGACACGTTACAAGAATGGACTAGCGATTGAGCGTGCGGCAGTCGAGCATCATCAATAAAAATTAGAAGCGAAAGGAGTGTAAATTCCAATGTTAGAAAACCTAAAACAACAAGTACTAGAAGCAAATCTAGCATTACCGAAATACGGCTTGGTTACATTTACGTGGGGAAATGTAAGTGGTTTTGACAAAGAGTCAGGCTTAGTTGTCATTAAGCCAAGTGGTGTTCCATATGAAAAGTTAAAGGCTGAAGATCTAGTCGTAGTTGACTTAGATGGAAATGTAGTGGAAGGCGATTTGAATCCATCTTCTGATACACCAACCCATATTGTACTCTATCGTGAATTTCCAGGCATCGGAGGCGTGGTACATACCCATTCGCCTTGGGCAACAAGCTGGGCGCAAGCAGGTAAACCCGTTCATGCATTAGGCACAACCCAGGCGGATTACTTTTATGGCACCGTTCCTTGTACGAGAAAAATGACAGAGGAAGAGATCGAAGGAGCTTATGAATTAGAGACAGGAAATGTGATTGTGGAGACATTTAACGATATTGATCCACTCCAAATTCCGAGTGTGCTTGTCCATAGTCATGCCCCGTTCAACTGGGGGAAAGACCCTGCGGAGGCCGTGCATAACGCGGTTGTTCTAGAAGAAGTAGCAAAAATGAATTATCATGCTTATCAAATTAACCCGGATATCGGACCGATGGATCAAAAATTACTAGACAAACACTATTTAAGAAAACATGGTGCAAACGCTTATTACGGCCAGAAAAAATAATTAAAAATCCTAGGAGGAATAAAACATGTTAAAAACAAAGCCTTATGAATTTTGGTTCGTTACAGGTAGTCAAAACCTTTACGGCGAAGAACCATTACGCCAAGTGGCAAACAACTCTAAAGAAGTGGTAGCTGGATTAAATAAAGATGGAGATCTTCCTTTTCCAATCGTATTCAAATCTGTTGTTAAAACAGCAGATGAAATTAAAAATCTAGCAATCGAAGCAAATACAAATGAAAATTGTGCGGGGTTAATCACGTGGATGCACACGTTTTCCCCTGCAAAAATGTGGATCGCAGGACTAACTGCTTTGCAAAAGCCACTCCTTCACTTGCACACACAATTTAACCGTGATATTCCTTGGGGCGAGATCGATATGGATTTCATGAACTTAAACCAAGCAGCACATGGTGACAGAGAATACGGCTTTATCGGAACACGTATGGATGTTTCTAGAAAAGTAATCGTAGGACATTGGCAAAATAAAGATGTTACAGCAAAGGTAGCTAGTTGGATGAAAACGGCTGTTGGTGTAACGGAAGGTCCAAACATTCGTGTTGCTCGTTTTGGGGATAACATGCGAAACGTTGCTGTTACCGATGGGGATAAAATCGAAGCTCAAATTAAGTTTGGCTGGACAGTTGACTACTATGGTATCGGTGATTTAGTTGCCGAAATGAAAGAAGTAACGGATGCGGAACTAGATGCACTTTACAAAGAATATAGTGAATTATATGAGCTACCGGCAGAAGCTAGTGAGTCAGGTCCAGTGAGAGACTCGATCCTTGAGCAAGGCCGTATCGAGTTAGCGTTAAAATCATTCTTATCAAAAGGAAATTACAATGCTTTCACGACTAACTTTGAAGACCTGCACGGCATGAAGCAACTTCCGGGGCTAGCAGCACAACGCCTCATGGCAGAAGGCTATGGTTTTGCAGGTGAAGGGGATTGGAGAACTGCTGCATTACTTCGCTTGATGAAAATCATGTCTAACAACCAAGGTACTTCATTTATGGAAGATTACACGTACCACTTAGAGCCAGGTAATGAGATGGTTCTTGGTTCGCACATGCTTGAAATTTGTCCGACTGTTTCTGCAACAAAACCAAAGATCGTTGTGAACCCACTGGGCATTGGTGGAAAAGAAGACCCAGCACGTCTTGTATTTGACGGTCGAGGTGGAGATGCTCTTAATGCATCACTTGTAGAGATGGGTGGCCGATTCCGTCTTGTGATCAACGAAGTAAAAGCAGAGCAACCAACTAAGGAAACACCAAACTTGCCAGTAGCAAAAGTGTTATGGAAACCACAACCATCATTAAGCGAAGCTACAGAAGCATGGATATATGCTGGTGGAGCACACCATACGGTCTTCACATTTGACGTAACAACAGAGCAACTATGCGACTTTGCTGACATGGCCAAAATAGAAGTAGTTGTAATTGATGAAGATACAAAAGTAAGACAATTCCGCAACGAGTTAAAGTGGAATGAAGCAATCTGGAGAAGATAAAACGTAAACACAGGGACGGTTCTCTTGTTTCCAAATGGAAACAGAGAGCCGTCTTTTTTTCTCCAGAACCTTTTTTGCTCATTCTCATACGATGTTAAAAGGTTTGTAAATTTTTATGCATATTTTTATTAATTTCACATGTAATCGTCCCTTTTGCTAAATAATACATGTACATCTATGGATTAAACAGGGAGTGAAGGCTATTGTCTGGTGCGGGATTAACAGAGTCATACATCAGGGTTGCGAATATGGATTTGTACTGTGAATACTTATTGAATGATAAACCACCGATTTTGCTCATCCATGGATTTGCATCATCTATCTATACGTTTCGTCGGATCATTCCTTTATTGATGGAACAATTTTCTGTTATTTCGGTTGATCTACCTGGGTTTGGTAAAAGTGAAAAGTCAAATTCTTTTGTCTATAGCTTTGAAAACTACGCAAAGGTAATGCTTGAATTCATCCAAACATTTAACTTATCCAGCACGCATATCGTTGCGCATTCTATGGGCGGACAAATTGCGCTTCACATGGCACGACTGGCTCCTGAAAAAGTGAACAAGCTTATCTTGTTATGTAGTTCCGGCTATCTTAAGCGTGCAAAAAAGCTGTTGATTTATAGTTCTTATTTACCATTTTTTGATCGAATGGTGTATTATTATATCCACAGAAAAGACGTAAAAGATTACTTGCATAATGTTTTTTTTAACAAAGAATTAATTTGTGAAGAAATGATTGATGAATTTTCTAGGCCATTAGCAGAAAAACGGTTCTATAAATCTCTGATTCGCTTATTACGACACCGTGAAGGAGATCTATTGCCTAAACAATTACAGAAGATCGATGTACCTACATTAATTATTTGGGGGGAGGAAGACCGTGTCGTACCACTCCATGTTGGCAAACAACTAGTGAAAGATTTACCTAACGCCCAATTAATTACGTATGAAAAAACTGGACATTTAATCACAGAAGAAAGACCAGAACCAATTTTCCAAAACATATTAACCCATGTTATGTAGCGGGAATAATCTCTTTTGAAAAAAGGGAGGCAGTTATTAGCTACTGCTTCCTTAACAAAAGAAGCACCCTAAGGTTACTCCCCGTAATGACGGGTAATGATTTCAAAAAATTGATCCGAATCGCCCATATCCAATGTATAGGTCGTATTCGTATTGCTCGTTTTCATAATCGTACCGGTACTCGCTTGTATCCAGAGGAAATAACTCTTTTGACCATATTCAAATTTGTATTCTGGTTCTGCTATATCAACAGTACCAGGATCTTTTGTTGCGTTTTTAACTGCTTGCAAAATAACATCGATCTCTTCTTCATCTGTTATTTCAACGGTTGTATTAGCTTTCGTTTTCTGGAAGTTTTCCATTTCAACTATGGTAATTTTGCTCGGTGATGTACAGGCAACTAGAAAAAGTGTAATAATCACGAAAGTTGCAATAAACCTAAATAAGCGCATGAGATACACACCTTTGTCATTTATTTTCCTACTTCTGATTAACTCCTGCTAGTTTAACAAAAAATGTAGAATCGGGGGTGAAAGTAATAGTAGGATAGCACTTAATAATAGCGTTTTTGATACCACGCCGGGAAGTTTTTCTCTACCTTTTCCTGTGTACCATCCACTGAATTGGAGTTTATTTCTATACAAAACAAAGATGAAGATAAATACGCCGAACATAGATATCCATCCATATTTGTCCGTATCAATACCGATACTTGTATATATTGCATGCGGAATTCCATCCAAGACTGTTCCAAGGATCGCAATGATAAAAATTATTCTGAGTAATTCTAAAATCACGCTCAAAGACCTCTCCCCCTGTTCGTTAAAGTTACCCGTAGACAAAAAAAATATCCATTACTATTTTAACATAAAAATCCAATTATCATTGTTTATCAATCGCTATTAGGAAAGCAAAAAGCATCATATCTGTACACGGTAGTTTTTGCGATTGTGTTTGTGGATGATCTGTTTCTATTTTCTAGCCTTCTTTATTAAAATATAATTCGCGGTAAGGCTGTATCATAATGTAAAACGTAAACAGGAGAACCGTCCCCATGTTTCCAATTCTATTAGTATGGTAAAATTAATAGGGTGATAGTTTAGTGATTATAAATAGAGTAATGGTGGTAAAATACATGTATTAGGAAGTGAATCTTTATGTTTAAAGATATTGCTCTCGAAGATCTTTTTTGTCTTAAGAATGAAGCAAACCATACGCTTGTTGATGTTCGTTCGCCAAAGGAATTTATGGAAACGACGATTCCAGGGAGTATCAATGTCCCGATCTTTGACGATGAGGAACGCGCGGAGGTTGGTACGCTTTATAAGCAAAAAGGGCAAGAAGAAGCAAAAGAACGTGGCCTAGAAATTTTTTCTGCAAAATTGCCTGGGTTTATTACAACATGTAAGCAATTGGGCACACCACTAACCGTATTTTGTTGGCGTGGTGGGATGCGTAGCAAGACGGCTGCGACTGTTTTGGATTTAATGGGTATGGAAGTGAATCGCTTATCTGGCGGGATCCGTGCTTATCGCCAGTGGGTAGTTGATACGTTGGAAAAAGAGGAATGTAATCCTGAACTGCTTGTGTTAAATGGATACACGGGAGCGGGAAAAACATTGATCCTACACGAACTAATGAAAAGGCAGTACCCGGTGATTGATTTAGAAGGGATGGCCCAACATCGAGGATCTATCTTTGGTCAAATAGGAATTAACCCAAGTAATCAGAAAAATTTTGAATCCCAACTTGTACAAAAGTTGATTGAGTATAAAGAACATCCCTATGTATTTATTGAGGGGGAAAGCAAACGAATTGGTAAAGCAACTGTTCCAGATTTTCTTATGAATAAAAAAGAAAAAAGTATGCAGATTTTCATTGATATGCCGTTAGAGACCCGTGTTGAACATATTCTTGAAGCATACCATCCGTGGGAATATCCGGAGAAATTTATCGATGCATTTCAGATCATTAAGAAACGCATCCATACGCCTGTTGCTAAAGAGATTGAGCACGATTTACGAACAGGAAACTATCGTCACGCGGTTGCATTGTTATTAACTTATTATTATGATCCAAAATATAATCACAGCACAAGTCATCCAAATGCTAAATCATTGCACATTCAAGCAGAAACGATCGAGGAAGCTGTTGAGAAAATAGAAAACGTAGTTGGAGATATTTTTCCGTTAAAGAATAAATTGCGCGAAACACTCCATCATTAAGCGTGTTATCATCATTAGAATGGGAGGGAGCAAATGAAGTACATAGAAGATTGGTTGGTACAATATGATATGTCTGCTACTTGGGCAGGTTATCTTGCCAATATCATTATGATCCTTTTAATAGGAATCATCTGTATTATTGCAAATTTTATTACGAAAAAAGTCGTGATCAGAGTCATTAGCCATTATGTGAAAAGAAACAAATTCACATGGGACGATATTTTGTTGGAAAGAAAAGTGTTTCATAAGCTTTCTCATATTGTTCCGGCAATTATTATAATCGTATTTGCCACCACCACCACCTTTTTTTCAGGTTATAACGAAATAATTGAAAGAGGGGCAATCATCTATATCATCATGGCAGGTTTGATGGTGATCTTTAGCTTACTAAATGCAATTAACGATATCTATCAAACGTTTGAGATTGCGAAGTTAAGACCAATTAAAGGATATCTACAGGTAGCTAATATTATTGTCATTATTGTAGGGGTAGTCTTGGTCATCTCTATCCTAGTGGGAGAAAGTCCGTTTATTTTGCTGAGCGGAATTGGTGCCCTTTCTGCAGTGATCTTGTTGATTTTTAAAGATTCGATCTTAGGTCTCGTTGCAGGGATTCAATTGGCGGCGAATGATATGGTCCGTGTCGGTGACTGGATTGAAATGCCTAAATATGGCGCTGATGGAGACATTATTGATATTTCACTTGTCACGGTGAAAGTACAAAACTGGGACAAAACGATTACAACAATCCCAAGTTATGCGCTTGTATCCGATTCGTTTATTAACTGGCGAGGGATGCAAGACGCTGGTGGCCGACGTATCATGCGATCTTTATTTATTGATAAAAGTAGTATTACTTTTTTATCGAAGGACATGATTGAAAGCCTGAAAAGTATCCACTATTTGTCTGAATATCTTCTTGAAAAAGAAGAAGAAATTGAGGCTTACAATACAAGGCATGATATAAATGATAGTAATACCGTAAATCGACGTTCACTTACGAACATCGGTGTGTTCAGGGCCTACATTCAAAAATATCTTGAGCACCATCCGCAAATTAAACAAGACATGACCTTAATGGTTAGGCAGCTTGCGCCAACAGAACACGGGTTGCCGCTTGAGATATATGCTTTTACCAATGATATTAGGTGGCATATCTATGAAGGGATCCAATCCGATATCTTTGACCACCTGTTTGCCGTCGCACCAGAATTCGGCATTCGCCTATTCCAAAACCCATCCGGCAACGACTTTAGAAACTTAACGTGAACATAGGGACGGTTCTTGTGTTTCCATTTTGGAAACACGAGAACCGTCTTTTGTTTATGTAGTTCGTATTAAGTTATGGAATCATTCAACCACATTGTAAAGAAATGTTAAAATGTAAACAAAGGTGAAATACAAGATAAGGAAAAGAGTGGTGAGATGAAGAGAATTACTTTTTCTTTTGTCTATTCTAAGTCTTGGCTGTTCTTCTAATCAGGATGAACTAAGGAATTTTTATTGAATCATATAATAATCATGCGAAGGAGCTTTAATCTGTTGATCTGCTAGACAATGAGGATGTGCAACAAAAAGAAGATTATAATTATCTGCATAAATCATATTTGTACACGATTGGAGCATATCATCACGAAGATGATCTTAGTATTGAACTTGCTATTGAACAGGACCAGTTTTTTAAAGGGGCAGGTTATGATAGTTCATTAGTTATCGCTACTGTATTAGGAATAGAGGTGAAATAATAAATGTCATATTTATCGGGTTTCTTTAGAGTATTGATTATCCTTTTGCTTTTATATGCTTATCACATGATCATAAGCAATCTCGATTTTATTCAAAGTACAGTTGTATATCTCCTATTATTTGCAATTGTATTAATTGTAGCTTTTTGGATCGCAAATAAACTAGATCTATCAATAGACGTAGTTCGATTTCCAATACTAATCCGAATTATTGTGAGTTGTCTCATCATCCTGTTTTTCTGTTACTCGTTCTTTACTACTCATTTCTATACAGATAAACAGTTGATCGAGACCGGATTAGAAAAAATAGAAATGTATTATCAGTTGAATCAAGTTAACTTTACCGATGAAGAACGACAAGAACTACTAGATTCTATATTTCATGAGCAGTTTGGCTATTCTGTGCAGTTACTCGGAAAATATCCAGAAGCCGAGTTAGTGGAAGCAAATGCACTCAATATAACCCGGAACTTCTACCAATATAACCTGCTAGTAAAAGTGGAATTATCTGAGGGAGGCCACAAGTGGACGGAGAAATATATGCTGATATTGGAAAGGGACGGGTTTACATTTAAATTGAATGGGATGTCCTATGTTGATTAAGCTTATGCGACGAAATGATCATATTAATAAATTCCTTAAAAACATTACAGTTAGTTAGTAAAACGCTCATCCTGAGCGTTTTTTCTTTCTATTTATGTGATGACATGAATCTAAAATGAACGTTATCATTACATGTAATCAATAAAAAAATGTTAATAAACAGTAATAATTTATTGTTAAACAATAAATTGAATGTTATGCTTTAAACAAATAATCATGTGCGTATCGAGAAAACACGGAGTAAGAAAAATTCATTGTTTTGTTTTATAAAAAGGAGGTTAAGCATGAGTACATCTGTTCATGCAAATGTTCAAAAGAAAACGTCAAAGGCTAAAGTAATGCGGCCACTATCACAACTCGTGCACTTTGGGTGGGAGCAGGCCCTTTCTTGTATTTTTCCTGTCGTAATCTTTACTTCTTTAGCTATTACAAAAATAGTTCCTCTTCCATTTCTCCCACGTTATGATTGGCTCCTGATCATCTGTCTATTGATGCAATGGATAATGGTTCGTTCAGGACTTGAAACCCGAGATGAATTAAAGGTAATCACCTTGTTCCACCTTATAGGGCTTGGGCTTGAACTGTTTAAGGTGCACATGGGATCTTGGTCTTATCCCGAAGAAGGGTATTCAAAAGTTTTGGGTGTGCCGTTGTATAGTGGATTCATGTATGCGAGTGTTGCCAGTTATCTTTGTCAGGCGTGGAGAAGGCTTGAGGTGGAACTAGTAAAGTGGCCGCCATTCTTAGTCGTTGTTCCTCTTGCAACGGCGATTTACTTGAATTTTTTCACTCATCATTATTGGATGGATGTTCGATGGATTTTATCTGGGCTTGTCATTATCGTTTTTTGGCAATCATGGGTTACTTATGAGGTCAATGGGTCACGTTACCGAATGCCTATTGCATTTTCATTTGTGCTTATTGGTTTCTTTATCTGGATTGCAGAAAATATCGCTACTTATTTTAAGGCTTGGGAATATCCAAACCAAACGGAAGCATGGAGTCTTGTCCATTTGGGGAAAGTAAGTTCATGGCTTTTGCTCGTGATTGTAAGCTTTCTTATCGTCGCAACACTAAAGCGGGTCAAGGGAAAGCAAATGTGAACAGGGGGACGGTTCTTCCGTTTCCAAAAATGGAAACAGGAGAACCGTCCCTGTGTTTACACTAGATTACTAATTTAACTGTTTCACTATTTTTATCTAACTGCAAGGTTGCTTTCTTGTCTCCACATACTAGGTCATAGTCACCTAGGAATCCTTCAAATGTAAGCATTCCGTCGCTATCTGTTTTCACAGTCAGATTGGTATTCCAATCTTGCTTAATTAGACGCTTTAATGTGTTATAAGCAGGTTTTGGACTATTGTCACTTCTTAGGAAACCAGCAGGTGCACCAAGCCAAGCACCATCATCACTGAAGGTCCAGTTTGTGATTGCTTCTACTAATGGATGTTTAAACAGAATTGAATACATTTCTTCCACTTCTTTTGCCTGACGCGCTTCATATTCCGGAGTAGAAGGCCATTCTGGAATTTGATAATCATTCAAGTCTTCGATTTCAGCTGGCATAATATGCCCGGAAATAAGCGTGTTTTCTGTAAAATGTATTGGCAAGCCAAAATGAGAGAAGCGCTCTAATACTTGTTCTAATTTTTCGCGCCCCCAATACCCTTGGTGTTGGTGTGACTGAATACCAATCGCATCAATCGGAACACCAGCGCTTAAGCATCCATCTATAAGAATTTCATAGTTGATTGATGTGTTAAAGTCATTTAGCAATAACGTTGCATTAGGGTTTGATTCACGCGTTTTTGCAAACATCTCTTTGACAATTCCAACGCGACCTAAGTCTTTACTAATTCTAGTAATCCCATTATCGTATTTATCAAAAATAGGCATAATCACTACTTCATTAATGACATCCCACATATCAATTAATCCTTTAAAATCTGTTACGTCTCGCTCAATTCGGTCAAACTGCGCCTTAAGGATTTCTTCATTACTCATATCAAGTAGCCAGGGGGCTGTTCCTGTGTGCCAGCAAAGCGGATGTCCTTTGACCGTCATGTTTCTATTTCTATCTTTTAGATATTGTGCAGCAGCTTTTAATTCCTTTGTCTTTGGATTTCCTTTTTCAGGCTCAAATCCTCCCCAGTAGAATGGTAATGTTCCGAAGTTAAAAACGTCAAAAAACTTATCCATTTTGTCTTCTAAATAGGATAGATTTTCTGTTGTATCCGTTGCATTTGCAACCCTAACCGCATCAAAAATCCCTGAACCAAATAGAAACTGATGGTTTGTATGCGTTAGTGAGACTTCTTGATCAACAACAGGATTTCCTGAAGCATCTACTAGCTTAATAGTCTTTTTCCCCATTCGGTGTTGAAGCTCATTTATTTGTCCCATTATGTAACCTCCGTTAAGTAACAAGCATGTATTTAAGAAAACGCTTTCACGTCTCTTGTGAGTATTCTACCAAAATTCATTTCAATAGAAAACAAATTAGTCTTATGCCTGGTGTAAACGTGGGGACGGTTCTCCTGTTTCCAAAATGGAAACAGAAGAACCGTCCCTCCGTTTACGTTTTATGGATTTGTCGACCAAAGTCCTGCTGATTTGATGAATGTTCTACGGTTTAGTTTCAATCCTGAGATCACTAATTCAGCAAGGTCTTCTGGGTGCATGACTCGTTCTGGATCACCTGTAATCAGGTTTGATTCATTGGCTAAATCAGTAACAACGGTACTCGGCGTTAATGCAGTAACACGAATGTTATGCTTGCGTACTTCTAACATTAAAGATTCTGTTAGTCCTAAAACACCAAACTTCGAAGCACTGTAAGCACTTGTAACAGGTGCACCTTTCTGACCTGCTGTAGAAGAAATATTAATAATATCTCCTGTTTTTCTTTCAATCATTTCAGGCAGAACCGCTCGTGTGACGTTATAAACGCCCATTAGATTTACTTGAATGATGTTCTCCCACTCATTTGGGGCAAGGTCAAGAAAGCCACCGAACTTCGCTGTCCCTGCATTATTGATTAAAATATCAATCGGACCAAGATCCGCTTTAATATGATCGACTGCATGTGTAACTGCATCAAGATCAGCCACGTTGGCAGAAGCTGCCGAAATATTTACAGCATAAGATTCTGTTATTTCTGCGGCTACTTTCTCCAAATTTTCCAAGCTTAAACCAATCAAACCAACGTTCACACCTTCTTTAGCTAAAGCGATTGCAGTAGAACGTCCAATGCCTCTTCCAGCTCCAGTAACAATTGCTGTTTTTCCGTGTAAAGATGTCATTAAAAATCACTCCTTCATTATTAACCACATGTATTATTCCCAATAAGAGGGAAAGAAATTACTAACCTAAATATGTGCACTATTTTAATATACCAAGCTCATTTTACTAGATAAAGGAATTTGTTTATTAAGATGGTCGAAGTCGATGGTTGAGATGGCGGAAATGCAGACATGGACTTTTAAATAAGCTTAACGTTTCCATTATTGGACAAACTAAGGATACTAAATATAGTTGTGAAGGAGTATTAATTTTATGTCTGAAGAAACTTTTTATATAAGAAATGTTATAGATAAGGAAACAATCCAAGAAATTGAGAAAATCTTAAATCAAGTTAATGGAATGGAGAGAGTATTAATAGATACGGATGATGGAGAAGTTAAGGTAGAATTTTATGGAGATAAAGTAATGATTGAAGAAGTTAACAGGATTTTAGAGGAGCATCGTTATCAAGTGGAAAGAAAAGATTAGAACTGCTTTCCTTACTTTAGATGCATTTGTAAAATCATTACAAAAGGTAAAATCAGAGGGAAAACCCTCTGATTTTTATAATACTTATTACCTGTGTTTTAATCGGATTGCCCGATGCATAAGAGCTGCATCCTTACCTAATTTTGATCTTTGATTTATATATGGCTCAAGCTGTCTCAAGAAAATGTCATCACAATGTCTACTAGGGCCATATTTTCGATAACAAGCATCATGTTGCCTGCAAAAGGCATCTAGTTGATTTGTGGGTGGGCCAGGGCCACTACATCTAGGGCCACAATAACGATAGCCAGGTAAGCATGGCATGGGAATCCTCCTTTCTCCATATAGCTTTGTTCTGTAAGCAAACTATCCTGCCATTATAGAGCTCAAATTTATTAAGATCGGTTACAAGTAGCTAGGATTTTTTGCTCAATCCAAAATATCTCGAGTTAAAATTATGAAGACATTAGCGAAATGAAGGAATGCACCCATGTAAATGGATTGAAAATTTCCTTTAGTCAATTACCAGAAAAAAAGCGGTAGTAAGCTTAATGTTGCGATTGATCCCAATGCAACGCCCCATCCTAATCCACTTCCATAGCCACCCCAGCCATAACCATAACCACCTAATTGTTTAGGGCGATCAATTGGTCTTAAGAAAACTTGGTGACGGTCAACGTGCTCGATAATTCCTTTGTGAACTTTACCGCCATGGCATCTAATTTCTACTGCTCTACCTCGATATTTATTGCATAATCCGTGATAATGTCCAATAGACATCGTTTCACCCCCATATATTTTATTGTATGAATGGTTCCAACAAATGGAAGGGACAGGTGAACCAAGGTAAATGTGGAGTTTAAGATATGGTTTCATTCTATTTCTATGTAATCGAAAGGGCCTTAGTTTAGTGCAACAAGATTTAATGAAGATATATCCAACATTCGCCCTTCCACTTACCGATTGATTAATCTCCTAATACGATATGGCAGAGTAGTATATTTTTAAAAATAATAGGAAAAAATGGGAAATACATGATAATTAGGGGCATACTTAATGAATAACTACACAAATGACAATAAAGCTAGACGATACAAGGCGCATGTTAGCACACTCGGAACTACACAATTCCACTTAAGAAACCCATATATTGTAGCTTGGTGGAGTGCGGCGTTTCCCGGTTTTGGGCACTTATTGTTATCAAAATATATAAGAGGGTATATGTTATTTATTTGGGAAGTAATTGTTAATGTAAAAGCCCACATTAATATGGCGATGATTTACTCCTTTCAAGGGGAAATTGAAATGGCAAAAGATATTTTGGATACACGGTGGATGCTTATTTATATTCCAGTTTATCTCTTTGCGATCTGGGATAGTTATCGAACGACAGTGGATATGAATAAAGTGTACATATTAGCTGAGCGAGAAGATCATCACTTTAATTCATTTGTTATATCACCATTTGAAATTAACTATTTAGATAAAAGAAATCCGGTTTTAGCGTTTATATGGTCGTTATTTGTACCTGGACTAGGTCAACTGTATATTCATAGAATCTTGACTGCAGCTTTTGTTGTCATATGGTCTGTCGTCTTTTTTTATTATTCTCATGCGCTTGAAGCGATAACGTTTTTATTTTTGGGGGAAATAGAAAATGCAACTGTTGTTTTGAATGCAGAATGGCTATTGTTTTTCCCATCACTCTATGGATTTGCCACGTATGATTCCTATACGGCGACAGTAGAAAACAATAAGCTATACGAAAAAGAACAAAGAAAGTATTTTGTGGAGAATTATCAAGGGAATAACTTTAAGATCCTGAAAGGACAAAAGGTGAAGTAATCATGATGCAGGTATTTTCTACCTTTGAAAATAATGCCTTTACTGAACTAGCGATTACAACGCTAGAAAAAAAGGGAATAAAGAAGGAACAAATATTTATTGTACCACTTGATAATCGACAAGAGTCACCTAAGTTATTTGACACACTTCACCGATCAGATGGAACCACTTTTATTGATATTGGTTTGGCACTTGCAACAGCTTTTTCAGTGATTGGAGCTAGTATAGGGTTTAAATTTGCATGGGGTCCGATATATTGGGGACTAATCGGTGCTTTTTTAGGGTTTCTACTAGGATTTATTATTCGTCTATTTACTGAAGTCATTCTTAAAAAGAAAAAGAGAAAATTAAAGGGGAAGCATTCAGAGGTCATTGTCATTGTAGAATGCGAAAAAAGATTCGCTGAACTAGTAGAAAATATACTCTGGGCTCACTATGCCATAGGCGTAGCAAAAGTAATCTCCGGGGCAGAGTAAACAGAGGGACGGTTCTTGCGTTCACGTTTTGTAAAACGTGAACACAAGAACCGTCCCCATGTTCACGATTTGGCTCTTTTTGGCCAGATATAATTGCTAATGGAGATGGCAAAATCGATGCCAAGTACGAGTGACCATGTCATCCATACTCCTTTTAATGATTCTGTTCGGATAGGATCTTGGATTAGGAAGATTACGCCTAATAAAAGTGCTGAACCGATCAAGTAAGCGAGCACGTGACTGCCGAACCCTTTGATATAATGATGTGCATACTCCATACCATAGCGTTGTTTTGGTTTTTGTCCTTGTTTTAAAATGTAATATTGGAATCGCACGTCCGCCCAGGCAATCATCGATTTACCAAAAGCTAGCGAAACCCCAATATAAACCGCTGCTATACCGTGGGCTACCGTCGCAGTTGCCCCTCTGTACAAATCAATACTTGTAATAATTAGTAACAGCATGTCGATGACAGGTGTTAATGCTAGGAATACCATCCCTAATTTTGGACGCTTTAGCATATAACGCGTCACAAACCCCAAGGTAATAACAACCCAAAATCCAATCTCACATGCAACGATCATCCATCCGATAAAACTCATTGTATCCCCTCTTTTACAATACAGTTGTACTAATTAAGGTGATTGTAACATGGCTTTTTAAATAATACAACTGTATTATTAAATTGATTGAATAGGTCTTTCCTGCTAATATAAAACTATGCCAAAAATAGTAGATCATGAAAAAAGAAAAAAACAAATTGCAGAAGCGACATGGCAAGTCATCTTACACAAAGGAATGGAAGGAGCGACGGTCAGGAATATTGCCAAGGAAGCAGGATTATCCTTAGGCGCACTGAGGCATTATTTTTCCACACAGGACGAGCTACTGGTCTATGCGATGAAGCTTGTAAAAGAAAATGCGATGATCCGAGTGAATGAGATTATAAAGCGTGATTTACCAGCAAAGGAAAAAGTGATCCAAGTTTTATTAGAAATTGTGCCAATCAACAAAGAAACGATGGCTGAGATGGAAGTATGGTTTGCTTTCACGTTCTATGCCAGGCACAAGGAAGATGTATTTGGTGTCGAGGGTGATGGGATTTTTAAAGGAGTTCAGAATGTTATTCGTTATCTAGACCAATCCGGTATGTTACGGGAAGGTTTGAACAAGGATATCGAGTCAGAAAAATTATATGCGATTGTTGATGGTATTGCTCTGCATGCCATGCTTGAACCACATCGTGTAAACAAAGATCGGATCATCCAAACGTTGAGAAATCATATTGATTCACTTTGTGTAAGTGCGTCTAACTAGTGAGTACACGGATTAGACGTGCTACAACAGACTGAGGCTTTGAGGATATCTGAGTATGATTGATGGGGGAGTGTTACTGTGGAATTAATCATATTCCTAGTTATCATTATTGGTATTGTGTACGGCTGGCGGGACTATAAAAAGAAGGCAAAGGCGGCAGAAAATGAAGAAGTAAGAAATACGTTTGTACCGTTGTTTTTATTAGCGCTCTTGGTTGTGTTAATCGTGTACGTATTTATTTTTAGTTAACAATAAGCGCTTTAAGTACATATGAAAAAAGTATTTCCAAATAATCCAAAACGTGAACAGGAGAACCGTCCCCATGTTCACGTTTTTAGAAGTTTGTATAGTGTTTCTTTTTCGTCAACGGTAATGAATATTCTAGTTAACTTACTATTTTTTCTGTATGCTACTGGTTCGTGTAATACGATTTCAAAGGTAGGATCATCTAACCCTAGTAACGAAAGGTCGAGTACTTCCTTGTTTTTCTTATCTTGTTCATAATTGATATTGCCATTAAGGATTTCTTTAATGTTATCCGTTTTGATTGTAAGCTTAGGTCTAACGCCAATTTTGATAGACAATGTATCCCCTGATAATTCAATAGGATTTCTGATTACTGCTTGTAGGTCTACAATTAGAAAAACAAACATAACGATAGCTAGCAATAGGTGAATCCAATGTAAAAGCGGACTCCAGTTATACAAAAGGAAAGATATTGCTACAGTTTCGATCACAATAACAACAAGCATGGCACAAATGAATCCAATGTAACCAGATTTTTTGTGATAGGAAAAAGAATAGGTTTCCTGGTTAGTTTCTTTACTTTTCTTTACTAGTGTGGGACTATTCATAATGGAGATCTCCTCGTATCATTCTACTAGTTATATATTATATTATAGATTGGCATGTTTTTGACATAAAATAGAAGCGGATTCCATGAAATATCATGCTGCCTAAAAACTTGTACTTGATCATCAAGCTTCAGGGGTGTATCAAGAACATATAAAATAATGTATGTCAGTCACGTAGTGTGTAAGTAGGCGGACAGAAACTAAAAATGTTGCATCCATGATATTTCCGTATCATGGATGCAACATTTTACTAAAAGGGCTATTTAAGCCCACCACATTTCACCAACAGACTCTTTAACCATTACCGGTTTTAAGTTTGCTACTGCCTTAGCAAAACCTTCATTAATCGACATAAGTCCATCCTCATGTTCAATGCTGACAACATAATCATAGCCATACATACGTAAAGCGCTAATCATATCAGCCCAAACTTTCGTATCATGCCCAAACCCAACTGTGCGGAAATACCATGAACGATTTCGCATATCGGTGTAAGGTGTCATATCAGTCAGGCCATTTTTATTCATGTTTGGCTGGTCAATAATTGTGTCTTTTGCATGAAAATGGTGAATGGCATTCTCTCGTCCTAATAGTTTAATAGATTCCACTGGGTCAATGCCTTGCCACCACATATGACTAGGATCTAAGTTTGCTCCAATTGCAGGCCCACATGCTTCTCTCAGACGAAGTAAATTTGCTGGAGTGTGAACAGAAAAACCTCCGTGTAATTCTAAGCCGATTTTCACATCATGTTCTTCAGCTAGAATAGCTTTCTTCTTCCAATAAGGAATGATTTTCTCTTCCCATTGCCATTTTAAAATTTCTTGAAAATCATGTGGCCAAGGCGCTACAGGCCAGTTTGGATATTTTGCGTTCTCGTGGTCACCGGGACATCCAGAGAAGGTGTTCACGATAGGAATGCCAAGTTTACCTGCTAATCTAACGGTTTTGTCGAATAAGATGTCTGCTTCTTCCGCAATTTGTTTTTGTGGGTGAAGTGGGTTCGCATGACAGCTCAATGCACTAACCATTAATCCTCGTTGTTTAATTTTTTTCATAAATTCTTTTTGTTTATTCTCACTATCTAGTAACTCATCAACCTTACAATGCGCATCTCCAGGATATCCACCTGTTCCTAATTCTACAGCTTCGATACCCTGTGCAGCGACATGATCTAACATATCATCAACATTTTTATCTGAAAATAACACGGTAAATACACCTAATTTCATCGAAAATCCCCCTTATCATGAAAACGCTTAATGTAATCCATTACATAATATCACAACAATTAAAGTATGTAAAACAATCATAAATACGAATAATATAAAGGATTTTGTCATACAAAATTTACTGTTGACAAATATAAACAGTGTATTTACAATTAAATTTGTAATCGATTACAAGTTATGATAATCAAATTTTAATATTGAGAGAAGGTTACATCGTGGCAAATATTCAACAAGTTGCTCAGAAAGCAGGTGTTTCCGTTGCGACTGTATCTAGAGTAATGAACAATAGTTCTTCTGTTACAGCAAGTACTAGACAAAAAGTTGAAAACGCTATAAAAGAATTAAACTATGAACCTAGTGTATTAGGGAGGAATCTTAGAACCTCTGAAAGTCGATTAATCCTTGTATTAATTCCAAGTATTTCAAATCCTTTTTATACTGAAATCATAAATGGGATCGAGGATACATCGATCAAGAATGGTTACAATATTCTTCTTTGTGAAACAGATTCGAGTGTAGAAAGGGAAAATATCTACCTAAACATGATTAAAAATAAGTTAGTGGATGGTGCAATTTCGATGGATCCAGCAGTTAATATGGAAAAGCTCAATCAACTTGCTTTAGACTATCCTATTATTCAATGTAGTGAGTATGAAGAAGGTGGAATTATTCCCTATGTAACAATTAATAATGAGTTGGCTGCTTATCAAGCGGTAAAACATCTTATCAAGTTAGGTCACGAAAGAATAGCGCTAGTAAATTCAGATGAAAAATTCCTGTATGCTCGGCAGCGGAGACAAGGTTATGATCGAGCGTTAAAAGAGTATCACCTTCCTATCCGTGAAGAATTAATCTACCATACGGATTACCTAGAGTTTGATTACGGCATTCAAGCCATGCGAAAGTTGTTGGAAGTGCAGGAGAAACCTACTGCTGTATTCGCAGTTTCAGATACATTGGCTATTGGTGCACTGAAAGAAATCAATCAATCTGGTTTGCAAGTACCTAATGATATTGCAGTTGTTGGTTTTGACAAAATCAGTTTTTCAAACATGACGAACCCATCACTTACTACAATTTCGCAACCCATGTATAAAATGGGATGTACAGCTGCAACGATGTTGATTAATAGTGTCGTTGGCAAGAAAGTTGAAAATATTGTGCTTGACCATGAGTTAGTGATTCGTGATTCAACCATGGGATAACCTTTTAATTGAGACTAACAACCCGGCATTAAACTCCGAATTAGTGTCGGTCAGTTAGCCTCAAATGTAAACGGTTTCTTATGGGGAGGTTACCAAATTTCAGTAAAAACAAGGGGGAAAAGAAGAATGAAGCGTATCTTATCTTTAGTGTTCGTGTTAGTTGTAGCAATTGGAATGGCAGGTTGTGCTAGTAGTAGCTCAGGTGATGATGAGGTTGTTTTAGGTTTAGCTTTACCTTCTGCAACACATGGTTGGATGGGTGCCCTAATTCAAAATGCAGAGGATCAAGCGAAAGCACTTGTCGAGGATGGTACGATTGATGACTACGAATTTACAACAGCAGATAATCCAGCAGATCAAACAAGTAATGTGGAAGATTTAATAGCTCAAGGGGTAGATGCTATTGTCATGCTTCCAATTGAATCTGAGGCATTGTCTCCAGTGGGGGCAAAAGTAAAAGAGGAAGGCATTCCACTTATCATTGTTGACCGTGAACTAACGAATGATGCGGCAACAGTTGTTGTGAAAGGCGATAATACTGGAATTGGAATTAATGCAGGTGAATACATCGTTGAACAATTAGGTGGCAGTGGTAAAGTAGTTGAAATCGCTGGTCCTTCTAGCTCTGTAACGAATCAACGTAGTGACGGATTCCGTGAGTCTATTGAGGGTACTGATATTGAGATCATTGCTTCTCAAAACGGTGAATTTTCAACAGAAACATCTTTACAGGTAATGGAAAACATCTTAACAGCACAAGCTGAAATCGATGCTGTTTATACGCAAGATGACGGGATGGCATTAGGTGTTATCCAAGCGATTAAAGAAGCGAACCGTACTGACATTCAGTTTGTTACAGGTGCTGGTGGAGCGAAGGAAGTATATGAAATCATCCAAGAGGACGGTTTAGTTAAAGCAACTTTCTTATACTCTCCACTAATGGTTATCGATGCAGTAGATATTGGAGCCGATCTTGCGAATGGTGATGAAGCGGAAAGTGCGGAGGTAGTTATTCCAGCTACACCAATAACACAAGAAAATGTTGATGAACATTACGATGCAGACGCAGCATTCTAAAACGAACACCCTGTAATTACTTACCATCAGTGGCAGGGCGTGCTCCGCCACTGATGGAATTTTATTTTAATAAGTTAAAAATTTTGACTAGATAGTCGTTGTATTTCCATTTTTCTGTTAAAGGGGGTAATTGAAATGGAACATGAAACTATTTTGGAAATGATTGGTGTGAAAAAGTCTTTTCATAATAACGAGGTTTTGCATGGTGTCGATCTCGTGTTAAATAAAGGTGAAATCCATGCCTTACTAGGGGAAAATGGTGCAGGGAAATCAACATTAATGAACATTCTTGGAGGAGTTCATCAGCCTGACAACGGTCAGATTAAAATAACTGGGCAAACAGTTCTAATGGGCAACCCGCGAATTTCGCAAGCACATGGTGTTAGTTTTATTCACCAAGAGTTAAATGTAGTTACTGATTTAACTGTCTATGAAAACATGTTTCTTGGTTCCGAACTAAGAACGAAAATAGGATTTTTAGATGAAAAAGAAATGTGTAGGCAGACACGTGAAGTGTTGTCTAAGTTAGGTGTTCATATTGATCCAAAAACATATGTCAGAGATTTAGAGACTTCCTATAAGCAAATGATTGAAATTGCAAAAGCATTATTAAGTAATTCGAAAATTATTATTATGGATGAGCCAACGACATCATTAACGGATAATGAAGTAGAACGATTGTTCACGATAATGCGCTCTTTAAAGCAATCTGGTGTTTCCATTATTTATATTTCACACAAACTAAAAGAGATTCAAGCCGTTTGTGATCGATATACTGTTTTACGTGATGGTAACTTAGTGGGTACAGGTAATATGAAAGATACGGATTTAAGCGCCATTACACAATTAATGGTTGGGAAATCTGTTTCGACAGATGCGTTTTATAATAAAGCAACTAAAGGAGAACCTGTATTAACTGTAAAAAACTTAACAAGCGAAGGATTATTTAAAGATGTAAATTTCTCTCTATCAAAAGGGGAAGTCCTTGGGTTCACAGGTTTAGCCGGTGATGGAAGAACAGAATTATTTGAGAGTATTTTTGGATTTAGAAAAAAATATGGTGGTGTCATTGAAGTGAGTGGCAAGCCAGTAAAAATAAATCATCCGAAGCAAGCACTCCGAGCAGGAATCGGACTTGTACCAAAAAACAGGAAAGAAAATGCAATTATTAAAGATTTAAGTGTAATTGAAAACATGAGTTTAACGTCGATGGGACACTTTGAGAAAAACGGCTTCATTAGTTCGAAAACGGAACAGAAAAGATTTCAAGAATATAAGGAACAATTAAATATCAAAGTGCATGATCCGAAAGTGACAATTGATTCCTTGAGTGGTGGTAATCAACAAAAAGTAGTTATAGCAAAATGGCTTGAAGTAAATGGTGACATTATCATCTTTGATAATCCGACCCAAGGGATCGATGTTGGAGCCAAAAATGAAATTTATCAACATATTATGCATCTAGCAGAAATGGGAAAAGCAATTATTATATTGTCTTCAGAGGCACCGGAAATATTAAGGGTATGTGATCGGGTTAACATTATGTTTCATGGTGAGATTACTGGAAAATTCACTCGAGATGAATTAACAGAAGAAAAAATCATGGAATATGCAACTGGTTCAAAAAGGGAGGCGAAGAACATTGGCTGAATTAAAAGTGAATGAGAATAAATCTATGAATAGAGGAAAGAAAAGTCTGCAGTGGCTTTGGAGTGAATACAGTGTTGTCATTGCCTTTGTCATAATTTTTATCGTTGCTGCATTAATGAATGACCGCTTTCTTTATATTCAGAACCAGATGAATATTTTGATGCAAGTATCGACGATTGGGATTATTGCACTAGGTATGACAGTAGTGATGCTATCTGGTGGGATTGACTTATCTGTTGGGTCCGTGCTTGCGATGGTTGGTGTCTTTTCCGTTTTGGCACTCAATGCATCTGGAAGTATATTTATAGGGATTTTGACTGCTTTAGCCGTTGGGGCGATTACAGGAGTTTTGAATGGTTTACTTGTAGCAAAAGGGAAAATTGCTTCCTTTATTGCTACCCTTGGGATGATGGCGGGTGCGCGTTCCATTGCGCTATTCTATGCTGATGGTGGAAGTGTTTCAGGAGAAGTAGACGGGCTCACTGCCATTGCAAATACAGAACTTTTTGGAATAGTTGACTTACCGATCATTATCTTCCTTTTGCTGACCGTAGTTGTGTATTTACTCATGCAAAAAACACGTTTTGGTCGTTATGTTTATGCCTTAGGTAGTAATGAAAAAGCAGCACTTTTATCTGCTATTCGTGTGGACCGTATCAAAATTGGTGTGTACACACTTTGTAGTTTATTAGTAGGTGTTGCAGCCATCATTGAAACATCACGCTTAAACTCTATTTCCTCCTCAAGCTCTGGTAATCTATATGAGCTTGACGCAATCGCAGCAGTTATCATCGGTGGTACGAGAATGACTGGTGGTAAAGGTAGGGTTATTGGAACTTTTTTCGGGGTTCTCTTGTTGGGTGTTCTTAATAATATGATGAACTTAATGAATATTTCTCCTCATTTACAAGGTCTGGTAAAGGGGTTAATTATTATCGTTGCAGTATTTTTCCAAAAAAGAGATTAAGGGGGACTTTTGATGAAACAAATTAATGTCGGTATTATAGGCTGTGGCTCTATTACTAAATTTCGTCACGCACCAGAATATAAAGCGAATCCGCATGTGAATGAGATTGTCTTTTTTGATAGAAACATAGAAAGATCTAAGGCGCTTGCGAACGAATTTGGCGGACGTGTCGTAGAAACGTTAGAAGAGATGTTCGAAGATCGAACGATTGTAGCCATCAGTGATTGTTCATCGAATGAAACGCATCATATTCATTCTGCTAATGCGTTGTTAAAGGGAAAGCACGTATTATGTGAAAAACCGATCGCGATAACAGTCGAGCATGCGGAAGAAATTTTAGAAGCGCAACGCAAATCTGGAAAAAAACTAATGGTTGACCATAACCAACGATTTACAAGAGCACATCAAAAAGCAAAAGAAATAATTGAAAGTAAAGAACTTGGAGAAGTGTTAACATTCAAAACATCATTTGGGCACCAAGGGCCTGAAAGATGGGGAGTAAACAAATCAAATGCTACCTGGTTTTTTAAAAAAGAACGATCCCATTCTGGAGTTGCTGGCGATTTAGGTATCCATAAGATCGATCTCATTCATTATTTACTAGATGATGAAATTGTCGATGTTCATGCTTTTCATGGTGCGTTTGATAAAGTAAATGAGAATGGCGAGCCAATCGAGGTTTGTGACAATGTCGTTAGTGCATTGAGAACAAAAAAAGGCAGGCTTGGTACAGCTTCCTTTTCATGGACATATTACGGATCTGAGGATAATTCAACAACAATTTACTGTCAGAAAGGCATTATCAAAATTTATCATGATCCAACGTATCAGCTAGTAGTAGAACATAAGAATGGTGAAGTGGTTAAATATGAACTAGAAGCAATCCAAACCAATGACAATCAAACAAATACTGGCGTGATTGATGCATTTGTGGAATCGATCATTCATGACAAAGAACCAATTGTTACAGGTAAAGATGCTGTTACTGCGCTCAAGGTAATTGAAAAAATCATAGGTTAATGAGATAAACACACAGTTACCTGCTTTTAGTGAAGCGAGTAGCTGTTTCTTTTTTCGTGAAATGTGGAACTGCAGCCCGGTGTGAAACGTAAACGAAAGAACCGTCCCTGTGTTTCCAAAAAGTTCGAGTGTCAAAGGAAGAAGCATTCTTAAAGTAAAGGAAAAGGCAGGTACGTGATCCGGCCTTTTGTTGTATGTTAGGAAAGTATAAATTTTTGCTAAAAAGTCTATCGGATAGAAACCGAGTGAATGCGCACTGTTAAAAAAACTTGATCATGACGTAGCGTTATCTTTTATAATGGTCGTATTGAATGTGGTGTTCCTACATAATTCAGTTCACAGGTACGAGCATCATTTAAGGGGGAATAAGTAATGGGGAAAAAAGCGACTCCAGAGATAACGATGAAAGATTTGATCATGTCGTTTTCTCTATTTGGTTTTGCTGCTCTTATTTGTATTTTTATATGGAAACGACAGCAAACAGTACCGTTTTTATCAGAAATATTCGATCTTTCGAATATCCTAATCAGTAGCTTAATTGGGATTGGTTCCGGCATAGTTTTCGCGGTTTTAGTCGCCATATTGGCACGTGTAACGAAAACGAAAATGCCGGATAATGAAGGTGGTACGATGCTTCTAGAGTTGATGAAGAAGCCATACGGACCTGTATTAGTAGGCGTTTTACCGGGAGTCTTTGAAGAATTATTTTTCCGTGGATTTTTACTTGCATTACTATTAACTTTCATGAATACGCCTCTGGCAATCTTATTGTCTACGCTTGTCTTTTGGCTATTGCATGTTCCGCAGTACAAAGGCAGTATCGTATTAAACGTGGTTGTGTTTGTTTTATCGATCGGACTAAGTATCTTATTTGTCGAACTAGGTACGCTATGGGCACCCATACTCGCCCACGGTATATACAATTATTTAGTAACCCTATTCGTACAAAAAGGAATCATCGAGATATAGGAAACAGGGGGACGGTTCTTGTGTTCACAAAATCGTGCGAGCCAGAGGAAAAGTCACTTGTTCCAAAAAGAGATAAAGGCCAGGTATGATCACATACCTGGCCTTTATCTTCTGGTGAGCAAATCTAGCCCTGAGCCTATTACTTCTTTTTATTAACTTCATCTCTAATACGACGGAAGCGCCGCAAGTCTCTTTTTGCAATCGGTAACGGTTCCTTTTTCAACAGCTTCAGAATCGCAAAGATCAACATTAATAAGATGATGGTGAATGGTAAAGCTGAAATAAGTGAAGCGGTTTGTAACGCTTTTAGGCCGCCAGCATACAGAAGTACGGCAGCAATCGCTGACATAAGCACACCCCAAACTAGTTTGGCGAAAAACGGTGGACTTGTACTTCCTCTCGTTGTCATGCTTGATAAAATATACGTAGCGGAATCCGCTGATGTAATTAAGAATGTTGCAATTAACAAAATGGATAATATAGACATGATCATGGTCATGGGTAGTGATCCGTATAATTCAAATAGAGCAGTCGCCAAATCCGCGTTTACTGCTTCAGCAATACTCGTCCCTTGATATAAATCACTCCACAGAGCTGTACCACCAAATGCAGCGATCCATACACATGCTATTAAAGGAGGGATGATCATAACCCCAATAATAAACTCGCGAATCGTACGTCCTCTTGAAACCCGAGCGACAAATGCACCAACAAATGGGGACCAAGCTATTGCCCAAGCCCAATAAAAAATCGTCCAATCCTGAACCCATGTTCCTCCTTTGTATGGTTGCATCCGTAAACTATATTGTATGAAGTTTGTAATATAATCGCCTATAGCTAGTGTAAAAGTCTCAAGAATAAATATCGTAGGGCCGGCGATTAACACAAAAGCTAGTAAACCTATTGCTAAGCCTAAATTTAAATTACTTAAATATCGGATACCTTTATTTAATCCTGTTGTAGAAGACGCCATATAGGCAATAAAGATAAATAATATGATCAACATTTGAATCCCTACATTATTGCCTATATTGAACACATAGTTTAGTCCACCATTCATTTGGAGAATTCCAAGCCCAAGTGATGTTGCAATCCCCATAACCGTTGCAATAACTGCTAACGAATCAATGGTATGCTTAACAATCGTGTTATTCCCTGTAACTGGTTCAAGAGCAGTTGAGATAAGTCCATTTCTTTCTTTTCGGAACTGCAAAAAACCGATGACTAGACCTACAATAGCAAAAACAGACCATTGACTAACTCCCCAATGGAAAAAGGAATATGCCATGGCGACTCTTGCAGCTTCTAGTGTTTGTCCTTCTAAGTCTGCAAATGGAGTGACAAAGAAATGACTCATAGGTTCTGCAACACCCCAAAAGACAAGTCCGGCACCAAATCCTGCGGAAAATAACATGCCAATCCAGGTGAAAAAAGGGAATTCAGGGCGTTCATCTTCTCCCCCAAGACGAATCGTACCAAACTTACTAATTGCAAGGATAATTAGAAAAAGGACTAGCACAAAAACAGCGAGTAAGTAAAACCACCCAAAGTAATCTGTTGTATAACCAAATAATGTTGAAGATACCTCACCGAATTTTTCTGGAATAGTTGCACCTAACACCACTAAGGTTGTGATGACAATAGCAGATATGGAGAAAACAGGATTTTTCCATAAGTCTCCCATAGCAATCCTCCTAAACTAAAAAGATATTTTTAACGTTTTTATATCTTTACCGAAAAATCCGTTATTATGTGGCTTTATGAATCAAGTCAAACGTATGAAACAATTTCTTCTATCACACACTATCTGTATCTTTAACAAGGGTTGAGGTGAAACCATGATAATTAGATTCGGATACGTCTCTACAGCGCTCTCTCTATGGGAAGCTTCACCTTCCCGAACGATGACGTACACTAATTGGAAGAAGCAAGAGCAGGAAAGTAGAAAAGAAAAACTTCATCATCTTACAGAACAGAACCTTAAAAACACAATTCGAATTCTTCATTATAATATTGCACATGGCATTGACGTGTATCGGATGTCTTCATCCCTCGTGCCACTTGCTACGCATCCAGATGTGAATTGGGATTACCGCACGCCATTTCTTCAACTCTTTGAAGAAATTGGTTCCTTAGTCAAGCGATATAACCTTCGTGTTAGCTTTCATCCTAACCAGTTCACATTGTTCACAAGCCCACAGGAACATGTAACGGACAATGCCATTATTGATATGACTTATCATTATCACATGTTAGAAGCGATGGGCTTACATAAGGATGCCAACATAAATATCCATGTTGGAGGATCGTATGGGAATAAACAAGAAGCCATTACAAGATTCGATCAAAACTTTGTAAAGCTTGATGAAAAAATAAGAATGCAAACGACCTTGGAGAATGATGACAAAACTTATACAACCGAAGAAACACTACAAGTCTGTGAAAAGCATCATATTCCGTTTGTATTTGATTATCACCACCATTGGGCAAACCCAGGTGATGAGCAATTTGAGACGTTATTGCCTCGGATTTTTGCTACCTGGAAACGAACAGGAAAACAACCCAAATTCCACCTGTCCTCACCAAAGTCAGACAAACTCATTCGAGCACATGCAGATTATGTTGATGTGGATTTTGCGCTTCCTTTCATTAAAGCTTTAAAAGCGTATGGAGAGTCTGCAGATATCATGATTGAGGCAAAAGCAAAAGATAAAGCGGCATTAAATTTAGTGGAAGAGTTAGCTAAAGTGCGAACGTTTAAGCGGATAAATGGAGGGGCGATTGAAATATAGAGCTTATAGGAAAGGCCCTGTCCCACTTTCTCGCAATTTTTTTAAATATGTTACATTTATCACAGTCTCCCGTGTTTAATTTATGATAAACTTAGCACTAATCTATATATAGTTGTCGTATTACGAATTTAACACAATATATAGATAACATAAAGACGGGAGAGGCTATAATGACGAACGGACTTTTAGAAATGAATGAGTTAATGGGTTCATTTCGACAAATAATTGAATCAAGTAATCTAGACCTAATTCAGGAAAATGCAAATGTGGATGGACAGTCACCTATGGGACAGATGTCCAAAATTGGTTCTGAATCAGCTAAATACTATGCCATCAATCAAATGCTGAGCCGAGAGGTCCAACAAGCAATTAATGAGAACTATATTCATCCTCATGATTTAGATTTCATGCCTACAGGAACAACAACATGCTGTCAGATCCCTTTAGGTAAACTAATAGAAGGTGGATTCAATACAGGACATGGTTTTATGCGAGAACCTAATGATATAGGTAGTGCCATGGCGCTATCCTCCATCATTTTTCAATCGAATCAAAACATGCAGCATGGTGGTCAAAGTTATCCGATGTTCGATTATGATTTAGCACCATACATATCTAAAACGTTTCAAAAACACAGGATTCGATTGCATTCGTATCCATTAAATATGACAGGTTCGGAAGTAGAGGAATTGGCTTGGATAGAAACGGACCGAGATGTGTACCAGGCTTGCGAAGCTTTTATACATAATTGCAATAGTATGCATTCACGTGGTGGTGCTCAGGTTCCTTTCGTATCAATCAACTATGGAACGGACACCTCACACGAAGGTCGTCTCTTAATTAAGAATATATTATTAGCAACAAAAGCAGGTCTTGGAAAAGGGGAGACACCTATTTTTCCGATACAAGTATTTAAAATGAAACAAGGGATCAATTCAAATCCAGGTGATAAAAACTATGATTTATATCAACTTGCATTAGAAACCACTGCTAAACGGTTGTTTCCTAACTTTAGCTTTATTGATGCCCCTTTTAACAAGCAATATTACAATGGCACCCCTGAATCAGAGGTAGCTTATATGGGGTGTCGAACAAGAGTAATGGGGAACATGCACGGAGCAGAAAATAGTATTAGTCGAGGCAATTTATCCTTTACGTCTATCAATCTTGTGAAAATAGCTTTAACATCTAGTACCTTTGATAGCTTCCTAAATAAAATGGATCATTATACGAATCTGATAATAAGACAATTACTAGAACGTTATCAGTTTCAAGCAAACAAAAAAGCACATCATTTCTCTTTTTTATATGGGCAATGTGTTTGGAAAAATAGCGAACAACTTGGTGCAAACGATGATCTTACTGAAGTTTTAAAACAAGGAACGCTTAGCATTGGATTTATCGGTCTTGCTGAAGCTTTGGTTGCTTTATTTGGTGAACATCACGGACAGTCACAATTGGCTTATGATCATGCAATAAAAATAATGGAATACTTGCGCGAAAAAGCGAACCAAGCATCTGATAAGTATGGACTGAACTTTTCACTGATTGCTACACCTGCGGAGGGCTTATCAGGTAAATTTACAAGACGGGATCAACAAGTTTTTGGGAAAATTCCTGGTATAACGGACCGTAACTTTTATACGAATTCATTTCATATTCCGGTCTACTATCCCATTAAAGCAATCGATAAGATTCGTAAAGAAGCTCCGTTTCATGCACTTTGTAATGGTGGGCATATTTCCTATATTGAATGTAATGGAGATGTATCAAAGAACATCCATGCACTAGATAAACTTGTAAAAGCGATGGCCACTCATGGAATTGGCTATGGTTCGATTAATCATCCTGTTGATCGATGCCGCAGTTGTGGTTATATCGGTATTATTGACGAAAAATGTCCGGGTTGCCAAAATGAGGATGAACATATGATTGAAAGAATTAGAAGAATCACTGGGTATCTAGTAGGTGACATGAAGAAGTGGAATGGTGCGAAAAGAGATGAGGAAAGTAATAGAGTGAAGCATCAATGAGGGTGATGAATATTATTCATGATTCTGTTGTTGATGGCGAAGGGCTCAGAACTGTTGTATTCTTTGCAGGCTGCCCACATTTCTGCAAAGGATGTCACAATCCACAGAGTTGGAATATAAGAAATGGCACAGAAATGTCAGTAGAAGACATTCTTACAGAAATCAAAAGCAACCCTCTAACAGATGTAACCTTATCCGGCGGAGAACCTTTTTTTCAAGCAAAAGAAGTGAGTGTACTTGCGAAAAAAATAAAAAAATCAGGTAAAAATATATGGATTTATAGTGGTTACACCTATGAAGAAATACGTAGATCTAATGATCGATACAAACGAGAACTACTTCATTACTGTGATATCCTTGTTGAAGGACCATTTATCTTGGAGCAACGAGACCTAAGCTTACGGTTTCATGGAAGTAGGAATCAACGCATTATTGATTTAACCAAAAAAAGCGAATTTAGATAGCAAGTTTAAACTTATAAGAAAGATAGATTGATTTCACTTGGGATTTCGAAGTATGTAGTAATTGTCATAGTACCACGAGAAATATCAATGATAATATTTCCTTGGAAATAATTGTGTTCTACTGATGACTTATGACGAATCGTCGAATACTGTTCATCATTTAAATGCAAAGGTACTTTTTTTCCAAACCTTCACCAAACGTAATATAGAGCAACTTATGTAGAGGTAAGGGACGAGTTCCCTTGTTTTTGTATGGGGAGGAAGTGCATACTTGGAAAAATCATCCTCTAGACGGATAAAACTGGCGATAAGTAGAGCTATAATCAATTTGATATGCGTCAAAATTGAATAAAGAGAAGGTGTGTAGTGTATGAATTTGGAGGAATTAAGAGATGATTTATCGGTTAGGTGTAAGAATGGTATTTCCTTTCTTATTGCGGGGACGCTGATCTGGACTATTATAACCATTTTATTTTTACAATCTTTTGATTTAACGCAGAAAAATATTTTCACTTTGTTTGCAACTGGACTCATGATGCCTTTATCCCTGCTTGCTACGAGATTAATTAAGGCGGAGTTTAGTGTAAAGAATAACCCTATAAATCAATTAGGGATCTTTTTAAATATCGCTCAATTGATGTATTTCCCTCTTCTTTACTGGGCGTTTGTTGAAAATCCTGAAGGCTTTATCGTATTTTTTGCAGTAATTACAGGAGCTCACTTTTTTCCGTATGGTTGGTCGTATCATACGAAAGCCTATTATGTGATGGCACCAGTCATCTCTATTGTAGTTACCATATTAGGTCTGAATGTAAGCGAGTCGTATATGTGGATGGTTCCTTTCGCAGTAGTACTATGCCTACTCGTGCTAATTGGGTGGTTGTTAATAGATTACAAACAAAAAGTCTCCACACCCCAGCAACCTTCTCTTCAAAAGACAAGCTGATGCGTAAACGTAAACACAGGGACGGTTCTTCTGTTTCCAAAATGGAAACGAAGAACCGTCCCTGTGTTTGCGTTAGGAAGTAGAAAATTAGTTCTGTGATAATATAAACTAGATGAGAGTTGAAAACTCCCGAAATTTTAATAAACCCAATAGTTATAGCAATCAATGAAAAATGGATGGTGTATATAATGGTATCAAAACAAGAAATTCGCGAAGAAAAGTGGAATCTACTAACAGAACAAAAACTAGGCAGGTTCCCTTTTCCACTAACTAATCGGATTCCGAATTTTAAGGGGGCAGAGAAAGCAGCCGCACTAGTCACAACAATCCCAGATTATATTACGGCTAAAGTGATTAAAGTAAATCCTGATGCACCACAGTTACCAATCCGGGCACAAATTTTAAAAGATGGTAAGACTCTGCTCGTTCCTACCCCTAGACTCAAGGCGGGTTTTATTATGGTGAAACCGGAGTGGGTACCAAGTGGTGAGGAAAGGCGGGCGGCAAGCCTATCTCACATCAAGTCCTACGGGAAAGAAATCCCTCTTACCGAGATGCCTAAAATTGATCTTTTTATTGTAGGTTCTGTTGCTTTACATCGAGACGGAAGAAGAGTTGGAAAAGGAGAGGGCTACGCAGATCGTGAATACGCCATTATTCGAGAACTGGGGAATCAGGATGTACCAATTGTTGGTACAGTAAATAGTGTGCAGTTAACGGATGTGGATGTACCGAGAGATGCTTTTGATTTAACGGTGGATTGGATTGCGACGGAAACCGAACTTTTTGAAACGAATTCCTCTTATAAAAAGCCTGACGGAATCAAGTGGGAGCTTGTCACGGAAGAAGAGTTGGAGGAAATGCCAGTACTGAAGGAGATACAGGAATATATAAGGAAGAATCAAGCATGAAGTATTGCAAGCATCAATAGGAATGATCATTAGAAAAGGTGCAAAATGTACCTTTTCTTAATGTAATGACTGGTTATGTTTCCACTTTATTGAATCTCCCCCTACCCCAAAATTTAATATCAATTATTTTTACATAAAAATGAAATTATTTATCTCCTAAAGAAAACCTTTTGCTTCTCACAAACGTGTTTGGAATGAAGGAGGAATGAGTATGAGGCGATCCTTGTTACAAGATAGTAAGCATGTTGATGATGATAAACCAGAGCGAGTGGAAAACAAGATCATAGATGTATATGAACGACATATCGACACGGTTTATAGAATCTGTTTTTCCATGACAGGGAACAGGCAAGATGCAGAAGATATTGCGCAAACGGTGTTTATTACGTTGATGGAGAGCAAGCAACGATTCATGAGTGCGGAGCATGAGAAAGCATGGCTTATTGTAACCGCTAAAAACAAATGTATTGATCTGCACCGGAAATGGTGGAAAAAGAAAGTGGTTCAATTTGATTCGAGTGAAATGGAATGGTTTGGTGCAAATACGATCCAGCATAGCGAGATAGAGGACACCCTCCGAAAGTTACCCTCCACGCACCGATTGCTTTTGTATTTACATTACTACGAAGGGTATAAATTAAAGGAAATTGCCACCATGTTGAACATAAACCTAAATACGGTCAAAACAAAAATGAGAAGTGCTAAAAAACGATTGAGGCTTGAGATAGGAGATGATTTTCATGGATAAAGAGCAATTAAATCATTATTTTGAAAAAATGTCACCTACAGAATCCCAAAAGGAACGGATGAAAGAAGCGGTCTTGTCTCATGGAGAGAAGAAAGGTGTTCGATCCAATCACGTTAAGAGAAGTCGGTTCCCTTGGTTGGCACATGTTGCTGCTGGTGTAGTACTTGCATTGATTATTGTTGGAAACCTCCCTTTCATCGTAAACACTAGTGCTGGAATCATGAACTGGTTTCAAGACCATATCGTGAATGAAATTAAGGAACTGGATGAACTAGATAAACAAGATTTTGAAAAAGATGATTTAATTCATAGTGAATTTTCAATAGAGAAGCATGAAAAATATAAAGAGAGGTTTCAGATTCAAGGTCTATCTGAAGAAAGAGCAACAGAAGAAGCTTTTCATAGCCAGTTAAATGAACTAGCAATGATCAATAGAGCAATGGACGTAGGAATTCAATTCTCAAGTGAGGAAGCGTTGCAGAAGGCTCAAGAAGTAAAAGAGGACCATGAAAAGTGGCTAGCGGATGAAGACAAAGGTGAAAATGTTTTAGATGAAGAAACATTGAACAGCAATAAAAATGAGCTCGAAGCAATGTCAGGTGATCCGTTTTGGGATGAATATTATAGACTTTATGCTAATGCATACAATGCAATGTTTGAAAAACTAGTAGAGTATGAACGAATTGAAAACCCAACGAAAGATTGGAATGAGCGGAATATGGAAATCCTTATCGATTTTATGTCCGATGAAGCAGAGCAGATCAATGAATTTAAAAGAGAAATTGGGATGGAGTAGCATTACATCCTCTGAAACATGTAGTTCAATTACGATTACAGTCACTTCTATTATGAGAGTGGCTGTTTTTTGTTTTCACTTCAAGCCAATCAATCAGCTATAAAAAGACGAAGTTCGACTCCTTCATAACAAAAAAGGAACTTAGCATTTAATCCAAGTTCCTTTTTCTATGATAATGTGAAAGATTTGTAGTGACATCACTGGAAATAATACACTTTATTTTAAGTGTACATCAAAATACTCAACTCTAGTTATTTAAGGATCCAATAAATCTCTTAAAAGCACTTCTCCCACTTTCATCTGTTTTAAAAACCCCTGCATCTTCTAACACTCTTGCAAACTTTTTGCCCAATGCGTTCTGTACAATTTGATTGACATTACTAGCGTTTAGAGATTTGTAAGTTGTATGAATTTCTTCAACCCAAGCTTTGTGATAATCACGCACAGCAGTTTTTCCATCAAGTAAATGAAGCTTAATTTCATCCAATTCTTCTTTCAAACGTGGAGGTAGTACGGCAAGCCCCATCACCTCAATCAAGCCTATATTTTCTTTCTTAATATGATGTACATCTGCATGTGGATGAAAGATTCCTAATGGGTGCTCATCTGTCGTCCTGTTATTTCTTAGGACTAGGTCGAGTTCGTATAAACCATCATGAACTCTAGCGATAGGTGTAATCGTATTGTGCGGTGTTTCACCGGTATAAGCATAAACTTCAGCTTCAGGATCACTATACACTTTCCATCGCTCTAAGATATGGGTAGCAGCATCAACAAGAGAATTTCGATCACCGCTATTTAATCGAATCACAGACATTGGCCATTTAACAACGGATGCATTCACATCAGAAAATAAATCGAATGCAAATTCACTTGGTGCATTAGCCATAGCAAACATATAGTTACCAGCTTGATAGTGGTCATGGCTTAAGATACTTCCACCTACGATAGGTAAATCGGCGTTGGAACCGATAAAATAGTGTGGAAACTTCTCTATAAATGCAGTTAGTCTTTCAAAGGTTGCTCGACTAATCTTCATGTCCCGGTGTTCACCAGCAAAAACAATACTATGCTCGTTATAATAGACATAAGGAGAATATTGCAGATACCACCTCTCTCCTTCTAGTGGTACTTCGATAATCCGGTGATTGGACCTGGCGGGATGGCCAATTCGTCCAACATAGCCTTCATTTTCGGCACATAACAAACACTTAGGATAGTTAATTGTTTGTTTTAATGCTTTCTCTCTTTTTATTTGTTCTGGGTCTTTTTCAGGTTTTGACAGGTTGATCGTAATATCTAAATCTCCATAAGGAGTAGTCGTCTTAAACTGTATATTGTTGCTTATTCGCTTCATTTGAATGTAATTGCTATTTTTGCTTAACTCATAAAAGTAATCGGTTGCAAGTTTTGGATCTTCATTATATAGATTGTAAAATGTTTTATTCACTTCAGATGGTTTAGATAGAAAGCAATTCATTATTTTAGCGCTAAATATCTCTTTTTCATCTAGGATGTTCTCAATCGTTCCATTTTTAACTGCATAATTCATTATCTCTTCCACTAAATCAGGAATGGTTACGTCCGTTGGTAGGTTGGAGTTTTCCTCATAATCCTTAAGCTGTAATAATCCTAATAGTTGATTTCTCGCGTAGATGGAATCATTAGGTTCGATCAGAGCTGCCTCCACACTTTTTTCAACTAACTGAGCAATGCTCACATAAATCGACTTTGACATTTATTTAGCACCCTCTCGGTAACCGGTTGGGTTATGTTGATGCCAATTCCAAGCATCTTCTATAATTTTCGTAATCGAGGTCTTTTGAGGTTGCCAACCTAAAACTTCCTTTGCTTTGCCGGAGGAAGCAATCAACACACTTGGGTCACCAGCGCGTCTTTCCCCAATTTTTGCAGGGATATCTTTTTTCGTTACCTCGCGAGCCGTATCAATGATTTGTTTAACAGAGAAACCTTGGCTACTACCTAGGTTGAAAATAGTACTTGATCCACCATTTTTTAAATAATCTAGTGCTAACAAGTGAGCATCAATAAGGTCTTCGACATGAATGTAATCCCGAATACATGTGCCATCATCTGTATTGTAATCTTCTCCATAAATAGTAATATGCTCACGTTGACCTAATGCTACTTGCAACACAATTGGGATTAGATGTGATTCTGGCTCGTGATCTTCCCCAATTTCTCCGGTTTCCCGAGCCCCAGCGACATTGAAGTAGCGAAGGGATACATAGTTGATCCCATGTGCAGACTCGCACCATTTCATCAGTTTTTCCATGGTTAATTTTGTCTCTCCATATGCATTCGTCGGCGCAGTAGGAGAGGTTTCTATAATTGGTATCACCTCTGGTTCGCCGTATGTTGCAGCAGTAGAAGAGAAGACAATGTTGGACACATTAAATTCTGTCATTGCCTGTAATAACACTTGTGTTCCGTACACGTTGTTATTAAAGTATTTAATAGGATTCTCCATCGATTCTCCAACCAAAGAGTTAGCCGCAAAATGAAGAACAGCATCGATGTCTTCATGTGCAAAAACTTCTCTTAGAAAATCAATATCTCGTATATCCCCGTGGTAGAAAGTAGCTTCTGGATGGACAGCACGTTGATGTCCTGTCTCCAGGTTATCAATCACAACGACATCTCTCCCATGGTCGATCAATTGATAAACAGCGTGTGACCCAATGTAACCTGCCCCACCTAAGACTAGTATGCTCATTTAAAACACTCCTTCACTTGTCATTTCTTTTGCTCCAGCGCCAATTGTTGCTATGTAAAAAGTCGGGTAATAGCCTATTTTTTCATAATATGATTGCTTAATATTTTGTTGAAATCCGACAAGATGATCTTGATGCACAATAGCAAGCGCACAACCACCGAATCCCGCTCCAGTCATTCTAGCACCTAACACACCCTCTTGCTTCCAGGCTGCCTCCACAATCGTATCCAGTTCCACGCCGGTCACTTCATAATCATGCTGAAGCGAGAGGTGCGAGTGATTCATTAGTTGTCCAAAGCTTCGAAGATCATGTTGTTTTAACTTATCAAATGCTTCTAGGGTTCGGTGGTTTTCATAAACGGCATGCTTTGCTCGTTTCTGGTTAACTGCATTTTGTATCAGATGTTTGTTCTTTTCAAAGGCTTCTGGGGTTAAGTCACCTAAACTATTGATCGAGAGCTCTGTTTGCAAATCAAGTAATGCTTGCTCACATTGCTTTCTACGTTCATTGTATTTAGATTCGGCTAATTCTCTGCGTTTGTTGGTGTTGATAATCATAATAACGTGATTTTGTAAGTCTAGAGGAGCGTATTGGTGTGCAAGTGTTTGGCAATCTAGCAATATAGCATGGTCTTCCTTTGCTTTCCCAATTGCAAATTGGTCCATAATACCAGTGTTTACACCGATGTAGTTGTTTTCAACTAGCTGGCCGATCTGGATCATGCGTATTCTATCTACATTTAGATGGTAGAGTTTTTCTAACATGACGCCAGTGACGAGTTCGATAGAAGCGGACGAGGACAAACCAGCTCCATTCGGGATATTTCCATAGATTAATAAATCAAATCCAGTAGACAGAGTATAGCCTTCTTTTTGAAAATATTGAAGCATTCCCTTAGGAAAGTTAGCCCAATGATGAGCTTTATTATAATCTAGATTTGATAACTCGCATTCTACGATACCGATGTCCTTAAAATTAATAGAGTAGAATCGAATCTTGTTATCGGATCTTCTTGCGGCTACTGCATATGTGCCAAAGGAAATAGCAGCAGGGAAGACATGACCACCATTATAATCAGTATGTTCACCAATCAGGTTAATACGCCCCGGAGCGAAGAATGCTCTCGGAGTTTGATCCGTATTAAAAATAGATTGGAATGTCTCTGTTAAGTCATGAAGCTTCACTAGAAATCCCTCCTTGTTTAAAGCTTAATTATGTTAATTTTAAAGTTAATCATACTCTAAATCAATGGAATTACAATATTGTTTGGTTTGGAATAAGGGATCCATTGTCCCACCCCCCTAATCTGAACAATCGGTGGAAAAAGAAAAATAATAACGAGTGAAATCGAAGCATAAATAAATGGGAAATATCTTTTTTGAATGTCATCCATAACGAGTGATTTAGTGAATTCGCTGTTATGAGGAAATCAATTTTAATCCGATCACTGCGCTGATGATAATAGCGATACATGTGATTCGTTTCCAGTCTTTTGACTCTCCGTAAAAAATCATTCCAACAACGGCGCCCCCCGTAGCTCCGATTCCGGTCCAAATGGCATATGCAGTTCCCATGGGTAAGGTGGATAATGCAAAAGTAAGGAAGAGAAAACTTGATCCGAATCCGAGTATTAAAAGGGATAGGGATTGCCAGTTTCTTTTTTTGTTGAATTCATTAATCATGATCACACCAATCGTTTCACAAAGCCCAGCTACAATCAAAGAAATCCAAGCCATCAAGAAACAGCTCCTTTCTCTACCTGATCATCTTCCTTCGTCAGTATCTTTAGGCCAATTACACCAAATAATAAAAGGAGTATTAGCGCAATTTTTACCAAGTCAAAAGACTCGTTAAAAATTACTATTTCTGAAAGTACTGTTCCGGCTGTTCCTAATCCAACAAAAACAATGTACATCGTTCCAACAGGTAGGCTTTTTCCTGCCAAAATTAAAAAGTAGAAGCTTATGGTAATCGCAATGATCGTTCCAATCCAATCTAGAAATCCATCGGAATGCTTCAAACCGATCACCCATAACACTTCAAAGAAAGCTCCAACGAAAACTTTCATCCAATGCTTGTTCATAATCTAAGGCCCTCCTATGTTTTGCTCATGAAAAAAACCTGAGAGATACTGATAATCAGTTTCTCCCAGGCTTTTGTCCCTCCGTGTACACATATGAGATGTGCGTTTTCTCTCGGACCAGACCAGGCGAATGCTGCGGAACCCTAGAAAACCATAAACGTATGTGTTTGTAGTTCATATTATTTCAATTTGGAAATGCAAAGTCAAGCGATCGAAATGGAAGGGGGAGAATAAGCAGAAGTAGTTTATAGTAAAGTGTATTTATTACATTATTATTATGTAGGAAAGAATGGAAGCATGGTTTGCGCTTGTAAGCTAGTGAGGTAGTGTGGAGTTTAGTTATGATACATGAAGAATGTGCGTATTGGATAAAAAAAACTTCTAATTGATCGCTTGCAACCAGATTTTATACTATTATTTGGGTCGTATGCTAAGGGAACAGTTCGTATATTTTGGCAAAAGCATTGATGAATATGGTAGGATTTCGTAATATTGCCGTGATGACTACCAATCTATTGAGTTGGCTATTTTGCGAGCAATTGTGGAGAAGTATCTGAATGACTTCAGAGCATTTGCAAAGATAATTTTACATGTAGATAACGATTGAGTAGAGAAATACAATTTTCCTCTACTTTTTTGTTACGCAGAAAAAATGAGTTATTAATCTTCAAAGCTCTTATCGTCAACATGGATAAAAAAATCTTATTGACTAGACTTCCAGAATTGATTACATTTATCTAGATAATCAAGATTATAAAACTGAATAGAGGAAGCAAAATGGACATCATGCTGTTATTAAAAGCAGTTATATTAGGGTTGGTTGAGGGTTTAACTGAATTTGCACCTGTGTCTTCTACAGGACATATGATTATTGTTGACGACATGTGGTTAAAATCTGAGGAATTTCTGACAAAGTATGTGGCCAACACGTTTAAAGTTGTGATTCAATTAGGTTCGATCTTAGCCGTTATCATTATTTTTAGGCAGCGTTTTATTGATATGTTATTGGTTGGGAAGCAAAAAAAAGACAAACCTAGGCTAAAGCTTACACAAGTGATTGTCGGCTTGATTCCAGCTGGAGTGCTAGGTGTTTTATTTGAAGATTACATCGATGAACATTTATTTTCGATTGAGACTGTGCTAATTGGCTTAGTAGTAGGCGCAATCTTAATGATTTTTGCTGACTATGTAAGTAAAAAGAATAAAGGGATTAAGGTAGAAACAGTTGACCAGATTAGCTATAAACAAGCGCTAACAATTGGATTTATTCAGTGTTTATCCCTATGGCCAGGTTTCTCTAGATCAGGCTCGACGATTTCTGGTGGTGTAATACTCGGGATGAGTCACCGTGCTGCGGCTGATTTTACTTTCATCATGGCCGTACCAATTATGCTTGGAGCGAGTTTCTTGTCATTGATTAAAAACCTTGAATACTTTTCAATCGACATGATGCCATTTTTTATTGTCGGATTTATAAGTGCATTTATTTTTGCGTTAATATCCATTCAATTCTTCCTCAAACTGATCAATAAAATAAAGCTAGTACCATTTGCAATCTACCGAATTATACTAGTGATCGTCATTTGTCTAGTATATTTCTAAAAAAATGCAGGGGGACGGTTCTCCCGTTTCCAAAAATGGAAACGGGAGAACCGTCCCCCTGTTTACGTTTGTTTTTTATCTGCGATAGTGAGGAGGAGTATGGATAATATTAATAGAATTGCTCCTGTCGTATTTTTTATAGTTAGGTCAATTGGAAAGAATGGAAAGGAAATAATGGCAAGTAAAATTGGGCTAAACGCTCGTGTTACATTAGCGATCGAAAAACGTAAATACTTAAGTGCTTCATATAACAATAGAGTACCGAGAAATCCACCTAAAAGTGTTGATCCCACTAAATAGCTAATCCCATCAAACGAATAGTTACTGTGAAATAAACTACCTGTAATAAGAGTATATCCAATAATGAAAAGGAGAGAGATGCAATTATTTGTAAACATAATCGAATTAGCGCTTTTGTCATCGGATAACGTTTTTTTTATCAAAATATTCGTCAATGCAAAAAAGAAGGTATATAAAAGAGCGAAAAGACTTCCTAACCATTTTTCAGCAAAGTCCCCACCTGGCTCTACAAATAAGAACACTCCCACTAACGCAAATAGAATAAACAGAATTTCTCTTCTTGAAAGCTTCTCGTTCAGGATGACCATAGATAGAATCACTGCAAAGACGGTATAAAATCTACCGATGAAACCAATTTCCACAGGTGAAAGCATATTGATACTTTCAAATAAAAAGATTACCCCCAATGAATTAAAGACAGCTAACAGAATGATATTTATATCGAAATAAAACTCAACGCCTTTTCGGGTGATTATGCCTAATACATAACATCCGATTATAATCGTTAGCACATTGATTAGGGCAGCTTGAGAAGGTGGGATTTTTAGCAGTCCAAACTTTGATAATAGCGGGCTAATCGCTAACAAGATAATAGATAAAGTATTGAATAGATGTCCTTTGTGTAGATTAGTCATATGATCGCCCCTCCTTATTTACTAACACACTTGATTATACTTGTTAAAAGGTGAGGGAAAAGTGTAAATTAGTACTAGTTATTTCACCTTTTAATAGTGGAGGGAATCGATGAGGTTAATAGAGTATTACGTTAGGTTACTTTTAACTTTTCCAGAAATGCAGGTACATGTTCAAACGAATGTGACTAGAACAACACTAAGTAGAGAATTGGATTGTACAGAAAGAAACGTCATTTATATTTTAAATAAACTGGAAGACAAAAACTGGATAAAGGTGAAAAGAGGGAAAGGAAGAGGCCATACAACGGCCATCACCTTTTTGAAGACGATTGAAGAAATGTTTGCAATCTATGAAAAGCAAAGTCCAAGAACCGAGGATATTGAAAGACTTGTAACTATTTTAGAAACGAAAAACACGGACCAACGTTTTATCCATTTGCTTATGCAAATGTTGTTTGGAGCGAGAACTCCTCAGGTAGAAGGGGGAGAGTACGAGTCTTTGAAAATACCATATTTTCGTTCAATTTATTCCTTGGATCCTGCTCAGGCAGAAAGACAAACAGAACGACACTTAGTAAGACAAATATTCAATACTCTCGTAACTTACAATGAAAAGAGCAAGGAAATAGAAGCCAGTCTCTCTCATTATTGGGAGGTGGATGATGATGGAAAGCAATTTACTTTTCACCTAAGAAAAGGGATTATGTTTCATCATTCCAAACGCCTGGAGGCAAAAGATGTCCAATTCACTTTCGAGCGATTGAAAGTGACTTCTGCCAACTGGATCGTCCAAGACTTAGATTCCATTACCTGTATGGGGAAGCATAGGATTCAATTCACATTCCGTAAACCTTCTTATCATTGGATATCTCTTCTTACATCATCGAAATGTTCCATTGTACCTTTTGCGTATGGAAACAAGCCAAAAGATGCGTTCGCAAAAAGACCTATTGGTACAGGACCGTATAAAATAAAAGAACATGAAACAAACTTTATGAAATTATCCGTTCATCAAGATTACTTTCAGGAACGTGCACATATGGACGAGATTGATCTTTTTATTCTGCCTTCGTTGGAAAAATATCTACATGCCTCGGATATCGTGGAGGAATCGAATCTTTATATTCCTTTCACTACGAGTAGTCATATAGGAGATAGATTTAACTATGTGGAAAGAACTCGGCTATCTGTGAAATATTTAATGTGGAATATTAAGAAAGAGAGGATTCGAACGAATGAAGCATTAAGAAGAACACTATCTATGATCGTAGACAAGGAGAGAATGGTGAATGAACTCGGTTATCCAAGGTATCAACCAGCTAGTTCTTTTATGAAAAATTCTCCTCCTGACCAATATCTCGATCGGGATGTAGTTCGAGAAGAAATCAATGATCCATTACTTGTGATCACGTATGACCTTGAACCACATAAAAAGGATGTAGACTGGATAAAGAAAACATGTGAGTATCATGGAATACCTTTAAAGATAAAGATTCTTCCGTATGCTGATTTTTGGAATGACATTGAACGTGCTGACTTAGTGCTTTTTGAGTATGTAACCGAAGAATCAGAAGAGGTTTCGCTTTTCCATTTATTTAGAACTGGGACAGGTTTGATCAATAACCTATTAGATTCAGATCGGAAAGCAAATCTTCAACAAATTATACAAACAGCGTATCTGCAAGAAGAAGAACAAGAAAGATTGAAAGTATTAGAAAAAGCAGACCAGCTATTATGTGGACAAGCTTTTACAATTCCCTTGTACTGGACTTTTCAAAAAGCGCTCTATCATAAAAACATAATTGGCACGACACTAAATACCTTAGGATTAGTTCCATTCAAGAATCTATTCTATAAAAAATGAAGCATGGAAACGAAAGAACCGTCCCCATGTTTATAAGGAGGTAAGCAGTTGATTAATTTACATATTCCGGAATCTTTCAAAACGAAAATTGTAGGTGCTTTTGGTGAGAATGGGAAGCAATGGTTAGAAACTCTAGAGGAGACAGTCAAAATGTATGCCGGTCAGTGGCATCTCCAGATCGATGGGCCAGTGGATAATTTATCGTACAATTATGTTTTGAAAGCTGTTAATGATAAGGGTACTCCTGTTATTCTTAAGCTAGGTGTACCAGGTTTTGACTTTAAAAATGAAATTAAAACGGTTCTGGCTTATGGGGGAAATGGTTGTGCCAACGTTCTAGAATGGGACGCAGAGGGTGGAGGTATGCTTTTAGAGCAACTCATCCCAGGTCAAATGTTAGTCGGTGAGGAAGAAGGGCAGGCAATTCAACATTTTGTTACCGTTTGGCAAGCAATTCGTTGTCCAGTTCCAGACGGATTAGATTGTCCTAAGATTATGGATTGGGCTAAAGGGTTAGATCGATACCTAGAAGATCATCCGAATGATACAGGTCCAATTGACAAGGAGACTATTAAAAGAGCGCAAGGTTATTTTAAAGAGATCTTCGATACATCTGATGGATCAGAGCTTCTGCATGGGGATTTGCATCACCAAAATATATTGTATTCCGAGGAAAAAGGTTGGATGGCAATTGATCCGAAGGGAGTTGTAGGCGATCCATACTTTAGTTTTACAGCTTTCATGGTAAATGAAATACATAATAAGCCAAGTCCAAAGGAAAGGTTTATAGCAAGAGCAAATAGACTTATCGAAATGCTCGAACTAGATCGAGGTAGATTTTTAAAAGCTGGCGTAGCTATGGCAACCTTATCTGCTTGTTGGGGAATAGAAGACCATGACGAAGAATGGATTTACGCCTTTACATGTGCAGAGTGGTTTCAAGAACTATTGGACATGTAAAAAAGAGGGACGGACGTTCTCCTGTTTCCAGAAATGGCAACAGATCGAATCGCCCTTATACTTAAAATTCAACCTTTTCTTGTTGTGGTGGTTGCTCTAACCAACTATTTTTAATCATTAAAGTCTCTGCTTTTTTCCCAAGTTTCACTGTATCTTGAAGTACATCAGAGTAGAATCTTTTTAAATCGTTTCTTAACGATGTGGCAACAGATGTTGCATAATCTGAAACACCAGCTGATGTTAAAATGCTCATTTGATACATAACGAACTTGTCAGAAAATGGTGGTTGAGTGGAACTGTATATTTGTGTCTCAGATGGCATGGGAGCAGGTAATTGACTACTTGTTAACACTTTAGTAAGAGAGCTTATAATCTTTTCAGATAAATTACCTGCTTGCTCCATAAATTCTCTAACTTCTTTTTTGTCAGCAGTTTGTCCAAAAGCTTTTGTAATAGTATTTCCCACTACATTAGCCTCTAGGTTTCCGAAAACATGCGATATTTCCACTGCATTTAAAAACCGTTGATCCCCAAATAAATTATTACCACTTACATAATCTTTATTTTCAATAAAGTCTACCTTTTTCGAAGAATCTATAATCGGAGCTCGATTATAAATTCCTTTATCCAACAACACATTACTAATAAGTTCAAAAACATGCATAATCTCTCCAGTACCGACGCGAAAGTGATCCATAATGTCTTTGCGAGAGGACATCGTGTACATGAGACTATAACTTGAAGTCATCATTCTAGCTACATTTTTAAAATAGAGTAATGAAAACGAATCCGAAAATAGTCGTGGTGCATTCATATCTATATCTTGAATTCCAAATCCTACTGGTACTGGGATTTTTTCAACTTCTAGTAGATGTTTTGTTTTTTGTGTTTGGTGTTCCATGTTTTCAAGGGTTTTGGTTAAAGTATTACGAACCTCCATATCTTCTGCTATCGATATAGAATACTTTAAAATACAAGAACAATGCGTGAGGCTCATATATGATTGCCATATAGATGCTATTTCAGAGGCTGTTAGATTTACATTTTTTTGCGAACACATGCACATATCACTCCGATATTTCTATAATTTAGTTAGTATTTTTCCACATAAAAGCGATAATATACTTTTGTAAACGCAGGGACGGTTCTCCTGTTTCCATTTTTGGAAACAGGAGAACCGTCCCTGTGGTTACAAGATATGTCCCTATGTTCACGTTCTCCATCTTAGGTCTGAGTATTTTTCATTCCAGTGCCTGACGCAATTGTCTTTCCAACGGTATATGATTGTAGTCGTTGAATGAATTGGTTTGGGTAACATGTTTGATATTATGAACAGACATACACTGGTAACAGTTTGCTTGAACCCTCAAGAAATAGAGAAGGGGGAGTTACAAATGCGTTTTAAGGACTTTCATCCAAATATAAAATTAAGGATCATTTTTGGCTTTTTAAGTGAGATGATCGGAAGTATGATTTTTCCATTTATGGCTATTTATTTTGCCGTCCATTTCGGAGCAAAGTTAACAGGAATTCTATTGATTGTTAACATTCTTGTCGGGGCACTCGTAGGTTTTTATGGAGGCTATTTATCTGACAAGATGGGGCGTAAGAAACTGATGGTTGTCGCTGAGTTATTGCGTGTTGTCTCACTTGTTGTGATGACGCTGGCGAATTCTCCGTGGTTTGAGTCACCTGTTTTAACATTTGCTATGTTTCTAGTAGCAAGCATTTGTTGGGGAATTGAAGGACCTGCAACGGATGCCATGTTAATTGATGTGAGCAAGCCAAAGGAAAGAAAGTTAATGTACTCAATCATGTATTGGTCAGGTAATCTTTCTATTGCGATAGGTGGAGCAGTTGGCGCATTTTTATTTGAGGACTTTTTATTCGAACTCTTTATTGGTATGACTGTGATGTCGGTTATTATGGCTTTTGTATTAATCTTTTTTATCCAGGAGAGCTTCTTTCCTGAACAGAGTATGAAAGTAGATATGGCTAACGGGAAATTTCAGGTTTTTCAGGACATTTTTCAAAGTTATAAAACAGTAGCAAAGGATAAAGTATTTATACTTTTTGTTATTGCTGGTTTGTTTATTCAATCGCTTGAGTTTCAATTAACGAATTATATTGCGGTAAGGTTGCATGAACAAATGCCAGATCAAGATATATTCAGGTGGACGATTGACGGATTGCAAATGACTGGGATATTACGGACGGAAAATACGGTGCTTGTTGTCTTATTTGCTGCACTCGTAACAAAGCTAATTCAACAGTATAAGGATAAGCATGTGTTTTTAGTTTCCATTGTGTTATTTGCGGTTGGTTACACCGCGATTAGTTATTTTGATAACATTTGGATATTAGTTGGAGCAATGGTTGTTGCAACCATCGGCGAATTAATGCGTGTACCTGTACAACAAAGCTATCTTGCTGCAATTCCACCAGATGATAAAAGGAGTAGCTACATGGCGGTTAATGCATTTACGTATCAAGGCTCCATGATTCTTGCTTCGTTGTCTGTGACGTTAGGAGCATACCTATCTAAAGAAATGATGAGTGTCATGCTGTTGATTACTGGATTAATTGGATTCTTACTCATCAACAAAATAATTCCGAGCTTAGAATCACGTCTACGTAACCAACAGAAAGACGAAAAAGTAGCCTAAAATAGAAACAGAGGGACGGTTCTAGTGTTAACGTGTGCACAGAAGAACCGTCCCTCTGTTTCCAATGTTAGCATAAAAATTCTACAGTTAGATAAAATAAAGGAGGGAAATACTTAGAGGAGTGGTTAAATGGATAAGGCACAATTAACCTCCGTAGAGATTGCTAATCTTTGGACGCAATACTTGAATGATACAATGTCAATCTGTGTAATAACCCATCTTCTTGAACATTGTGAGGATAAAGAAACCATAAAAATTTTAGAAACTGCCCTTGATTTATCTAATTCCCATGTTAAGAAGATAGAGTTATTCTTAAAAAAGGAAAATTACCCTATTCCTGAAGGGTTTTCTAAAAATGATCTTGACCTTAAAGCACCACGATTATTCTCTGATAACCTAATATTAGCATACATGCAGGTTATGGCTTTACATGGAATGAATAGTTACTCATTATGTACAACCACCTCCATTCGAACCGACCAAAGAAGTTATTTTAGTACATGTCTTTCTAACACTTCAAAGTTATACGATTCGATTATTGGACTCATGTTGGATAAAGGAATTCTTAGTAAACCTCCGAATATCAATACACCAGACAAGGTTGAATATGTAGATAATCAACAATATTTAGCGGGATGGTTTGGTAAAAAAAGACCTCTCAATGCAATAGAGGTGAGTGGACTACACTACAATATTATTAAAACTGTTGTGAAGGTAGTATTAGAAATTGCTTTCAGTCAGGTAACTGAAATAAGTGAATTACGGGGTTATTATCAACGAGGAGCCAAATTGTGTAGAAAGCAAATTAAAGATATGGAAGAGATGCTAAGCAACAATAACCTTCCTGCACCAATGAATTGGGAGTCGGAAATCACAGAATCGACGACACCTCCTTTTTCGGAAAAATTGATGTTATTTCATGTAGTAACTTTAGTTTCTGTAGCTATTGGTTATTACGGGGCAGCATTCTCCGTTGCACAAAGACGAGATTTAGCTATGAAATATACGAAATTAATCGGAGAAATTGGGCTATATGTGGAAGATGGAGCAAATCTAATGATTAAACACGGTTGGCTAGAAAAACCACCAATGTTTAGTGATCGTCAGGCATTGGCAGAAAAAAAATAGCTGTAAACAGAGGGACGGTTCTTGTGTTTCCAAATTTGGATACACAAGAACCGTCCCTCTGTTTTCTTTAGTTAATTAGTTAATTTCTTCTGCAAGGTTTGGAGTTGAAGTTAAGCCTACTTCTTCAAAAATAACAGTTAGCTTGTCGTTAGCTTCTGTAATTTTAGCTTCTGCATCAGTCACATCAACTTCTTCAGCAGTAAGTGCTGTAGCATACTCGTCATAAGCAGCTTTAACGTCTACTAGAGCCTCTTCAAATTTAGCTGTTGTATCTGCGTCAAGACCTTCTACAGTAAATCCGTCGATTGTTGTAGCAGCTTCCTCAGCAGCAACGATTGCATCAGCCTTTAAAGTTTCAAGTGTAGCAGCTTCAGCTTCAGGGTTTGCTAGTTCTGCAAGATATGCATTGATATCTTTTTGTTGAACACGAACTGATTTTGCAACATCTAAGTAAGTAACTAGCACGTTTCCTTGTAGTTCTTTTTCAGTTAACTCAGTCGATTCTTCCCCATCTACGTTCTCACCTTCACCAGCGGTTGTATTTTCGTCATTTGCAGGCTCTGTATTTTCTTCTTCCTGTCCACAAGCAGCCATTATAAGTACGAACATTAGCGCTAAAAGCATTAATAATTTTTTCATTTTATGTTACCCCCTTGTACTAAATACAGTAAGTATTCTATACCTGCAGGATATACTTGTAAACATATTGAAAAAATGTTGAAAAACTAAAATAATTCTGAAAAATTATGATTTATAAACAAAAGAGGGAAGTTGTGCAGATCATTTTTAGAAGTGATTTGATCCTATTACATGTGGAAAATTTTTTTGAGGCATTGCACATAAGCGGAAGCATGTACATGAATCGCATGAAATTATACCCAAAATTAGGCTATCCTTTTTTGTATTCACAAAATTGCTAATTTTTTTAAAAAACTCTCATTCCTAAACTCTTTTTTTGATATAGATTATGAATTTCGCTATAATTGGATTACTTTAGAGATTACTAGAGGTACTAGGCTATGTAAGAGTGAAGCACGCATAAGGTTAGTTTCTGTGGAAAAATGTAAGCGATCTCAAAATGATTATAGCAAACAATGAATCTGGGGGAAGACTACTATGAAATTTGGTATTGTAGGACTTGGTTGGCCGGGACAACAACATGTGCAAGCGATACATGCACACGAGAGTGAAGCTATTTTATCTGCTGTATGTGATCTTGATGAATCAAAAGTAAAAGCATTTGAAGGAAAATGTGATACATTCACGGACATTGATCGTTTTTTTGCAGAAGCGGACATGGATACCGTCGTATTAGCTGTACCACACCAACTGCATGAAACGTTGGCTGTTCGTGCTTTAAATCTTGGGAAGCATGTATTGATTGAGAAACCGATGGCACGTACAAGTGAAGAGTGCAAGAACATGATTGATGCTGCAGAAAAGAATAATAAAACGCTCATGGTAGCACAAAACTGGCGTTATCAACCATGGTGTATCGCTGCTAAAGCAATCATAGAAAGTGGCGAGCTTGGAAATATACAAGCAGTGCGCACTGAATGGTTGTTAAATTTCCGTGATGCTTTTCCAAAAGGAAATTGGATTTACAACGGTGAGTTAGCCGGCGGTGGTGCGATTACTAGTTTAGCAATCCATAATGTCGACGCGTTACGCTTTATTATTGGTGAGGTTGAAGAAGTGTACACAAACCAACTGTACACGGATGACTGGTCAACTAATGGTGCAGAAAACTGGGCTATGGTCCAAATGAAATTCGAAAATGGTGCGTTAGGGCATTTGTTTACTGGATATACGCCTTTCTTCCCACCAGATAACGGGATGTTACAAGTTTATGGAGATAAAGGTACAATGTTTTTCGGTCCACATCAAGGAGAAACCGGATTGTGGATTCGCTCTGCAAAACGTTCTGTTAATCCTAATGCTGGGTATGAACGTGTTGATGAAGCAAAATATGCTGCAGGGTTGGTTGAACACCCGCAGACAAACCAATTAAAGCATTTTATCGATAGTGTAAACAGCCAGACACGCCCAGAATCAGATGGCCGTGAAATAATAAAAACGATTGAATTAGTCGAAATGATGTACGATTCAGGTAATAAAGGCACGCCGTTAAAAAAATAGCCTGAAGTGAGCATAGGAAAGAATAACAGCAGATAGTGAGGTTTTATCATTGGCGATAGAAGTGAAATATAAAAAGCAAGAAGCTTATTGGGAAGCTAGTGTTAATGGTGCGAAAGTATTGGAATATGTATATGGCGAAAAGGATGATGTGAATCCATCCTTTCGTTTAGTAAAAACGTTGGATGGAAATACGATTACGATTTATCGTCCATGGGATCACCCGTGGCATCCAGGTATGTTCTTTTCATGGAAATATATGAATGGACTGAATTTCTGGGAAGCGAAATATCATGGGGAAGATAATAAAGTTGTTACAGACACCTTTACGCCGGTGGACGATGAAGAAGTTGGTTTTAACCAATCAATTTCCTATATCACACAGGAAGGGGAAAATATTCTGGAAGAAAGTAGAGAGGTTCGTGTGAAAGAAGGGCCTGATGGGTATTTCATCCATTGGCAAGGAACGTTCACGCCAACGGATGGTCCAGTTACCTTAGATCGCACAGAGCATACAGAAGAGACACCATGGGGCGGATATGCCGGTTTGTCGTGTCGATTCAACCGCAATTTTCTAAACCCTGTTATTACAACGGATGTAGGAGAGTTCACGGCAGAAGATGCATATGGTAAAGCATTCAAATGGTGTGATTATGCTGGTAAAGTAGACGGTTACGTCGAAGATACGTGGGCAGGTGTTTGCTTGATTGACCATCCCAAAAACTTACGCCACCCATCACCAAAGCTAACGTATGACTATAAAGACATGCAATTTTTATCAGCATCCTTCTTATTCGATGAACCATTTGTACTAAACATGGGTGAAACATTAACGCTTAATTACACCTTTTACGTACACGACGGAAAAATCCAACAAAAAAACATCAACCAAATCTGGAATACACTAAAGTAACGGGACAGAGGGACAGACAACTCTGTCCCTCTGTTTTTGGAAACATGGGGACGGTTCTTGTGTTTCCATTTTTTAAACGATTAATAATCTACCAAGCCAAATACTGGATTTTCTATTGAGGAGCTTTAAAAGAAAGAGAATGAAAAGAGTAAGTATATAAAGAAACTAGCTTTAACTTAAATCCAATTGGTGGACATCGGGAATGGATTCTGTTTACCATAGATATATACTTAAGAAGCAAAGAAAGGGTGGAAGCATTGAAAATTCTTGTAGTTGGAGCAAACGGACAAATTGGGAAACATCTGGTAAAGCTCATTCAGAATAGTGGAAACCATAAAGCAAGAGCGATGATTCGTAAACAAGAGCAAGCAGCTTATTTTGAAGATTTAGGTGCAGAGACTACTGTTGTCGATCTTGAGTCTAGTATTGACGAGATTGCAAAAGCGGCAGATGGCGTCGATGCGGTTGTGTTCACTGCTGGTTCTGGGCCTCACACAGGGAAAGATAAAACAATTATGGTTGATTTAGATGGAGCTGTTAAAACAGTTGAAGCAACGAAAAAGGCTGGTGTGAAACGATTTGTAATGATTAGTTCGTTTGACACGACCAGGGAGGCAATCCAGGCAGCGCCAGAATCTTTCGCACCATATGTAGCTGCTAAGCACTATGCAGATGAATGGTTAAAAGCAACCGATCTGGATTATACAATCATCCACCCAGGTGGGCTTACAAATGATGAAGGAAAAGGTGTAGTCCAAGCAGCTATTGAAGTTGAGAGAGGACAGATCCCGCGCGAAGATGTAGCAGGAGTTATTTTTCAAACCCTAAACAACAAAACAACGATTGGAAAAGAATTTCAAATCGTAACAGGAAACACACCAATAGAAGATGCGGTAAAATCAATATAGTGTAAACACAGGGACGGTTCTTCCGTTTCCAATGAAGGAAACGGAAGAACCGTCCACTGTTTACATTAGTCTTCGTCCGTTTCGATATCTAACACAAGTACTTTTCCTGTATATGCATCAATATCAATGTCTGCTTGTCGTTTGCCATTAACTATTTCAATTTCGTATATCAAACGGTTGTCGTCTTCATCTAATTCCAACTCTTCGATCGTGCCAGCAAAGTTTTCTAATGCTATTTTTTCCGCTTCTTTTTGACTGATCAAAGTATTTTTGGAATCATCACCATCTGCATTAGAGCCATCATCGCTTTCTTTCTTACTTTCGTCATCGATGAGGTCATCTTCTTTAGTTGTGTCGTCTGCCTCACCATCATCATCCGTACCTCGGTCATCATTTTGAACGTCTGCTCCTCTTGAAGCATCTTTAGCAGCAAGTAATTTTTCATCAAGTTTCAAAACTTCCCCGGTATTGCCGTCCATTTCTAATTCGTATTCTTTACCATCAACATCAATTTCTATTTCATAAATTACTTTCTTCCCTTGTTTTTCTAATTCCAATTCTGTGATTTCTCCAGGATAAAGTTCCAATACTTCTTTACGAATATCGTCCTTTGAATAGCTTGGATCTGCACTAACGACTCCGGTTTGTGATAAAGCAAAACCAATAAGTCCACCAGCAACAATTACTCCAGTTACGATCATTATTTTCTTTTTCAATTAAATTGCCTCCTAATGTTTTGTTACACTCAGTCTATACTCCATACATGAAAGGAGGATGTGACGAAGATTAGAATTTGATGAGAAAGTATGATTCAATCTTGAGCACGTAACATTAGCGTAAATGTGGATCCAATTCCTATCTCACTGTTAACATACAAGTCTGCTTGATGTGCTTCTGCAATAGATTTTGCGATAGACAAGCCTAATCCAGTACCTCCAGTATCACGATTCCGTGCTTGATCCACACGGTAAAACCGATCAAACACATGATGCTGTTCCTCTTTGGAAATGCCATGTCCGTAATCTTTCACTTGTAAAAAAACACTGTCATCCCGCATGAAAACATGAACATCAACTTGTTTTTCACTATATTTCAAAGCATTATCAATAAGTATATAAGCGATTTGCTTCAGTTGATCTTGATTCCCGTTGACCATTAGTTCTGGTTTTTGTGCGGTCACATGAATCGCTCGTTGGTAAGCATCACGAAAGGTTAATGCTGTTTCTTCAGCAATATTCGTAAGATTCACTTTTTCGTTTGTGTAAAGTTCTTTATTTTTTGCCAAGGAAAGCAGTTGCTCTACAAGCTTTTTAATCCGATCAGATTCGGAATTAATCGCTTGAATAGATTCTTTAAAGACTTCTGGCGAAAGTTGATCCCTTCGATCCAATAACTGGGCATAACTTTTAATAATCTGAATCGGAGTTTTTAGCTCGTGGGAAGCATCAGAGACAAACATTTCTTGTTTCTCGTAACTTGACTTCAGGTGGTCAATCATCTCATTAAATGTCTGTTCCATCTGATATATTTCATCCTGAGATCGTGTGGTAACCTCAATCTTTTGCCATTTCCCTAATTTCATATTTTGCTTCATTGTCTTTATCAGGTTCTGGATTGGACGTAATAAAAATCCACTTAAAACTGAACTTGCTACAATGACGGGAATTAAAGTTACGAGAGATAAAACAATGAGTACATACATTAAGGTTCTCATCGTATCGTGTAATGATAATAAATGGTTAGATACTTGGATAGTAATTATTTCACCTTCATGTGTGCCTGTAGGCCAAATCATAGGCTTTTCAATCACTGCAACATCTGGTGTATGTGCTTCATTTAGTAGTCGCTTAGATTCGGCATTTGAAAATTCCCATGGTAAGGTTAAAAATTCTGAGGATCTCGTTTGTTCGATTATGGGCACATCATTTTCTGCAATCACTCGAATCATACCATTAGCAGGTAAATATGCTTTCATTAAGCCAACTGGATCAACATTTGGATTTGTATGTAAAGCTTTCATAACATCCGTTGCTGTAAGCTCTAACTCGTCTAATTCAGTATCTGTACTCATTTGATAAAAGAAGAAATATACAGATAAGTTAACGAATACGACTAAAATTAGCATAAATAAGCCAGAGAATAATTGTATTTTTGTACGTAGTTTCATGTTCTTGAATCCTTTATGGTATAGCCAACACCTCGTACCGTTTGAATATATGTTGTATCAAAGTGCTTATCTATTTTTTGTCGTAGGTAACGGATATAGACATCCACCACATTCGTTTCTCCAAAGTAATCATAGCCCCACACATTTTCCATGAGTTGATCTCTGGTTAATACAATGTTTTTATTTTTCAGTAGGCAAACGAGCAAATCAAATTCCCTGGCAGTTAGATCGATAGGATGGCCCTGGTGCTTTACTTCATGCGCATCTAGATCGACAGTTAGATAGCCGACTACTAGCTTATTTTCGCCATTCTTTTTCCCTTGTGACTTGCGTAAATGCACACGGATCCTTGCTAAAAGTTCCTCAATCTGAAATGGCTTGGTAATGTAATCATTTGCACCGAGATCTAATCCACTTACCTTATCGTGAATTTCATCGCGTGCAGTTAAAAGTATGATCGGGGTATCCTCATCCGTTTTTCGAATCCTTCTTAATACCTCCATCCCACTCAATGCAGGGATCATGATGTCTAATAAAACGAGATCCCAATCTTGTTCCTCCATTAGCCGAAGCGCAGTTTTTCCATCACCCGCAATCTCCGTATCATAATTTTCATAACTTAGCTCAAGTTGCAAAACCCGACTGAGCTTTGGCTCATCTTCCACAATAAGAATTCTCGACATACCAGACCTCACCTACTTTAATTAATTTTGGAAACATGGGGACGGTTCTCCTGTTTCCAAAAACGAAACAATCGAACCGTCATTCATGTTTCATCTCGATTTTTTGGATCATAATAAAAATAAGAAATAAAAGGAGCTTGGATGTATGATGAATAATCTAGAGATAGAGCATGTGTTAAAAAGGCTAGCTTTATCTGAGCATGAAATAGATTTTGAAACACCTGTCCAACGAAATGATGACATCGAATTGTACCTTCATTATTATGGCTTTCAGATGAACAATATAGCATTCCATTTTGGTAAGTTAACGTTTCATAACACTCGAATTTCTGTATATATGTTTAAGCCAAAAGTAAGCAAAGGAACAATCTTTCTTTTGCATGGCTATTTGAGTCATGTAGGACATTTAAAATATATGATAAATTTTCTAACGGAAACTGGATACACTGTGATCAGCTATGATTTACAAGGACACGGGCTTTCAGAAGGAAAGACTGCATCGATTTACCATTTTTCTAGTTACGTTAAAACGATGGAGCAATTAATAGATGACTTAAAGCAGCGATTCCCACAACCCTTTCATGTCATTGGTCATAGCACTGGCGCTGCAATTGTGATGGACTATTTATTGAGCTGTAAAAAGCCTCATGATCACGACAAGTTTGTGCTCGTAGCACCACTCATTCGTTCGAAACATTGGCACGTATCGAAGTATGGCTACTACTTAGTTCGATTGTTCCCATTTATCTCTGAGGTGAGAAGGTTTCTGAGGGAAAATTCTTCAAATGAGAAATATCTTACCTTCACCAGTGAAGATCCATTGCAAACGGATGCGATTCCAATAGAATGGATTGGTGCGGTTATAGATTGGAATAAGCAGATAGAAAGATATCCAGTAAATCAGAAGTCAAATGTGCTTGTTATTCAAGGTAATCAAGATACGACAGTGGATTGGAAACATAATATATCTATAATACAAAAGAAATTCATCCATGTAAGAACGGCATTAATTGATGATGGACGTCATGAGTTATTTAATGAAGCTCAACCTATTCGTGGGATCACTTTTTCTAAGTTGAAGGAGTTTTTGGATTTGTGAATAATGGTGTTGTTTGGCTAGTTTGATGGATAAGATACTTATGCACTTATGTATGATCAAGAGTACCGTCGATACTAAGAAAATATTGCTATCATAATTAGGATTATACCAATACCTCCCCATGTGTACATAATGATTCTATTTTGTTTTTTGCGATCTTCCACTTTCTTTGTGACCAAATATTCGGCAATTCCGCCGATAACGAGGAAGATAATTAGAATAGCCCAGTCATTCACTTGAACAGCCCCCATACTTAGCAGTTTAATTTTAAGTAACTTCAATAATGGTATAGATTCTACATTAATATAATATTACCTTCTTCATAATGTGCGTTGTGTCGCAGGGATAGGTCGCTCGTCAAAACCTTCCCAAACCGTGAACAGGAGAACCGTCCCCTTGTTTCCAAGAACTGTCTCACTGTTCACGGGGAGTTCTTCATGTTATATAATTAGTATGTTATGTTTCAGACTTATAAATGATTATGATTAGAAGAGGTACATATGAGTGAAAAAAGAACGAATTTATTATTTATCGTAATAGCATTAATTATTGTCTTATTACTGATCCTGTTTGGTAGTAGTTTCGGGGTTTTATTTATTACTGCAAATATCCTTACAGTGGCGGTAATTTTTTTACTGAAAAATCATTATAGGAAAACGAGAGATCGAAAGTACAAGTTCTTCACTAGATTATTAGCAACAATCTATGGTCTTTTCTTGCTTTCTTTCATCCTAGTAGAGAGCTTCATCCTTTATGAACTAGCAGAGGGTGAAAAAATAGACCCAGAGACTATTGATTTTGTGATTATTCTTGGTGCAGGTTTACAAGGTGAAAAACCATCCAAGACATTAGAAACAAGATTAATAGCTGGATCAGAATTTTTATTGGAAAACAACGAAATACCAGTAGTTGTCTCAGGAGGGCAGGGCCCAGGAGAATCAATTACAGAAGCTGAGGCGATGGGGGATTATTTGAAGCAAAAAGGAGTTGCTGAAGATCGTATCTATTATGAAAAACTTTCTACTACTACTTTCGAGAACCTCACAAACGCAAAGCAACTAATTGAACAGGTAGGCGTGAAAGACCCAACAGTACTGATCGTCACAAGCGATTACCACATTGTTAGAGCAAAAATGATTGGTAAAGAGACAGGATTAAACAGTTACGGTCTTGGAGGGGAATCGCCTTTATTTGTGAAAATAAACTATTTCATTAGGGAATACTTTGCCATTGTTAAAACCTGGTTTGTCCACTTGATCTAACTTGTACGTGGGTCCCACGTCTAAAAAAACAAACGTGAACAGGGGGACGGTTCTCCTGTTCACACCTTTCTTCTCACTCCAACCTAAAAAAGGACACCTTCATTGCTGAAGGTGTCCTTTGTCATAGAAGGAGTTCAAAATTACAAACTTTGGTCGTCGACCGCGATTGGCATATAGTTGGTCATTGGTTACTGGTCACAGTGTAATGGGTTAATGATCATTGGTTTTGCCATTGCCATTTCTATTTCCGAGTACAAAATGTACGCATACTATCTCCTTCTATGCCTTGATGAAGAGTCTCACTTCATCAAGGGATTAGAAATACTTTTCACTATCAAATGCTAGTTCAATAGCATAGTTTTTCGCATTAATAAGATTGGAAAGTCTATTTGCAAGACGCTCTGTTTCCACAGATCTTTGACGGTACTCCTCCGGATCATAGAGCGCAACTTTCACCATTGTTGTTGTCTCACCAAAATAAAGGTGCTCTTCTTTTTCGCATGATGCTAATTCTTTTAGTTTTCGAGCTTTTGCACGTAGCTGTGTCGCAAGCTCGATCGCCTCCACAATCGATATGCTTTCGCCATTAAAAACTACTTCATTTTCAATATTTGCTTGATACATTAATTTATCTAGTAAACGGAAGTCCGCTCGTACAAGCTCTATTTCTTTCTCCACGTTAGAGAGTGTTCGATTTTGCTTAGGCAATTCACTCCCACTTTCCATTTGAACAAAAGCAACTCGGAACATCTCTTCTTCTAACTCATGAATTCTTTTCGACAAAATGCTTTTAAGCTTAACTGCTTCAGCAAGTGTAATGTTGGCCATACATGCATGCTCCTTCATTATCCAATTTCTTAAAGATTATCACCAGACTGCGAAAAGAGCAATAAGGGAATCAATAACAAATTTGAAAGTTAATTAGTATGTAATAATACACGCAGTTAATAGGGTGATTTTTAATTTTTCGGTTATATAAAAAACTATTTTCTACTTGATTTCTATCGTACTATTAGAATTTTTTTGACATTGACCAGTAAGCCAAACTCGACTATCTTAGTAGTACTATAAATCCTCTACTACAAATTCTTCTTCCTTGAAAAGTAAGAAAAACTGATTTAAATCCCATCCATAAAAACACTTCACCACCCAATGTGTAAAAGAAAATAAGAGGAGTTGATGTAATGAAACGAATGATCAATGAGACTTTTACAACAGGTAACGGCTCTGTCCAAATTAAGACATTTATGCATGAGTTCACGTATGAAGGTGAGCGAGAAGAGTATCTTGACATGTTACGATTAGGCTCCAAATTTAACATGAGGTACCGTGCGTTAGTTTGCTTTTACGGTCGAGATTTAATAGCGTATAAACGAAAACACCTAACAAGTCCGCAAGTCAATGAATTTCTTCGTATCTTCTCAGCGTACCTAACTACTAACTTAGAGGATGATTGTCCAGATTCCTGGAGTGCATGCACACCGGAATTTTGGGAAGAGTTTATTATTGAATACATCCCTCGCCATATAACAATTACAAAAAAGCAAATGGAAATGAAGAATTTGCTTATCCAACTAAAGCGGTTTATATGTTGGTTAGACCAACAAGGGAGTTGTTCTTGGTTTGCATTCGTGGAAAAATATGTAGAAAATGTTATAGGAGAAATGATGACGTGTGAAAGAGCACTAAATGATTTGTTCGCGTACACCTATCCAAACTACAATCAAGCCGATTGGAGTCCGATCGAAGATTTAAACAACATTATGGCTAACTTAGAGCAATGTGACACAACAGTGAATAGTATTTTTGAGGTAAGAAAAATGTCAGAATCAATTGTTTCACTTTATGATATTGATACAACTAGAACCTACGAGCTTATCCACTTTCCATTGAAAAAAATTACACCTGGAATTTTACTTGATTGTGTAATTGGTAAAAAGTATGATGATATCTTCTGGACTTTGTATTTTACTGACACTGTATATCCAAATAAGGCTCAAAAGTATATTTGCTTTGTAGGATAAGTAAATAAAAATAGGACGAACACCAAACAAAGAGGGCTTGCCTCCATGTTCCATGTTCGTCCTGTGCCTACACTAAATATAACATAGATTACAGCCGTCATTAAAGTATTGATCATTGGAAACACTGGAAAAAATGTACTGCAACTGGCCTGTCTGACCGTCTATAATTCCCACTCCAAACCTCTTATATTACTAATCTTTCTTCTAAGGCAGCCTTTGTTCGTTCTTCAACTGGAATTCGGACGTAACATAATTGGCAAATATATTCACTATAATATTTTATTACTCTGGGTGTTTCTAAATCGCATCTTGGACACGTATGTTTTTTCATGATTAGCCTCCTAGAAGTTCACCCCGAAGCCGGAGTATTTTTGATAATTACCTATACCCATTTTGTGCGAGTGCTAGGCACGAAAAATCCCATCAAATGCTGACAATATCTCCAAATTATCGACAGTCTTTTGTTGTCTGTAAAATGGAAACAAAAGAACCGTCCCCCTGTTTCCAAGGTCTGTCCCACTGTATCTTACTTATGATCTGCGCTAAATTTCTTCAATAAAAGACAAAATGCACGTTTGTTTTTCTGAAACCACCTGAAGGGTGTTTCGAATGCAGTATTCCTTGTTTTAGGTTTCTTGATTAGTAGGGTTAGAAAGTTTAAAAAAATGTAAAATAGTGTATATATACTTAACATTATAGTTGGAAGGGGTATTTCATGGATTATCTGAGTTACAATCAATTAAAAGATGCCTATGAACAAGCGGTAAGATTGAATTTAGATGAAGAGTTTATCAGCCTTCTTGAGCAAGAGATTGATCGTAGAAATCTGCAACTTCATCGTGATCAATAGCTACCCAATCAGGTATATTAATAGTAACTATTGGAAAGTGTTCATAGGGTTATAATTAGCAAATGAAAATGGTATACTTACATACATAAACTAGTACCTTAGAACTTTCCTTTCTACTAGCGATTAGGTTTTCATCTGCAAAGGAGAGGGGGACTGTTAATGGGATCTAAAATAACGGTTGTTATTGCAGAAGACCATGAAGAGTCACAAGAAATTTTATCCACTTTTATACAAGCTTCCAATGTGTTCGAAGTAGTGGGTATAGCCAATGATGGGGAAAAACTCCTTGATTTAAATTTAGATCTAAGGCCAGATTTAATTATAGCTGACATAAATATGCCGAAGTTGGATGGCGTTAAAGCGATTGAAGCTTGTTTAAAAATAAATCCTGCCTTAAGGTTTATTTTTACTACTGGTTATGGTCAATACGCGGTAAAAGCATTTGATTTAAATGCGCTTGATTATGTGATGAAGCCGATAAAAAAGGAGCGGTTATATATTGCTTTGGATAAAGCAAGAACTGCTTTAGTAGAAAAGAAGCAAAAAAACAAAATTATTACAATAAAGGTGGATAGAGTTTCTTATTTTATCCACTTAGATAAAGTGATTTTCATAGAACGAGATAAACGGAAAACAATTATTCACACTGAGCAACAAATATATGAAACAAATGAATCTTTAAATAATTTGGTAGAGCAGCTAAATGATAATTTTTTTCGAACACATCGTTCTTTTATTGTGAATAAACAGTATATCTCTTATATCTCATTTGAAGGGGATACTTATTTCGCTCACTTTATAAATTATCCACAATACGCACATGTTTCTAAACTACAAAAAACAGATTTAATGAACGAACTATCCAATACGATATAGCCTTAAGCTCCGCATTTGGTGCTTAAGGCTTTTTTTATGATTTTCATAAGTAGTTTTAAAGTTGGTGCCTTAGATTATGGTAAAAATATCTTCTTTATTGGGCGAGCGGTTTTTATTAAAATAGAACCGATAACCTATTGGGGGATGAGATCATGGGTGCAAGAGAAAAGGAATTACGATCAAAAGAATCACTAACATTACAAGAACTAACAAATCAAAAAGAGTTAGCTCACCTTCTTTATATGTATAATGAACAAGATAAATATATTATGAATGCGGTTTTATATATAGAAGATGGATTAAACGATGGAGATCATATTTTATTTGTTGAAAGAAAAAGTATTTACATGAAAATCAAAGAAATATTAATAAATAAAGGATACACAGAAAGTGACCTTAGCCTAGTATCCTATATGTCTAGTGACATGTTTTACTTAAACGAAAGTGGATTTGATTCAGATGAAAGCTTTAAAGAGTTAGAAAAAGTTATAACAGCTAATTTAGATAAGGGAATGTTGACGAGAACTTGGGGGCATGTTTTAGCAGATGAATCTTCCATCAGTGAGATTTTAAAGTATGAGAGTAAGGTTGATACATTATTAAATGAGAATGGCATCATATCTGTCTGTGCGTACAACGCCTTAACGACACCTGCTTTTTTTCAAAATGAATTGTTAAAAATACATGAGTACCTTTTAACGGATGAGGAGGTTGTTAAATCTCCTTATTACCATAGACAATATGTTTCTTTTCCTTTAGAAGAAAGAAAGCGAGTGGGAAATTTAGAAAAAGAAATTCATATGTTAAAAAATAAAAATGAAAAGCTATTAATGGATAAGGCACGTCAAAAGGAACGTGAAAAGTTCTTGAAAAAAGAAAAGTCAAATGCTGATCAGGCAAATCATGCAAAAAGTGTATTTTTATCTCAAATGAGTCATGATCTACGCACACCGTTAAACACGATTCAAGGTTATGCACAAATATTAATGATGAATGATTTGACGAGAGAGAACCGAGATAAGGTTGACAAAATACTTCGCTCTTCGGATCAGTTGTTACAATTGATTGAAGAAATACTGGATTTTTCATCGATGGATATGGGAAGTATTCACATTAACAAAGAAGAGGTCCAGTTAAAGCCTATTTTGGAGGAATGTGTAGGTTCTATTTTAGATACACAGAAATCAAATATTATGATTAATTTAGACAACATTAGTGAAGATATCTATGTAGAGGCTGATCATTTACGGTTAAATCAAGTAATGACGAATTTATTGGACAATGCGATGAAATACAATAGCTACAATGGCATTATAAATGTTTATTGTGAGGTTGATGAAAAGGAAGAACAAGTGAAAATTAGTGTGCAAGATAACGGATCTGGCATTGATCCAAAAGAGATTGATTTAATTTTTGAACCTTTTTATCGCAGTCAAACACATATGAAGGGTTGGAAAGGAACCGGTTTAGGACTTGCAATAGTTGCCCAATTGATGACTAGAATGGACGGTACCTTTGGCGTTACTTCAGAAAAAGGTATTGGATCAACCTTTTGGGTTGGTTTTAAAAGGATTAATCAGGAAAAAAGTGAGCATTTGGATCAGGCAATAAAAAATTGGAGTCCTTCTAGTTATAACTTTCGAGTCTTATATATAGAAGATAATCATGATAACATCGAGGTTATGAAATCTATGTTAGATGTAATTGGAAACATCGATTTACATTGTACTACTTCTGGTAGATCAGGTTTAAAAGAGTTGGATAAGCTACACCCTGATTATATTTTTTTGGACCTAAGCTTACCTGACCTGCAAGGATTTGATATTTTAAGTAAACTAAAGAAAAATCCTAAAACAAAGGACATTCCGGTTATTGTAGTCAGTGCGGACGCTATGGAAGCAACGATCGAAACAGCAGCTGACAAAGGAGCATTTGCCTACATGACAAAACCAATTAACTTTGAAGAGCTAAGGAAGCTATTTGTCTAGCAGTTGTAAGCAGAGGGACGGTTCTTGTGTTTCCGAAAATGGAAACACAAGAAGAACGAAATCGCGTCCCGCGATGGCTATGGGATAGAGCGTTATTATGTAAAGAGGAAAAAAATACAGATAGAGGGTTATTAAGGGAAGAAAACCATTAAGAACATAAAGAAAAAGTATGCTTTCTGTGATATTGTTTAATCGCCAAACCAAACAATAAAAAAGAGAGAGCATACTTCTATGAAATTTATTCTAACACGAAAAACAACAAAATTACATAACCAATATTTTACTCCACTTAATCGTGGACCACCCACCTTCCGGTTTGTTTAAAAATCAACTAACAAATCGGAGGGCTTTTATAATGGAAAAATATAAACGACAGATCGAACTATTCTTTGAGCTTAAGAACTCACCAGAATCCACAAGAAAATCTATGAGAAGAAGAATAAACGATTTTTTATTCTATGTGGAAGTAGTATTAGAGATAGAAATTGATGAAGTTGCTTTTGAAGATATTCAGGGGTATATCCTTCACTTAAAAAGAGATAGAAAACTTTCACCAGGGACAATAAATAATTGTATTTCATCTATTAAGTTTTTTTACACGTATGTACTAGAGAAAACCTGGAATCCAATAAAGGTACCTAGAATGAGAAGAGGCAAGAGCTTCCCTGTTATTCCACCTAGAGAGCAAGTATATGCACTTTTAGAGGGTACCAATAATTTAAAACATAAGGCGATTCTCGCCTTAATCTATGGTAGTGGATTGCGCGTTAGTGAAGTTGCACGACTAAAAATTAGTGATATAGATAGTCAAGGAATGCGAGTTCGTGTGCAGAAAACAAAACACGATACGAACCGTTATACCATTTTGTCTGAAGCTAGTCTTCTTGTCCTGCGAGAGTATTTCAAAGCCTATCATCATCGATCCTTTTCTAAAAATGATTGGCTCTTCAAGGGACAAAAGCAAGAGAATCATATTACGGTTAAAAGCATACAAAATACCTTTCTTAAAATTAGAGAAAGATTAAATCTCGATACAGCAATTTCAGCACATACCTTACGGCATTGTTTTGCGACACACTCTCTCGAAGACGGAATTGATCCTGTGCATATACAACATATGTTAGGTCATAAAAGAGTGGCAACGACAGTTGCTTATTTACACATGACTTCTAAAAGTTTAATGGGGATCAAAAGTCCATTGGACCAGCCTAGAGGTAAAAATTGATGACTATACAAAGTTTATTCGTTGATAACTACGATTACTTTAGAGTAACTCATAAAGTATCCATAGAACAGGCAAAAGCAGCCACGGCCATTAAAAATTGTAAAACAGATGCTTTAGGAGGTCACAGGCATGAGTGTGATTCATGTGGTGATTCAAAACTTAGCTATAATTCTTGTCGAAATCGTCACTGTCCGCAATGTCAAGGAGTTGATAAAGAGATTTGGGTGGATCAAAGAAGCAAAGATATTTTAAACGCACCCTATTTTCACGTCGTGTTTACGATACCCGAACAATTACACATGTTGATCTATCACAATCAAAAACTACTTTATAAATTAATGTACAAAGCAGTGGCAGAAACTTTGAACGAACTCGCATGGGACGATAAATATTTAGGTGCCCAAATTGGCTTTTTATCTGTCTTGCATACTTGGGGCCAGAATTTACACTATCATCCTCACATTCATACCATAGTCTTGGCCGGAGGCCTGACAAAAGATAACCGTTGGAAGGAAACGAGTAAAAAATTCTTTATTCCTGTGAAAGTTTTATCAAAGCAATTTAGAGGGAAATTTCTCTATTATCTCAAACAATATTACAACCAAAAGAAATTAAAGTTCTTTACTGAAACAACAAAATATCAATCTAGAAGTCAGTTTCAACAATTACTAGATAGCTGTTATGAACTGAATTGGTATAGTTATACCAAAAGAACATTTTCAGGTCCTTTAGCTGTGATGAAGTACCTTGGATTATACACGCACAGAATTGCCATTTCGAATAAACGTATCCTTTCACAAGGTTATGATACAGTGACCATCGGTGTAAAAGACTATAAGAATAACAATAAGAGAAAGCAAGTAAAGATGACCAAAGTAGAATTTATTCGGCGTTTTTTAATGCATGTATTACCGACACGATTTGTGAAAGTAAGGCATTATGGTTTATTAGCAAATCGAAATAGAAAAACGAAGTTGGAACGTTGTCGAAGACTAACAAAGAGCCCTAGCTATAAACCGTTATATGAAGGGTTAAGTAAAATTGAAGTCCTTGGAAAAATATTAAATAAGGATATGACTTTGTGTCCTTCGTGTAAAAAAGGTCATCTAGAAAGCGTTCATTCATTTAAGATACCGCCGTTTCCATCATATAAGATACCGTGATCGGTAGAATTAAATGCTTTTTTAAAAGCCTCTTAAATGGGGAGGGGGAAAGTACACCCATTTTTAACTGTTATCTATGTTTTTAAGAAAAAACATAGATAACAGTTAAAAAAACTGATAAATAAAAGATCAAAAATGAGGTTGGGGAGGATTGAATCCCCATAGGAAGAGAAGGAAGCGACTTCGTCCTTCTGGGACAATCAAAAATTTGCGGATAGTGGTAATACGAGATAGTACAAAGGCACAGATAGCTTAAATAGCTAAATGTGCCTTCTTTTTTCGCAAACTTCCGATTGTTCCCTAAAAGAACCGTCCC
>NZ_JAOALK010000028.1 GCF_025154055.1 Aquibacillus koreensis
ACAAGAAGAACGAAATCGCGTCCCGCGATGGCTATGGGATAGAGCGTTATTATGTAAAGAGGAAAAAAATACAGATAGAGGGTTATTAAGGGAAGAAAACCATTAAGAACATAAAGAAAAAGTATGCTTTCTGTGATATTGTTTAATCGCCAAACCAAACAATAAAAAAGAGAGAGCATACTTCTATGAAATTTATTCTAACACGAAAAACAACAAAATTACATAACCAATATTTTACTCCACTTAATCGTGGACCACCCACCTTCCGGTTTGTTTAAAAATCAACTAACAAATCGGAGGGCTTTTATAATGGAAAAATATAAACGACAGATCGAACTATTCTTTGAGCTTAAGAACTCACCAGAATCCACAAGAAAATCTATGAGAAGAAGAATAAACGATTTTTTATTCTATGTGGAAGTAGTATTAGAGATAGAAATTGATGAAGTTGCTTTTGAAGATATTCAGGGGTATATCCTTCACTTAAAAAGAGATAGAAAACTTTCACCAGGGACAATAAATAATTGTATTTCATCTATTAAGTTTTTTTACACGTATGTACTAGAGAAAACCTGGAATCCAATAAAGGTACCTAGAATGAGAAGAGGCAAGAGCTTCCCTGTTATTCCACCTAGAGAGCAAGTATATGCACTTTTAGAGGGTACCAATAATTTAAAACATAAGGCGATTCTCGCCTTAATCTATGGTAGTGGATTGCGCGTTAGTGAAGTTGCACGACTAAAAATTAGTGATATAGATAGTCAAGGAATGCGAGTTCGTGTGCAGAAAACAAAACACGATACGAACCGTTATACCATTTTGTCTGAAGCTAGTCTTCTTGTCCTGCGAGAGTATTTCAAAGCCTATCATCATCGATCCTTTTCTAAAAATGATTGGCTCTTCAAGGGACAAAAGCAAGAGAATCATATTACGGTTAAAAGCATACAAAATACCTTTCTTAAAATTAGAGAAAGATTAAATCTCGATACAGCAATTTCAGCACATACCTTACGGCATTGTTTTGCGACACACTCTCTCGAAGACGGAATTGATCCTGTGCATATACAACATATGTTAGGTCATAAAAGAGTGGCAACGACAGTTGCTTATTTACACATGACTTCTAAAAGTTTAATGGGGATCAAAAGTCCATTGGACCAGCCTAGAGGTAAAAATTGATGACTATACAAAGTTTATTCGTTGATAACTACGATTACTTTAGAGTAACTCATAAAGTATCCATAGAACAGGCAAAAGCAGCCACGGCCATTAAAAATTGTAAAACAGATGCTTTAGGAGGTCACAGGCATGAGTGTGATTCATGTGGTGATTCAAAACTTAGCTATAATTCTTGTCGAAATCGTCACTGTCCGCAATGTCAAGGAGTTGATAAAGAGATTTGGGTGGATCAAAGAAGCAAAGATATTTTAAACGCACCCTATTTTCACGTCGTGTTTACGATACCCGAACAATTACACATGTTGATCTATCACAATCAAAAACTACTTTATAAATTAATGTACAAAGCAGTGGCAGAAACTTTGAACGAACTCGCATGGGACGATAAATATTTAGGTGCCCAAATTGGCTTTTTATCTGTCTTGCATACTTGGGGCCAGAATTTACACTATCATCCTCACATTCATACCATAGTCTTGGCCGGAGGCCTGACAAAAGATAACCGTTGGAAGGAAACGAGTAAAAAATTCTTTATTCCTGTGAAAGTTTTATCAAAGCAATTTAGAGGGAAATTTCTCTATTATCTCAAACAATATTACAACCAAAAGAAATTAAAGTTCTTTACTGAAACAACAAAATATCAATCTAGAAGTCAGTTTCAACAATTACTAGATAGCTGTTATGAACTGAATTGGTATAGTTATACCAAAAGAACATTTTCAGGTCCTTTAGCTGTGATGAAGTACCTTGGATTATACACGCACAGAATTGCCATTTCGAATAAACGTATCCTTTCACAAGGTTATGATACAGTGACCATCGGTGTAAAAGACTATAAGAATAACAATAAGAGAAAGCAAGTAAAGATGACCAAAGTAGAATTTATTCGGCGTTTTTTAATGCATGTATTACCGACACGATTTGTGAAAGTAAGGCATTATGGTTTATTAGCAAATCGAAATAGAAAAACGAAGTTGGAACGTTGTCGAAGACTAACAAAGAGCCCTAGCTATAAACCGTTATATGAAGGGTTAAGTAAAATTGAAGTCCTTGGAAAAATATTAAATAAGGATATGACTTTGTGTCCTTCGTGTAAAAAAGGTCATCTAGAAAGCGTTCATTCATTTAAGATACCGCCGTTTCCATCATATAAGATACCGTGATCGGTAGAATTAAATGCTTTTTTAAAAGCCTCTTAAATGGGGAGGGGGAAAGTACACCCATTTTTAACTGTTATCTATGTTTTTAAGAAAAAACATAGATAACAGTTAAAAAAACTGATAAATAAAAGATCAAAAATGAGGTTGGGGAGGATTGAATCCCCATAGGAAGAGAAGGAAGCGACTTCGTCCTTCTGGGACAATCAAAAATTTGCGGATAGTGGTAATACGAGATAGTACAAAGGCACAGATAGCTTAAATAGCTAAATGTGCCTTCTTTTTTCGCAAACTTCCGATTGTTCCCTAAAAGAACCGTCCCCTTGTTTCCATTTCATGAATTATGTTTTATTGGTTCATACTATGGTCGGGTGATGATGTATGCTATGTAAAACAAATGAAGAATTAAATGCACTTGTAAAAGAAGCGAAATCTTTTACGAGTAATGGAAAAGTCGCGGATTACATTCCTGCACTAAGAAAGGGTAATCCAAGTAATTTATCCATTGCGATCAACTATCCTGATGGACTTTGTATTTCTGCAGGGGATGTGGAGAAGAAGTTTACGCTTCAAAGTGTTTCAAAGGTGATTAGCTTGGCACTGGTATTAATCGATCAAGGATCAGAATATGTATTTGATCATGTTGGAATGGAACCAACGGGAGATCCTTTTAATTCAATTGCGAAATTAGAATCGATGATCCCGGCCAAGCCCTTAAACCCAATGATAAATGCAGGCGCATTGGTGGTTACTCATATGCTTAAAGGAGCTACTGTGTCTGACAGATTTGATCGTCTATTGGGCTTTGTTCAAGAGCTTGCCGATGATACTTCTATAAGCTTTAATAAAGAAGTTGCCCGTTCGGAAGTAGAGACAGCGGACCTCAACAGAGCATTATGTTATTTTTTAAAGCAACATGACATAATCGATGAGGATGTAGAAGAACTAATCGACATCTATACGAAACAATGTGCGATTGAAATGAACTGTTTACATCTAGCAAGAATAGGGTTAGTTTTTGCGATGGATGGGATCGATCCTGATTCAGGAAAACAGATTATTCCTAAAGAGTATGCTCGCATATGCAAAACATTTATGGTCACGTGTGGGATGTATAATGCTTCTGGTGAATTCGCCATTAAAATAGGGATTCCTGCTAAAAGTGGTGTGGCAGGTGGAATTATGGGTGCAGTGCCCGGAAGATTCGGCATTGGTATTTTTGGTCCGGCATTAGATGATAAAGGAAATAGTATTGCAGGAATAAAGTTGTTGGAGATGTTGTCGAACAATTATAAGCTAAGTATGTTTTAAATGAAAATGCTTATCTTAGAAAATATATATATCCGCCTTACTCCTCTCCATATTAGTAGTAAGATAGGACAGACACTGTTACAAAAAAATATAAGATTTCGCTGCCAGAGTAACTCTGGCGCTTTTTTTTGTTAGTCACTAAACTGTACAACTCTTAAATGTTGTATAATGACAACACAATCTCACATGCGTTTTGGAGGACAGAATGATACTTATAAAACGAATAATAGTTGTTTTAGTACTTGTACTAATTGCAGGTAGTGGCCTGTATATTTCGAATTTCTATGCACAACCTGACCCTGTTTTTACAGTTGGCAATGTTTCTGGAGCACAATATACACGGATAACAAAAAATCCAGATATCCCAATGCGCACAAAGTTTAAGAAGCTACCTGAAGAGGTCGAGATCGAAGCGAGCTCCGTTATTTTGATAACAATCGATGGGGATATATTATTTGAAAGGAACAAGGATGAATCCTTGCCTGTTGCTAGTATGTCCAAGATGATGACAGAGCTTTTGGTTTTGGAAGCAATCCAAGCAGGAGACATTAGTTGGGATCAAACAGTAGAAATAAGTGCGTATGCTTCTACTATTTCGAATCAGCCGGGCTTTGCATCCGTTCATTTACAACAAGGACAAGCGTACACTGTTGAGGAATTATTTCACTCAATGGTAATTCACTCTGCCAACGGTGCATCGATCGCTTTAGCGGAAGTGGTAGCGGGAACAGAAGGAGACTTTGTTGCAGAAATGAATGAAAAAGCCGAAAATCTAGGTCTTACTAACACAAGGTTTGTAAACAGTACTGGATTGGATAATATAGACCTTGGTGAATTTGTTTCGGTTGGAACACGATCGGATACGAATAGAATGTCCGCACAGGATGTTGCATCTTTAGCTAGACATGTAATCGAACAATATCCTGAAATCCTAGACGTGGTTGATGCCTCTAGTTATACACTTGATGGTGTGATACATAAAAATACAAATTGGATGCTACCAGAGGTAAATGAACAAGGTCTTGGGTTTCAAGGCGTGGATGGACTGAAAACAGGTTTCACCAATGAAGCGGGATATTGCTTTGCGGGTACGGTGGAACGTGAAGATCACCGTCTAATATCAGTAGTAATGGGTACATCCTCGATAACCGAACGCTTTTCACAAACAAAACACCTCTACGAATCCGCATTTAACGAATTGGAGTGAAGACGGAAACATGGGGACGGTTCTTTCGTTTCCATTTTTGGAAACGAAAGAACCGTCCCCATGTTTCCATTGCTTTTTCCAGGAGCTATGTGTATAATATCCTGTAATATTTAATAGCTAATTTGATGATGAAGAGAGTAGTGATTGTTTTCTCGTAAAGCGAGCCAGTGTTGGTGGAAGACTGGTACGGAGGCAATGATGAAGCGCACTTCTGAGAAGGTTTATCGAAGTAAGAGTAGATAAACTCGGGTAAAACCCGTTATTGATTCGAGCCGGCTTATTTTTCGTGTGTTTAAGCGCATATCCTATGTGTATCGCAGAAATAAGCAAATAGAGTGGTACCGCGAGTTCAATCCTCGTCTCTAAGATTTCTTAGAGACGGGGGTTTTTTATTATGCAAAAGGGGCGAATATTATTATGGAGTATAAACAAATGGTTGCTTTATCGATCCATGAAGCATTAGTTAAAAATGATGTGAAATCGTTATCGAAGCAGGAGATAACGAAGACATTAGAAGTACCACCACAGCAATCGATGGGTGATTATGCTTTTCCATGTTTTGTATTAGCAAAGACTTTGAAAAAAGCACCAAATCAGATTGCGAATGATCTTTCTGCCAATATGGAGAGTGGTCTCATCGAACGTGTGGAAGCAGTCGGTCCTTATGTTAACGTGTATCTCGATAAGACATTTACAGGAAAAGCAATCGTTGAAGAAATTTTAAATGAAAGAGAGGCTTATGGTAGTCCTAGCCTTGGTAATGGAGAGCAAATAACGATTGACTTGTCATCTCCAAACATTGCCAAACCTTTCTCCATGGGTCACTTGCGTTCCACAGTGATCGGAAATGCATTAGCTAATATTATGCAAAAGTGTGGCTATACTCCAGTGAAAATCAATCATTTAGGTGATTGGGGAACTCAATTTGGTAAGCTAATAACCGCTTATAAGCAGTGGGGGGAAGAAGAAAAGGTAAAGGCTGAGCCAATAAAAGAGCTACTAGCATTATACATTCATTTTCATGAAGAAGCGGAAGTAAATCCAGAACTAGAAGTACAGGGACGCTATTGGTTTAAACAATTAGAGGACGGAAACCAAGAAGCGCTTGCGTTATGGAAATGGTTCCGGGAAGTGTCTTTAGTAGACTTTCAACGGATTTATCAATTGCTTGGAGTTGAATTTGACTCGTTTCAAGGGGAAGCTTTTTACAACGATAAGATGGAGCCGGTTGTGAATGAATTGGAAGAGAAGCACCTACTTTCTGAATCGGATGGTGCCATGGTAGTGGGTTTAGATGAATTCAATCATCCTCCTTGCCTCATTAAAAAATCAGACGGTGCAACATTGTATGCTACAAGAGATTTAGCTGCAGCTTTATACCGGAAAAAGGAATACAGTTTCGCCAAAGCATTGTACGTTGTAGGTGGAGAACAGTCATTACATTTTAAACAAGTGTTTGAAGTGTTAAAGAAAATGGGATATACATGGGCTGCTGATATGCACCATATTTCTTTCGGCATGATGCTAAAAGACGGTAAAAAAATGTCGACAAGAAAAGGAAAAATAGTCCTTCTTGAAGAAGTGCTAAAAGAAGCGATCGAGCTTGCAACCGAGAATATTGAAAGTCGTAACCATGAACTGGAGAATAAAGAAGAAGTGGCCAAAAGTGTAGGGGTTGGCGCAGTCATTTTCCACGATCTGAAAAATTATCGTCAAAATGATATCGAATTCTCACTCGAATCGATGCTAACATTTGAAGGCGAGACTGGACCATATATTCAATACACGTACGCTCGGGCATGCTCTATTTTACGAAAAGGAATGAACCAAGTAGAAATTGTTGAGCAGTCTTATCAAGCGTTTCAAGACGATAAGGCCTGGACAGTTCTTTCGCTTTTGATGAAGTTTGAAGAGGTAATCACACATGCCTATCACCAGTTTGATCCTTCTCAAATTGCCAAATACACGATCGATCTCGCTCAAGCATTTAACAAGTACTACGCAACCGTAAGAATCTTAGAAGAAGACAACCAATTAGGATCCAGACTCCAATTAGTAGAAGCAACCACCATCGTATTAAAAGAAGGATTACGACTACTAGGCCTAAAAGCCCCAGAGAAGATGTAATAGGAAACAGGGGGACAGTTCTTATGTTTCCAATATGTAGCTTGTTTTAACAACCTTTCTGATAAATTCCGCAGAACAAAAAAAGAAGCTAGTTCCTTCGGTAAAAGTGGAAACATAAGAACGATTAATCTATTATCCCTCCTATCAATAGGAGGGATAATATGGATACTGTTGATACGTTTGTTGTGGATTATATGGTTTATGATGTGATTTTTCACAATCCTTATAAGGCCCAATATATGTGTTTGGCTTCACTGGCGCTGTGACGTTCTTCCACTCTTCCTCATTTATACAATACGTATGTGCCATGATATTGGAAGGTGTGAATTTTAAAAGGTCAGAACCTAATATTACTTCTGGATTTGGAGCATCAAAGATAGCTAACAGGTGAGTGTGGTCAGTTGTCGCTACTTCATAATGCCACCATCCTTTTGGTACATTTGCTACTTGCCCTGGTGTGATGTGGAAATTTAATATTTGTTTCGTGAACGGATTTAATATCGATACAATCGCTGATCCTGCAATGCAATAGACTAATTCAGCAGCATTTTGATGGTAGTGTGGTTCAACAACATTACTTTTACTTAGAAATATATCAAGAAGTGATGTGTTCTCCAATGTGTTTAGTTGTTTTTTTCCTAATACATTAATAAGGTTTTGTTGATTTTTAATAAACAATGGGCTTTTATTCATATCAAAGAAGTATTGCGTGGATGGAGATGTGTAATCCATTTCTGTCATAGGTCATTCGCCTCTTTCCTAATTTATAGTCAATATATGCAGTGATATTTATTTCTGTGTAAATGAGAGAAGGAAATTGTGGAAAAACCACTTGTAAGAGATTCTCATTTATTCATAAGGTTAAAAACCAATATCCGCATTGAAAGAAATGAAAGGAAGTTTCGTTTCAGTGTAAATGGAAACAGAAGAACCGTCCCTCTGTTTCCACCTGACCGAGAAAATATCCGTATAAAGGAAGGAAATTTATGAAAGTAATTAATAAAAATTATACTATTCACGATTTAACCTACATGATAAGAACAGCAAACGAATTTGACGCTAAACAGCTATCTGATGTCAGATTACAGATCGATGGAGAAACAGAAAATATGGATAGAGAACGAGGAGAAGCTTATATTGATGAGTCTGGCTTCAAGCAGATCATTAAGAGTGATAGAGAAAAGAATTGTAACCTTTTTTTAGTTGTAGAAGTAAAGGGACGAATCGTAGGATTTTCTAGGTGTGAAGGAAATGCTTTAAAAAGAACAGCACATAAAGTAGAGTTCGGCGTTTGTGTATTAAAGGATTACTGGGGACATGCGATAGGGAGAAATCTGCTAAAGGAATCCATTCACTGGGTGGAAACTGTTGGAATTACAAAAATGACATTACAAGTATTAGAAACGAATGCGAAGGCAATCACGATGTACAAGCAGTTTGGTTTTGAAGTGGAGGGAGTATTAAAAAAAGATAAACTACTTTCGGATGGAAACTACTATCATACAATAGTAATGGGACGCTTTCATAAAACGTAATCATTATTTGTATTTACATCATTACATCTATTATAGACCGTTTAACCGGTCTTTTTTTCATGGTCAATGGGATACGAATTGGGAATTTATGTTAAGATATAATTAAGTTTGGGTATGGGAGGGATTAGGCATAAAATCAATTAAAATTTCTTATTATGATGCTTTTAGTGGAAACAGAGGGACGGTTCTTGCGTTCACAGTGAACGATAGAAAGTGCCAAAATAAATGAGATTCCACTTGCAAAGGAGATTTGTAATGAATCTAACAAAAACCATTCTTATTCTATTACTAGTTTTTATCGTAATTGGATGTAGTGAAGAGAAAACACAAGATATCGCAGAGAAATACCTAGCGGAACAAGGTTACGAGGTAATTACCACAATAGAAAGTCCTGCTGTATCTTCTTTTACGCTTGTAGAGGAGGATGTTTCTGACGAGAAGAAACCTATGTTGGCGGGTACCATCGTTAAGAGAATGTGGCTAGTTCAAGAGCAAGAGCTTAAAGATTACAAAGGAGAAAAAATAGAGGTGAAACAATTTGTCGTTGAGAATCATCCATTAGATGATTGGGTATCGGAATATGATGAAACTCTAAAATCAGTAGGGGAAACGCATGTAACGCTTCTTGTTGTGGATGGGGATGTCATTGGTGGGACATCTGCCCCAGGATTAAATAGAAGTGTAGCGGGGAATCCGCAATTTTCTTTAGATGGTAAAACATTTGAAGAAGTCCATCCAGGTAAATCCTATACCGTATGGAGTGACGACTGGATTGAAACGTATTTGGATTATATAAAATATGAATGATAGATTTAGAGAATGCTAATAGGGGGACAGCGAGTGAAAAAAATATGGGCAACTTTTTTTTATTTTTTATCTTTAGTAATCTTAGGTTTCTTTATAAGTAATCTATCCAAAATAGATTCTCCACTTGGTAATTTCAGAGCGGAATTATGGTTTATATGCTTTGTGATTTTAACATGTAGTTTTCATACTCCTAGACAAATAATTAAATCATTAATTAATTTCAACGTGTTAAAACAACCCGCTACTTATTTCTATATTGTCCTTTCACTATTATTACCGTATGTATTGTTAATGCTTTGCGTAAATTATGAAATCCTGTTAGATAAACGACTTATTTATTTTTATAAACATGGACTTTTTCAACAACAAGACACGTTAGCGATCATCCATGCAACTATACTCAACCCCATTTGGGAAGAACTATTCTTTCGGGGAGTCCTATTGTTTTCGTTATTGAAGTTGATGAAACCAATATGGGCTATTTCTTTAACTTCTATATTATTTGCACTCTTTCATCCAAGTTACTGGATTGTTACTTTACTGTCCGGAATACTATTATCTCTTCTTACATATAAAACAAAATCCATTATACCTGCTATTTTGTCACATGCCCTTTGGAACTTTTATATAGCATATCTATTCTTCTACTTTTCGTAAACAGAGGGACGGTTCTTATGTTTCCAAATGCCTAAAATGGAAACATAAGAACCGTCCCCCTGTTTCCATTTTAGGCATACTTCTCCTCTTTTAAGGAAATAGGGTAGGGGCTAAATTGGGCTGGATTATTCCACATATTGTTCACTTTTTGTCCATTGTCTTGCTAATTTTTTATCTCTAATGATTATAATCAATTTCGTTATTTTTCCTTTTCTGCATGTTATCAGAATTGTAAGAAACGGATGTGGTTGTTGTTTTATCAGAGATCATCAATTTTAAAGAAGAGTCGGGAGCATTTGCTTCCGACTCTTTACTACACTTACTTATTCTCATTTTGTGTTGGTGGTACTAAACAGCTATCATCTGTGCATACTGCGCCGCTATCATCACCAGACAAGTCCATAAATTGCGGTTTTGGATTTTCTTGTTCCCAGACTTGGTCAAGTGCACTTTTAAATGTCTCTAACGGTTGCGCACCTGAAAACGCATATTTTTTATTGATTACAAAATAAGGAACTCCCGTTACACCAATATCTTGAGCAGTTTTTTGATCATTTCGCACTTCATTTGCAAATGAAGATGAATCGTTTAACACTTCAAATGCCTTATCGCGATCAATCCCTGATTCTTCAGCAATTGCTGCAAGTATTTCGATATCCCCAACGTTTCTTGAATCAGTAAAATAAGCGTGAAGTAAATGCTCAGTTAACACTTTATCCTTACCAATGGTTTCTGCATATTTAGCTAAGCGATGCGCATCAAAGGTGTTCGTCGGTTTCATCTCATCGTAGTTATAAATTAATCCGATCTCTGCAGCTTGTTCGATTAACCCTTTATTCATTTCCTTTACTTGCGCAGTATTCGTATTAAATTTAGTAGCTAAAGCGTCATAAATATGTTGATCGGTGTGTGCAGGAGCATTCGAATCTAACTCAAAGCTTTTATACTGAATTTCAACTTGATCTTTATGAGCGAACTCCTCAATTGCCATCTCTAAACGTCTTTTTCCTATATAACAAAACGGACAAACAAAGTCTGACCATACTTCTATTTTTAACATATATAGCACCTCAATCATGAAAGATTACAGTTATTGTAGCACCAAAACAGTCAAAACTTGTAAGAAGATGCTCAGGAGGAAACAAGGGGACGGTTCTCCTGCGTACGAGAACTGCCCCCTGTTCCAAAAGACAACTTAAGCGGTACCTCATACTAAATGGAAACGCAAGAACCGTCCCCTTGTTTCCATTCCATTACATGTTTTGTTCTTTTAGTTTTTGTTGTTTGTGTATGGTGTGTTTGGTTCCCCATTCGTGCATGGCATGAAGGATTGGTTCTAAGCTTTTTCCATACTCAGTGATTGAATATTCTACTTTTGGTGGTACTTGTGGGTAGACGACTCTCTCAATAATATCTTCATCTTCTAACTCACGAAGTTGTTTTGTTAGCATTTTTTGCGTAATTCCTGGTACATTACGTTTAAGCTCACTGAAGCGTTGTGTACCTTTTTTAAAGAGGTGTAATAAAATAATAGGCTTCCATTTTCCTACTAGGATACCTAAAGCATCTTCAACTTTGCATAATTCCGGTTCAATTGCCATTTGTATTCCTCCTAATAGTATCCTTTTTGATACTATATTACATAAAAGTGCGTACTTCCATTATTATTAACTATCATCCATAATAACATGACGTAGGGGATGTTAAAAGATAAACTAATATTTGGAATCAAATAAATGTAAACAAATAAATGGCTCGGGAACAATATACAAAAACATGTCTGCGAGCAAATCAACATAGAAAGATAGAAAGGTGATGAAAATGGAAAAATACGGTATTAATCCAAGTGAAGGATTGGAATTTGGAATCTACACATTAGGAGACCACTTACCAAATCCGGTAACGGGAGAGCGAATTTCAGCGGAAGAAAGAATTCAAGAGATTATTGAATATGCTAAACTAGCCGACCAAGCTGGTATTGATTTTTTTAGTGTTGGTGAAAGCCACCAGGAATTTTTTGCAACACAAGCACATGCGGTTGTGCTTGCGGCAATTGCACAAGCGACAAAAAATATTAAAATTGCGAGCTCTTCTACAATCATTAGTACATCGGACCCGGTTCGTGTATATGAGAATTTTGCTACTGTAGACTTAATCTCTAAAGGGCGTGCTGAACTCATCGCTGGTCGAGCATCAAGAGTTGGATTATTCGAATTATTAGGCTACGATCTTCGTGATTATGAAGAGCTATATGAAGAAAAGTTTGACTTGCTACGTCAAATTAATGAAGAAGAAGTAGTGAATTGGAGTGGCGAGTACCGTGCACCGTTAAGAAATGCAAAAGTTCTTCCTCGTCCTCAAAAAGGAAAATTACCAATATGGCGTGCGGTTGGAGGATCTCCGGCGAGTGCTATTCGAGCTGGATACGCTGGTGTGCCGATGATGATGGCTCACTTGGGCGGACCAGTCTCTGTGTTTAAACGTACGATTGATTCCTATCGTGATGCTTTGCAGAGTAGAGGTTTTGATCCAACTGAATTCCCAGTAGCAACAGCTGGATTCTTTTATGCAGCAGAAACTTCTCAGCAAGCATTGAAAGATATGTATCCGCATATCAATGAAGGGATGAAGAGAACAAATGGCCAAGGATTTCCAAAACAACATTTCGCACAAGGCATTGATCCACATAATGTGATGAACATTGGTAGTCCACAAGAAATTATTGAGAAGATTTTATATCAACATGAAGTCTATGGACACCAACGTTATATCGCGCAAATTGACTTTGGTGGCGTACCTTTTGAAAGACTACAAAAAAACATTGAGATAATCGGAACAGAAATACTACCAGCTATTAAAAAATACACTGCAAAAAAATAGTGGGATGCGGGGACAGATCCCTTGTCCCGCCATTTTGCTTTATCAAATATAGCGAAGTAAGAAGGAGTGAACAACAGATGAAAATCGTTGCATTATCAGGCTCTAATGTTGGGTCGAAAACGAGAACGGCTATGAATTATACGGTGGAAGCACTCCAAGAAAAATATGCAGATACAGCAGACGTTACTTTAATTGACTTAGCTGAATACGATGTCCAATTTAGTGATGGAAGAAATTATTTAGAATATGAAGGCGATACGGGTTATGTAACAAAAGCAATCATGGAAGCAGACGCCATTATTATTGGTACACCTATTTTTCAAGCTTCTATTCCTGCGACACTTAAGAACATTTTTGACTTATTACCGGTAAATGCCTTTCGAGATAAAGTAGTAAGCATGCTAGTGACTGCAGGATCAGCGAAGCATTACCTCATCGCCGAACAACAGTTAAAGCCAATCTTGGCTTACATGAAAGCACAAATGGTCCAAACCTATGTATTTATTGAAGAAAAAGACTTTTACAGAAAAGAAATTACCAGTGATGATGTAAAATTTCGGATTGAACGCTTAGCAGAAGATACGGTTGTGTTAACGGAAACCTATGCGAAAATCCGAGAAGAAAAAGAAGCAGCATACGATTTTTAAATAAAGACAATTTGGAGGAACAGAACGATGACAACATTTGAATTACCAAAACTAGCATATGACTTTAACGCATTAGAACCATATATCGATCAAAAAACGATGGAAATCCATCATGGAAAACACCACCAAACGTATGTGACAAAACTTAACGCTGCTATAGAAGGAAAAGCCGAACTAACAGGGAAATCCTTAGAAGAAATGTTATCTAACCTTGACGCTCTACCTGAAGATGTGAGAACGGCGATCAGAAACAACGGTGGGGGACATGTAAACCACACGCTTTTCTGGGAAGTAATTGCACCAGGGAAAGAACAATCTGCTCCTAGTGGAAAATTAGCCGATGCAATTGGTGAAGCTTTTGGTAGCATTAGTACATTTGAACAAAAATTTGCAGATGCAGCTACTACGCGTTTTGGTTCTGGTTGGGCGTGGTTAGTCGTAAATCAAAACGGAAAGTTAGAAGTAACGAGTACACCGAATCAAGATAACCCAATCATGGAAGGTAAAACTGCGATTCTCGGTCTGGATGTTTGGGAACATGCTTATTACTTAAACTATCAAAACAGAAGACCTGATTATATCGAGAACTTTTTCAATATTATTAACTGGGATACTGTAGCGGAAAAATATGAATTATTAATAAAATAAGCGTCATTTAACGAATAAGGTGCCATTTGTGGTACCTTATTCTTGATGATAAAATTTTATTGATGATAAAGTAGAGGGATGGAAATGGATATTATCGATGTAAAAGAAAAACCACCTCTTGATTCGACGCCGTTAACACTAGTGATTGGGAAATTTGATGGTGTACACAAAGGACACCAGCTGATTCTTCAGGTGGCCAGGGAAAAGATGGATTCTTCTCAAGAGACATTAGCTGTAATGGGTTTTTCTGATCAGCCACTATGGGTTTTAAGACAGGATGAAGCTTACGAAAAGAAAATTACCCCAGATCGAGATAAGTTCACCTTGCTAAAGCAGTACGGAGTAGGAAGGTATTATCGTGTGGCATTTACGAAAGAATATGCTGCAACAACTGCGGAAGCTTTTGTGAAGGAGCATTTAGCTCAGTTGCAGGTGAAGCGAATTGTAATTGGGGAGGGTTTTCGATTTGGTAAGGGAGCTTCGTCAAGTACAGATGCGTTAATCCGCCTTTGTACGGAAAGAAATATCGAAGTAGTTGTCGTGCCGCTTGTAAAAATTAACGGTACACCAATTAGTAGCACGAAAATACGTGGGTTGTTAAAAGAAGGACTGATGGAAGCGGCACAATCCTTATTAGGGCGCCCGTTTACTGTAACAGGTATTGTCGTACACGGACAAAAGATGGGAAGAAAGCTAGGATTTCCTACCATTAACATGGGCGAAATGGAAGCATTCGTTGAGCCTAAGCCAGGTGTATATTTAGGGGTAGTTGGCATTTATAAAGACGGTGTTATTACAGATTATAGGGATGTGTTAATAAGCGCAGGGTATCGTCCAAGCGTAAATGGACAAGGCTACTTAATCGAAGCGCATATTCTTAATTATTCTGGAGATTTATATGATCAAACTGTATCCGTTTCATTTTTGCGTTACTTACGTGAAGAAATCAAGTTCACTAATTTAGATGACCTAATCGAACAAATGGAACAAGATCGAATCCAAGCAGAACAACTACTTGCTACCGATTGAACATAAAGGAAACAGAGGGACAGTTCTCGTAAGCAGGGGGACGGTTCTTCTGTTCACGATAAAGCTGATGATTAAATAGGCAGGGAATTCTTATATTATACTCGACCCATAATTTGGACGCAGAAGAACCGTCCCCCTGTTTCCATCCACATTTTAGGGAGGAGCGATGGTTATGAAGTTGGTTGGTGTTGCCGGTGCTTTAGCCGGTTGGAAGACGAATGTTGTGATTCACCATGTGTTAGAGGCTGCTAAAGAGATTGACTCCAATATAGAAACAGAATTGATTGATTTAAGAGATGTGGAAGTGGAGTTCGTTCGTGGGGAGCCGTTAGCTTACTATAATGAAGATACCTTTAAAGTGGTTAACAAGATTCTAAATGCAGATTTCCTTGTATTTGGTACACCTATTTACCAAGCGTCAATTACAGGTGCGTTAAAAAACCTTCTTGATCATTTTGAGGTGGATGCATTTAAGGGTAAAGTGACAGGAATTATCACGACCGGTGCAGTAGAAAAACACTTTCTTGTATCCGAATATCACCTGAAACCGGTTCTTGCCTACCTTAAGGGTTTAGTTCCAACCACGAATGTATTTGTTCATAATGACTCTTTTAGTGACGAAAATGAAATTATAGATGAAGAAGTTACGAAACGGATCAAGTTATTAGCGAATGAAATGGTTGATTTACAACAAAAAAATAAACGTTTTATGAAGGAGGATACTTAACAATGGCATTTGTAATCTTAGAACCATGTCAAACAGAAAAAGCAGGAGAATGTGCAACGGTATGTCCAGTTGATTGCATAGAAGAAGGACCTGACCAGTTTTATATTGACCCAGATATTTGTATCGATTGCGGGGCGTGTGTGTCTGTTTGTCCAGTCGACGCAATTGTAGAAGAATACGACTTAACACCAGAACAAGAGCCATTCCTTGAGAAGGCTGAGAAGTTCTTTGAAAATAGGTAGAAGAGGTAGGACGAACGATTAACATAGATGGAGGAAAGTGAAGTGGAGCTATTCACCTCTTTGAAAAATAGTTTGCTTTTGCCTAAAAAAGAAGCGCTATTTCGATTGAACCGTATCAGTATGCGAAATACAATTGTGTATGTATTTGTTCTTATGTTTTTACTTCTTTTACCGGATAGCTTAATGGGAATGATGGAGTCACAAAATAGGCCGGAGGGAATCGACCCAAGCATATTTATCATCCAAATGGTTGTATTTTATCCTTTGATGATTCTTTTTGTTGCGATCACGTTGGTATCGGTGTTGGCTGGCTTTGCCCTCTTGTTAAAACAGTTGCTTAGGCGAAAACTTAAGTATCAACAGTTATGGAAAATGACGGCTTATGCTATGACCATTCCATTCACGATCTATGCAATCTTAAGTACGATTGGTTTAGATTATGGCATTGTGACGATTCTTTTAATCGGTGGCCTCTATTACCTACTCTACAAAATGATTGTGATCTATCCGAAGGTTGGATAAAGTACTTGGACAGGGGAATTATACCCTTGTCCAAGTACTTTACTCATGCTTTTTTGTCAAAAACCACTACGTTCTAAAATTTCATTGTAAGCTTTCTCTGTCAAAACAGGATCCGGATCAACCCCTTTTTTCTTCGGTACATCAAAATCAGCAAGAATAAAGTGATGCATGGGTTCTACATCATGTCTAGCTAATGAATGTTTACAACAGGATAAGATACATCCATCAATCGCTAGGATGTCTCTACCTGATTGTGCCGTTTTTACCAAGGATTTAACATCCCCACCTACCCCTGCAATGCAAGACATTTCCGCCATCCCTTTTCGATCCATCTTCATTGCTATTTGGTTTGCTGTCTGTGCAGCTGATGAACATCCAGAACATGAATAAACGATTGGTAAATTTGATTTCCTCATATTTCTCCTCCCTTATTTTTATTTTTCTAAAAATTCGCACAGTATAACTCTAAATGATTTGTAGACAGAAAACTGTGAGGAGAGTCACTGATATGACAAATTATTTAACAAATCACCCTCGTCTGAAGAACTACAGATGTTATTTTATTCCCGTGTTAAAAATTTGGGAGATATGAGGCAAACGCCCTTCCATATTAGCCTTTTTGCAATAGTATAATAAGGAATCAAGTGAAAAAGGAGGCTAAAAGATGGGTGAAACATACGGCTATGGTGGTGGCTTCGCATTGATCGTTGTCTTGTTTATCCTTCTAATTATTATTGGTACTTCTTATGTAGGAGGATATGGCGCATACTAATAATTAAATGTAGGGTAAGGGGTATGACAAAGGAGACTTTGTTATATCCCTTATTTATTTTTTGTGGATGTCTCCTCCAAGGACATATATGACAAGCAACAAACCCTCATGTAGGCATATGTTATGTATTATGCTGAAATTGAGGAGTGATTGGGGTGGAAGAAAGAACGCATAATAAGTATCAGATGAATTATCGTTTTTACCCGGCGGAAAGTGATGAAGTTATATTGTGATTTGCGACTAATCGAAGTATGATAAATTCACATATATGTTTTTTGAGAATTTAATTTATGAGGTGAATTCGTGAAGGTATATCTAATCATTACTCAAATTCTATACGTAATTACTTTATTACCATGGCTGGCTATCTGGGGACTGTCTTTTATGAGCTTTGATATGGGAGTCAATGTTTATAATGCATCGTTCGTATTAAGCATAACTCTATATCCTGTTGCAATCATAATTGGCTCGATATTGGCATGGGGGTTTCGATCAAAAAAGAAGCGGTTTGCTATCATTATTAATCTATTACCTTTACTATGGATAATTAGTTTTTTCGGTTTTATGATAATTTACTGATAACTGAACATCGGGTTTATAATTAAAAAAGGAGATTGAATTTCTAACCTTCGAATAGATATTCTCGAGTATGCTTATTTTTATTAATCTTTACTTTCATTAAAAAGGAGAACTTTAAGAAATAGGAGGATAACACCAGCCATGCTAAAAATTGTCGATCGTCTAGCAGAACTAATCTATGCTATTTTCACTATTATATTAAGGCCATTTAGTTATATCCTTGCAGGGGGCATTATTGTTGCTACACCACTTTACTTGATTGTATGGATTATAGAGTTCTACACGACATCGATGTAAATGAAAACATAAAAAGACTGCCGTAAAATACGACAGCCTTTAAACAATACTTTATCCCCAAACTTTAATTCGATTTTTACCAGCTTTTAAACCAACAAGTGGGCCTAAAACGCTCTTATCTTCTCGAACATTTCCTAGAAGATCTGTATCTACAATAACTGCACTTCCATCAGGATTTTCAAAGTCTGCATCAACAATTCGTACTCTTTCTAACGTATCTGTTGAGTGTACTTCGCCAACCATGTTTTCAAAACCATCTGGAAGCGTAATGGAAAGATAGACTTCATTTCCATCTTCACTGATTTCAATTTCTGGATTGAATGTTTCTGCCACTAGTCGATCATTTTCTCTTTCAAACGACTCCGCGCCATGGAAGTAAGCATTATTGTTAATATAAACAGGTTGCTCTACGTTGTTAAATTGTTCATGGTCGCCGTCTTCACGGTGTACCGTATTGATGTATTCCTCAAGTGATGTCGTATAACCGTTAAAATGTGCCGTACCAACATTTTCAATACCTTCGTCACCAACGAAAATGTTATTGAAGAAGCGGTCATCCCCACCATAAACAACAGCAAATCCAGTCACTTCAGTACTATGTGGTGCATGATATGGCGTGGAGCGATCGAGCATTTTGCGTTGTACCATTTTTCCACGAATAATATTATTGATATAGGCTCCACCTTGGGCGTGATTGTCTAGCGCATAATCGGCAGTTAAAATGTTGTGATCTACAATATAAGGACCACTACTTACTTCAACAAACAAGTCACGATTATTTCGGTAGAATATGTTTCTGCTCACTCTTGTTCCTTGGGTTTGCCAATCTAACCACGTGCCTAGGGAGCAATCATGGATGCGGTTGTCATGAATTTGTACGTCAATCGCTGCGTGTAACTTAATACCGGCAATTTCGTGTCCGTAAAATTCACGTTTAAGTGCAATATTATAAATATGGTTATTATAAATTTCACTGAAAACACAACCAAGGTGACCAACGATCCCATTTTGACCACAATCATAGATGGTATTGTTTCGAATGATATGCGATCCAATCTTTTCTTTACTCCATCCAGCTTTTTGAGCAAGAAAAACAGATTCTAATTGGTATTGATAACCTGGCTTATCTCTGCGCTTTGTCCGAAAGTTGTTACCAGTTGATGCTTCCTTTCCGATACTAATCGCACTACATTTAGAGTCATGGATAATGTTATCCTCAATGATCCAACCTTTACTCCAATGCGGTCCGATTAGACCAGGCTGGTCAGCGGTAGGTGGTGTCCATGGCGTTGCAGCTTGTGCCATTTCAAAACCTCTCACCGTAATATAATTTATGCCAGTCTCTTCGGGATAAAAAACACATTTTCTTACGTTGATTTCGACTAATTCTTCATTTGGATTAGAATCCTGGAAGTTAGCATAAATCGTTGTATGTTTATCATCAACATCAGCTAACCAAACATATTGTGTCTGCTCGGGTTGATGTGCAGGTACAACTGTCTTAGTCCAATGATCTAACACTTCAGTTTTCTTCGTAGGATTATGTAACTCCTCCATTGTTTCAGCCTCGTAAAAAGACTTGCCATTGAGGTACACATCACCTAAATGTCTGCCAGGATTGTACACTACCCAATCTCCAAATATTTTTTCTGTATATGGGTTGTAATCGCCAAAAAATTCATTAGAGATGACAGCTTTCCAAACTGTTCCTTCGACTTGTTCCCAATCTTTAATTTGTTCGGAGCCTTTGATGACTACGCTTTCATTTTCGGCTGCTTGATACGTAATTCTTCTAAACTCACTTAATCCTGCATTTTTTGGTTTTACCCATTCACGGTATTCACCCCCATGGACAATAACGGTATCTCCTGCAACAGCAACAGTTGCTGCTTTATTGATGGTTAAGAAAGGATTCTCTTTTGTTCCCTCATTATGATCAGAACCATTTTTAGCTACATGATATTCAAAAGTCATTGTACTTCCTCCTTCAAAACAAATCTAGCTTCATTATAGGAGTAAATAGTAATCCATTCTATTCTAAATATAGTATAATATAAGACAATATTAGTGTTTATTACAGGGGGATAGGTTTGTGGTCTTTTTTGAACATCACGGTGTAGAAGAAACAGAGTCCTTTCAATTTTTTCAACTAGTAAATTACAACTTTCCACTCCATTTTCACCGAGCTTATGAGCTAATTATCGTTAATGAGGGACAGTTGGAATTGTCAATTGACCAAAAAGACTACGTATTAGAGCAAAACGATCTCGCGTTTATTTTTAATAATCAAATGCATGAATTTAGAACAACGGGCCATTCAAATATTACGATTGTTATTTTTACACCCGAATTAATTGGACATTTTTTTATGAATTACAAGGGGTATATACCGGAGAATAATGTTATTCATTTACAGCGTGCGTCAGACTTGGATGCACTGAACTCTATTTATAGGCAAAAGAGCTTCTTGTATGATATTTGCAGTACTTTAGTAGAAAATACTTCATTTGTTGCTGTTGAGAATTCAACAAAAACGAAGGTACTACATAAGATTCTACTTTATGTTGATGGACATTATATGCACGAATGTACGCTAAAAGCTGTTTCTAAACATTTGCAATATGATTACCCTTACTTATCAAAGCTGTTTGTCCAAATGACCCACATGACTTTTACAGAATATCTAAATCATTATCGAATATCCCAGGCTTGTTATCTATTGAAAAATAGCCAACAAACGATAGGGGAGATTGCAATCAATTGTGGCTACAATAATCTACGCTCCTTTAACCGCAATTTCAAAAAAATAACGAACCACTCTCCGAAACAATATAGAGAGTTGCAGTAGTGTAAGCAGGGGGACGGTTCTTGCGTTTCCAGTATGGAAACACAAGAACCGTCCCTGCGTTTCCAAGAACTGTCCTCATTATTTTTTAAATAATCTTATAAACTTATGATATGGGCATTTGGATAAAGCGGTATCGTCATCTCGTAAATAATATTGTCGCCATTCAAAATTATCTTCCGCTCCATAACTGTTTAAATCAGGGTGCACATCAAGGCTGTCATATTTTTTTAATCTATTTCGCACGCCAGTTTTTATTTTGGAGGCATGTTTGGGTGATTGGTTGAACTCTTCTAACACCCATCGAGGTGTAATGGCGAGCATCATTACATCAAAATACCGACTCTGTCTATTCACATGTGCAGGTGTTGCACAATACATAAAAAACCTCTCTCCGTGAAAGCAAAACTCCCAAATTGGATTATGTGGATCAGTGGGGATGTCTTCAGGCCAATCCACATCATCTATTTCATGTAAAGCACTTAGTTGTTTCCAAAATAATTGTTCATAATCTTCGACGGAATAGGAACTTTTCATATCTTTTGGCAAGTCATAAAACACAATGAGTGATGTGTAGTTTCCATATTCTCTTGAGGTTTCCGTATAATTACGTAACATATCTGCAAGATCGCTAATCGTTTCCTCGTTTCTAGGGTCTCCTACAAAACCATATCGCAATTGATTTGTGGAGAAGCCTATCGTTGCTGGAATACAAGGGAAGGGCTTTTGTTTATCTGTCATTTTTCTCTCGAATCTTTCCAGTGTCTCACTTTCCCAATGCGCTAGTTCCTTCCTATTAGTGGGATTGTCTGTATATAGTACACTGATTATAATCACCTCCAATAGCTCCATATAATGTATTCAGGTATGGTGTTATTGGGTGATTATCTTAAGTGAAAATGGGCTTGGGAGCTTTTACATAATTGAGGTGCTAAAATATAAAAAGCAACAATCTATTGTTTATTAAAGATTACCCTGATGACCGAAACGTAGGAGTGGTAAAGTTGGATAGCATTATTTTTGACTTGGATGGAACGTTGTGGGATTCAAGAAATACAATTGTGAATGCTTGGAATAAAGTAGTAAGTAGAGAAAAACAACTAGAGACACCGATTACAACTGATGATCTAAAACAAGTGATGGGTTTGCCATATGATGAAGTCGGTAGAAGATTACTGCCGGACCTTGAACAAGACAAGCAACAGAAAGTCCTCAATGCTTGTTGTGAAATGGAAAATGAGTATTTGAGGAGATATGGTGGAGACTTGTATGAAACAGTAGAAGAAAGCTTAAAGTTATTATTCGAAAAATATCAACTTTATATCGTGAGTAATTGCCAGGACGGTTATATTGAAGCCTTTTACACTTATCATAAGTTAGAAAAATATTTCCAAGATTATGAGAATCCAGGGAGAACAGGACTTTCGAAAGCTGAAAACATTAAGTTAGTTATGGAACGGAACGCTTTATCTGATCCAATTTATGTTGGTGATACTAAAGGTGACCAACAAGCTGCAAAAGAAGTGGGGATACCTTTTGTTTATGCAAGCTATGGCTTTGGAAAAGTAAATAGATGTGATTTGGTTATTCATAAATTTGATCAGCTACTTGAACTAGTATAGAGCAAACAAGTGGGTCAGTGACCATAAAAAAATGGAAACAGGAGAACCGTCCCCCTGTTTCCATTATTTACGATAGATGACGGTGCTGTAGACGGTGCTGGGTGCGTTTGGTTCTAGGTGTTTTTTTGCACTGTTTACGGCGGTTAGTGCCTCTGTGTAACCGGAGGCAATGAGCATCGTTTTACCTGGATAGGATGTTGCGTCTCCTGCAGCAAAAATCCCCTCAATATTGGTTGCCATAAAATGATCGACTACTACGCGATTGCTATCCGTTTCAAGCCCCCAATTGTCAAAAGGAGTGGGATTCATTTTCAGACCATGATAGGTTAATAAATGATCCACATCGATTTGTTCAACGGCCGCCTGTTCTGATTTAATTATAATCTGATCTAACCAACCCTCATCCCCATCAAGTTGACCAATCTCACTCGCTAGTTTTACGACGACAGAAGACTTGTCAAGTTGTTCTAGCTCGACATCGGCGGCATTTTGGAAAGTTTTTTTGTTGTTTACAAGATAAACTTGTTCTGCAATTCCTTCTAAAGTTAGTGCCCAGTCCACCCCAATTCGATTGTTCGAGCAGATCATCACACGTTTTCCAACGTATTGCTGTGGATTTTTCATGGTATAATGATGACTTTTACCCGTATAAAGCTCTATATTTGATATGTCTGGTTGCACCGTATCAAATTTACCTGTGCCTGTTGCAATGATAACGGTTTTTGAATGATGAACCATTCCTTCCTTTGAAGTTAAGGAAAAAGTACCATCTTCATTTTTTTTAATTGTTTCAATCCATTCATTTTGCACAATCGTAGGTTGGTGTTTCGCTGCCTGATCGATCGTTTGTTTTACTAGTTCATCACCCGTGATTTGTGGGATCCCACCTATATCATAAATTAGTTTTTCTGGCAGGAATTTGGCTACCTTTCCACCTAGCTCCGTGTCAGACTCGATCAGTTTCGTTTTCATTCCTCGCATGCCACAATAAAAAGCGGTATATAATCCGGTTGAACCTCCGCCAATAATAATCACATCGTCCAAATTGCTAGTGTCAGTCATAAGAATCTCCCTTTATTCGTAGTCTTTTTCTCTAATGTTTAGCTTTTCATGAGTAAATAAATGAAATAACTTCCCCCAACTAGCGATACGATTAGTCCAACTGGTATTTCGGAGGGCGATAATATATTTCGACCAATTGTATCTGATAGTAATAGTATGAATGCACCCATTAAAGCAGTAATCGGAAGGAATGAAGCGTGATTCGTACCGACTAATTTTTTCGATAAGTGCGGTGTAATGAGTCCTATAAAAGCAATTCCACCACCGACAGCAACACTAGAGCCCGCAAGTGCAACCGCGATAAAAAGTAAGAACAAACGATGGCGCTCCACATTTGTGCCTAAGCCTTTTGCAATGTCATCCCCTAAATGGAGTGTATTTAACATGTTTGATTGGTAGATTGCTAAAGGGATCAGAAGTAGTACCCATGGTAATAATGCAAGTACATATGTCCAATCTGTTCCTGCTATATTTCCGGATAGCCAGACTGTGGCTCGGGTAAAATCATTTGGATCCATTTTCAACTGAAACATAATAATTAAAGCTGCAAATGCACTGTTAATCCCAATTCCAACTAAAATAAGTCGAATTGGGGTAATGCCATTTTTCCATGAAATAGCATAAATAAGGATCGCCGCCAACATCGAACCAGCTAGTGCTGTAAGTGGTAAAAGAAATACGGATGTTGTGGAAGCTCCAGCACCTTGAAACAAATAAATATATAAAACAACCGCAAAACCTGCTCCAGCATTAATTCCGATTATCCCAGGATCAGCTAATTCGTTATGGGTAATGCTTTGTAAAATGGCTCCTGATATAGCCATAGCAGCGCCAATCAATAACGCAATCACAATCCGAGGTAATCGAAAATGGAAAAGCACCATGCTATTGTTTTCCGTACCTTGTCCGATTAGCGTTTTCATCACTTCAATAGGAGAGATTGCGACTACACCGAGATTAAGATTGATTAATAGCGTTCCTAACATCCCCATCATTAGAATGATGGCAACGAGTAAAGTTCTTCTTGTTCGACTTTTCAGTGCTTTCATCACATTCCTCTCCCTTCACGTCGTGCCAAATAAAGAAAGAAAGGAACACCAATCAGTGCAGTCACCGTTCCTACTGGTGTCTCAAATGGTGGATTTACCATACGAGAAATTGTGTCTGCAATCACTAACAATAGAGCACCTAATACTGCAGAACATGGGATAATCCATCTGTAATCAACACCGACAAGAAAGCGTGTAATATGAGGTATGACCAACCCGATAAAACCAATTGTGCCTGCAACAGAAACTGCTGCACCTGTTAGCAACAATACAACGAGTGTACCTGTTATTTTTATAAAAATAGTTTGCTGTCCTAACCCTTTTGCAACATCATCTCCAAGGTTTAATACCGTAATGGAGTTTGCTAGAAATAAGGCAATAACAAAACCAATTAATGCAACAGGAGCTAAAATGTGAACGTGCATCCATTGCACACTAGAAACCCCGCCCGCATACCAAAAACTGATATCTTTTGCGATGTTAAAATGAATCGCGATTGCCGATGACAAAGAACTAAGTAACGCAGTCACAGCTGTCCCTGCAAGCGCAAGTTTTACCGGAGTTAATCCAGTTTTGGAGATCGATCCTACACCAAAAACAATCGCAACACCAATACCTGCACCTCCAAACGCCCATAACATCATTACAAAATTGGATGCTTGTGGCATGACTACAAGTGCAACTGCCATCATAAAGGAGGCCCCAGCCGTAACACCCATAATAGATGGTGATGCAAGTGGATTGCGTGTCATACCTTGCATAATCGCCCCAGACATGGCGAGTCCTGCACCAATTAATGCAGCAGCAAGCGCTCGAGGAATTCGTAGGCCTCTGATAATCTGATGCGCAGTGGAGCTTGCATCAAAGTTAGTTAAACTTTGCCATATCGTTATAAAATCAATATTGGAGGCACCATATAAAATTGATCCACCAACGGAAAGGACTAATAATGCAATTCCACCAAATAAAATAAAGGTTGCTAGAATGGGCCTTGATGTGGGTGGTTTCTGTTTGGAAACGATATTTTCTGATGTGTTGTTCGCCATAAATGTATGCTCCTAAAAATAGCTTATGTAATTGATAATCGTTATCATTATAGTATAAAAGCGATAATCGAGCAATCATTGGCAATAATAAGGATAAAATAGTTGTTGCAAATGATAATGATAATTGTTATCATTTGTTTTATATTAAAAAATAAAAAAGGGGACATCAACATGAAGAAGTTGTACATATTAATGATCTTAATGGCGCTTGGCCTAGTGTTAGCAGCCTGTGGAAATGATAATGAAGAACAAACGGAGCAAAATGGTGAATCTAATGTCGAGAACGAGAATGAAGCTAATAGTAGTGAAGAGGAAGAAACGGATACGGAAAGTGAAGCAACAGAAAGAACGTTAACTGATGCAATGGGGAACGAGGTAACAGTACCAGCTGAACCACAACGTGTTATTGCTTCTTACCTAGAAGACTACTTAGTAGCTTTAGGTATTACACCAGTTGCACAGTGGTCGGTTAGTGATGGCGCTAGTATTCAAGATTATTTGCAAGATGGTCTAGCAGATGTACCAACTATTCCGTATGACCTTCCATTAGAAGCGGTAACTAGCTTTAATCCAGATTTAATTATTATGGATTCTGCAAGTATGGTCGAAGGAAACAAATATGATCAATATAGCAGAATTGCACCGACATATGTAATTGGCTCAGAGCAAAATAATGATTGGCGTGATGAGTTATTAGAAATCGGTAAAGTATTTGGTCAAGAGGAAAAAGCAGAGCAAATTCTTGCTGACTATGAGGCAAAAGCCGCAGCAGCAAAAGAAGAGATTCAATCATCGATTGGCGATGAATCAGTTGCAGCATTATGGTTAGTTAGTAACACGTTCTACATTGTAAGTGAAAACCTGTCCAGTGGTGACGTATTATACAATGATTTAGGATTAACTGTACCAAATGTGGTAACAGAAATTTCTGAAAGCTCAGAAGCAAACTGGTCTGAAATCTCACTAGAGAAGTTAGCAGAACTAGATGCAGATCATATTTTCCTAGTAAATAGTGACAAAGGAACAGGATCTGAAATGTTACAAGATGACATTTGGCAAAACATCCCAGCGGTTAAGAATGGTAATATCTACGAATACGAATCAACAACGAGCTGGTTATACACAGGCCCAATCGCTAGCACACAAATGATCGACAACATCCTAGCAGAAATAGCAGAGTAAAACGTAAACATGGGGACGGTTCTTATGTTTACTAAATAAAAAAAATAACATTCGAGAGGGTAATTGATACCCTCTTCTTTTTTTGTTCATAAGGGAAACGAGAAGCCAAATCATAGTAATTACTTAGACGAATGAACCACTCCATACATTTTGTACTTCCAAAGATATAGTCACACGCCTAATTTACGCCTATCTAGGCATCCGCCTTTCCAACAAATGGGTAAATACATATGGTATAAGTAGATAACACATTAGGAGGTGTTATTTTAATGAGTGCAACAACAGGCTTTGGCGGTGGCTTTGCGCTTATCGTAGTCTTATTCATTCTATTGATTATTGTTGGCGCTGGCGGCTATGTATAATAATTGATTTGTCCGAGATTTGACCTGAAATAACACACAATCTTGAAAGGAGTGTTGTCTATCATGATGTATAATTATGGTTGTAATCCGTGCGCAGGTGGCTATGGTTACGGAGGATATGGCTATGGAACAGGAACAGGTACTACTGGATTTGCATTAATCGTAGTACTATTCATTCTACTAATCATTGTTGGTGCAACTTGGGCATAATATAGAAAGCTACCCCCTGTTTGATGACAGGGGTTTTTCTTAGTTCATATTAATTAAAACTTCATTTTTTTAGACAACCCCCCACACTTCATTTGAATCCTTACATAAAAATAAAGTAATCACCTTTGGGGGGGGTTAATATGCATGGATACGAAAAAATAAATGCAGAAGTTAAAGTAATGAAAGTGAAAATGGAAGAAAACGCTAAAGAAATAGAAGAGCTCCAGGATCAACTTGACCATAAAATTGGCAAGCATGAGGGACTAGTACTTATTGAGAAAACGATTGGTGATAAAAGATTTATGACAGAAGAAGAAGCAAATGCACTCGTAAATAAAATAGAAAATAAGATGGAATCCTATAATAATCAGATACAACTTCAACTAATAAAATGGATTATTGGCGTTGGAATAAGTGTAGCAGGCATCACCATAGGCGCACTTCGACTTTTCATAGGATAAGCTGTGTAAACATGGGGACGGTTCTTGTGTTTCCATTTTTCAATTATTTTGAAAATGGAAACACAAGAACCGTCCCTGCGTTCATGATGTTTGACAATTATCTAACTTGTAACTAAGATGTAATCAAATATAAATAGAATAAATGAAAAGGGAGGAACTCAAGTGAAAATTTTAGTGACTGGTGCCACTGGAAAACTAGGTGGCAAAATTGTAGATATATTATTACAAAAGATACCGGCAAGCCAGTTGGCTGTTAGTGTAAGAGATCCTCAAAAAGCGACACATTTACGTGAGCAAGGTGTAGATGTTAGAAAAGGTGATTTTGATAACTCGGAATCGTTAGACACTGCATTTGCAGGGATTGACCGAATTCTGATTATATCAACTGATGGTGATACAGAGACAAGAATCAAACAACATACGAATGCAGTCGCTGCGGCAGAACGAGCAAAGGTGAAATTTATCGCATATACGAGTATTGCTGATGCGAATAATAGTACGATGTTTCTAGCACCTCCGCACGTTGCTACCGAAAAGGCAATTAAACAAACAGGTATTCCGTATTCCTTTTTACGCAATAATTGGTACTTAGAAAATGAAGTCTCGACTATTCAAGGTGTCCTGGCAGGAGCGCCCTGGGTAACAGCTGCAGGAACAGGGAAAGTTGGTTGGGTATTACAAAGAGACTATGCCGAGGCGACGGCTGCTGTCCTTGCTGGTGAGGGGCATGAAAATACAATTTATGAGCTATCTGGAAAGCTAGTAAGTCAAGAGGAGTTTGCGTCTACACTGGGATCAGTATTAGATAAGGACATTCCAGTGCAACAAGTGGATGATCAAACATATGCAGCAATAATGAAAGAAGCAGGTGTCCCTGACTTTGTTGTGCCGATGTTAGTCGAGATTCAAAAAGGTATCAGAGACGGAGCGTTAGAAGTAGAAAGTACGGACTTTGAAAAACTTATCGGGCGACCAGCTACGCCAATTCAAGAAGCACTTCCGGAGATTGTCAAAGGCATTTCTAAATAAATCTAAAAAATAAAAATGAGGCAAGAGATAATGTTCTCTCGCCTCATTTTGGTATGGGTAGAGGGGGACTTATTTAGCTGTCCTCTCTATTATTTAAACAAATCCATCAAACGCTCCCAAAATCCTTTTTCCTGCTTTGGTTGTTCTTCTGTTTCTTCTTGTTCTTCTTTTTCAATGCTTTCCGTTTTAATGATAAATTGAACATTGTTGATTTTATCGTTATTGCTAGGAGAGACAAAAGATACAGGTTCAAAGTCACTGTTTTCGAAATCAGCAATCATCTGATCGATTTCTTCTTGCATTTCATCAGGTAGATTACTAGTTGATTCTTCTAATTCTGTCGTACCTTCAGCAAGCTCACCGACACCGTCTTCTAACTCGGATGTTCCTACAGAAACATCCACTATCCCATCGTGTAACTGACTGTAAGAATGAGCCAATTGGCCAACACCATCTGTGTAACTTCCGAGACCAACATGAAATTCTTCATAGTTCGTAGAAAGTTGAGATAAGCCCTCTTGTAGTTGGCCTAATGATTCGGAAACATCCATACCCGCTATGGAAGAAGTAAGTTCATCAACCATTGTAGTTAGATTCTTTTCCAATTCAGCAAACCCTGTACTAGTATTAGAGAGAGAAGGACCTACAGCATCAAAGGCTTCTTTCGCTTGAGTGTACGTTCCTTTTGCCGTTTGTGCTGCCTTGTATGTTTCGACTAATTGATCAACGACCTCTTCTTGATCAGCTCCACTAGTAGGAAGTGATTCTATTTCTTTATCAGTTATCTCATAAGATGGAATGGCGGCCATTGCTTGATCCAATCCTTGATATGCAGCAATGTAGTTATCTCTTAATGAGTCTAGTCCCGTAGCGGTTTCATTCAGTCCGGTAGCCATTTCTGAGAGTCCACCAACGAGCTTTTCCAAACCGCTAAGTTCCATTTCATCCGAATTTTCTAGTGAAGTGCTCATTTCCTTTAAAGCATTTTTAATAGCAGCAGATGCTTCTATAAGCTCAGATGATGACCCATTAATGTCACTGATACCGTCATTAAATTCAGATGACCCATTACGTAAGCTCCATACGCCATCGTTCAAGTCTGTAACACCGCCATTTAAATCGGAAACACCATCATTGATTTTAGCGATTGCGTCCGTCAACGACGCCATATCACCCGTCATATCTTCCATATCGGGAGAATCAATTGACATAGATGAAGGGACAGCTTTAATGTCGATCCCTTGTAGCTCAAAGTCGACTACATCAGCTTCAAGACTAAGGTTTCCATTTTTCTCAGGCATAACAGTAAACGTAATTTGCTTATTTTTCCCTGCATTAGCAACCATCCCGTCTTTTGCTTCCATGTTTGTAAAGACGGTAGGATCAAGTGTAAGTGAAATTTGTAACAGGTAATTGTTAAAAAATACGTCGTCAACCTGCTCATTGGCAGACGTCTCTATTTTAATTTCAACATGCCCATCTTTCCCTGCTAATTCGTCAGGAGTGATTGCTTTGTCATCTAACCAATAAGAGACATCAATGTTCCATGGTAATGGAACATCATCCATATTCCCTTGATAATAGTATTTCCCTTCTGGAGCTGTAAATATAATTTTATTGTCAGCTTGCTCTATTTCGTCCAAGTTAGTAAGGTTTTTAAGACTATCATAACTACCATAGTCTACTATTTCTCCAGCTTCTGTAACCTCAAAATTATTCACAACATACATTTCATCTTGTTCACCAGTTGCCTGTAATGCTGCATATATGACTTCATCCTTATAGGAGAGACTTCCATCTTGCTGCCCGATATTATTTTCTTCTGCGTTGCTTTCATCAGAAGCTGCAGTTACTAGAAATGACGGCAAAACAAGCATAGCAGCCATAGAGCCAAGTAGTATTCGTTTCGTTTTCATCATCATTTCCCCTTATAAAAATTTGCTTTCCATGTTGTTTTTTCAATAAATCGATCAAATACCAATAGCATCGCCGGTAGGAAACAAACAACCATAATAAAGGCAAGTAATGCACCACGCCCGAGCAATAGTCCTATCGATGACACAATTGGATTTGACGAAGTGAGGGCTAAAATAAAACCAACACTTGATAAAATCGATGCAGATACTGCGATCGAAAATATCTTTTCATCAATTGTTTTCTTCATCGCCCTGAACGAAGGCATCTCCTTACGATGTTCCTTATAAGCCTCTGTAAGCAAGATTCCATAATCGACAGTCGCTGCAAGCTGAACCGTACTGACAATTAAATAACCTACAAAAACTAAGGAAGAATCGGTAAAGTAAGGAACCGATAAATTAATCCACACAGCAGACTGAATGGTAAGTAATAATACGATTGGGATCGAAATTGATCTAAATGTAATCATTAGAACAATTGCAATGGCGATCACTGTCAGTGAATTGACAAGTGTATTATCTTTTTCAACCGTATGTTTCATATCATATAACGTGACGCTTTCACCGAGTACGTGGGCATCATCTTGATAATAACTAGCCGCATTGTCCTTTACTGTTTCCACTAATGAAAATGCCTCAGCACCCTCATTACCTGCATTTGTATGCAAAATAATTCTACTGTAGTTGTCCGAATAAAACTGTTCTGTAATAGATTCACCCAGATACTCCGGCGGAATGACAGAACTAACAGCACTTACATACGAAAGTACACTTGTCACAGGTTCAAGGTTTTCTAACTCTTGCACCAACTTCTCTTCTTTTGCGACATCGCCTTTTGGAACAAGTACCACCATTGGCGTGTATTTGCCAAATGTTTCTTCAATTTTGACGATATCACTTCCTGCTCTTGTCGTCTCTGGTTGCTCACCGATTCCATAAATGAAATTCGTTTGTGATTGTGCGAGAAACGCGGGGATGATCACGATAAATACAATAATTATACTAGGGATTCTTGTTTTCAATACTGTTCCGCCAATACCCTTTAAGCTTGGTAGTAAAGGCTTGTGTTCTGTTTTATCTATCCATTTATAAAACATTAATGTTAAAGCAGGCAAAAAGACCATAACACTAATGAAACTTAAAACAATTCCCTTTACTAGATTGATACCTAAATCGGATCCGATTTCAAAATTCATAAAGGATAGCGCAATAAATCCAAAGAAGGTGGTCGCTGCACTAGCTGTAATTGCTGGAAAAGATTTTTTCATAGCAAGCTGCATCGCTTCTGCAGGATTCGATGTTTGTTTTCGATAATCTTGAAAACTATGAAGCAAGAATATAGCATAGTCTAACGAAACAGCTAACTGTAGGATCGGTGCAACGGATTGTGTCACAAACGATACTTCTCCAACAAAAATATTTGTTCCAAGGTTAATCAAGACAGAAACCCCAATCGCTGTTAGGAAAAAGACAGGTTCCATCCAAGATGTAGTGGATAGTATTAGTATTAAAATGATAATTGGTACTAATAAAGCGGCAGCATATAGGGACTCGTTTCCAGCCATTTTTTGTGAAGTGGCTGTATCTAATGCTTCCCCTGACATCGCATTTTCTTCCCCAATTAGTTCATAAATTTCATCCGTAATTGCTACCTCATCTCCGTCACGAATACTAAATGAAAAGAGGGCGTTATTTTCTTTATAATATGTTTCGACTGTATCTGGATCTGCCATTTCTAATGGTGTTTTTATATCAATCGCATCATCTAACCAGGTAACATCACTTACACCGTCAACAGCGGCTAGTGCTTCTTTGACCTCAAGTGCCTCTGCTACGGAAACATCATGAATCATGACTCTTGTATTCGGAACAGATCCATCAAATTCTTGTTCCATGATGTTCATTGCTTCCATGGACGGAGAGTCATCTGGCAAGTAATCAACCATATTGTAGTTTACTGATACAAAAAACTGTGCGATGGCACTAATAATCGTTATTGTTATAAAAGCAATAACGACGAGTTTTTTATGTTTTATAATTCGTGCTGCCGTGCTAATAGGTCTTCATCCTCTCTTACCTTTCAATTTCGCCTTGCAAAATGCTAACTAAACATCTAGTAGAAGGGGCAAATCTCTACTATTTCTCTAATCCTACTCTTAATAACTCTATTTGCGATTTAACGTTTTGGAGCGCTTGTTCATTCGTGATATCTCTTGAGAAACGTTCAATAAAGTTATGGAAGGTAACGGCAGAAATGATTGTCATCACGTGTACTAAATCTTCATTTGAAGATACATTTAATCTTTCTTTGTCTATCTGCTTTTGTATCAGATCAAATTGATCAACAGTTTCCTTATTTGCAAATATCTCGGATAATGTTTCTTCAATTTTATGATTCATATTTAGAAATGCATTTTTCATAAAGGAATAATTATCTTCTTCTTCAATCACAGTCTTGAAAAATTCAATAACTGCTTCAAATAGATCTCCCTTATGCTTTTTAAGTACCCATAAAAATTGATTTTTTACTTGGTTCGTTAATTCACTTAATAAATAGTAATAAGCATCTTCTTTATCATCAAAATATTGATAAAAGCTACCGCGTGGAATGTTAGCCGCTTTAATTATATTAGCGATCGATGCTTCAAATAACGGTACTCTTGAAAATTCTTTGCGCAATGCTTGAATTAATAGTTCTTTCTTATCGTTTGGTAAGTTGTGAAAAGTAATCTTTGGCATTAGATGTTTCATCCTTTTTGTTATGCTTTTTTAGAAATGGGATAATCTTTGATTGTGTTCTTCTTTTAAAAATTCAATGAAATACATGACAGATTGTGTTGGATGATCTTGTAGTAATGTTGTATATTTTTTCTTTAACGTATGGGATGCCACGTTGCTATTTTTAATTCTCTCTATAATAAAAGCAGAGCTTTGTTGCCATAATACATTCTGTTGATATTTAGCCTCTTTATGAAATGCCCAACCAACTGCACCAAGTAATGCATAAAATAATGCTTCGATGATTTGAACCTTAGGCATTACAAACAATAGGATGAATAAATGAAAGAAAGAAATAACGATGAGTGGCATCGCCCAAAAAGAATACTTTGAAACTTTCTTAGTCATTGGCTTTATTACCTCTTCCAGCTTCTCCAACTCTCTTTTGATAAAATGCGGTTCATCAGTTGTCGAAACTAACATAAGTCTTTTCCTCCCATCTATATAAACGTAGGTGAATTCAATTATGACACGTTGTCATATAACAAAAATAATTATAAGTGACACCGTGTCACCTGTCAATGGAAAAAGAAAATGGAAACAGAGGGACGGTTCTTTTGTTTCCAGTGGCAGATGTAGGGTGGATTCACGAGTTAAAGTAGTAGTTATTGTTGCGCATGGATTATAGGCATAGCATGCTCGCACCGGATATGAAAGACATTAGCTTTGTAGCGTTAGTAGTTACGCTATTGGGCAAATAGTGTTTATACAACTTGGTGTAATTGATGTCGCAGAATTTATCGAGTTTCTTCTATATAACAGGCATAGCAATACAGAGCGTTCGAAAAAGTTTTCACTATTTACAACATGTGGTGTAGTTAAACAGGGGCAATAGGTTGTTAAACTAATAGGACAGGCAACCTGTCTTGCTTTTTATTAATAAAAAGGAGTCACATTTGGATAATTGGGTGCATAGATTACGAATGTAGTATAAATATTGAAGGGATGGCGAAGTGGTCAAACGCAGCGGACTGTAAATCCGTTCCTTATGGGTTCGAAGGTTATGGTGCGATGCTGTAACAGATTGTGACTTTCACTTTTTTATGGCGGCATAGCCAAGTGGTAAGGCAAAGGTCTGCAAAACCTTTATCACCGGTTCAAATCCGGTTGCCGCCTTTTTTTTGTTTGTCTTCATTTAAATGAAGTTCACACCAACCCTTATATAGGTAGCTTTTTTGGGAATCCATCCAATGAATAAGTTACTTAATTACTATCGATAGAATTCTATCTCTTCATTATATAGCCGGCTAAGATTTATTTATTCTTTGATTATGAAAAATTAGTTTGAAAAATGATATTGCTTTTAGTTACGGAACCGTGCTATAGTATATCTCTGCCACCAAAAGTGGTAGTTACTTTATTTCAAATGACTATTTTCTTATGAAAAAGTAGTTGACTTATAATTTAATAATGTGATATATTATTCTAGTCGCTTTCGAGGCGATGGAATGTTAAATAAAAAAGTTGTTGACAATAAGTGTACAACCTGATAATATATAGAGGTTGTCGCAAAAAAAACAACAACACACATTGATCTTTGAAAACTGAACAAAACAATCATTTATGTCAAGCAAGAAAAAAGCTAGTTTTTTGAATGAGTGAACACTCAAACACTTTATGGAGAGTTTGATCTTGGCTCAGGACGAACGCTGGCGGCGTGCCTAATACATGCAAGTCGAGCGCAGGAAACAAGCTG
>NZ_JAOALK010000029.1 GCF_025154055.1 Aquibacillus koreensis
ACAAGAAGAACGAAATCGCGTCCCGCGATGGCTATGGGATAGAGCGTTATTATGTAAAGAGGAAAAAAATACAGATAGAGGGTTATTAAGGGAAGAAAACCATTAAGAACATAAAGAAAAAGTATGCTTTCTGTGATATTGTTTAATCGCCAAACCAAACAATAAAAAAGAGAGAGCATACTTCTATGAAATTTATTCTAACACGAAAAACAACAAAATTACATAACCAATATTTTACTCCACTTAATCGTGGACCACCCACCTTCCGGTTTGTTTAAAAATCAACTAACAAATCGGAGGGCTTTTATAATGGAAAAATATAAACGACAGATCGAACTATTCTTTGAGCTTAAGAACTCACCAGAATCCACAAGAAAATCTATGAGAAGAAGAATAAACGATTTTTTATTCTATGTGGAAGTAGTATTAGAGATAGAAATTGATGAAGTTGCTTTTGAAGATATTCAGGGGTATATCCTTCACTTAAAAAGAGATAGAAAACTTTCACCAGGGACAATAAATAATTGTATTTCATCTATTAAGTTTTTTTACACGTATGTACTAGAGAAAACCTGGAATCCAATAAAGGTACCTAGAATGAGAAGAGGCAAGAGCTTCCCTGTTATTCCACCTAGAGAGCAAGTATATGCACTTTTAGAGGGTACCAATAATTTAAAACATAAGGCGATTCTCGCCTTAATCTATGGTAGTGGATTGCGCGTTAGTGAAGTTGCACGACTAAAAATTAGTGATATAGATAGTCAAGGAATGCGAGTTCGTGTGCAGAAAACAAAACACGATACGAACCGTTATACCATTTTGTCTGAAGCTAGTCTTCTTGTCCTGCGAGAGTATTTCAAAGCCTATCATCATCGATCCTTTTCTAAAAATGATTGGCTCTTCAAGGGACAAAAGCAAGAGAATCATATTACGGTTAAAAGCATACAAAATACCTTTCTTAAAATTAGAGAAAGATTAAATCTCGATACAGCAATTTCAGCACATACCTTACGGCATTGTTTTGCGACACACTCTCTCGAAGACGGAATTGATCCTGTGCATATACAACATATGTTAGGTCATAAAAGAGTGGCAACGACAGTTGCTTATTTACACATGACTTCTAAAAGTTTAATGGGGATCAAAAGTCCATTGGACCAGCCTAGAGGTAAAAATTGATGACTATACAAAGTTTATTCGTTGATAACTACGATTACTTTAGAGTAACTCATAAAGTATCCATAGAACAGGCAAAAGCAGCCACGGCCATTAAAAATTGTAAAACAGATGCTTTAGGAGGTCACAGGCATGAGTGTGATTCATGTGGTGATTCAAAACTTAGCTATAATTCTTGTCGAAATCGTCACTGTCCGCAATGTCAAGGAGTTGATAAAGAGATTTGGGTGGATCAAAGAAGCAAAGATATTTTAAACGCACCCTATTTTCACGTCGTGTTTACGATACCCGAACAATTACACATGTTGATCTATCACAATCAAAAACTACTTTATAAATTAATGTACAAAGCAGTGGCAGAAACTTTGAACGAACTCGCATGGGACGATAAATATTTAGGTGCCCAAATTGGCTTTTTATCTGTCTTGCATACTTGGGGCCAGAATTTACACTATCATCCTCACATTCATACCATAGTCTTGGCCGGAGGCCTGACAAAAGATAACCGTTGGAAGGAAACGAGTAAAAAATTCTTTATTCCTGTGAAAGTTTTATCAAAGCAATTTAGAGGGAAATTTCTCTATTATCTCAAACAATATTACAACCAAAAGAAATTAAAGTTCTTTACTGAAACAACAAAATATCAATCTAGAAGTCAGTTTCAACAATTACTAGATAGCTGTTATGAACTGAATTGGTATAGTTATACCAAAAGAACATTTTCAGGTCCTTTAGCTGTGATGAAGTACCTTGGATTATACACGCACAGAATTGCCATTTCGAATAAACGTATCCTTTCACAAGGTTATGATACAGTGACCATCGGTGTAAAAGACTATAAGAATAACAATAAGAGAAAGCAAGTAAAGATGACCAAAGTAGAATTTATTCGGCGTTTTTTAATGCATGTATTACCGACACGATTTGTGAAAGTAAGGCATTATGGTTTATTAGCAAATCGAAATAGAAAAACGAAGTTGGAACGTTGTCGAAGACTAACAAAGAGCCCTAGCTATAAACCGTTATATGAAGGGTTAAGTAAAATTGAAGTCCTTGGAAAAATATTAAATAAGGATATGACTTTGTGTCCTTCGTGTAAAAAAGGTCATCTAGAAAGCGTTCATTCATTTAAGATACCGCCGTTTCCATCATATAAGATACCGTGATCGGTAGAATTAAATGCTTTTTTAAAAGCCTCTTAAATGGGGAGGGGGAAAGTACACCCATTTTTAACTGTTATCTATGTTTTTAAGAAAAAACATAGATAACAGTTAAAAAAACTGATAAATAAAAGATCAAAAATGAGGTTGGGGAGGATTGAATCCCCATAGGAAGAGAAGGAAGCGACTTCGTCCTTCTGGGACAATCAAAAATTTGCGGATAGTGGTAATACGAGATAGTACAAAGGCACAGATAGCTTAAATAGCTAAATGTGCCTTCTTTTTTCGCAAACTTCCGATTGTTCCCTAAAAGAACCGTCCCCATGCTTACAGGGTGTGTCCCTTTGATTACTCTTGACTATTTTTTTACATTTGTTATGATTAAACTATATTGCATTGCAAGTTAGTTGATTTGTTGTGCTTCTTTTTTTGAATGACTATGTTGCATTACAAGTTAGTTGTGCGTTCTAGAACAGGAGTGAATGTTGTGTCTTCAAGCCAAATATTAAAAGGCATTTTAGAGGGATGTCTACTATCAATTATCGCAAAAGGGGAAACTTATGGTTATGAAATGATGGAAAAACTTTATTCCTATGGATTTACAATGGTAAGCGAAGGTAGTATATATCCCCTATTACTTCGCATGAAAAAAGAAGGATTAGTTGTAACTAGTCAAAAAGCACTTCCTTCAGGAGGGCCAAAACGAAAATATTATTCTTTGACAGCAAAAGGAATCGAAGAATTAAAGGCTTTTAAAGAGCGATGGCATGATATCTCCATGAGTGTAGATCATTTATTAGGGAAGGAAGGTTAATGAAAATGACCATATCAACACAAAGCAAAGAATTTTTGGAAAATCTGAGATTATATTTGTTTTCAAGCGGAAAAAACGAAACGGAAATTGAAGAAATTGTTGGAGAATTAGCAGACCATCTATCTGAGGCAGAAGCACATGGGAAAAATGTAGATGATATTATTGGTGGAACTCCGAAAGCATATATGGAACAAATAGCTAGCGAAATGTCACTTGATCTCAGAAGTTGGCTAAAATATATTCCAGTCCTCATTATTGGTGTTTTTGCTTACGACTTATTAGGAAGTGCCTTACGCGGAGGAATAGAATACTCCTTGCTGACCTTGGGTGGAAACATCTTTATTCTATTGTTGTTTTTATCGCTCACTGTAGTAATTTTTAAATATGTAGCAAGTAAGAAGCTATCCAAAACAAAAGAGTATGCATTATTTGCAATTCTTGGCTTCACTCCTATGATCTTGTTTTTTGGATTAATTTTTTTGGATAGATACGTTGAAACCCCATCGTATAAATTCAGTAGTACTGGTAATATGATTGCAATTATAGTTGCGATCCTAGCGTTTATAGTGATATCGGTCTGGGGTAAAACTTGGATTTCTATTATTCTACCGCTCTTTTTATTTTTGCCAGAGTTTATTATGAATATAACGGATGTGCAAGAGGAACTGAAGTTAATTATATCCGGAATAGTGGTCCCATTATGCATTGGTATTTACTTTTTTATAGCATTGAAACTAGAAAAAAGGAAAGACGAAAAAAAGGTGACGCATTAAGTAATTCCTGTCACCACCCATCAATGGACACTTTTGAAGTTTTCGGGATGGTGACAGGAACTGAAAGATTTTTATCTCCCACAACACTTCTTATATTTCTTGCCACTACCACATGGACACGGCTCGTTTCTGCCTATTTTCACTACCTTTTTACTGCTAGGTTTAGTAGCCTCTGGCGGTGGCGGTGAATCTTCTTTCTTCTTCTCCCCTAACTCTAACGGCGCATATCCTTTAAGGAACCATTGCTTCGTGTTATTCATCAAAACAACAACCTGATCCATGATGGATTGAATTGTATCCATATCATCAAATTCTATGATGTTCGATAGATAGGTCATGACTTCGTTCGGACCATGACCAATTCTAGTAGCATAGACGATTTCTTCTACGGTATGATCCGCTTCGTCCCTACTCATTTCAAAGTTGGCAGTGAAGAAGGAAACTACTTGTTGATAGCTTTTGTTTCGATCTACAAATCCAGGTTCTCCAGCTGCGAGCAGTTGTTGTTTCGTAAACGGATAAAAATCTACGTTCTTTCTCATTCGGTGTTCTTTTTTTACTTCTTTTGGATCAACTACACGGATATTAGAAAAACCATCCATATCAATTTTGATTTCCTTGCGATAGTCATTAGCATCAGAGATGACGCGCGTGTAATCTCTATAATCGATCGGTTCCTTTGTGTACTTTTCTAGCAAGTCGATCATCTGATTTGAATTTAATGTTCCATAGTAATATAAAAGACCATACGTTAATGTAATCCACTCTGTATTCCGACTAATACGAGCCCGTACATTCAAATCGTTTTTCATCGATAAAACAGACTCGACTAACTCATCAGGCAAAGCAAGAATTTTTTCATTATCACTAGTACCTGTAAAAATTAAACCAGTATTCTTGAAATATTCCATCTGTTTCGCTTCTAAGTTTGGAGTAGGCATTTGCCCACCATTGTTTGCAATGTTCCGTAACAACTGGAAACGTTCGTTATCCCACAAATGTTGGATGTCAGTTAGATATGCAGGTATCCTTTCTACTAGCAATGCAGCTAAGTCTGCCTTTTTTAAGCTACTAGCATTCTTTATATCTAATTTTTTTCGTATTGTATCCAACTCATGTTTCGTGTACTTACTTAGGACTTCATCAAGCGAAAAAGGAACATTCAGCGTAGCCCAACGTTTTTGCTCCCGTTTTTCCTTCTCTTTTCTACTCAAGTCATTTAAACCTGTTAACGCTTTTAACATATTTTTTTCAAGTTGATTACTCATCACATGCACCTACTTTATTACATTTTTAACTATGGATGTTTTTAATACAAAATAGAATGGAAGTTTAACAGAAAAAATATATTCTATCACAACCATCCAGACAATTTCCAACCTTAGCACGGATTTTATTGGATATCTTTACTATCACTATATCATTTTTTTGAATAGATGATCGAGCTTTCCAGATGTAAACACAGGGACGGTTCGAGACCAGTGAAAAAGTAGGGTGTTTTTGTGAAGATATCAAAAGTGAAGTGAAAAGCAGTTTAAAAAAATCGGTCATTCCTTCCAATGACCGATTTTTCATTGAAATCCACCCTTATTAGGCGGATACTATCGCTGCTATTCTCTTAATATTTGCTGCTATTGCAGCTAACTTAGACTGTTTAGACACACTTAATAGACCATATCCCCTCGCTCGGGATAGGCCATGAAACCTTTTGAGCTCTGCATTCTTTCCTTCAATAGAAGCTCTATTTTTATATTTCTCTATAAATTCTTCTGTTTTTTGATATTGAGAAATCTCGTAGAATTCAGCCGTGTTCTTACCAACGGTAAGTATTCTTCGAGC
>NZ_JAOALK010000030.1 GCF_025154055.1 Aquibacillus koreensis
TGGCTCTGATTTGGTATTTCTCATTAGTAAGCAGTATTACCAAATTAACCCACGTTTCTACGATAAGGGGCTAGTTTCGTTCATGATAACTCCTGCGGGAACAGCGAAGACGGTGAGACCCCACAGTGAGCGTTCTTTGCGAGCGAGGAGGCTCAACGCGAGCCCGCGGAAAGCGAAGTGTATTTCCGGAACGATAGAGCAACATTATCATTTTTAGTTACGACGCATTTTCCATCAATTCCGCAATTTCAATAGTAATACTACTCGTGAAAAGAGCAAAAAAAAGGACTGATTGCATAGGCTTCAGTCCTTTTAATTAGTTTATTCTGCTAAAATTTCCTCAATATAAATACTCGGCTTGTTTTGCAACGATACAATTTCATTACTACCATCAATTTTAACCATAGGACGCGTAAGGTGCTTGGGATCAACAAATACAATTTCCGCTTTTGTTTTATTGGAAAGCAACACTTTCGTTCCTGTAGAAAAGTTTGCCAGGCTTTTAATAAATTCATGTAGCACTTCATGGTCATATTTATTAAATTGATCATGGATCATTTCTTCTATAACTTTATATGGAGATTGTTTCGGTTGATAAACACGTTCTGATGTCATCGCATGATACGTGTCACTAATTGCAATAATGGAGGCATAAGGGTGAATTTTACGCTTGTCCACACCTAATGGGTATCCACTTCCATCAATCCGTTCATGATGTTGAAGAATAGCTAATTTTGCACCAGTTGTAAGGGATGGTATCTTTTCAACTAAACGATAAGAAAACGTTGGATGTTTTTTTATCTCTTCATATTCAGGTAATACTAAAGGACCTGTTTTGTTAAAGAGTGACGTACTTATTTTCGCCATTCCGCTATCAGCAAGCATACCTGCTAATCCTACTTGAATCCATTCTTTCTTATATCCTCGCTTCTTTGCAATAAACCCTGATATAAGACTGATAGCAATGCCATGATGATAGAAATAATCCTCTTTTGACGCATATTTATGAAGCAAAAATAAGTCCAAACCAACCTCATCTACCCGTTCTAGCAGTGGTACGATGAATTCTCTTACTTTATTTATATCTATACCTGTTCCACTTTGCCAGTGATGAAATAAATATTTGTAACGTTCTACAGCCTTTACATATTGTTCCTCAAAGGTCATTGGCGTTTTGTTAATTCTCTTTATGGAAACTGTTATTTCTCTCTCTTCTTCCGATAGTTCTTTTGGAATAAAAGGAGCACCATGAGCCAAGCGTGGAGAAACTTCCACATTCGGTACTAAGAAACTTTGTAACACTTGAATATGCTCATCTTGTATAACTGTATTCTTAGGTAATATCGGGTTATTCGTTTTCCCCATTACATCGTTAACTACTTTACAACCTGGAACTAATTGCTTGGGATGTACCCACATCCTAACCCCACCCCTATTTTCTAATAAGCCGGATTTTATGTAACAATTCTCTACTTCAACATGCAAAGTAGAGAATTATTTTATCTATTATTCTTCGCCTTCAGTCGGCTGTTCTGGATCTGGATCTAGATCTATTACTTCTTGATTTATATCTCCTTCGATAACTTCAGCTAATTCCTCTGGTTCTGTTTCAACTCTAGCAACTGTAGCAACTCTTTCCTCTTCTTGAATTCGAATGAGGCGGACACCTTGCGTATTTCTACCAGTGACTGATATACCTTCTACTGGCATACGGATAAGGACACCAGAAACAGTCATAATCATAATATCTTCTTCACCAGTTACTGCCTTAACTGCTACAATTTTACCAGTTTTATCTGTTACGTTACTTGTTAAGATACCTTTACCCCCACGGTTGGTAATTCGATAATCTTCCGCTGGCGTACGTTTTCCATAGCCATTCTCTGTAACGTTTAATACATGGTAACCATCTTCAATAATTTCCATAGAAACAACGCGATCGTCACCACGTAAGGAAATACCCTTTACCCCGGCAGCAGTACGACCCATAGAACGAATTTGATCTTCTTCAAAACGTATTAAGTAGCCATTTTGCGTTCCAATCATGATATGCTTCGTACCATCTGTTAAACGTACAGATATCAATTCATCATCATCACGAAGGTTTAAGGCTATTAATCCACCTTTTCTTATGTTAGCAAACTGAGAAAGTGTAGTTCGTTTGGATATACCATGCTTTGTAGTAAAGAATAAATACCAATCATCTTTAAACTCATTAACTGTAATGACTGCATTAATCCATTCGTCTTTTTCCACTTCAAGCATATTTATAATCGGAATACCCTTGGCAGTTCGACTGAATTCAGGGACTTCGTATCCTTTGGCCTTATATACTTTTCCTTTATTGGAGAAGAATAAGACCGTGTCATGTGTGGAACAAGATACAAGATGTTCTACAAAGTCATCATCATTTGTTCCCATTCCTTGAATACCTCGACCACCTCTTCGTTGTACACGATAAGTGGATGAAGGAAGACGTTTAATATAACCTTTTTGTGTTAAGGTAATAACGATATTCTCTTCAGGAATCAAATCTTCATCTTCAAAGAAGTCTGCTCCTCCGATAACGATTTCTGTACGTCTCTCATCGTTAAAACGATCTTTAATCTCTGTTAATTCTTCTCTAATAATTTCTAATACTCTTTCTTCATCTGCTAAAACTGCTTTTAATTCTGCAATTAACTTTAGTAACTCTTGATATTCATCTTCAATCTTTTCTCGCTCTAATCCAGTTAAACGTTGTAAACGCATATCAAGGATTGCTTGTGCTTGCTTTTCTGAAAGTTCAAAGCGACTGATTAAACCTTCTCTAGCAATTTCAGCTGTGTTTGATTGTCTGATTAGCGTAATGATTTCATCAATATGATCTAAGGCAATACGTAGTCCTTCTAAAATGTGTGCTCTTGCTTCTGCTTTTCTTAACTCAAATGCTGTTCTGCGCTTAATAACCACTTTTTGGTGATCTAAGTAGTGAACAAGACATTGTTTTAGATTTAATACTTTTGGTTGTCCATCTACTAACGCAAGCATATTTACACCAAAAGATGTTTGTAGTGATGTTTGTTTATACAAATTATTTAATACGACATTTGCATTGGCATCACGACGCAGTTCAATAACAATACGCATACCATTTCTATCAGATTCGTCACGTAAATCCGTAATACCCTCAATCTTCTTATCACGGGCTAAGTCAGCAATTTTCTCAATTAATTTCGCTTTATTTACTTGGTAAGGTAATTCGCTAACAAGAATGGTAGATTTTCCATTGTTATGCTCTTCAATCTCTACCTTCGCACGAATCGTAATAGAACCTCTTCCTGTTTCGAATGCTTTGCGAATTCCGCTTCTTCCTAGGATTTGTCCAGCAGTAGGAAAATCCGGACCATATATGTGCTCTTCCATTAATTCATCGATCGTGATATCTGGATTTTTACTCACTGCTAAAATTGCATCAATTGTTTCTCCCAATTGATGTGGAGGTATATTCGTAGCCATACCTACAGCTATCCCAGATGCTCCATTTACTAGTAGGTTAGGAAAACGTGCAGGCAATACTTTCGGTTCTCGCTCAGACCCATCATAGTTATCCTGGTAATCAATTGTATCTTTATTAATGTCACGAAGTAGTTCCATAGATATTTTGGACATACGTGCTTCCGTATAACGCATCGCTGCAGCTGGGTCACCATCAACAGATCCAAAGTTACCATGACCATCAACAAGCATATAGCGGTAACTAAAATCCTGCGCCATTCTAACCATTGCTTCATATACGGATGAATCACCGTGTGGGTGGTATTTACCTAGAACATCCCCAACAATACGTGCGGATTTCTTATAGGACTTGTCCGCTTGTATCCCAAGATCGTTCATTGCATAAAGAATTCTTCGGTGTACTGGTTTCATACCATCTCTAACATCTGGTAAAGCACGGGCTACAATAACACTCATTGCGTAATCTAAAAACGATGTACGCATTTCCTGGCCAATATTTATTTCTTCTACCTGTGGACGTGGATTATCCACCATAAAATTACCTCCCTATCAAAATGAGGAAGAGAGATCAACTAGGCAATCTCTCATGACAACTGTCTCGCTTTATATGTGTAAGCTACCTTTTTTTATATATCTAAGTTTTTAACATAAACAGCGTTATCCTGGATAAAGTTTCTTCTTGGTTCAACCTTATCCCCCATTAACATGTCAAACACTTGATCGGCATCCATCGCATCTTCCAATTTCACTTGTAAAAGCGTTCTATTTTCTGGATCCATCGTTGTTTCCCAAAGTTGTTCTGCATTCATCTCTCCCAAACCTTTATAACGCTGCAAACCTGGTTTAGGAAGTTTCGATAACTCACCCAAGATCCGTTCCATCTCTTTTTCATTATAGGCATAATGAACAGCTTTTCCTTGTTGTATTTTATACAATGGTGGTTGGGCAATATAGATATAGCCATAATCAATTAAAGGACGCATAAATCGATAAAAGAACGTTAATAATAATGTTCTAATATGAGCTCCGTCAACGTCGGCATCGGTCATAATAACGACTTTATGATAACGTGTTTTACTAATATCGAAATCTTCACCAATCCCAGTACCTAATGCAGTGATCATGGTTCTAATTTCATTGTTGGATAAAATTTTATCTAGCCGTGCTTTTTCTACGTTTAGGATCTTTCCTCGTAATGGTAAAATCGCTTGGAAATGTCGGTCTCGTCCCTGTTTAGCAGAACCACCAGCCGAGTCACCCTCAACAATATACAGTTCACTTTTCGTCGCATCTCTTGATGAACAATCTGCTAATTTACCAGGTAAACTTGAAATTTCTAAAGCGCCTTTTCTTCTCGTTAACTCACGTGCTTTTTTAGCAGCTATACGTGCTCGTGACGCCATTAACCCTTTATCGACAACAATTCTTGCTGTATCTGGGTTTTCAAACAAGAATTTTGAAAATAACTCACTGAACGCCGAATCCGTAATTGTTCTAGCTTCACTATTCCCAAGCTTTGTTTTTGTTTGTCCCTCAAATTGCGGGTCTGGATGTTTAATAGAGATAATCGCTGTTAATCCTTCTCTTACATCATCACCAGTTAAATTTGGATCATTTTCTTTGAATAGGTTATTTTTACGAGCATAGTCGTTAATAACTCTTGTCAAACCTGTTTTAAATCCAGATTCGTGTGTTCCACCTTCATATGTGTTGATGTTATTGGCAAAGGAATAAATATTGCTTGCAAAACCATCATTGTATTGAAGCGCAACTTCCACATTTATGTTATCTTCTTCTTTTTCAGCATAGAAAGGTTCGTGTAATACTTCTTTCGTACGATTTATATGTTCCACATACGAACGAATACCGCCTTCATAAAAGAAAGTCTCTGGTTCTTTATCCGTACGCTTATCCTCAATTGATATAGATAGGCCTTTATTTAAGAATGCCAACTCTCTCAAACGATTGGATAATGTTTCATAGTTGTATGTTCTTGTTTCTTTGAATATCTCAGGATCAGGTGTAAAGTGCGTACGTGTTCCTGTGTCATCTGCCTCACCAATAATCTTTAAGTCTTCATTTGGTACACCACGGCTAAATGCCTGGTAATGTACATTGCCATCTCGATGAACAAAAACTTCTAGTTCTGTTGAAAGTGCATTTACAACCGATGCACCAACACCGTGAAGACCACCAGAAACTTTATATCCACCGCCACCAAACTTACCACCTGCATGGAGAACAGTCATGATAACTTCAACAGCTGGTCTACCCGTTTTTTCCTGAATACCAACTGGGATTCCACGTCCATTATCTGTAACTGTAATACTATTATCTTTCTCAATAATGACTTGAATATGGTCACAGTATCCTGCTAATGCTTCATCGATACTATTATCTACAATTTCCCATACAAGATGGTGAAGCCCTTTTTCATTGGTAGAACCTATATACATACCAGGTCTTTTCCGAACTGCCTCTAGACCTTCTAAAACCTGTATCTGATTTTCATCATAGACTTGTTCATTTGATAGTTTTTCTTCCATTGCCAATTCACTCACCTACACTTTTTTTATGAGGATATATTTTCTATGAAATAAGAACTTACTCTTCCATTTCTTCAAAAGCTTCTGAATAATCCTCTAGCTTGCTTATTGTGGAAATCATACTTGCACGTTTTTTAAGTGTTAAAACAGAAAGGGGACTGTAGTAAATAAACTCCTTTGTAATGACTACTGATTTCGCAATATCTTGTTCTGGATCTACTACCTTTTTATCTTTTTTTTGATTAAATAACATTTGCTCATTAATTGTTGAAGATGACACAAGATTATTATCAATAATAGCTATAACATCATCTGAACGAATGACATTATCGTTACCTATATGAATAAACATTTCCATCCCCCATTCTGCTTTATACTAAGATAAATTAGAAAACTCGCATTCGCTCGTTCTTCATTGAATGTGTTAGATTTTCTGATACTTGGTAGATAATTCTACTTCTTAGCTAAATAAAATTATCCTTTCTTATCGTACAACGAAAGATAAATTGTACATTCTATCTGTTGTTAACATTATTCGTATAGTTTTTTTGAATTACTTCATAATTGCTCCATCTTTCACCTTAAAAAGCTCGGCTTTCGCTAGTGCTTCATGATTAATACCATCTACACTTGTTGTAGACACAAATGTTTGTACTTTTCCTTGTATCGTATGTAAGAGATGGGATTGTCTATAATCATCTAATTCACTTAATACATCATCAAGTAACAAAATTGGATATTCGCCTACCTCGTTATGAATGAGCTCAATCTCCGCTAATTTTAATGATAGAGCCGTTGTTCGTTGCTGTCCTTGTGACCCATATGTTTGGACATCTTTACCGTTCACATAGAAAATTAGATCATCTCGATGAGGGCCAACTAGTGTACTACCTCGTTCAATTTCTTTTTCTTCCACGTCTTCAAACTTTTGTTTATATATACTTGTTATTTTTTCCCTATTATCGCCTTCTGATACATCTAACGAGGCATTATACAATATTTCTAGGCTTTCCAACCCTCTACTTATGCCTTCATGGATTGGCGTTGCCCATTTTCTTAATAATTTTAAAAATGTAAAGCGTTTCTCAACAATAATAGCTGCATGCTCGACAAGTTGGTCTGTAAGGACTCGTAACATTGTACGGTCAGCATGTAAGTTACGACGAAAATCTTTTAATAAATGATTTCGTTGTTTTAATATCTTTAGATATTGACCTAAATGATATATATAGATGGGTTGTATCTGCCCAATTTCCATGTCAATAAAACGTCTTCGTATTTGAGGACTTCCTTTTACAAGGTTTAAGTCTTCTGGAGCAAACATAACTACATTAATAGCCCCAATATAATCACTAAGACGCCTTTGCTCTATATGATTTAGTTTTGCCTTTTTACCTTTGGTAGTCATTTGAATTTCTAATGGAAAGGAACGCTTTCTTTTATATACGCTACCTACTATTTTAGCATATTCTTTGTCCCATTGGATTAATTCTTTATCTCTTGGTGTACGATGTGACTTTGAAAAAGCTAAAACATAGATGGATTCCATTAGGTTTGTTTTACCTTGTGCATTCTCTCCAATAATAACATTGATCTTATCATCAAATTGTAAATGTAGTTGATCGTAGTTTCTATAATTGGTAAGGGTTAAATCGTGAATATGCATCATAATTCCCTTTCTACTTCTATAAGAGAGCTAATTAAAAAATCTCAGGATGGCTTAGCTTATATAAACAGATGCTAGGGTCACGTCTCTTTTGTAACAATAAAAGTATTGAAATTTTCGATTTCTACTTGATCACCAGGATAAAGCTTTCTGCCTCTTCTGTTTTCCAAATCGCCATTTACGAAAACTTCATACTCAGCTAGAAACATTTTTACCATGCCACCGCTATCTATAACATTGGCTAGCTTTAGAAATTGACCTAATTGAATATACTCGGTTTTTATTGCAATTTCTTCGTTCATATAACCCACCTTATTTATTTAAGTGTGAAAAAACACCGTATTTGAAAACGTTTCGTTTTGTTAACCTTCTATCTATTTTACTAAACATTTTGCTTTAAGAAAAGTGCAGAGGGATTAAGTTCAATAGTCCTAGGTATATATACTTAAATTCTGTGTTATAACAGATAAAAACTCTTATCGTGACTTCGTTACAATAAGAGTTTTTATGCTTTAGTATGTTCTTACAGGTAAGATTAACTGCAATACTTGGTCATTATCAATTGGTCTTATGATAAATGGACGCATTGCTCCTGTAAATTCTATTTTAACTTGATCACTTTCAATTGCTTTTAAAGCATCCATCATATATTTAGCACTAAATGAAATTTTTAATTCTTCTCCATCAATTGATTTTGCTGTCACTTCTTCGACAACATTTCCTACTTCAGGAGAGTTACTACTAATTTCTAACTGGTTGTCCGTCTTTGTTTGAAAACGAACGACATTATTTCTATTCTCTTTAGCTAAAAGGGAAGCACGATCAATAGATTGTAATAATTCTTTTGTATTTCCATAAACAATTGTTTTACTTTGATCCGGAATTAGACGCGAAGTTTCAGGATAATTTCCATCTAAAAGTCTAGATAAAAAGTATAAATTTTTCGTTCTAAATAATATCTGATTCTCCGTTACACTGATCTCTACATTTTCCTGTGTATCTTCAAGGATCTTGTTTAATTCAATTAAACTTTTTCCTGGGATAACTACGCTAGAAAAAGCAATATTTTCTGTTTCTTCGGTTAAAGGAATTTTTCTAGAAGCTAGTCGATGACTATCCGTAGCTACAAAATCTAACTCTTTGTTAGCAACTTTCATATTTACACCAGTTAAAATAGGTCTAGTTTCAACAGTAGATACTGCAAATACCGTTTGTTTTATTAGGTTTTTTAATAAATCAGTAGGTAATTCAAAACTATCTTCTGTATGCAATTTAGGTAATTGAGGATATTCATCAGCATCTTGACCATTTAGATGAAACTCAGAGTTACCCGAACGTATGGTTACTTTTAAATGTTCATCTGCTTCAATTTCTACTGTATTCTGTGGAAGTTTTCGAACAATATCTGGGAAGTATTTCGCTTGTATTACGATACTACCAGGTTCGATTTGTTCAATATAAACAATTCCTTCTTCTTCTTTTGGAATAAATGATTCAATAGAAATATCAGAGTCACTACCAGTTAATTTTACTCCATCTGCGTGAGCTTCTAGTTTAATACCGGTTAATATAGGAATTGTTGTTCGAGATGAAATAGCTTTCATGACATCTTGAACACTGTCCATTAATTGATCACGTTGAATTATAAATTTCATACAAATAAATCCTCCTAGTGGAAGTTATATTATATATTATTATTAATATAAATTTAGTAGTAATAGTAATAGGGCCTGTGATTATGTGGATAAGTGGAAAATTACCCAGTTAATAAAGTCTATCCACATGTGGATAGACTGTTAATAAGTTTGATCCAGTTATTCACGTTATACACATGTATATAATTAAATAGATTTTAGACGTTCTTTGATTTCTTCAATTTCTTTTTGTAATAGTTGATCTGTGCTGATCATTTTCGATATTTTTTCATGTGCATGAATGACAGTTGTATGATCTCGCCCGCCGAATTCTTCTCCAATTTTAGGTAGGGAGAAATCCGTTAATTCTCTCGATAAATACATAGCTATTTGTCGAGGAAAAGCGATTGATTTTGTTCGTTTTTTTGCTACAAATTCCTCTAGCTTTACATTATATTTTTCTCCAATAACTTCTTGTATCCCTTGTATGGTTATGACTCTTGGCTTGGAGCTAGGAATGATATCCTTAAGCGCTTCTGCAGCCAAAGAGGCATCTACATCCGTGTTAATAAGGGAAGAATAAGCAACGACACGAATAAGTGCACCTTCTAGTTCACGAATATTTGTATCAATTTGATTTGCAATGTATAGCATAACCTCATTTGGTATATCTAGACCTTCTGCCTTTGCTTTTTTCCTTAAGATTGCAATTCTAGTTTCTAAGTCTGGCGGTGTTATGTCTGTGATTAAACCCCATTCAAACCGAGAACGCAAACGATCCTCTAGTGTAGGGATTTCTTTAGGTGGTCGATCACTAGAGATTACGATTTGTTTACTTTCTTCATGTAATGTATTAAACGTATGGAAAAATTCTTCTTGTGTTTGTTCTTTTCCAGCTAAGAATTGAATATCATCAATTAATAAGACATCTACATTACGATATTTATTTCTAAAATTGACAGCTTTATTATCACGAATAGAATTAATAAATTCATTTGTGAATTTTTCAGATGACAAATAAACGACTTTGGCATTTGGATTATGATCTAATACATAATGTCCAATTGCATGCATTAAGTGCGTTTTACCTAATCCGACACCACCATAAATAAACAATGGATTATATGCTTTTGCAGGTGCTTCCGCAACAGCAAGTGATGCTGCATGTGCAAACCGATTACCAGATCCAATAACAAACGTATCAAAAGTGTACTTCGCATTTAACATAGATTTTGGAGATTCACCATTGTCTTGTTGCTTCACATCATTCACTTTTTTAACGGCAGGTTTTACATCATCTACTGTGTTCTCAATTTCTGGAATAACAAATTTAGTTCTAAGTTTAGCACCAGTCACTTCAAATAAGGCATCAGAAATAAGATCGGTATATCGACTTTCTAACCAATCTCGTGCGAATTCGTTTGGAGCGGATACGATTAACGTATCATTCTCAATACTATCTGCAATTGTATTCTTTAACCATGTATCATAACTTGGTTTACTGATTTTATCTTGAATCGTTTGGAGTGTACTTGTCCAAAGTTCTTGAATATTTTCCATCAAATTGTCACCCCTTTCGCTGTAATGACTTTGGGAAATAAAAAACCTCTCGCAATCTTTCAGAAATAGCTATGATGAAAGATCGAAAGGTATCATATTCAGATATAAAGTCTGTGGATAAAAAAAGTTGATGTCATTAGGCAGGAATCGATTTGTTTTTGTTTTCCACAAGGTTGTTAATAAGATTGTATACATAGTTGTGTGTAAATGTCCACATGATATCCACAGATTGTGGATAAGCCTATTTAGTGGAATAAGTTTTCAACTGTTAAAACACAAATATAATATCAAAAAAATCCAGTAAACGCAATGGTTTTTCGACACTTATCCACAAACGCTACAGGTTGTAGACATTTATTATCCACATCACTATATTTTGTGATTTTCTTGTCGATAACTGATGTGGATAGTCGAAATTTGTGAAAATGTCGTAAACAGGGTGTGTGGATAAGTGTTAAATGTGTAGTTTTAAGAAAAATAGAAGGAGTAGAGCGTATGAGATAAAAATACTCATACGCTTTTATATGGAAATAGCTAATAACGGAATAGGTGAATGAAATTTATAGCCAGAGTTATTAAAGTAATATTCAAATCCGTGCTAACATAATGAATCTTTATATGTAGATAAAAGTATATGCAGGGAGAAAGGTATTAATGCTTAAGTAACTTTTTTATTGCAAATGTATTATTAATGCCTGGATCTCAATGTGTATTGTTTAGTTGTTTTAGAAAGCATAATCACATTAGATATCTATGCGGCTATGGGGGACCTTATTCTCCTTTTTTAGGACATTTTTAAATCTGAGCGGCTATACAGTACGTTATTTTAATAAATGGCCAATGAAATCATTGGAATCATGTGAAATAAGGGAGTGGGTAGCCGTTTAAATGATTTGAACTTAGTTAATAGGCATAATAATTTCATAGTTGCCAAAATCTTCGTAGATGTAGCAGGTGAATATTTATTACATAATAGATTGGAAATATAAATTATATCCATTTATAAATAATTGGTTGTGTATCTTAGTGATTTAATTCATAATGATGCAAGTAAGATATATGATGTAGTAGTTCTAAATTCGGTACGTAAAATAGAGGTTAAAATGCAGAAGAATGGTTTTTTCCTTAAATAAGAAAATATTAACAAGATGAATTAATGAATCAAATGTTAAATGGAGTTGACAGAGCGTAGTTAGACTCCGTATAATAAATTGGAATGTCTTTTACATTTGATTTTAATTCCTCAGGGAGGTGTAACATAGATGAAACGCACATTTCAACCAAATAATCGCAAACGTAAAAAAGTTCACGGTTTCCGTGCACGTATGAGTTCTAAAAACGGCCGCAAAGTTATTGCTCGTCGTCGTCAAAAAGGAAGAAAGGTATTATCTGCATAGGCCACTGCAATAAGTAGTGGTCTTTTTTCTAGCAAAAGATTGTTAGAATTAGGATATAATCAATCTTAAAAAGGTAAACTGCAAATAGATCGTATACATTAGTAATAGCTCTTTGTAGTTTGCGTGCATAAAAAGGCGATTACCAATTAGCTATATACTTTATAGTTAATTGTGATATGGAGGGTATCATTCCATGAAAAAGGCTTATCGTCTAAAAAAAAATGAAGAGTTCCAATTGGTATTTAAAAAAGGTAATTCTTTTGCTAATCGTCAGTTGGTACTCTATTTTTTAAAAAAAGATGAGCAAAAACATTTTCGAGTAGGCTTATCTGTTAGTAAAAAGATTGGGAATGCTGTTGTTCGTAATCAAGTAAAGCGTTATCTAAGACAAGCTTTCTTGGAACTTGATGGACAAGTGTCTAATCAATATGATTTTATAATCATTGCGAGAAAACCAATACGAGATATGGACTTTCATCAAGTGAAAAAGAGTTTAATGCATGTGTTGTCCAAATCTAAGCTCCTACAATCGTAAATGTTGCTTATATTTTATAAACTTACAAAAGTAATTATTAAATGTTATAGAACCAAGGTTATAGAAAATGTTAAAATATCAGTATGTTTGTACATAGTGAGAGTTTAGTAAGGAGGAAAACAATGCGTAAAAAGGTCTTACTAGCGGTGGCCTTGTTTGGAGTTGTAGCTCTACTTGCAGGCTGTACAGAAGTAGATCAGGAAATAACCAATGAAAGTACAGGGATATGGAATCAATACTTTGTATATCCATTATCCTGGTTAATTACTTATACTGCAGAAATGTTTGGTGAAGATTACGGTCTATCGATCGTATTGGTAACTGTTCTTATTCGTTTAGTTTTGTTACCGTTAAATATTAAACAATTAAGAAGCTCCAAAGCGATGCAAGCAATTCAACCACAACTTCAGGAAATTAGAGAAAAATATAGCTCTAAAGATGCGAAAACACAACAAAAACTGCAACAAGAAACGATGGAGCTATTCCAAAAAAATGGTGTTAATCCACTTGCTGGGTGTTTGCCAGTAATTGTACAAATGCCAATCTTGATTGCATTCTATCATGCAATCATGCGAACTGCAGAGATTAAAGAACACAGTTTCTTATGGTTCCAATTGGGCGAAGTAGATTATATTCTACCGATACTTGCAGCTGCTTTTACATTCTTGCAGCAAAAGATTATGATGGCTGGAACATCATCTACACAAAATCAAATGATGCCTCAAATGACAATGATGTTATACATGATGCCAGTTATGATTGGTGTAGCAGCATTCTTCTTCCCATCAGCGTTAGCACTTTATTGGGTAGTAGGTAACTTATTTATGGTAGCTCAAACTTTACTTGTTAGAAATCCTATGATGGCAAAAGATGCACAGTCGGGAGGAAACAAAAAGTGAAACAGGTAACTGCTTCTGGACAAACAGTTGAAGATGCGGTCCAATCAGCATTAAAGCAGTTAAACACCTCGGCGGACCAAGTGAATGTAGAAATTATCGATGAAGGTAAAAAAGGTATTTTAGGTTTATTTGGATCAAAACCAGCAATTGTAAAGGTATCTATAGCAGAAAATATTGTTGCTCGGGCTGAAAAGTATTTGAAATCAATAACTAGTCAGCTTGGAGTAGAGATTTCTGTTGAAACAACGACAAATAGTAACGAGATTACCTTTGAGCTTTCTGGCGAAAAAATTGCTATTTTAATTGGAAAAAGAGGACAAACGCTAAATGCAATTCAGTATTTAGTACATCTTTTCTTAAATAAAAGCTCTGATCAATATTACACGGTAATCGTGGATGCAGAAGGGTATAGAAAACGTCGTGTAGAAACGTTAACGCAGCTAGCACATCGTTTAGCCGATAAATCAGTTCGAACAAGACGTGAAGTTTCGCTAGAACCTATGCCTTCTTATGAAAGAAAAGTGATTCATACCACGTTACAAAATAACTCAAAAATAAAAACATACTCACATGGAAATGAACCAAACAGACATGTGGTAATCAAACCTTCATAATGTAGTATCAATTAAGTCTCTTAAACAAGAGGCTTATTTTTTTGTGTTTTTTACTGATCAGTAGATCCATACTATGCAACACTAGAAATTACACTACTGCTTTACCGTTCCGGAAATACACTTCGCTTTCCGTGGGCTCGCGCTGAGCCTCCTCGCTCGCAAAGTTCGCTCTCTGTGGGGTCTCAACGTCTTTGCTGTCCCACGTCTCCGTGTATTTCCTCCACTAGCCTAATGGAGTCCACGTTACATCCAGCTTTAAGAGGAAGAACTAATTGTACTTTACTTACAGTAGTTTGGGCTTACACCAAAAATTAGAAAACACTCCTGCGGGAACAGCACGAGCCGAAGATCCACTCAGGAGCGCACTTTGCTCCTGAGTTAGCTGATTCCTCCTCGGAAAGGGAGCCAATTTCACTTGTGAAGCGGGTCGAGGAATTGCTGCGCAGTATATGGATAATATGCATTATTCACATTGTGGATAAAATTGAGGTGTGGTGAAAAGGAGTTTAATCTTTTGTTGTTTTACTTTATTCACATGTGGATAAGCTAATGATGAATATTTTTATAAAAAAGATGTGGATATCTTTTCAAATATAGTGGGCTTGTGGTATTGTTATAAGTTAGTGACTGTATTGAAAAATAACGTAATATATATAAATGTTAGTGAATAATGTAGGGGGTGAAAATGTGGAGGCAGATACAATCGCAGCCATATCGACTCCAATTGGAGAAGGTGCAATAGCAATTGTAAGATTGAGTGGTCCAGAAGCGACAGAAATAGCGAATGGATTATTTCAAGGTGTAAGTTTAACCAGTGTGGATTCGCATACGATTCATTATGGAAAGATTATTGATCCAAGTACAAATGAAGTAGCGGAAGAAGTAATGGTGACTGTTATGAAGGGACCAAGAACATTCACGCGTGAAGATGTAGTTGAAATAAATTGTCATGGTGGATTAGCTTCGGTGAACCGTTTGTTAGAATTGGTATTATATCAAGGTGCAAGAATGGCCGAGCCAGGTGAGTTTACCAAAAGAGCATTTCTAAATGGTCGAATTGATTTATCGCAAGCAGAAGCGGTTATGGATTTAATCCGTGCTAAAACAGATAAGGCGATGAATGTAGCTCTAAAGCAAATGGATGGAAGATTGTCTAATTTAATCGCACGTCTTAGACAAGAGCTATTAGAGACTGTTGCACATGTTGAGGTTAATATTGATTATCCAGAGTATGATGACGTCGAAGAAATGTCTCATCAAATGCTAATTGAAAAAACGAGACATGTGTATAGCGAGATTGAGCGTCTGTTAGAAATGGCAAAGCAGGGTAAAATATTAAGAGAAGGTTTAGCGACGGCTATTATAGGTAGACCGAATGTAGGTAAGTCATCCTTACTTAATGCACTCGTGCAAGAAAATAAAGCAATTGTCACGGATATACCTGGTACGACGAGAGATGTTATTGAAGAATATGTCAATATTAGAGGTGTACCACTTCGTTTAGTAGACACAGCTGGAATTCGTGAAACAGAGGACATCGTAGAAAGAATTGGTGTAGAACGGTCAAGGCAAGTTTTAAAAGAATCGGATCTTATACTTCTTGTTTTAAATAATAATAGTGAATTAACGGAAGAAGACATCCTTCTATTCCAAGCCGTTGAAGGTTTAGAAGTAATTGTTATTGTTAATAAAACAGATTTGGATCAAAAAATAGATCTAGATAAAGTAAAACAATTAGCTGAAAATCAGAAGGTTATCACAACTGCGTTAATTGAAGAAAAAGGGATTGATGAGTTAGAACAGGCGATTGCAGATACATTTTTTGAAGGTGAATTGGATGTTGGAGATTTAACGTATGTATCGAATGTAAGACATATTCAATTGTTAAAACAATCGCTACAATCCTTAAGCGATGCAATGCATGGAATAGAAGAAGGAATGCCAATCGATTTAGTACAGATTGATGTTACTAGAACTTGGGAGCTACTTGGAGAAATAATTGGTGACGCTGTTCATGAAAGCCTAATAGACCAGTTATTTTCACAATTCTGTTTAGGAAAATAACGGGGAATTTGATTTGTAGAAAAAGGAGAGACGGCAATTATGACATATGATGCTGGACATTACGATGTTATTGTCATTGGTGCAGGGCACGCCGGTTGTGAAGCGGCCTATGCAGCTGCGAAGCGCGGGGCAAAGACACTAATGTTATCGTTAAATTTAGATATGGTTGCCTTTATGCCATGTAATCCATCGATTGGTGGACCGGCGAAAGGAATCGTTGTTAGAGAAATAGATGCCCTTGGTGGATTGATGGGGAGAGTAATCGATAAAACGTATATTCAAATGCGTATGTTGAACACGGGGAAAGGTCCAGCTGTACGTGCACTAAGAGCGCAAGCCGATAAACCGTTATATATTCAAGAAATGAAACGTATTTTAGAGAATGAAAAAAATCTTACATTACGTCAAGCGATGGTAGAAAAGTTAATCGTAGAGGATGGTGTATGTAAGGGAGTAATTACAGAAACAAAAGCTGCTTACCATGCAGAATCAGTGGTTATTACTACTGGTACATTTATGCGTGGCCGTGTTATTATTGGTGATCTTTCGTATGAAAGTGGTCCGAATAACCAACGAGCATCTGTCAAGCTTTCTGAAAATCTAGAGGAACTAGGATTTGAACTCGTTCGTTTTAAAACAGGAACACCTCCACGTGTGAATAGTCATACGATTGATTTTTCTAAAACAGAAATTCAACCAGGTGATGACAATCCGAGACATTTTTCTTATGAAACGACGGAAGAAATACTTGATCAAATTCCGTGCTGGTTAACGTACACAAATGAGTTTACGCATAAGATCATTGATGAAAATCTTGGTTTATCTGCAATGTATTCTGGGATGATTAAAGGGACTGGCCCGAGATATTGTCCTTCTATTGAAGATAAAGTAGTTCGTTTTCATGATAAACCGCGCCATCAAATTTTCTTAGAGCCAGAGGGAAGAAATACAGAAGAAGTTTACGTTCAAGGACTATCCACTTCTTTACCGGAATTTGTTCAACGGGATATGCTACGTACGATTGCTGGTCTAGAGAACGCTGAAATGATGAGAGCGGGATATGCAATTGAATACGATTCTGTTGTACCAACACAATTATGGCCTACATTAGAAGTGAAAAATATTCCTGGTTTATTTACTGCAGGACAAATTAATGGAACTTCTGGTTATGAAGAGGCTGCTGGTCAAGGTTTAATGGCAGGTATAAACGCTGCTTCTAAAGCATTAGGAAAAGACTCCTTTATCATGGATCGTTCACAAGGTTACATTGGTGTGCTTATTGATGATTTAGTTACAAAGGGTACAAATGAACCATATCGTTTGTTAACGTCAAGAGCGGAATACCGTTTATTACTTCGACATGATAATGCAGACTTACGTTTAACAGAACTTGGTTATGAGTTAGGTTTAATATCTGAAGAGCGTTATCATAATTTTGCTGAAAAACAAGAGTTAATCAAACAAGAAAAAAGCCGTCTCGAAAAAGAAATGTTAAAACCAACGGAAGAACTTCAACAAATTATTGCTGATGCCGGCGGAACTGCATTAAAAGAAGCGATTAGAGCAGCCGATTTATTAAAGCGTCCTGAAATGAACTATTTAATGATTGAAAAAGTATCGCCTGCAGAACAACAGTTGGCATGGGATGTAAAAGAACAAGTGGAGATTCAAATTAAATATGAAGGTTATATTGTAAAATCTAATCAACAAGTAGAACGAATGTTGAAAATGGAAAATAAATTAATCCCTGAGAATCTTGACTATGATGATATTAGTGGAATTGCAACTGAAGCAAAAGAAAAGCTTAAGAAAGTAAGACCGCTGTCCGTAGGTCAAGCTTCACGTATATCTGGGGTAAATCCTGCAGATGTTTCTATATTACTTGTATATATTGAACAAGGGAAAATAGCTAAGGTTTCTAATAACCAATAAAAGAAAGGACTTATTTTTATGAACGTTGATACCTTTCGCGACATGTTGAAGGATAAAGGAATTGATTTATCGGAAAAACAAATGCATCAATTTGAACAATACCTTCATACATTAGTAGAGTGGAATGAAAAAATGAATCTAACGGCTATAACAGATAAAGAAGAAGTGTACTTAAAACATTTCTTTGATTCCATTACAGCGGCTTTTTATTATGATTTCAAGCAAGATATGCACCTATGCGATGTTGGTGCAGGAGCAGGTTTTCCAAGTATTCCATTGAAAATCTGTTTTCCACATATAAAGGTGACGATCGTAGATTCTTTGCAGAAGCGGATTACTTTTCTTAATCATTTAGCTAATGAACTGGAACTAACAGGTGTATCCTTTTATCATGACCGTGCTGAATTATTCGGTAAAAATGATAAATTCCGTGAAAAATTTGATGTCGTTACTGCACGAGCAGTTGCAAGAATGTCTGTTTTAAGTGAATTATGCTTACCTTTATGTAAAGTGAATGGAAATTTCATTGCGATGAAAGGGCCTAACTTGAAAGAAGAGTTACGTGATTCAACAGATGCGTTAGAGCTTTTAGGTGGAAAAGTAGAAAATGTGTACACTTTTGAGCTTCCTGAAGAAAATGGAGAAAGAAATATCGCAGTAATTCATAAAAAAAGAAAAACTCCGAAAAAGTTCCCTAGAAAACCAGGTGTCCCTAATAAGACACCATTATAAAAGAAACATGAGGTATTGGAGATTCTTTCTCTAATGCCTTTTTTTATGACATCTTAGAATACAAGGTTCTTTAGAATATTCAAGGTCTAAATTATATGTACAAGGTCAATTGAGGATAAGAGAATCAATGCTACATAACAATCTTCCTTCTAAAAGCCAGATTTGATAGAAAATGCGACGTAACTAACCCACCCGCTCCTCGAGTGAAATTGGCTCCCTTTCCGCGGAGGAATCACGAAAAATCCCAGAACCTGGATTTTTCTAAGTTCAGATTCCTCTTGCGGGCACGGCCTCAGCTAACTCAGTCGCAAAGTACGCTCCTGAGTGGATCTTCGGCTCGCGCTGTTCCCG
>NZ_JAOALK010000031.1 GCF_025154055.1 Aquibacillus koreensis
TTCGGACATCAATAACGCGTGACTGCCATTCAGAGTCAGAATCTCCCACTGATTCGGACATCAATAACGTGCGACTGCCATTCAGAGTCAGAATCAAGCTTGGCCGCATTAAGGTATGCCACCTAAAATTGAGTATTTTAGCGTTACGACGCATTTTACTTCAAGTCCGACGCTATGAAAGCATTACTGCTTACAAAGTAGCCTAGTGGAAAATGTTTTCTAGGTATTTACCTATTTTTATTTTATTCCCTTCCAAAAAGGACTTGAGAACATAGTCTATAAGTGGAATAAATAAAGGAGGTTTTTTCATGAGTGCAGAATATGGAACTGGGTTTGCGTTAATCGTAGTATTATTTATCCTATTGATCATTGTAGGAGCTTCTTTTGTCGGAGGATATGGTGCATATTAATTAATAGTTGTGAAGGATAGAAAGAGATTTGCTTCTTTCTATCCTTTTTAACTCTTTATCCCTGTTTTTTTCCACAAAGCGGATTCATCTATTTAATGTTTCTAAGTCTAACGTGGTATCATAGAAAATATGATAAAATGATGAAAGTAAAAAGCAAGTTACTATTTATGTAACGAATAATAATGTACATATAGTTAGAAAGGGAGTTACTGTAATGATTACGCGAAAAAGTACAAGAGAAATTCAACTAATGCAAAAAGCTGGTGCACTTCTAGCGTCCTGCCATAAAGAAATTGCAAAATTAATAAAGCCAGGTATAACAACGAAGCAAATTGATTCGTTTGTAGAAGAATATTTATCTAAAAATGGGGCGACCCCTGAACAAAAAGGGTATAATGACTATCCCTACGCAACTTGCGCATCTATAAATGATGAGATCTGCCATGGTTTTCCAAGAGATGAAAAACTTGTTGCTGGCGATATTGTTACAATTGATATGGTTGTAAACCTTAATGGTGGATTAGCTGATTCTGCTTGGACGTATGTAGTAGGAGAAGCTGATGAAAAAACAAAACAATTCTTAGATGTAACGAAAACATCTTTGTATAAGGGTATCGAACAAGCGAAGGTGGGAAATCGGATTGGTGATATTGGTCATGCAATCCAACAATATGCGGAAGCAGAGGGATACGCTGTTGTTCGTGACTTTACAGGACATGGAATAGGACCAACTATTCATGAAGCACCACATATCCCTCATTTTGGAGAGGCTGGTAAAGGTGTACGTTTAAAAGAAGGTATGGTAGTTACAATTGAGCCAATGCTTAACGAAGGTGATTGGAAGAGTAAAATGGACGCAAATAATTGGACGGCAAGAACTATAGATGGTAGTCGTTCAGCACAATTTGAACATACAATTGTTATTACTAAAGATGGACCGATTATCCTAACAAATCAAGATGATGTTTAAGCTTATGGGTAGTCACATGTGATTTTATCTGTCTATTTTTTACTATGTTTTGATTCACGGATAAAGATTTGGTTAGGTTATGAAGAAGGGGAATTTTTGAAAGATGACAACAAAGGTTATAGAGGGAACCCCCTCTACTAAAGTAACACAAATTCAACGGGGTATAACGACAGGAATTCCTATTATGCTTGGCTATTTACCAATAGCGATTGCATATGGAGTATTAGCAAAACAAGCAGGATTATCCATTTTTGAATTAACGATGATGAGTGTTTTAGTATATGCAGGTGCAGCCCAATTTATGGGGGCGGGCATGATTGCACTTGGAACAGGTGCGATTGAAATTATCGTGGCAACCTTTGTTTTGAATTTTCGTCACTTTGTTATGAGCTTATCATTTATGAATAGGTTAAGGGGAATAGACTTGAAGTGGAAGGTACCACTCTCATTAGGTTTAACCGATGAATCCTTTTCTGTTGCATCTCTGCATGGAGATAAAGCAAAACAAGAAAATGGTACATATTTTTATGCTGCATTAATGCTTACCGCTTACCTTTCTTGGGTAATTGGTTCTTGTGTCGGTGGGTTGCTTGGAGACATTATCCCAGAGACTTTAAGTCAAAGTATGGGAGTAGCTTTATATGCGATGTTTATTGGGTTATTAGTACCTTCCGTGAAAAAAGAAGTAAGAATGGGGCTTATTGCAATTATTGCTATGTTAATTAATTATATTTTCAGCCAATTTGTTGCACAAGGTTGGGCAATCGTCATTGGAACTGTAATTGGTGGACTAGTTGGGATCTATGTGCTTAAGGAGGAAAAGGTATGATGCTACTTATTATCGTAGGAATGGCATTGGTAACAATGATTCCACGTTTTGTTCCGGCATATATTGTCGACAAAGTTAATTTTCCTAACTGGATGAATAAATGGCTCCAAGCAATTCCTTATGCTGCCTTAGGTGCACTTATCTTCCCAGGTATTTTAACTGTAAAGCCCGATCAACCACATATTGGTTTACTAGGTGGTATAGTAGCAATTTTACTGGCCTTTTTGGGATTGAATATTATTTTAGTAGTGATTGGGGCGATTGCTACAGTATTTTTGTTAACTACTTTGTAGTTATTTCCATTTAAATAGGGGGCGCTATTCATGTATCAAATTAGAAAAGCAAAGTTAGAAGATGCTGAGAAGATTGCTGATATTCACGTAAAAAGCTGGAAGTCTACCTATTCTGAATTGATTAACGAAAAAGATATGTCTAATATTACTTATGAAAATAGAAAAACATTGTGGGAAACCGTATTGAGCATGCCTATGCATGGTCAAGTAGCTTTGGTTGTTCTGGACCAGCATAATCAAATTGTTGGATTTATTTCTGGAGGAAAAGAAAGAACCAAAAGATTTGGATACGATGGGGAGATTTACGCTATCTATTTATTAGATGCTTTTCAACGTAAAGGTCTCGGAGCAATGATGCTTGAAGCATTTGCTAAAGAGATGAATGAACTAGAGTACAAGTCACTTCTTGTATGGGTACTTACGCAAAACCCATCAAGTAAGTTCTACATCGATCATGGTGCAAAACAAATAGAAGAAGAAGAGACTACAATTGGGAAAGGAACTTATCAAGAAACCGCTTTTGGTTGGGAAAGCATAGACGCATTATTGAAGCGATTTGAATGAAAAAAGACGTGCGCATTAATTAGCGCATGTCTTTTTTTTTAGGCTATTTTTTATAAAATGTGGAGAAAAAATGGTAATACGTTATGCGCCTGACCTTGAGATCTAACTCACGACACATATGCGCCCAAACACGGAATAAATGCGCTCTCCCTTCTATACATAAAGCGGAAAAGTCCTTATTGGGATCAATTCGTGCCTATTATTAAAATAGCTATTTCTTATTACCCGCTTCGGGTGTGTATGGTTCAATATGGATGTGTGCATGTGGTACATCATGTTTTTCATCAAGTAACGATTCAATATTTTCTGTTATATCATGGCTTTCTTGAACAGTGAGTTCAGGATCCACATAAATGGTAACCTCTACTAAGGTTTGATTTCCATGTAACCGTCCTTTTACATCTTTTACTTCTTCCACTTCCGGGTGCTTTGCAATACTCGATTTTATCTCTGCTAACTCAGCTTCATCAAATCCATCTGTTAACGTGTGACTTGCGTCTCGAAAGATTTCCCATGCAGTTTTACATATGATAATTCCAACAGCTAAGCCTGCTATAGGATCTAGCCAAAATAAACCGAATTGGGCTCCGGTAATCCCAATAAATGCACCTAAACTTACAAGTGCATCTGAACGATTATCTTGGGCAGCTGCATATAGCGAACTACTTTTTATTTTTTTGGATAGGTTCAAATTGTATCGGTAAACAAATAACATAACAAAAGCCGCACCCAAGGCTGTCCAACCCGTTAGCATATCAGGTTTGATATAGTTATTTGCGATAATAGATTGAATTGTACCGAATATAACCTGCAGGCCAACACTGACCATGATAAATGCAGCTATTAAAGATGCGATCGTTTCAGCGCGAAAATGACCGTAATGGTGATCCTCGTCTGGAGGTTTTCTGGAGATACGCAAGCCGATTAATACAGCAACAGATGCTACGACATCTGTTGTGTTGTTAAGACCGTCTGCACGAAGGGCTTCTGAGCTTCCGATATAAGCCACAAACAGTTTAATGGATGCAAGCGAAAGGTAAGCAAAAATACTAATCCAAGCTCCACGTTCCCCTTTTTTTAAGTTATCATATTGGCTCATCTAAATGCCTCCGCTTCTTCTTCCTAGCATGTTTAGCTTATCAAACAATAATTGGATGGGTCTAGAGAAACATAAATGCTTTAATCAATTTAAATTGCTAGTGCGCAACGAACTTTCCCTAAGCTAAATTTAAATGTAATTACTAATACATTCATTTTGTGCAAGATAACGGAAGCAATACGAAAAACTTTACGATGTTTCGGCAATTTCATTTCAGAAAAATTGAATGAAATTATTTCCTGTTGTTTATACTATCTGTGTTAGAAAGGAGAATATACAATGACTAATATTGCAATATTTTACTACAGTTCAACAGGAACAAATTATCAACTATCGAAATGGGCAGAAGAAGCGTTGCAGGAATCAGGGGCTGAAGTAAAAGTTCGAAAAATCAAGGAATTGGCACCTGAAGAAGCTATTGCTCAAAATCCGGCATGGAAAAAACATTATGAAGAAACGAAAGATGTTCCTGAAGCATCGATGGATGATTTAGAATGGGCTGATGGAATAATTTTTAGCGTTCCTACGCGATTTGGAAATGTGCCAGCACAAGTAAAACAATTTATGGATACTGCGGGTGGACTGTGGGCACAAGGGAAAACTGTAAATAAAGTAGTTAGTGCAATGTCTTCTGCACAGAATCCACACGGTGGACAAGAAGCAACCATCCTTCATTTATATACTTCTATGTTCCACTGGGGGGCAATCATTGCAGCACCAGGATATACGAACCAGGAGCTTTTCGCAGCTGGAGGAAATCCTTATGGTGTAAGTGTTACCGTTGATCAAGATGGCAACATGGTCGAAAATGTTGAAAAAGCTGTCAAACACCAAGCTAGAAGGACTTTGGAAATTACAAAGAAAATCGTTAATGGGTAGGACTAAAAAACTCACCTCATGGTGGGTTTTTATACGTTAAGAATGTTTTTTTTCATAGAAGCTCAATTCAACAGAATATAGTCAAGATAAGATGAAGGAAATAGTAATTTATTTAAATTTGTAGAATGAAATATATAAAATTTAGGACAATATTAGGGACGACTACTTAGAAAGGATTTTATAAATGACTTCTACTCTTGACTCCAAAAACACAGGAAAGCAGCAAGATGAAATACATGAAAAGCGATGGGCTATTGTGTCATTGGCGTCTATTCCATTAATCATGACTTTAGGAAATTCCATGTTAATACCAGTCCTTCCTTTAATGGAAAAGGAGTTAGATATTTCAAAGTTTCAATCTAGCCTTATTATTACTGTTTATTCGATTGTCGCTATCTTTTTAATACCATTGGCGGGATTCTTGTCTGATCGTTATGGAAGAAAAGTTGTTATTATTCCATCGTTACTTTTATCTGGTATCGGCGGACTTATCTCCTGGTATGCAGCATGGAAACTGGATAGTGCTTATCCGATCATATTACTTGGCCGTGTACTGCAAGGTGTAGGGGTGTCCGGTACAGCACCTATTGTATTGCCACTTGTCGGTGATATGTTTAAGCGAGAAAAAGATGTAAGCTCTACTTTAGGATTAGTGGAAACTGCTAATACATTTGGAAAGGTATTAAGTCCGATTCTTGGTGCGTTATTAGCAGGGTTTATCTGGTATTTACCATTCTTATCTATTCCTATATTTTGTTTGTTCTCGGCGATATTAGTCCTATTATTAGTTAAAAAACCAAAGAACGACAAAAAAGGGCCTAAACTTCATGACTTTTGGTTAAATACAAAAAAAGCTTTTCACAAACATGGAAGTTGGTTATTTGCAGTTTTTATAATTGGGGCCATTTTAATGTTCATTTTGTTTGGTGTACTTTTTTATCTTTCCAGTGTTCTTGAGGACACGTATAAGATAGATGGAGTTAAAAAAGGATTTTATTTGGCTGGTCCGTTAGCTGCATTATGCTTGGCGTCGTATATTACTGGAAAAGTGATTAAAGATAATTTAGTGAAAATGAAATGGATCACTTTTTTTGGGATTATGTTGTCTACTGGTGCTGTAATTGCGGTTCAATTCTCTGAACAATTTGTGTATCTTCTAATCGTTTTCTTGATCTGTGGAGTAGGGATTGGGGTAAGTCTTCCTTGTTTGGACGCCTTAATAACAGAAAGTATCAGTAAAGCAGTAAGAGGAACTATTACATGTATTTATAGTTCTGCAAGGTATATGGGTGTGGCTGCAGGCCCACCTGCGACTGCATTGTTTATGAAGACAAATTTAATTTGGATGGTCGTAACTTTTGCGGCACTAGCTTTTATAGCAGGACTATTAGCATTTAGGACAATTAAACCCCAAGGAGGGGGAAGCCAGTCGTCTAGTTCCTTATTTAATAAATTTGAAATAAAAAAACCTGATTAACACCTTTACGGTGGATATTCAGGTTTTTTACATAAATTTAAAAGAGATCATCTGCCTAATGGGGCTCGTCTTATCTAACATAAAGTTAGCAAGAATTTTGTTAATGGTGTTTAACAATTAGATCTATTGGGAATTGTCTTATATAAATATTCAGAAAATTACAGAAAAATCATTGCAAAAAGTTGCAAAATCTAGGATAATAGAAAAAAGGAACAAGGGGGCGTGTTCCATGAAAAAGCATAAGGTAAGTTACAAGTTAAAGGTTTTTAGTGTAAAGAAGGTATCTAGGATCGCAGCAAAGAGAGAAATTTCCTATGAAATTAAGCTTGCATCAAAATTAATACTTGATGAATTATGTTTTAACTGGAATAAGGCACGCTTAGAAGAAGAGATCAATGAAAGTATTGACTCAAACGACAAAGAAAAGTTTTTAAAACTTAGTAAGAAGTATCAATTGTACTCTTGGGAGCATTAATTTTTAAAAATCCTTGTCAATATGGCAAGGATTTTTTCGGTTTTTGAACCTTAAATGAAATATAAGTGAATTGGAAATTATTGAATAATAGATGTTTAATCTACTGAAAAACCTAAAATATGTTATAGTTTTAAAGGGGAACATTCTATAAATAATGCAGAAATGAAGGGATATTATGAGGAGATTTATGCATTTATTAGTCTTTATTTTAATAAGTGTTGTGCTTTTTGGCTGTCAACAGGATGAACAATCAATGAATGAAGTCAAAAACAAACAAGCTAGTGTTGACGATAAAGAAGAAATGGAAGTAAACGAACAGGAACAAGTGGACCAACCGGAAGAGCAACAACAAGAAGAAACAGATAAAGAGGAAGAGACTGAAACAACAAATCAAGAAACGAATGAAAATAACAATGAAACGACAAATAATGGGTTAACAGTCGTTGATAACCCAGATAGTATTGAAGTTTTTGTTAATAAGCAACGCAAATTACCAGATGGTTGGAATCCTAAAAACCTTGTCGTGCCAAATGTGCCATTCTACTTTGATGAGAACCTACCAAAAAAACAAATGAGACAGGAAGCTGCTACTGCACTTGAACAACTATTTCAGGCTGCAGAAGAAGAAGGACTAGCGCTTGTTGCAGCATCTGGCTATCGTTCATATGAACGTCAAAAAACCATTTATGAACATAATGTTAATACGAATGGACAAGCTCATGCAGACCAATTTTCAGCTAAACCAGGAACAAGCGAGCATCAAACTGGCCTTGCGATGGATGTAACGACTGCAGAAGTTGCATTCGCCTTGGAACAATCGTTTAAACAAACGAATGAGGGTAGTTGGTTAGCTGAAAACGCGCACCAATTTGGTTTTATTATTCGTTATCCTGAGGGGAAAAGTGATATAACTGGTTACGCATATGAGCCATGGCATTTGCGATACGTAGGAACAGAAATAGCTCAAGAAATATATGAAAGATCCATTACGCTAGAAGAATATTTTGGTTTCGGTTATTAATCAGAAAGAGGAACACAATACTTCAGGTATAGAAGAATTGTGTTCCTCCTTTATTTTACGTTACGAAGTATAAATTTTAGCTAGTAAGTCTTTCGGCTGAAACAATGTAAGCGAATGCGAGTTTTTCTAAAGTACACACAAAAAAAGACCTCTAATTAGATAGAGATCGAAAACCTACTTCAAGATACATGTGAGAAAGAATAAAATTGTGCTTTATTCTCCTCTCCTTAGAAGGTAACCTTATTATAGCATGTCGTCATGTGATAAATTTGAAATTTTTATAATTACCAAAATTTTTAGTAGTTTCCATTTATATGTTTTTGTGAAAATTTGATACAATAGAAAAGGGATATAAAACTTTAGGGAGGAATCAACATGGACTTTCGTATTGAAAAAGATACGCTAGGGGAAATAAAGGTACAAGCAGATAAATATTGGGGTGCTCAAACGCAAAGAAGTAAACAAAACTTTCCGATTGGTGAAGAATTAATGCCTAAAGAAATTATTGATGGCTTTGCTATATTGAAAAAGAGTGCAGCTATTGTAAATAGTGAATTAGGATTAATGGAAGAAGAAAAAGCAAGAGCGATTACATATGCAGCAGATCAGATTATTGCTGGTGAACTAGTAGATCATTTTCCATTGGTTGTTTGGCAGACCGGAAGTGGAACACAGTCAAATATGAATGTGAATGAGGTCATTGCGTTTGTTGGTAATGCGTGGCTAAAAGAACAAAATAGTTCACTTACACTACATCCAAATGATGATGTTAACAAGTCACAAAGTTCAAATGACACGTATCCAACAGCCATGCATATTGCAGCCGTTATTAAATTAGAGGATACGGTTTTACCTGCACTGGGAACGCTAAAAAATACATTAAAAGAAAAAATGGAAGCGTTTAAAGATATAGTTAAAATAGGAAGAACACACCTACAAGACGCTACGCCACTTACATTAGGTCAAGAAATCAGTGGGTGGCATCGTATGCTTGAAAAGACGGAGCAAATGATTAATCAAAGTCTTTCCTATGTAAGAGAGCTTGCTCTTGGTGGTACGGCAGTAGGAACAGGTTTAAATGCACATCCAGAGTTCTCTGAAAGAGTTGCAAAAAAAATATCTGAAACAACAAATAAAGCGTTTGTTACGGCACCAAATAAATTTCATGCTTTAACAAGTCATGATGAGTTGGTCTATGCACATGGTGCACTAAAAGCACTTGCGGCAGATCTAATGAAGATTGCTAATGATGTGCGTTGGTTAGCGAGTGGACCTCGTTGTGGAATTGGAGAGATTAATATTCCTGCAAATGAACCTGGTAGCTCAATCATGCCTGGAAAAGTAAATCCTACTCAAAGTGAAGCAGTAACAATGGTTGTAGCACAAGTTATGGGTAATGATGCAACGATTGGTTTTGCGGCTAGCCAAGGAAACTTTGAATTAAATGTCTTTAAACCTGTCATTGCATATAACTTTATTCAATCCGCTCAATTATTAGCTGACAGCATGCTTTCCTTTGATGAGCGATGTGTACAAGGCTTAGAACCAAACTACGAGAACATCGAAAAGAATTTAAATGATTCTTTAATGTTGGTTACTGCACTTAATCCACACATTGGTTATGAGAATGCAGCAAAGATAGCTAAAAAAGCTTTTGAAGAGAATTCTACTTTAAAAGAAGCAGCTATTGCAACAGGGCTACTTACGGGTGAACAATTTGATTCCTATATAAATCCAAAAGAAATGACATATCCAAAGTAATTTTTATAAAAGATATATAGCTCGACAACCGTCATAAAAGGTTGTCGAGCTTTTTCTATATTTTCCCACGAAAAAAATACTCATAAAATAAGAATTACCTGCTCACAATACTGAGTACAGGAGGTGATAAGACATGCCAAGCAACAACAATTCAAATCAATTGCTAGTACCTGGTGTAGAACAAGCACTAGACCAAATGAAGTATGAGATTGCACAAGAATTTGGCGTGAATCTTGGAGCTGACACAACTTCTCGTGCTAACGGTTCTGTTGGTGGCGAGATCACTAAACGACTAGTTCAAACTGCTGAACAACAATTTGGTGGTCAAACGAGATAATAGAGCAAGTGTCTTAGTAATTTCACCACTTAGTAAGAAATTACCAGTAAAAAAGACTCATAAGTTCTTGAAAATCTGGTTAACTTAACAAATACAGGAGGTGAAGAAGTCATGGCACAAAGCAACAATTCAAATCAACTAGTAGTACCTGGCGTACAACAAGCATTAGACCAAATGAAGTATGAGATTGCACAAGAGTTTGGTGTTAACTTAGGTGCAGATACAACTTCTCGTGCTAACGGTTCTGTAGGTGGCGAAATCACGAAGCGTCTAGTACAAACTGCTGAACAACAATTTGGCGGTCAAATTAAGTAATAAGTAAGATGTGAATCAGATATTACCAAATAAATTATTATAAAATCTATAGGAGGCGAATTTAATCATGGCACAAAACAACAGTTCAAACCAACTAGTAGTACCTGGCGTACAACAAGCATTGGATCAAATGAAGTATGAGATTGCACAAGAATTTGGTGTTAACTTAGGTGCAGATACAACTTCTCGTGCTAACGGTTCTGTAGGTGGCGAAATTACAAAGCGTCTAGTACAAACTGCTGAACAACAATTCGGCGGTCAACAACAGTAATAACCAAAACTAAATATCTGAATGGCCAGGAGGCACCTGTGAAGGTGTCTCCTTTTTGTAGATTTTCTAAGCATCCTTCTTCATGTGACAAACTTTGTGTTCATTATAAGTATATAATCAACCAAAACTTCCCTTTTATTCGTATATATGAAAAAATTTACAGACGAAAGCCAATTTTTGTTATGGGTAGGTATGAAAAGAAAGAGAAACCTAATAATAAGTATTAGGCTTGGAAGAGAGGTTATACAAATGTACGTATGCCCAGTATGTAATGGACTAACTGCAGTGACACAAACATGTCCAAAGTGCCAACATTCGATGGATCATCAGGGGAGGTTGGTTGACTTTATGGGGGATTATATCGCTTACTTAGAATATGAGGGCACAAAGCTAATAGATGGTGATGAGGAGTCCACAAATCAACATACTTGTGTGCATTTATATGCTTGCCCGTCTTGCGGTGAAGAATTGGATATATCCATAAAAGAAGTTAGAGAGTAACAAGCATGTAAAAAGGCTACAAGTAAATACTTGTAGCCTTCCTTTTTTATTATCTAATTGCTTGTTCTGAATCTTTATCGAAGAAATGAGCTTTATGCATATCAAATGCTAACTCAATTGATTCTCCGCCTTTAATGTCTGTTCTAGAATCAACACGCGCAATGAAATCTTGATCGTTGAACTTAGAATATAGGTATGACTCAGAGCCCATTAATTCTGCTACGTCAATTTCAGCGTTGATTTTTGATCCCGGGTTTGCATCGATAAATACTGGCTCATCGTGCATATCCTCTGGACGTACACCTAGAACAACTTCTTTTCCAACATAACCTTGGTCACGTAACACTTTCATTTTACCTTCTGGAATATCAATAGAAGTTTCCCCACACTGAATTTTACCATCTGTTAATTCACCAGTGAAGAAGTTCATCGATGGTGCACCGATAAATCCAGCAACGAAAATGTTGTTTGGCTTATCATATACTTCTTTAGGAGCACCTACTTGTTGGATTACACCGTCTTTCATAACAACTAGACGAGTTGCCATTGTCATCGCTTCTGTTTGGTCGTGTGTAACGTAAATTGTAGTTGTTTGCAGGCGTTGGTGTAACTTTTGAATTTCCGCACGCATTTGACCACGTAGCTTTGCATCCAAGTTAGATAAAGGTTCATCCATTAAGAATACTTTTGCATCACGTACAATTGCACGTCCTAAAGCAACACGCTGACGTTGACCACCAGAAAGTGCTTTTGGTTTACGATCTAAGTAAGCTTCAAGACCTAGAATCCTTGCAGCGTTATCTACACGCTTTTTGATTTCGTCTTTTTTGAATTTACGTAACTTTAACCCGAATGCCATGTTGTCATAAACGTTCATGTGTGGGTATAGTGCGTAGTTCTGGAATACCATTGCGATGTCACGATCTTTAGGAGCAACATCGTTCATTAAAGTATCGTCAATATAGAATTCACCATCTGTAATTTCTTCAAGACCAGCGATCATACGAAGCGTTGTTGATTTACCACAACCAGATGGACCTACGAATACGATAAACTCTTTATCTTTGATTTCAAGATTAAAGTTATCTACCGCTTTATCTGTACTATTGTCATAAATCTTATCAATATTTTTTAGTGTTATTTCTGCCATTTTAAATTACCTCCCGTTTTTGAAAACGTTTTATTTAACCTGTGTTTAGTTTACCCAATTATGATGGACAGGTAAATGGCAAGAGTGCACAAAATTAACAGTCTAGTTTGTGCACGCTTACATAATGTTGATTTTAGTTTTAAGTTCCATTTAGAAAGAAACAAGAAATATGGCTGAAATAGTCAGGTTTAGTACTTATTCTTAAGCAACAGTGTGAGATACACAGAAAGAGCACCTTCGAATTGCTTCACATCAATCCCTGTTTTTTCAATGAATTTATCAACTCGGTATTGAAGGCTATTGCGATGCATAAATAATTTTTTGGCAGCTAATGTAGCATTAGAATTACATTCTAAAAATATTTGAATCGTTTGTAGAAGTTCTTCTTCCTGAAGCGTTTCCTGAAAAACGGATTCAATTAAATTAGAAACTGCTTGTTCATCTAAGGGTTCTAAAATTAAGTATGGGACTGCTTGCACATAATGAATTACCGCTCTTTTGTCATATCGAATTACTTTGTGATAGCATTGCTTAACCCAGTTATAGTACTTTTGAGCCAATGCTATATTATTGATATATGGTCCGATATAGATATGAACCTTCATGTAAAAGTCACTCATTAAAACATCAATAATATCATGGTAAGAAACCAATTCGTCCCCAGAGTATTTATATTCTTCTATTATGACACCTTCATGTGAATTTTCCCAAATAATCGGTACACGACTAGGAAATAACCCATGTATAGCTTCAGTGAATGAAGTTGGATCCATCATATCATCCGATAAGGAAAAATAGACAAACCGATAATGTAAGCTTTGATCGTTACTGAGATCAATAGATGAATCATTATGAAACAATACTTTTATCCATTGTTCTTCTCGGCTTGTGACTGGCGGTTGATGAAAATTATAAGGAGTTAAAAAACTTTCGAGTAGTATCTTATCCTTTTCATTGGTCTCTTCTTCAAGAATGCCGATAACTTTATTATCGTTTGTACTAAACCATAAATATTGCTGTGGATCGACACTTTTGTCAGGGTTTTCCTCTACAAGTGAGGGGAAAACTTGTCTTAGTTTTTCAATCATGACGTTTCCTCTTTCTTTACATTTTCTCTATTATAACAAAGCCTAAATGAATTAGAGGATATTTGCAATTGCAACCTAAATAAAAAAGACTAACGCACAAATGAAAAAATATGCGTTAGTCTTTATATGTTGGAAAAGAGTAAAGAATTTAACTTTCCTCAGGGAATGGTTCATCCTCTTCAGGTAATTCTCTCGCTTGTTCAATTTGCATGCGGCCATGAATAGAGTAAGTTGTACCCCCAGCCATACCTTCACTAATCATACGATCTACATCTAATTCATGCTCTTTTCGATCTTCATAAGGGTCTTGATCATACTTTTTCTTTTTATCCATAGCGAAGCCTCCCTTCTTCTTTAGTTTTTACAGAAAGAAGGTAAGTCATGCGTTACAGTGCCTTATTTAACCTCATGTTATGAAGGTAAAATGCATATTTGTAGAGGTGAGAAAAGACCTCACTTGCTTTTATTTCTAGCCTTGGGTGATCAAAAATACTGAATCCGGGCTTCGCATTTGCTTCGAACAACCATACTTTTCCTTCCTGATCCATTCCTAAATCAAAGCCTATTTCACCGATGGGATGGAAAATACTTTTCTCAATGGCATTTGCTAGGTGTACTGCGGTTTTGGCAAGCTTTGAAGTCATTCGATCTGCTTGACTTTTAGGAAACAATTCTTCGACGACATGAATGCTTCCACCACGTTGTACATGTGTAGTTAGACTTCCTTTACCGGCAAATTTAGCCCCAATTAAAGTTACTTCCCAACTATTTTTATGATTTTTATTCGTATGCACACGAAAGTCAATAGCGCTTTTGCCCTTCTTGAGTAACGGAATCTCTTCTTGCACAACATAGCCTTTTAGACCATTAGGAAATAGTTGTGTAAACAGACTTTCCTCATCTGTATAACGATTAATTTTTGGTTTATCATTTTGATAAAAATGACATTCTATTTCTCCGGTACTTAATTTCTGACATTTTACAATTCCGTCACCGCGACTACCGTGAATTGGTTTTATATAGATTGGGTGATGTGTTAATAGTTGCATTACTTTTTGTTTGGATGGGTGTAATATTGTATCTGGTAAAAGGTAAGAACAACTAGGGTTTTTCATTAAATTATCATATATTTCCCATTTGTTAAAAAAAGAATCGTTAAAGATTGTGGCTTCAAGACGAATAATCTCCATTACTTGCATTACTTCAGGGTGGTGCTCAATTTTTCTGTTCGGAATTCGATTGTAGACAACAGTTGGAAAATCAAATATGTCTCGCTTCCATTCATTATGTTGAAAGTAGAAACCGTTTATTTTCCTTTTGTTTTGTAAAACATGTTGGTAGCCAAAGAAAATCGTTTGAAAACCCAATTTCTCTCCAGCCTTACTCATCTGTTCAAATAGTTTTGTACGGTTCCCGAGCGGGAATTGATCTTTTTGAAACCCAGCAAGAAAAACACCGAATGTAAGTGGAATAACGCAAGTATTCCCATGAACATAGAGGCTTAGCTGTTTGTTTGATGATAAATTTATTGTTGATTTTAACGGAGAAGATATGTAAATTGTATGGTTATTTTTCTGATGAGCTAAGCATTCAACGGTCGTCTTATATGGTCCATAATCAATGGTGTTAATCGAATGGAAATGTTTATAATACTGTTGTGGGACAATCATTCGTTTCTTTTTTCCAGGATAAAAGGTAACATCAAAAGTAAATGTATTGATTACTTGTCCCTCCTTCTTGTAATTTATAGAATATATATGATACATAATGTAAACTCATGACTAGTCCTTATTGATCGGTAAAATTTATTAGATGTTTGTAACTACTGAACAGAAGAAAGAGAGAGGCGATTGAAAATGTCAGCAATTTTTATTATTAGCATGATGATCGTAATTGGAGCAATTATTGGGGGGGTAACAAACTCCTTGGCGATAAAGATGTTATTTCGGCCATATGAACCAAAATATATAGGGAAATGGAAGGTTCCTTTCACTCCAGGCTTGATTCCGAAAAGAAGAGATGAGCTTGCGAAACAACTAGGCAAAACAGTAGTAGAGCACTTATTGACTGCGGAAGGAATGAAGAAAAGGTTAAATCAAGAAGCTTTTAGACAACAATTAATAACATGGTCAAAAAGTGAAGTAGAACAGATGCTTTCCTCCGAGGCAAGTGTAAAGGAAATGCTCGAAGGTTTTGGGGTGAATCTAGAGGAAGAAAATTTAAGACAAAAGGTCGCAACTTGGTCTGAAAGTTATTATGAAAGAATTATGGAACAGAACAGGCATAAATCAATCCGTTCGCTACTAGATGAAGAATGGATTAGTAAGGCAAATAAAGGAGTAGACAAACTGTCCGGGTATGCGCAAGAGAAACTGATTGACTTTGTTTCAAGTGATGAGGCTAGAAACAAGATGGTGGAGTTAGTCGAAACATACCTAGCTGGAAAAGGGTTCTTTGGCAATATGATCGCATCTTTTATGGGAAATGAAACGCTTGTTGATAATATCCAGCCAATGTTAGTACAATACATCCGAACAGAAGAATCAAGGCAGTTAATCAAGGATGTTTTAGCAAATGAGTTAGAGCAGTTGTTAGATAAACCAGTTTCAGAAATTGAAAATAAATTAGGAGAAGAAGCTACTAAAAAAACGGTTGGGCGTATGATTGCATTAAATCTTCCGTTAGACGTTTGGTTGAACAAACCAATAACTGTATTGTTTGAATCTCTAAAAGTAGTAGTGCTTAACAAAATCACTCCAACCATTATTGAAAAAGTATTGAGCATAGTAATGCAACGAATGGATGTCATTATGTCGAGCATTCAATTAGAGGATATTGTGGAAAAAGAGGTAGCTTCTTTTCCAATTCAACGCGTAGAAGAATTAGTGCTTAATATATCCAAAAAAGAATTTACCTTAATTACTTATTTAGGTGCTCTACTTGGAGGAATTATTGGATTTATACAGGGGATTATTGTCTTAACGTTTGGATAAGTGCTTTACGTTTGTTATAGTTGGTTGGTAGGTCTGAAGTGAACTTAATGAAGGAGGAATATAAAATGGCAAATATTTATGATAGTGCGTATGATTTAGAAAAGGCAGTAAGAGAGAGTCAGGAATTTCAGGATTTAAAAACAGCATATGAAGCTGTAATGGCGGATGAGATAGCGAAAAAAATGTTTGATGATTTCCGTAATACGCAATTAGAGTTGCAACAAAAACAAATGCAAGGTATGGAAATTACAGAGGAAGAAGTAGAAAAAGCCAAAAAAGTGGTGGAATTAGTTCAACAACATGATCAAATCTCAAAGCTAATGGAACAAGAGCAAAAATTAAATGTGTTAATCAACGATGTTAGCCGAATTATCACAAAGCCGCTTGAAGAATTATACGGAGCACAAGAACAACAATAAGGAAAAAACCTTGCTTGACTTTAGGATAGCAAGGTTTTTTAATGCATTTTTATCTCTTCTATCCAAGAACAAGGATGTATTTTAGTGTTGATTAATGGTGATGTTTGATAAACGATTATCGGTGAAATAGCAGAAGTTTACCGTCTGGAGAAACAAACCTATGGGTTTGATTCGAATAGCCAGTTTCTTCTAATCGGTCCTTACAAAGTTCCATTGCTTCCTTTTCGTGATTTGCTTCAAAAGATTCATTCAATAAGATACTTCCATCTTTCTCAAAAACAGTTAATGAAAACCCATCCATAGCTAAATCACCTCCAGTTCTTAATCATCATTAGGTTATATGTTTGTACTATATATATTTATGTAAGCCTCAATTATGTTGACCTAGCTGACAAATACCTTTATAAATATTTCACAACAATTATGCAACTCTCATTACCCTTATTAGTTAACTTCAAAACCATGATATTTGGTACCTTTTTTACAAATGCTATTGACATATAACCATGAATCGCATAATATATCGGTGTGCGATATATTGATGTTCGATATATCGATAGGAGATATAAAGGAGTTAGATATGACAAGCCCCAAAATTATAAATGATTACTTACCATTAACTCATACCACATATTATATATTACTAGCATTACATAACCCACTTCATGGTTACGGTATAATGCAAAAAGTGGAGGAAATGAGTGAAGGAGAAGTTCGATTAGGACCAGGTACTTTGTATGGTGCGTTAAGTAAATTAGAAAAACAAAAGCTAATTGAAAAAACTACTGTAGAGGATCGTAGAAAATGCTATGTCTTAACATCTATTGGAGAACAAGTGGTAATCGGGGAATATACACGATTAAAAAGGTTGCTTGTTAATACCAAACAGGTAATTACGAATCTGGGTGGTGAGGAAACATGAAAAAACGTGTGTGGAAATTTTTTTTCGTCTGGCAAGATGAAAGTGAAGAAGCGTGGTTAAGTCAAATGGCTGAACAAGGGTGGATATTTAAACATTATCGCTTGTTCTACTATGTCTTTGAAAAGCAATACCCCAATCAGCTTCTCTATAAATTAGATTACCAGGTAAATATAAAGGATTTTCCTGGTTATGTGAATTTATATAAAGATGCTGGTTGGGAATATGTTACCTCATATCTTGGATGGCATTATTTTAAAGGACATAAAGATGGAGTATACACAGAAGAGCTTTATTCTGATCAAAACTCGTATATTCAAAAATATCGAAGGATTATCCAAACATTGTTTCTTGCACTTTGGGTTGTTGTGATTCTTAATTTGCCTACTATCATTCATCCACCATTAGAAATGAAGTGGATATTGTTCATTCCAGCTTTTTCAGTGATTTTACTTGTCGTAGCCATTATTTTTGTCCGAAGAAAGATCATGAATCTCACACGTGCTTTATAAATAAACAGAATAGGTTGAAACTTTTACACAAAAGTTATCGTAGATACAGTATAAGGAGGGGAATTAGCAATGACATTAAAGTTAACTAATGTTACGAAGAAATTTGGAAGCTTTACAGCAGTCGACCAATTATCAATAGAAATTCCTGAACAACAAATTTTTGGATTTCTAGGTGCTAACGGTGCTGGGAAAACGACTACTTTTAGAATGATATTAGGTCTGTTAGATGAATCAAGTGGAGATATTTCATGGAATAATGAGCCGGTTGATTACAGTAAAAGTAATTACATCGGTTATTTACCAGAGGAAAGAGGATTATATCCTAAATTAAAAGTTAGTGATCAAATTGTGTACCTCGGAAGGTTACGAGGTATGAAAAAGAATGATATTTTACAAGAGTTAAAAAAATGGTTAGAACGATTTAAAGTAGAGGATTACTTTGATAAAAAAGTAGAAGAGTTATCAAAAGGGAATCAACAAAAGATCCAATTTATTTCAGCAGTCATACATAAGCCAAAGCTTCTGATCTTGGATGAACCTTTTTCTGGCTTAGATCCAGTGAATGTTGAAATGTTAAAACAGGCGGTAGTGGATTTAAAGAATGAGGGCACGTCTATTGTCTTTTCTTCACATAGAATGGAGCATGTCGAAGAGCTATGTGAACATTTGTGTATTATGCAACGCGGAAAGCCTGTTGTGCATGGTGCGTTAAAAGAAATTAAACGTTCCTTTGGTAAAAAGAACTTATTCATACATGCAGATTTTGATTTGAACTTCCTAAAGGATTTACCTGGTGTCGTTGGATTTAAGGATTTTCCAGAAGGATGTAAATTGCAGATTGAAAGTGAAGAAAAATCTCAGGATATTTTGACAGCTATACAAGGTAAAGGATTTATAAGAAGATTTGAATTAGAAGAGCCTTCACTAAATGATATATTTATTGAAAAAGCAGGTGAATCTTATGAACAATAAGTTTTGGATTGTACTTTCTCATACGTATTGGAGTCGTTTTAAAACAAAATCATATATGATCACAACGGCACTTATTCTATTATTCATCATTGGATTAGCAAATGTTCAGAGTATTATGGAATTGTTTGCAGGTGAGGATGAAGCGGATCGCGTAGCCGTGATCGATGACACAGGTACTATTTTCGATTCATTAGTAGCTAATTTGGAGAGTACGGATAGTGATATTGAATTAACTAATTATGAAGGAACAGTTGAAGAAGCAAAGGAAGAAGTATCCGCAGGTACATTTAATGCTGCCCTTCATATTACAATGGAAGATGACATGCCTGCAGCAAGCTATCATTCGAATCAAGTATCTGCTTCAGGGTTGGCTAATCAGTTGGAAAATAGCATGCAACAAATTAAAATAGCGATGGCAACTAACGCAGCCGGAATTGACCAGGCTACAATTGAACAAATTTATGCGCCAATAGCTTTTGAAACAGTAATGATTCAAGGCGAAGGCGATGATGGTCCACAGAAGTCAGAAGAAGACTTAAATAGTGCGCGAGGCCTTGTTTATGTGATCTTGTTCTTATTGTATTTTGCTGTGCTTACCTATGGCAATATGACAGCAATGGATATTGCCAATGAGAAGACATCAAGAGTAATGGAGATCTTAATTTCAAGTTCTTCGCCAGTAAGTCAAATGTTTGCAAAGATTCTAGGTATTGCTTTACTAGGACTTACACAATTTGGTTTGATTGTAATTGTAGGCTACGTATTAATTCAGCAGAAGAAAGATGAAATGGTTGGTGGTTTCTTTGATTACTTTGGACTGGAAGACATACCAGTTTCAACATTCATCTATGCGATTGTATTTTTCATATTAGGATACCTGCTATACGCTACATTATCTGCAATGCTTGGTTCACTAGTAAGCAGAATTGAAGATGTGCAGCAGCTGATGATGCCAGTGATTTTCCTAATTATAATTGCATTTATGATTGCGATGTTTGGCTTAAATGCACCAGAAACTAGCTTTGTGAAAATTACATCCTTTATCCCATTCTTTACACCATTGTTAATGTTCCTTCGAGTAGGGATGTTAGACGTTCCATTTTGGGAAGTTGGATTAAGTATTATCATTATGGTAGTTACTATCTCTATTCTAGCTGTACTAGGTGCTAGAGTCTATAAAGGCGGAGTATTGATGTATGGACGCTCTACTTCACTCAAGGACTTTAAGAAAGCCTTACAGTTATCAAAGAAAGAGTGACAAACAACTGAGGTAATATAAGTGAAACCTGTAGCACGAATCACAACGCTTTGTGATTCGTGCTATTTACGTTTTATATGCTATAAATAATAGCATATAATCGAACGTGCATTCGTTTTTCTAATCTGCTAAACTATAACCAAGTACTAATATAAAAGGAAAGGAATTTTAAAATGAGTAATAAAGTTTCCTTTATTCATTGTGCTGATTTACATATTGATAGTCCTTTTAAAGGATTAAGTAATGTTGATGAGAAGCAATGGAATGATATGAGAGAAAGTACGTTCCAAGTATTAGATAAAATAGTAGATCTTGCAATTCGTAAAGAAGTAGATTTTATTTTAATGGTTGGGGACCTTTTTGATCAAGACCAACAGAGTATAAAAGCGCAATCAAGGCTTACGAAAGCCTTTGAAAAACTTAACCATTATAACATTGCAGTCTACATTTCGTATGGGAATCATGATCATATTAGTGGTCGACTATTCAATTATGAGTATCCTAAAAATGTGCACGTATTTCCTTCCGAGAAAATAAGTACATTTACATATTATAAGCATGGGGCACCTTTAGTTGATATAGCTGGGTTTAGTTATGAACAACGTGCGGTGATCGATAACAAAGCAAATGAATTTAAGGCAACAGGAGATACACCTTACCATATTGCAATGCTACATGGAAGTGTACATACAAATTCTGAACATGACGTGTACGCTCCTTTTCAACTAAGTGATCTCACACATAGTGGCTATGATTATTGGGCGCTTGGACACATTCATAAGCGTGAGGTATTAAAGGAAACACCAATGGTTGTCTATCCCGGAAACACACAAGGTAGATCGATCAAAGAATCAGGAGAAAAGGGCTGTTACTATGTCGAATTAACAAAACAACAAGCGGAGTTAGAATTTTGTCCACTTCAAGCTATTCGATTTGAAGAGATGGATTTGAAATTGGATGACTGTGAGCATCCCCAAGAGATAGAATCGATTCTTGAAAAACAAATGGAAGAATTAAGAAAGCAATATGGGAAATGTGTTGTTCGATTACATGTAACAAGTAATACAGATCAAATGGAACAATGGTTACGTTCCGGATATATCGATGAATTAAAGGATTTTATAAATGAAGAATTTGCAAAGTATAGTCCATGGGTCATTATTCAAGATATTAAAGTGAAACAGGTAATGAAAATAGACAAAAAGGCGTTGAGGGAAAACCAACCATTCTTTGATGAGCTATTGCAATGCTTTGAAGCAGACGAAACACTCTATGAGGACCTAGATTCATTGTTTCATCATAGACAAGCTAGGAAATATATAGAGCCTTTTAGTGAGGAAGAAAAAGCTGAAATTAAGCAATTAGCGGAAGACTTATTAATCTATCAGCTAATAAAGGATTGAAACCTATGAGAATAAAACATGCATATATATATGGGTTTGGCAAATGGAAAGATGCAGAAATACACTTCTCAGATCATCACCCGTTTATATTTGTTTCTGGGAGAAATGAATCTGGTAAAACAACACTTCGTAAATTTTTCTTATTTATGTTATTTGGGTTACAACCGAAGCAACGTTTATATTATATGCCAAAAACAGGTGGCCAGATGGGTGGAAGGTTAACCATTACCCTTCCAGAAGTCGGTGATTGTACAATTGAACGGTTACACGACCGGAATAATGGAGAAGCAACCTGTTATCTGAGAGAGGGACAGGTGTATGATGAGGAATGGTTAAAGACACAATTAAATGGAATGAATAGGCAGACGTTTTCATCCATCTTTTCTTTTGACTCGAATGAATTACATCATATAAGACAAATAAAGTCAGAAGAATTAGGTAATGTGTTATTAGGTGTTGGAATGACGGGAACGGAACAAATATACGAGTCGGAAAAGTGGCTTAATCAGGAAATAAGCCAGATATTTAAACCACAAGGCAAAAAGCCGGTTATGAATAAAATTCTTGTAGAGGTAGAAACGATTCATGAAAAACTAAAAATGTTGGAAGAAAAAGAAAAGACCTTTAACGAAAAGCTTTTAACAATGGAGGAACTTTCCAACCGTATTCAGGAGTTAACGGATAATTGGAATCAAGCAACTGTTCACCGTGATAAGCTGGAGAAACAACTTCACGCATATCCGCAAGTACAAAAGTTATATGACTTGCTGCAACAGGCAAAACAATATCCAAGCGAATTAACCTTTCCAGAAAACGGCTTGCAACGGTATCAACATGTAAAAGATCAAATGTTACCAATAAAAAGTGAAATGACTATTGTAGAGGGAAATAGAACGAATACCAGACAAGAGATAGAAAAGGTTCACGCACAATTGTTATCATCTGATACCATAGATGATCTAAAAACAATGGTAAATAAGCTTCCAGATTATCAGCGGTTAAGAGATGAACAACAATATAAAAGACAGGAGAAACAGCAGCTACATAATGAGTTGTTACATGAGCTAAAGAAGCTAGAAATTAATTTAAGTGTAGACGATGTATCTGATATATTTTTTCCGTTTCATATTGAGGACTTATGGAATGAATTAAAGGATGAATCTATGCAAATACAATCTGAAACAGAAAAGATAAATGCAGATTTAGCTATGATTGATGAACAAATGGCTTTACTAGAAGGAAAAAAGAGTCTGCTTAAGGAGCAGGCCATAGACTCGGAGCGAATAGAGGAACAACGAAATAGACTCAAGCAATTTGCCAAAGCAGAGAGCATACGAGAAGCTGACCAACTTCAACATAATCAATCAAAGAAATTAATGAGTTTATATAAACGTAAGTCAAAAAGTGCGACACGTCTTTTTATTATTGGAATCGCACTTAGTGTAATTGTTTCGATTATTGCTATCTTTTTATCTATTCCCTATGTGCATCTGTTTAGTGTGATTACAATTCTTTTTGTTATTGTACAAAAAATGGTGACGGATCGTTCTGCTCGTTCCATAGAAGCACTTTTACTCCATACCAAACAAGTAGAGGGAACAGCCAATGCTTTTGATGAAAGGGAAATGCGGGAAATAGAAGAAACCATACAAAAACAAGAAAAGCTCTATCAGCAAATAGAGCAGATAGAGCATCAATGGAATCAGTTGCAAATCAGTAGGTTGAAATTAGAAGAAAGAAAAAGCTTTTTTGACCAAAAAGATATACAGTTAGAAAGAAGGATAGACGAGCAAAAGAAACAATACCCTTTTTTAAAAAGCATAACTGTTGATTATTGGTCAATCCTTTATCATCATTTAAAAAAATGTGTATCGTTGTCAGAAAAGATTACTACCTATACAAAAGACATAGAAAGAACGTCTATTGAGATAGAAGCATTTGAAAAAGAAATTGATGTAACGCTAACAGATGGATTAATTTTCGAACCGGATATAGATATCCAAAATAAACTGGATAATATGAAAAACGTCTATGAGCGTCAATTGAACTTGCAAAATAAGTTGCAACAGCATGAAGAATGGTTAGATCAAATTCAATCACAAATAGAGATGTTGCAAAATAAGTTGAAACCTTATCAAGATGAAATGAATCAGTTGTGGCAATTAGCGGATGTAACAGATGAAGAAAGTTATTTGATAAAAGGAAAGAGATATAAAGAAAAGGTTGAGTTAGAGCAAAAAATCCAAGATTACTCCCAGCAATTATCACATATCTTTGATCAATTACTACTACAATTATTGCAAGAGAAAGGACAAATTGATCAATGGGAAATAGAGGCAAACTTCAAACAGGCAAAGGAAGAAGTAGAACAAATCTTCAGTGAATTGGAAGAAAGCCGTCAACAACTTTCGGATGTGAAGTCGTTAATAAATCATATGGAAAATGCAGAGGATTTCTCCATCATGAAACATCATTATCACACCAAACGTGAGGAATTATATAAGATTGCAAAACAATGGGCGGTATATCAAGTAGCTAAGGAAAAATTAATGCATGCAAAGAAGATGTACCAGCAAAACTTTTTGCCGAAGATAATGGACCAGACCACCATGTATTTTGCTATGTTAACTGATCAGGAATATAGGAAGGTTTATCCTCCGGTAGATGGCAATGGATTACAAGTGGAAAATCGTATGGGAATTAGATTTCAAGTTGATGAACTTTCTCAAGGAACAAAGGATCAACTATACATCTCACTTCGAATTGCTTTAAGTGAAATAACCAGTAAGAAAAACAAGATGCCGTTTTTTATGGATGATGCGTTCGTCCATTTTGATAAAGATAGACGTAAGCAAATGCTTGAGGTGTTACTTGAAGTATCAGAAAATCAACAAGTATTATTATTTACATGTGACGATTCACTTCACACTTTAGTAAACAATAAGAAAGTAATGATTGAGAACATATAATCATTCTACCATTCGTTCGCATTATTGTTATAATAATGATAAAATACTTAGGAAATTAATTAACCTAAGAGAGTAACGAATAATTTGGGATAGAACCTATTCTAAAATAGAGTGGTAGTTGGAGGTATTGGCATTGCCTAATAAGGAAAGGACGCAAGAATGGACAGACTATGAAGAAATTATTGAAAAGTTTGTACAAGTTATAGCAAAAAACATGAACCTATATGGAATAACCCCTTCTGTAGGCAGATTATATGGTGCTTTGTATTTTAGTGATGGACCGATGACATTAGATGATATGCGCGATGCTTTAGAAATGAGTAAAACAAGTATGTCTACAGGGGTGCGATCGCTATCAGAAATGAAGATGGTCGAGCCAGCCTATAAAAAAGGTGTAAGAAAAGATCTATATAAATCGGAAGAGGATTGGTATAAGTCTTTTACATCCTTATTTGGTAATAGGTGGAGACATCACACAGAAACAAACATTGAAGAAGCGGAAGAAGCCATCCAGGAACTAGAGTCAATCAAGTGTGATACAAAGGATCAACACCTTTCAGAGCAAATTGACCGCGATATTGAAAGGCTGCGTTATGCGCAAAATTATTATCGCTGGCTCATGCGATTTATTCAAGTGGTGGAATCTGGTGAAATATTTAAGTTTGTTCCAAAACACGATGATCAAAAATAAAGAGTATTGCCCTTACTACATGATTTTTGTGGTAAGGGTTAATTAATAGAAAAATGTATCAGTTCGAGAGGAGGAAAGAATTTGAAAAAAGGTATTGGATTTTATAATGTAGGGGAAATATTTGATTATTTTATGTTAATTAAATCTGCAACTAAAGGGGTTGCAAGTAATGGAAAACCCTTCCTGACACTCATTCTTAAGGATGTTACAGGTGAAATTGAAGCGAAATTATGGGAAGCAACACCTGAGGATGAAGAATTGTTCCAATCAGAGCAACTTGTCAAAATTTCCGGGGAGGTTAATCAATATCGAGGAAGATCCCAGTTGAAAATACATGCAATTAGACCTGCTCAACCAACGGATGGCGTACATGCTAAGGATTTTATCGAAAAAGCTCCTGTTGAAAAAGAAGAATTAATGAGTAGATTGACGGAGATTATTTTTGAAATGAAGAATCCTAATATTCAACGAATAGTACGTTACTTTATTAAGAGATATCAAGAAGATTTGTTGGTTTACCCAGCAGCAGTAAAAAACCACCATGAATATGTATCTGGCTTAGCTTACCACACTGTTTCGATGTTAAATATCGCCAAAGAACTTAAGAGACTGTACCCGGAAATAAATGCTGATTTGTTGTATGCAGGGGTTATTCTTCATGACTTAGGAAAATTAAAAGAACTATCTGGTGTAACAGCCCCCTCTTATACGTTAGCAGGAAAGTTAATCGGACATATTCCAATGATGGTAGAAGAAATTGGACAAGTTGCAAGAGAACTAGAAATAGAAGGGGAAGAAGTAACAATCCTTCAGCATATGGTTCTTTCCCATCACGGAAAAGCGGAATGGGGAAGTCCAAAACCCCCGCTTGTTCGCGAAGCAGAGCTATTACATTTAATCGATCTTATCGATGCAAAGATGAATATGTTGAACCGGGCTTTAGAAAAAACCAAGCCAGGTGATTTTACCGACCGTCTGTTTGCGATGGATAATCGTTCCTTTTATAAACCATTATTTGAAGAATAGGTAGACAACTAGAACGGAGAGAACAACATGAAGTGGAAAGATTGGGATAGGAATTTAAGGATTAGATTATTTGGTGAAGGTACGATGAACTTCTTGTTCTGGTCCTATTTTCCATTTATGACAATTTTTTTTGAACGGTCGTTTGGAAAAGATAAAGCAGGTTGGTTATTAATTGCTTCACAGGCATTTTCGGTTATCGCTAGTTTAGTAGGTGGTTATTGTGCTGACTGATTTGGACGAAAACGAATGATGGTAATTGCAACGACTGGTCAATGCTTAACATTTCTTCTATTCGCTTATGCAAATTCTCCTTGGTACACCTCACCTATTATTACGTTTGTGTCTTTTTCTTTGTTAGGTGTATGGGGAGCCCTATATTGGCCAGCATCACATGCGATGGTTGCAGACGTTGTTAAAGAAAAACATCGTGCATCGGTGTTTGCGGTGTTTTATACGTCTATTAATATAGCAGTCGTCGTTGGTCCAATAATAGGTAGCTTTATATTCTATCAATATCGGTTTGAAATGCTTCTTGCAGGCGCGATTTTGACAGGAGTTCTTACTTTCGTGCTTCAAAAATACTTAGCAGAAACAGTTACCTTGAAAGAAAGAATAGAGGAAGCTGAAAAAACCTGGTATCGTTCTGTATGGAATGAGCTTCGTGTATATCGGGTCATTGCAAAAGATAAAGATTTTCTGCTTTTTATTATTGCTGGGGTTTTAGTTGCTCAGACATTTATGCAATTAGATATATTAATTGCAGTGTACACAAGTGAAGTTATTCATAATCAAACCTTGTTTAAACTAGGTGAATTCCACTTATCAGTAAGTGGAGAAACTGCATTTGCGATTGTATTAGCACAAAACGGATTTTTGGTTGCACTATTTACGGTTTATATCACACGAGTGATGACGAGATTTAAAGAGAGTAAAGTGTTTATAACTTCTAGTATTTTTTATGCTTGTGGAATTTCCTTATATGGCTTCACACAAAATATCTGGATGTTTTTCTTAGCAATGGCTTTATTTACATTAGGTGAATTAATGGTTGTAGGTATTCAGGAGAGTTTTGTGGCTAAATTGGCACCTGAAGATATGCGAGGACAGTACTTCTCTGCAGCTAGCTTGCGATTTACTGTGGGTAAACTAATTGCTCCTTTAAGCCTTGTGTTAACAAACTATTTATCCTATAGTATCGTATTTATGACCTTAGGCATCCTAGCTTTAATCAGTGCTTACGTCTATTATGTGTTATTTAAGAAGATGGAACAAAAGGTGAATACAACAGCGACCTAATTGAACATATTAAACTCTAAACTACGACGCAGTAGATATAAACTCCGTCGTAACTAAAAATGGAATATTGCTCTACCGTTCCGGAAATACACTTCGCTTTCCGTGGGGCGAGCGCCGAGCCGCTTCGTCGCTTTGCTCCTGCAGGGTCTCGCCTGTCTCGCAGATCCCACAGGAGTCTACGCGTATTTCCTCCACTGGCTTTTATGTACAATATAAAGATAGATTTTATTCATGTAGGTGTGTTCATGAACTTTGCTTATATAATAAGGTCACTCATTTTCAAGACGCAGTTACTAGCGAATCAAGTTAAATTAGCGACACTCCTGCGGGAACAGCGCGAGCCGAAGATCCACTCAGGAGCGCTCTTTGCTACTGAGTTAGCTGAGGCCGTGCCCGCAAGAGGAATCTGAACTTAGAAAAATCCGGGTTCTGGGATTTTTCGTGATTCCTCCGCGGAAAGGGAGCCAATTTCACTTGAGTAGCGGGTCAGATAGTTACGACAGAGTTTATGTAAAGTGCGCGATAACTTTTGGTTTTTTTGTGAATGAAGTGAGTTCTAACAAAGAAAGATTAAACAATATAAACATAAACAGCAAAGCTTGTGCATATATTTAAAGCAAACGTGGACAAGGGGGATAAATATGTTGATATTAGGTATCCCATGGTGGGTATTTATGTTTATATTGTTTATATTTATTAGTGGTTACATGGCCTTTCGAGCAATGGTGGCGGAGAGAAGATTGGAAAAACAGTTTATTGAAAGCCAAGGGCAAGTCTATATGGAAAGAATTGAAAAAGAGCGAATTCAGAAGAAGCAACCAAAGAATACTGAACAAATATCAGGATAAAAAAAAGCTTTTCTATCATAATTAATGATAGAAAAGCCTTTTTATTTATTCTTCAGTAGTTGCTGGTTCTTCGGTTGCTTCTTCAAGTTCTTCAAAATTGAAGATATCTTCTAATCCTTCAACATTAACGTCAACATTTGCATCTGTAACAAATTGTTGTAATTTTGCAGTCGCATCAGCATCTTCAACTTTACTATTAGCTATCTCTGTGCGTAGTTCTTCTTTCATATCTTCCAATGATTCTACATCTTCAGCAGAACGCTTGTCTGTAACTTTAATGATATGCCAACCATTTTGTGTTTGGACGGGATCACTTACTTCTCCAACTTCTAGAGCATAAGCAGCATCTTCGAATTCAGGTACCATGGATGGTGTTTCTGGTGAACCAGAGAAATAACCAAGATCTCCACCTTGTTCAGCTGTTCCGTCAGTTCCAAACTCTTTAGCTAAGGCTGCAAAGTCTTCCCCTTCATCTAATCTTTGCTTTAGTTCCTGTGCAGTTTCTTCACTTTCTACAAGAATGTGGCTAGCTTGAACTTCTGTTTCGTAACGTGCATATTTATCTTGTAATTCTTCATCTGACACTTCTACATCATCTGTGATTGCTTTGGTTTGTAATAATTGCATGTATAGTGCTTCGCGGAATGCATCTTCGTCTTTAAAGCCACTTTGTTGTAGCACTAGTTCAAACTGATCGCCGAATTGATCTTTAGATTCTGCGATTTTATCATCTAATTCAGCATCAGAAACCTCAAACTTGTCTTCTAATACTTTTGTCAATACCATTTGTTGCAATACTTGTTCTCCGTTAGAATTCTTTAATTCCTCGTAAAACTCTTCTTTTGTAATATCTCCAGCTTCCGTTTCTACAACTGTTTCAGGGTCTTCAGAGCAAGCAGAAAGTGCTAAAATCCCTGCTGCGATCGATGTTGCGATGACTAGCTTTTTCATTATTTAAAACACTCCTAATCTAAGTTCTTTGGCTACGGCTGTACATGCCCATGAAATAATATAACACACTTTTGTATAAAAATAATAGTATCGTCCGAAATTACTTACTTTTTACATAAATTGAGTCAGGTGCCTATCCAAAACTAAGGCATACTGCATAAGCTATATTAAACAGGGTAAGGAGGTGTTTTCATGGGTGCAGCATACACTGGTGGATTTGCGTTAATCGTTGTGTTGTTTATCTTGCTAATTATTGTAGGTGCAGCATGGCTATAATTATAAAGGAAAAATAAAAAAAGGATGATAAATACAATTTGTATTTATCATCCTTTTTTTGTTATGGAAGAAGCTTATGTACAATTGGTCAGAAAAACTTTGACACTCGTTATTCATTATTGATGCTAAAACAAGCGTCAAAGTTTTTCCAAAAGGACATCCTTTTGAACCAAGATGACTTTATGTGTATAAGACTTCTATATAAGAAGAAATAAGTAATATTGTAATAAGTATATTAATCGTCCGAAAGACATTTGATTGCTTCTCCTTAGCCATCTCGGTTTGTAAACAGAGTCTTAACGTCAATGAGTTGAACAAAAACAAAACCAATAAAGCAAAGGGAACAAATATAATTGTCACATGTATGACCTCCTTATACCTATGAAACTACTTTATCAAAAAAAATTGAAGTTGAACAGTTTAAGATGGAAAAAAATAAGCACCCTATTAAAGAGTGCAGTAATTCTCTAATGTTGCTTATTATCATACCATATTTTATTTCACTTATCATCTTGATATACATGTTAATTTACTAGGATGTCGTACCCATCATCGTCATTTTCAACAATACATTTCTTTGGGGCACGGAGTAACTTTGCGACATAGATATAATCAGTAAACGACAATCCGATATTGATTGCAGTTAAAATAAGAAAATAAGCGAAATAATCAGCAAAAAGATAACTACTTACTAAACCAGGTATCGTAATAAATAAAGTTGGAGCTAACAGTGTTATGATTGATGTTTGTTTAGACATTTTTGTCTTTGTTGAAAGAAAGAATACAGGTAACATACCCATTTTTAGCTGCCATTTTAATTTCACTTTTCTATTTGCAATAATTAGAGGCACAATGTGCATAAGTTTATGCACCAGAGGCAATAATGCTAACCCAAACAATAAAGGGAATAGACCATGGTCCTTAAAGTCATTTGATTGATGAACAATGGAGAATGGAATATAAAGAAAAATAAACGATAACAGTCCTAATAATAAAGAAATAATATATATGCGATTGATGCCAACTTCTCTGTAAACATTTACTGTTTTCCAGCAGTTCATCATCAATTCCCCCTTTAGTACAATGTTAGTAGATTAGTTGCTTTAGGGATTTTATCCTTCAATGACTATAGTATGTTTTACTGGAAAAATCAATAGATATTTTAAATGAAATGCAATAATTCATAACCGTGTATAGTAAATCATATGTTAAAGGGGTCACATTGTATGGGCAAGAGTGCAAAATATGAAGATTTGCAATTTAAGGTTGATCTATTATTACATATTTGTGACATGAAAAAGTATCCATTTTCAAAAATGGTTATCGTAAAAGAATTAACAGAAAAGGAATATAAAGAAGTTATGGTGTTAATTGAGGATTTAGATAGAAGTTTTAAGGAGCAGAAAGAAGAAGGACTTTTAAATTTCGAGTCATTATTGATTCAATTCGTTGGCTTGCTTCCTGAGAAATTACACGTGGAAAAAACGTTACAAGCATTAAAAGAGGAAGGGTATGCCCCTTCCTTAATGAAGATTTTAATGGAACATCATCAACAGTTTACGAAAAACTCATGACTGTTTGATCGGTTTAATTTCTTTAAATGCGTGTTCAATTGATTGATGAAATGTAATCATATCCTTAATACGCGTATATAAAGTATCTATTTCCTTACTTTCTGCTCCGTTACTGTTGGTGTGAAAATCTTCTTTTAACATTAATTCAATTTCTTTTAGGGACTGTTTTTGCCTGGAAGTAGCATCGATCCATTTGTGAATGTAAGTATTCATAAATTTCCTATACAAATGCGCATCAGCCATGTATAAGTCTTTTCTTACCCCTTTTCTCCAAACTCGTTCCACTAGGTTTTGATCTACCAAGTTTCGGATACCAGTACTTACAACTGTCTTACTTTTACCTAAAGCATCGCTCATTTGGTCTAATGTCATTGGAGTCCCTTCGATGTATAAAATAGCAAATAGTCGCGCCTCTGAAGGGGAGATATCAAACATTTCTACCGTTTTTGCAAATTCTGAAACTATTAGGTTATGAATATTTTCTAATTGGTTTTCAGACATATAAACCTCCCTCAAAACCGTTGGTACTCTAAGGTTACAATAAATCGGTAATAAAGGAAAATTGGCTTTTGTAGTCTAAATAGGAGTAAAACACAGTAAATCAAAGGAAAACATGTTTAAACTTTGTACAGTATAAACTGTACGTAAAATACAAACCAAAATAAATGTATTTATCGTTTGAACTTTATATACAAAACAGGCTATAGTATAAAAGGATTGTTCGTTCTGCGTTTTACATTGCAACAAAATATGTATGTAATTCTCGTTTTTTCTATTTATATATGAAAATAGACTATTTGAAATAAGAGAGGTGAATGTAATGCCGGTTATTAGTGTAAAAGACTTATCTAAAGTATTTGGGAAAAATACAAAAGAAGCATTAAAACTATTAGAACAAGGTAAGTCCAAAGAAGAAATATTAAAACAAACTGGCAGTACAGTAGGGGTTAATCGTTCTTCTTTCGATGTAGAAGAAGGGGAGATCTTCGTTATCATGGGTTTATCGGGAAGCGGTAAATCAACGTTGGTACGTTTACTTAATCGATTGATTGAGCCTACTGAAGGCAGTGTTCTAGTAGATGGTGAGAACTTATCTACGATGAATAAAGAAGATTTGAGACGTGTTCGTCGTGAGAAAATGAGCATGGTATTTCAAAAGTTTGCATTATTTCCACACCGTTCGATTATGGAAAATGCAGAATTCGGCTTAGAAATACAAGGGATGGATAAAGAAAAAAGAAGCAAAAAAGCGCGGGAGTCTTTGGAATTAGTTGGATTAGGAGAATATATCCACCAATATCCAAGTCAGCTTTCCGGAGGTATGCAGCAACGTGTAGGTTTAGCACGTGCACTAGCAAATGATCCAGAGGTGCTTTTAATGGATGAAGCATTTTCAGCGTTGGATCCATTAATTAGAAAAGATATGCAAGATGAGTTACTTGATCTTCAGGAAACAATGAAGAAAACGATTATCTTCATTACACATGACTTAGACGAAGCACTCAGAATTGGGGATCGTATTGCCTTAATGAAGGATGGATCTATTGTACAAATTGGTACACCAGAAGAAATACTCGTAAATCCAGCCAATGATTATGTAGAACGTTTCGTAGAAGATGTGGATCGATCTAAAGTATTAACAGCAGAGCACATTATGAAACGTCCAGAAACAATAAACATTGAGAAGCATGGACCGCGTGTTGCGTTAGAACGAATGAAAGAAGAAGGTCTATCTAGTATTTACGTAACAGATGGTAAAAGAAATCTAAAAGGATACGTGACAGCAGATGATGCATCTGATGCACGTAAAAATGAGGTAAGAGATTTAAATCAAATCTTAAAAACAGATGTACCTACCGTTTCCAGAGAAACATCGATGCATGAGATCTTTGAGATTATTCATAATTCACCAGTACCTATAGCAGTAGTGGATGAAGGGAAACTAGTAGGTATTATCGTACGCGGTGCAGTAATCGCCGGTCTTGTTGGCGAGAGTGAGGTGAATGAAGATCATGCTTGATTTTATGGATACTATACCAGTCGGTCCTGCTGTAAAGTCAGCTACGGAATGGATACAAGATACATTTGCATTTTTATTTGATCCAATTAAAAACCAATTTGGTGACTTCATGGATTGGACAGCAGAAAAGCTAGCTGAATTACCACCTATTCTAGTCATTCTACTTGTTGCAGTGTTAGCATTCTTTATTACTGGAAAACGAATAGGCTTACCAATATTTTCAATAGTTGGCTTATGGTTTGTTTATAACCAAGGACTATGGGAACAACTAATGCAAACATTCTCATTGGTTCTAATCTCTAGTTTATTATCTGTTATTATTGGTGTTCCTTTTGGAATATTGATGTCTAAAAGTAAAACGGCAGAAACAATAATTACTCCGATTTTAGACTTTATGCAGACCATGCCGGCATTTGTTTATTTAATTCCAGCGGTTGTGTTTTTTGGAATTGGAATGGTTCCAGGTATATTTGCATCATTAATTTTTGCTACACCACCAACCGTACGTTTTACTAACCTTGGAATAAGGCAAGTGTCAAAAGAATTGGTTGAAGCAGCTGATGCATTCGGTACAACCGGCTCACAAAAGTTATTTAAAGTAGAGCTGCCAATGGCTAAAAGCACAATTATGGCAGGTATTAACCAGACAGTAATGCTTTCACTTTCAATGGTTGTAATTGCTTCTATGATCGGTGCGCCTGGTTTAGGTAGAGAAGTTCTTTCTTCACTGCAAAGGTCACAAATTGGACCAGGTTTTGTTGCCGGGATTGGGATAGTAATTTTAGCGATTATTATTGATAGATTTACACAGAGCCTAAATAAGAAACAAGTTAACTAATTTGTTGGAAACTTTTCAGTAGAAAAGTTAACCATAGATAAAAAATGGAAAAGGGGAGATTTTTAGTTATGTTAAAACTACAATGGAAACATTTCGGTTTAGTAGCCGTACTTATCTTAGCGTTATTCCTAGCCGCTTGTGGTGGCGATGAGGAAGAAACAGAAAATGAAGGCACTACGGACAACACTGGTTCAGAAAATACAGAAGAAAATACAGAAGAAAACACTGGTGTTGCATTAGGCAATGAAGAATTGGAGCTTGTGTACGTGGAATGGGATTCAGAGGTTGCATCTACACACGTTATTGCTAACGTACTTGCATCACAAGGGTATGATGTAGAAGTTACACCAGTAAATAACGCTGCTATGTGGGAAGCTGTAGCAAGTGATGAGGCTGATGGTATGGTTGGTGCTTGGTTACCTGGCACACACGAAGCGCAGTTTAATGAATTTGGTGAAGAAGTAGTACAACTTGGAGCTAACCTAGAAGGTGCTAAAATTGGTTTAGTAGTTCCTGCTTACATGGAAGCAACTACAATTGATGATCTTGCAGACTTTGCTGACGATTTAGATAACAAAATCACTGGTATTGAAGATGGTTCAGGTGTTGTAGCAGCTTCAAGAGATGCGATTGCAGACTATGGACTTGAAGGATGGGAAGTACAAACTTCTTCTAGTGGCGCAATGACTACTGTTCTTGGTGAAGCAATTAGCAACGAAGAACCTATCGTTGTAACAGGTTGGACACCGCACTGGAAATTTGCTGAATATGACTTGAAATATTTAGAAGATCCTGAAGAGTCATTCGGTGGAGCAGAAACGATTGAAACAATGGTACGCCAAGGACTTGAAGAAGATAGCCCAGCAGCATACCAAATTTTAGATAACTTTGAGTGGACTCCAGCTGATATGGAATCTGTTATGTTAGAAGTTATGAATGGAACGTCACCTGAAGATGCTGCAGCAAATTGGGTAGAAAATAACCAAGACACTGTTGACGAGTGGACTGCAGGTTTAGAATAAAACAAAAACTATCTTAGGATCTTATCCTAAGATAGTTTTTTTTATACGTTCATATTCCATTGTTTTTGTGAATAAGGGTTGGCATTAACAAAGGATGCTTTACTCGGAAATTATAGACGAAGGGGAATTAAGGGCCATGTCCTACGGTGCTTAAGAAATGTAGAGATACTCTACAACATGTAGCAACGTCTACATGACCATTGTCTGTGATGAGTTTGCTTTTTATTTCTTTGTTTTTTCCTCGAGTTCTTTTAAACTTTCTTCAATCTGTGCTAAGTGTTTTTGAATATTTTTTTGGTGTGGTTCAATTGTATTTCTCCACGATTCCAGTGATGTTTTTACATCGGCAGAGAGCTCTTTAATTAACGCTGCACCTTCTTTTGAGGTATTCGCAATTTGCTCCGTTAGCAGTTTCCCCTCATCTTTCATTTTATCTACCAACCCAGCAAGTTCTTCGCTCTTAACTTTTAAGTCAGTCCTCAACTGTTTTCCGGACTTTGGAGTACTAAATAATGTTGCAGTAGCGCCGACAGCTCCTCCAACTAAGAAACCAAGTAATAGTGATTTTCCATTCGCCATTGCCTACACTCCTTTCACTCTTATTATACTATTTTCTCGTATTTTGTAGGTATAAAACATATAAAAGATAAAAAAAACTTAATAAAAATGATAACGCTTTCTTTTTGGGTGAGATTGTATAACTGGATTGTGATGGATTGCATATCATATAGTTCCCAACATATCGCAACATAAAACCTTTTTCAATATTAGAATGCCAGATGTATTAGAGAGAAAGCCCCTGTATAGGTAAACAGAGGCAAATCTTTTAATTTTACTTGATTTTTTGATTAATGTCACTTGCAATGTTAGCTAAATCCTCTTGACTGTATTGGTCATTGTTTGTCTTCCATACAGCACCAAATCCGTCACCTTTACCGTATCTTGGAATTAAATGAATATGTACATGAAATACAGATTGACCTGCATCTTCTCCATTATTATTTAATATATTTAATCCTACTGGCTGATACGCTTCTTTAATAGCGTTAGCAATTTTAGGGACACGGCTAAATAAATGTTGTGCCACTTCAGCAGGAGTCTCGTAAATATCTTTTGCATGTTGCTTAGGAATAATTAAAGTATGTCCTTTTGTTACTTGACTAATATCAAGAAATGCATAAACATGTTCATCTTCGTACACCTTTGCTGATGGGATTTCACCTGTAGAGATTTTACAAAATAGACAGTCGTTACTCATGATATCGCTCCTTTATTCATATATTAGTATAATTGTAATGATATTCAAGGTAGTATGTAAAGTGGAAAGAAATTTTAAACTGAAGAAAAAACAAGCGGGTTAGCCCCGATCCAGTTAAGTCTATTGACTCATCTGTATGGGACAACCCGCTGCCTGAAGGAGAAGGTCATTCATCTACACTTGTCTTATTGAACCAGGGGAATGATTCATTCAGAAATCAAGTAAAAACCTGCTGTCAACACCTCATTTGTCTAGAGTTGTTGCTTTACTTCTATTTACAGAAGTGGTTTTTATTTCAGATGTTTGTCTTTCACCGACACCTCATTTCGTGGATTACCACTTGCATGATTGTGACGAAAAAGTAAATCCTTGCTCCTTCACTACGTATTCTGTACAAAATGAAATCATTTTATACGATTAATTTTTGGCAATAATAAGCTTAGATGGTAAAATTTTAACTATAACAGTTGACTTGAGGAGGGGATTACAATCGATCCTTTATTACATATTGAAGATTTAGTCGGAGGATATACGCAAAAAAACGTTCTGCATGGCATTTCTTTCAATGTCCATCCCAATGAGATCGTTGGATTAATCGGACTAAATGGTGCAGGAAAGAGTACGACTATTAAGCATATTATAGGGCTTATGCAACAGAAAAAAGGAAAGGTTGAAATAAAGGGAAAAACGTTTCAACAATCTCCAGAAACATATAGAGGCAATTTCGCTTATATTCCTGAGATGCCGCTTTTGTATGACGAATTAACTTTGTATGAACATTTGCGTTTAACAGCTATGGCTTATAACATTGATGAGCAAACATTTAAAAAACGTTTAGACCCATTATTAAAAGAGTTTCGATTAGAGAAAAAGTTAAAGTGGTTCCCGGTTCATTTTTCAAAAGGTATGAGACAAAAGGTAATGATTATGTGTGCTTTTTTAATAGAACCACCACTTTATATTGTGGACGAGCCATTCGTCGGACTAGACCCGCTTGGAATTCAATCTTATCTTCAATTGATGAACGAGATGAAGGAAAAGGGTTCGGGTGTGCTTATGTCTACCCATATTTTAGCTACAGCAGAAAGGTATTGTGATCGGTTTGTCATCTTACATGACGGAAAAGTAAAAGCACTAGGAACATTAAAAGATTTACAAAATGAGTTCAACATGCCTAGAGCAACATTGGATGATATCTATGTACAATTAACAAAGGAAGAAGATAGCTATGTTTGATGCACGTCAATTTTTCATGGAGCGCTTTTCTACCCATTTAAAAGAAACGAGTCGTTATTTGAAATATATTTTCAATGGCCACATAGCTATTGCTATGTTATTTATAGTATCAGCACTTGCTTTTTACTATCAGCAATGGCTGGCAACAATTCCAGACAATTTTCCAACTGCGATCATTATAGCTATTGGATTTGGTTTTATCGCTAGCTATAGTCCTGTTCGTACCTTACTAAAGGAACCGGACATCATATTCTTATTGCCTGCAGAGCATAAAATGAGTGCTTATTTTCGCTTTACATTACTATATAGTTTTATCATTCAAGTTTATTTGGTATTGTTGTTAGCTGCAGTACTTGGTCCACTTTATTTTGCATCATACCCTAATCAAGCTGGAAGCCAATATTTGCTTATTGTTTTGGTGCTGTTTATTTTAAAGTTTTGGAATTTGTTAGCTAATTGGTGGATGTTGAAAATAAGAGATTATAAAAGTAGATGGACTGATCAAATCATTCGATTTGTACTAAATGCGGTTACCTTTTACTTTTTTGTGAAAGCAGAGTTATTACTAGCAGGGATTACAACAATTCTTTTGTTTTTGTTATTCGTTTACAATTACTACCTGTCCAAACAACAACCCGGTATTGCTTGGGATTTACTCATTGAAAAAGATAACATGCGTATGCGTACGTTTTATCGGATAGCAAATATGTTTACCGATGTTCCTCACCTGAAGATGCAAGTGAAAAAACGTCATGTTCTTGTTTCGTTTTTAACAAGTAGAATTGCTTTTCACCAGGACAAGTCCTTTGATTATTTATATCGAATTACCTTAGTTCGAAGTGGAGACTACTTAGGGATGTATCTTCGTCTGATCTTTATTGGAGGGTTAGCGGTTTATTATGTACCTAATATTTGGTTGAAGGTAATTTTCACATTATTGTTTCTTTATTTAAGTGCCTTTCAATTAATGACATTATGGCAGCATCACCGTACCATTACCTGGTTAGATTTATATCCTGTCTCAACAGAAACGAGGCAGAAGGCTTTGGTAAGTTTACTCATGTCGTTAATGCTCATTCAAGTTGTCGCATTTTTGTTCTTATTTTTGGTGATTGGCCAGATGATAGGATTGATCACTGTGGGTATAACTGGAGTTGTATTTAGTTATTTATTTGTGCATGGGTATGTCAAACCACGGTTAACATGAGGAGGTCACTGGTGTGTATAATTTGACCTATGAACAACAGATGCGTAAAGAAGCGGAGCGTTATTCACGATCGGTGAGAAAAAAGTCATCAGTTATACAACGCACATCAAAAAAGGTTCAAACAAAGGTTAATCATATGATTCCTGATAAAGTCCATTCCGTTGTTACGGAGAGTATAAAGAGGATGATTCAACTAGCCCTTACATCCTCAGAATATATTCGCCCTGTTAAAGTTGATCGTGCTTGGAATTTTGAAGAGCGTGAAAAACAGGTGAAGATCCGTTTAGTGCAAGCCAAAAAGACTGCAATGATCGAAGGTGCAGGTACTGGAGCTGGCGGAATTTGGTTAGGGCTTGCTGACTTTCCCTTATTACTTAGCATCAAAATGAAATTTTTATTTGATGCTGCGCAACTATATGGATTTGATGTAACGAAGTATGAAGAGCGGATGTATTTGCTTCATGTCTTCCTATTGGCTTTTTCTAGTGATGATCATCGAAAAGAAGTGTTACAAGTATTAATGGATTGGGATCAACAAAAAGAGTATTATGCTGAAATTGATTGGAAGACACTCCAATTAGAATATAGGGATTCATTGGATTTTGTGAAAATGTTTCAGTTAATCCCAGGTTTTGGAGCGATCGTTGGGGCAGTTGCAAATAGAAAATTACTGGAACAGCTCGGAGAAGCATCGATGAATATGTATCGTCTACGAATGCTAAAAGAATAATCATAAAAAAAGCAGTTCACTCGAACTGCTTTTTTTACTTTTGGTATAGTTTTACCGTATTAATTAATGTTTTTGCCGCAATTATCATTGCTCTTTCATCGATATCAAACTTTGGATGGTGGTGTGGATACACATGTCCTTCTTTTTGTGCTCCTGTAAAAAAGAAAGCACCAGGCTTCTTCAATAAGTAATAAGAAAAATCTTCACCAGTCATACTCGGAAGAACTTCTTCAGCCTTTTGAACGCCATCCACTTCAGCTGCTGCTCGTAAGACAAGTGCAGCTTGTTCAGGGTGATTAACGACAGGTGGATAGCCTTTTTCATAATCAAATGAGTAGGTAGCATCATAGCTAGTGCATGTACCTTTCGTGATTTTCTCCATCTCATCAATGATTCGATCTTGTAAGTTAGGATCGAATGTCCGAACCGTTCCTGTAATCGTAGCTTTGTCAGCGATGATATTAAATGTTGTTCCTGCTTGAAAAGTACCTATTGTTAGTACTGCTGTGTCTAGTGGATCAACACGTCGACTTATAATGTGTTGCAAATTAGAGACAAGTTGAGAGCCAATCACAATGGCATCGTTTGTTTGTTGTGGCATTGCGCCATGTCCACCTTTTCCTTGAATCGTAATAGAAAAGCGGTCTGCGCCTGCCATAAATTCTTTTGGAGATGTTTGCACCGTTCCATATGGAGTATTGGACCATAGGTGGGTGCCAAATACAGCGTCTAGGTTATCTAACGCGCCTGATTCAACGATTGATTTTGCTCCACCTGGTGCTAATTCCTCTGCATGTTGATGGATAAACACAACGGTTCCTTTCAAATCTGATTGATACGCTTTTAATGCTTTAGCTATGGTTAAGAGTGTTGCGGTATGTGCATCATGACCACAAGCGTGCATCACACCATCTATTTTTGATTTATAGGAAACATTTTTCTCATCTTGAATTGGTAGTGCGTCAAAATCTGCACGCAACCCAACAGTCTTTCCAGGTTTTGCACCTGTTAACGTTGCAATAACACCATTTCCTCCAACATTCGTCTGATATGGGATATCCAGCTTTTCATATTGCTCTGCAATAAACTTTGCTGTTTTTTCTTCTTGAAAGGATAGTTCAGGATATTGGTGTAAATATCTTCTGATTTCAACTGTTTCTTCAAAAAGTGAATCAATGGATTTAAGTATGTCTGCCCACAAAATGATGTTCCTCCCCTACGATATTATTACTCTATTATAACATAGGAAGGTTACGTGCTATTTCATGAAGCATTGTGAGGTAGAGATTTTATTGATTTAAGAGGCTCGTTTCTAAACCATTGTTGCTTATTAAATGTCGGACAGATATAAAATCCGCAGTAGTTCTTGATTATCAAAATGAAGTTATCGCGTTTGAAATAGAGATATTCAAACGCGTCAGAGAGCGAACCTTGAGTTAACACGTTTGAAAGAGATGTATTCGAACGCGTCAGAGAGCGAACCTTGAGTTAACGTGTTTGAAAGAGAAGCATTCGAACGCGTCAGAGGGTGTACCTTAAGTTAACGCGTAAGTTAATAGAGTTTCCGTTGATTTTGGCTGAACTTATTCATACCACTCAAATATGTAGAGATGGATAGTAAAGTTACGTCGCACTTTATAGAAAATTAGTAAAAGCAACAGTCTTTCAAAGAACCAATAAAAAGAGCTTTGTATCAATGATACAAAGCTCTAATGAATTATTTAAAGAAACTGGAGTCTGCTAATAGTCTGTCTGCTTCTTCTTTATGACCAGTTTCATCTGCAATCATGTCCTCTAATTTGACCACTAATTCTGTTAAACCTAATTCTTCAGCTTGTTGCTTTCGCTTTTCATAACGAAGAATAGTGTCTTCTTCTGCTTTTCTTGTATCCTCTAACATATCTTTTGCATCTTTATACTGGTTTACTTTTGCAGGTGTTGTGGTAGGCGTGCCACCTAGTGTCTTAATCTTTTCGGACAGATAAAGCGCATGTCCAATTTCATCATTTATTTCATTCTCAAAGAAAGGTTTTAGTAATGGTCGATATAAACCAGAAACAACAGAAGTATTATACGTATACATAATCGTTGCAGCATACTCATTTGCTAAATCTTCATTTAAGCCATCAATAAGTTCTTCCAATTTACTTTGATCCTTGATTTTTCTTACATTGCTTGCCATGTGAACATCCATCCTTTCTTAATTTTTTGCTTCTAAATATCTACTTCCCTGATGAAAAAAATATAAACGTAATGAAGTAGAGATTCAATTTTCCCTTAGGTATTGCTTGTCTTATTTCTTGTTGTTTTGCATAAACTAATAAGGTGAATATGTAATAGATGAACAGATAGGAGGCAGATCATGAAAACATACTACTATTACGTATCGTTTTTTATACTTGCATTGGTTGTAAATGTTTTACTTCTGATACGTGTAATAGGTGAGGGAATGCCGATGATCGATAGGTGGTCATCTCCTATGGTTGAAGGATTGGATGGTACAACTGTTTTCACTGTTTTTCGGTGGATAACGGAATTAGGTTCGGGAACGTTTCTCATACCATTTAGTATAGTGTTCGCCATTTTTCTTTGGTGGTACGCTCGGGATTGGTTAGCGGCAGTTATGCTACCGTTAGGAACACTTCTCGGTTACCGAGTAAATCATTGGATAAAGATTAGCGTTAATCGGGAACGACCAAGTATATTTGAGGAAGCAGAAGGGGTAGGGTATAGCTTCCCATCTGGACATGCAATGGTAGCTCTAATTGCTTATGGTTTGTGCATTTATTATTTAATTAAATATACCGAATCCAAAAAAATAGCTTTATGGATTAATATCATTGGGATATCGTTAATTCTACTTATTGGTATGAGTCGCTATGTCATTCATGTGCACTATTTATCTGATGTACTAGCTGGGTTTGGGTTTGGCATTATGTTTTTATTTTGTTGGATTGGACTTTATCATCTAATTGGAAACTGGAAAGTTAAATAGTGTACAGAAGATTGAAGATTTCAGTCCTAAGACGGAGACAAAACCATTCCGCCGGTCGTTATAGATCGGCGCTTTTTTATTTATACTACATATAAGTTAGACAATAAATTGTGGAAGCCGTTATAGAATTTTTGTTACTTGTGTCTTACTTTTTAAATTTCAGTAGGTGTTCCTATACCGTATATTATATTATTGTAGGGCCTTTTGGATCAATTATTGTTATAATAAATAGTTGAATCAAGAGAATAATAAATTATTCTATAGATTGATAGTTTGAAAAGAGGACTTTATCCATTTATTACGAATAGAAAATAAGTATAAATAAAGGGTGAATGATAATGAAACACAATTTTGTACGAAATATAATAGCCATCATCATAATTCTCCTGGGAATAGCGTTGGTGCTGACGAATGTCGGTGTCGTAGACTGGGAATTTGCCGAAGCATGGAGTTATATCTATCCAACATTCTTTGTCCTGTTGGGGCTAAAGTGGATGTGGGATGGATTTAAAGGTAAAGGAGGCTTAACTGCGGGATCCTTTCTCACCATTTTTGGTGGACTATTATTACTTGATCGATTTGAGATCATTACATTCACTTTCGGTGATGTGTACAAACTTTGGCCATTATTGATTGTATATATAGGGTTTAGTATTATAGGAACTTCAAGTAAAAAGAAAAAAAAGAAGAAGTTTCAGTTTATATTTGATTCAGATGAGCATGAAAATAGCGAAAAAATGCATGGGAAAAAACAGAAGTTTGCCATCGGTGACCATAAATTTAATACACCTAACTGGAAAGTTGAACCGATGGAACTTTGGAATGCGGTAGGTGACTACCACTTAGATTTTACGAAGGCGTTTATTCCAGATAAAGAAATACCAATAAGAATTCAAGGTTGGGCAGGAGATATACGAATTCTTATGCCTGAAAATCTGGAGTTCTCTTTAGAAGCACATGTGAAAGCCGGTGACATCCATGTGTTTGGTGAGTCTTCGGAGGGAATAAGTCGTGAATTATCTTTTGTAACACCAAATTACGATGAGTCAACGCGTAAGTTGAATATATATTTGAATTTAAAGGCTGGTTCGATCCGAGTAGATAAGGTGTAAGGGGGAATCTATTTGTTAAAACGGTTAAATTCGATCCGATATGCTTATATAAAATCTCATTTTTATGCATTATTTTTAACAACTGTGACGTTACTCGCGATATTACTTTCAATTTTTGTATTATTTGAACCGACTTGGTTAAGTGCGACTGGAATTTTTGTTTTTATTAGTTTATATGTAGTGTTAGCTTTTCTGTTTTCCGTTTATGTTGGATTTAAATCAAGTGGGGATATGAAGGATCGACTAGATTATCTTTCCGTCCTAATAGCCCAGCTAGCTCGAGGGAATTATTCATCGAGGGTTTATGATAACGATGATGATGAAATATCGAGAATTGGTTCTGAGTTAAATGGACTAGGGGAAAAAATGCAAGGCCAAGTAAAGTCATTACAGCGATTAGCTGATGAAAAATCTGAATATGCCAAGTCTGCACATAAAGCTGCTACGATTGAAGAGAGGCAAAGGCTTGCTCGAGATCTACATGATGCCGTTAGCCAGCAGTTGTTTGCATTAACAATGATGTCTCAGGCTTCTTTACGATTATTTGATCGAGATCCAGAACAAGCGCGTGAACAAGTAAAAGAAATGTCAGGAACGGCACTAAAAGCGCAAACAGAGATGCGTGCACTTTTGTTGCATTTGAGGCCTGTAGATCTCTCAGGAGAACCATTACAAATAGGAATACATAATTTAATAGAAGAATTAAAGCAGAAATGTCAGATTGATTTCCATCTGCATTTAGAAGAGGTACAGGGTTTATATGAGACTACAGAGGAACACTTATTTCGCATTGTACAAGAAGCTTTATCGAACATCTTACGGCATGCGAATGCAACTGAGGTTACACTCGATATAGTGAAGCGGAATAATGAGTTATTCGTACATATTGCTGATAATGGTAAAGGATTTGAGTTAGACAATCATCACCAAAAGAAAACATCCTATGGGCTAAAGACAATGAGGGAGCGTACTGAGGAAATCGGAGGTACATTTGCGATAAAGTCCAAAAAAGGCGAAGGAACACATATTGATATTAGAATTCCATTAAGATAGGGGGAGGGATCATAGATGATTAGAGTTGTAGTTGTAGATGATCATGATGTTGTTCGAAAAGGCGTTATTGCTTACTTAATGACAGAACCTGATTTAGAAATAGTTGGGGAAGCATCAAGTGGGAATGAAGGGGCAAAAGTTGTGATCGATAAAAAGCCGGATGTCGTTTTAATGGATTTGATTATGGAAAACGGTACTGGTATAGAAGCAACAGAACAAATCATGAAAGCACATCCAGCCTGTAAGGTTATTATTCTGACAAGCTACTATGATGATGAACAAGTTTTTCCAGCTTTAGAAGCGGGTGCTTTTAGTTATATGCTTAAAACGTCATCTGCAGATGAAATAGCAACGGCAATTAAAAAAGCATTTAAAGGGGAAACAGTAATCGAGTCAAAAGTAGCTAATAAGATGATGACAAGCTTTCGAAATCAAACAAGTAAACCACATGAACAATTGACCGAACGAGAGCTGGAAGTTCTTATGTGTATTGGGGACGGCTTAACGAATCAAGAGATTGGCGATAAGCTATTTATCGGAATTAAAACCGTAAAAACCCACGTAAGTAATGTACTAAGTAAATTAGCTGTTAATGATCGAACACAGGCAGCTGTGTATGCGCATAAGAATGGATTGTTTAAAAAATAATAAATGGATCGAGGAGGCGGTTTGCATTTTGTACCCAAAGTGTAAATCGCTTTTACTTGTTTTATAACTTATGAAAATTAATTATAGTAACTGATAATCTTACTTGGAAGAAATACATAGGAAAAGTGATAGCTTCGAAATGGTAAGGTTTTTCTCTGGACAACTTATTTTTGATAGCATATCTTTAAATAAGTGATAATTAACTATTTCTATTTAAAAGTGTAGAAAGGGAATTGGTATGAAAAAGTCTAAAGAACAAATTTTATTTATTGTTTGGGCGCAGAGTGTGATTGCGACGCTAGGTAGTTTATATTTTTCTGAGATAATGGGCTTTATACCATGTGAATTGTGTTGGTTCCAGCGCATTTTAATGTATCCGTTAGTAATTATATATGGGACAGCATTAGTTAAGAAAGATTGGAATATTGCTTTACCTGGTTTATTTATGAGTGGAATAGGAATTGGTGTATCCTCTTACCATTACCTGGTTCAAAAGCTTCCGAAGCTCAGTGAAGCCGGTGGTTCCTGTGGAATTATTCCTTGTAATACAGAGTATATTAATTACTTTGGGTTTGTTACCATTCCATTTCTTGCATTCGTAGCATTTGTAGTTATTTTTAGTCTTCATATCTCAATTCTTATACAGCAAAGGAGAAAAGATCAATGAAAAAAATGATTATTTTTACGGTAATCGTGGTTCTATTATTCGGAGCCCTCATTTATGTCAATAATTATAAGAATAAAGAAGCTTCAGAGGGAAATCCCTATAATAAATCAACGCTAGACCAAGCAACGATAAAACAATTGGACGACCCAAACTATCAAAATCAAATATTGCCAGATGACCTAGAAGAAAAACTAGTAAATGGTGAAGATGTAACCGTCTATTTTTATAGTCCAACTTGTGAATATTGTTTAGAAACTACTCCGAAAGTTGTGCCGTTAACAGAGGAATTAGGAATTGATTTAAAGAAAGTAAATTTATTAGAATTTAATGCTGCGTGGAATACGTTTGGTATTGAGAGCACACCGACATTGGTTCGATATGAAAACGGAGAAGAAGTAGGGCGTATTGTAGGCGCACATCCCGAGGAGAACTTTGAAGCTTTCTTTAATGATCATGTACTAGATTAACATGTAAAACAAAAAACTAGCCTAATCCATTAGAGATTAAGGCTAGTTTTTGTTTTGTAGAGCACTGCTCCTTAATTGAAAGCTAGCTTTAAAATAAATAATTAGATTCGTCAATTGAATGCAGTAATCGACGCTAAATAAGGAAAATGTCGAAGGGTTTTTGTGTTTTCGTGAATATTCAACCTTTTCAAATAAATATTAACAGAATATAATGATAAATGATAACGTTTTCAAATTGTGTTGCAGATACGGATATTTTACATAATTATTAAACACAAAATTTAGGAGAAAGAAGGGGGAATTAATCTTCTTAAATGATCTGTATATTTTTTTATTCTTTTAGGAAATCGGTTTCTTAATTATAGGGTAATTATACGTATATTATGGTTGTATATAGGATGTATCTCCTAATAAACAAGTGAGTACATTATATATTTTTGATCATTTAGGAAACCGGTTTCCTACAAGTGGATGTCAATTACTCTACATTTTGATAGGAGGAACATATGTTGAGACTAAAGAAAACCAATATTTTAGTTGTCATTGTATTAATCATCGGGTTATTTAGTTATATGCAAGTGCCATCAGCTACTTATGCAGCTGAATCAGATTATGATAATTTAATTGTAAACAAGGCAAAAAAACCTTCAGAAGCTGGGGCTCTGCAAATAATTGATCATAATGGGCAAAAGACATTAGGTGATCAAAATGGTAATCCAGTTCAGTTAAGAGGTATGAGTACCCATGGATTACAATGGTTTCCGGAAATTATAAATGATAATGCTTTTGCAGCACTTGCGAACGATTGGGATGCGAATGTTATTCGTCTGGCGATGTATGTAGGGGAAGATGGTTATGCAACAGACCCTGATGTGAAACAACAAGTTATTGATGGTATTGAGTTCGCAAAAGAAAATGATATGTATGTCATAGTGGACTGGCACGTACACGCTCCTGGCGATCCAAATGCGGAAGTTTACAGTGGAGCGATGGATTTCTTTGAGGAGATTTCTAACTTATACCCTAATGATCCAAGTATCATTTATGAGGTAGCAAATGAGCCTAATAGTAATGAACCTGGGGTCACGAATGATGAGGCTGGTTGGGAAAAAGTTAAATCCTATGCGGAGCCAATCATTACGATGCTACGTGACAATGGTAACGACAACTTAGTCATTGTAGGTAGTCCAAATTGGAGTCAAAGACCCGATTTAGCTGCTGATAATCCGATCGACGATGATAATACAATTTACGCGCTTCATTTCTATTCTGGTACACATATGCCGAATGATGGGGAAAGAGACGAGTCAAATGTGATGAGTAACGCGCGATACGCACTTGAAAATGATGTAGCTATTTTTGTATCGGAGTGGGGAACGAGTGAAGCAAGTGGTAATAATGGTCCTTTCTTAGAGGAAGCAGATGTTTGGATAAATTTCTTAAATGAACATAATATCAGTTGGGTTAACTGGTCATTAACGAACAAAAATGAAACCTCAGGCGCTTTTATGCCGTTTGAGCTTGGTAAGCAAGAAGCGACTAATCTTGATCCAGGAAGTGATCAAGTATGGGAAGCAAAAGAGTTAAGTGTTTCGGGTGAATATGTTCGTTCACGAATCAAAGGAGTTTCTTATGAGCCAATTGATCGCACAATTGAAGAATTTAGCACAGTTATATGGGATTTTAATGATGGAACAACGCAAGGTTTTGGTGTAAATGCGGATAGTCCGTTACAAGATATTACTGTTGAAAATGAAAATAACGGGTTAAAGATTTCTGGACTAGATGATAGTAATGATATTTCAGAAGAGAACTATTGGACGAACGTACGTCTTTCTGCTGACGGTGCAAATCCTAATGTAGATATATTTGGAGCTCAAGCGTTATCTATGGATGTAATTGTGGATGATCCTACTACAGTTTCCATCGGAGCTATTCCACAAAATGGACCGCATGGTTGGGCAAATCCAAATCGTGCTATACAAGTAGTAGCAGACGACTTTGTAGAGCAAGAAGATGGAACGTTTAAAGCAACCTTAACAATGACAAGGGAAGATTCTCCAAACCTTGGAGCAATTGCAACCTCTGAAGATAATACTGTACTAGAAAATATCATTCTATTTGTTGGTACGGAGAATGCAGATACGATTATATTAGATAATATTACGGTATCTGGTGATCGAACAATTGTGGAAGAGCCAGTTGTCCATGATGAGTTGGGTGAACCTACATTACCATCTGACTTTGAAGACGGTACACGTCAAGGGTGGAATTGGGACCAAGGATCCGGCGTGAAAAATGCATTAACCATTTTAGAAGCAAATGGATCTAATGCAATTTCTTGGGATGTTGCTTATCCAGAAGTAAAGCCTTCTGACGATTGGGCATCTGCTCCACGTATTATGCTTGGTGGTATTAATGCGACAAGAGAAGATAACAATTATCTATTATTTGATTTCTATCTAAGTCCTGTTAGAGCTAACTCGGGTGCATTATCTCTGAATCTAGCATTTGCACCACCGAGTCTTGGCTATTGGGCACAAGCTGTGGAGACGTATGATATTGATTTAACTTCTCTTCAAGATCAAGCGAAGACAGAAGATGGGTTGTATCATTTTGAAGTAGCATTCGACTTAAATAAAATTAGGGATGAGAAGGTTATTGATGCCGATACGGTTCTTCGAGATATTACGCTTATCGTAGCAGATGTTGAGAGTGATTTTGCGGGGAAGATGTTCTTTGATAATGTAAGTTTTGCAAAAGAATTGCCATCTGAACCGGATCCGGAACCAAATCCAGAGCCGAATCCAGAGCCGAATCCAGAACCAAATCCAGAACCAAATCCAGAGCCAAATCCAGAACCAAACCCAGAACCAAGCCCAGAACCTGAACCAGGGACAGGTGAAGATGATGAAACGCCTACACCAGGAACAGGTGATGAGGAAGATGAAACACCAGAACCAGAAACGGATGAAGAGGGCAACGAACTACCAGAAACAGCTACAAATTATTATACGCTTATCATGTTAGGATTCATGCTGATGGCTACGGCTATGGTCATATTAGCTGTTAGAAAAAAAGTAACAATTAAGTGATTTAGTAAATGGTAAAAAAATTGCCTGATGTTTATTACAAGCATCAGGCAACTTTTTGATTCATTATGTTTCTTGGTTTTAATAATGATTATTTTACAGATAATCAGTTTTCCTTATCAAAATCTACCATATGATAATTTGTTACATACGATGGTCCTGCTGCATAAGGTGCTTTTTCTTTTTTACCTGATTTAGCATGAGACTTTGCGAAGGAATCTGAGTTCTTCCACTTTTCATAGCTAGCCTGATCACGCCATTGAACCATTACAACATATTTGTTTCCTTGTACAGGTCTTAAAACCCTTAATGCATAAAACCCTGGAGTATTCTCAATCATCCCAGCTCTTTGTTTAAACTGGCTTTCAAAGATCGGTTTCCCTTCATCCGTAACAGGGATATTATTCATGACGACAAAGCCATCCTCTCTCAAATCTCCATTGCTTACAACAACTTCAAATTTCCTAGCAGTTTCAAAAATAGTTGGTTTCATGTCTTCGTAATAGACTACCGTTTGGTCTTCTGCTTGCATGAAAAAAAGGTGAAGATTTGGATGTTTATTAGCAATTTTGACTAAAAAGTCTAACGTACCACTTGTCATATAAGCATTCACTTTAGACCACCCCTATTACAGTATATGTACTTCTTTAAGTTTAGCAATCTAATCTGTTCATTTGCAAGTTTAGCTAATTGCTTTTCTTTATGTTCCACAATTTCTGTCGTATAATGAGAAAATATTGCTTTTTATATAAAAGCACAGTAAGAGGTGATTTAAATAATCAACATAGAACAGATCAAGAGCTGGTCACATAAAAGTAAATGGCTATTCGTCATTTTATTTGCAATTATTTTATTAGGACTTATTGGATACTTATTTATCATTTTTGGTGGGAAATTTGTTGTAGATGAGCGGAATTTAATATTGCCTTCCACAACAACTATAGTTACACAAGATGGCGAAGTAGTAGGGGAAATGTATGAGGAAAACCGTCAACTTGTTACGATTGATCAAATCCCAGATCATGTGGAAGATGCCTTTTTAGCAATCGAAGATAACGGTTTTTATGACCATGCAGGTGTTTCCTTTTCTGCTGTTATGCGTGCGCTATATAGGGATGTTATTGCAATGGCGAAGGTAGAAGGCGGAAGTACGATTACGCAGCAATTAGCTAAAAATTTGTTCTTGGAAAATGACAAAACATGGATGCGTAAAACAAAAGAAGTGATGGCATCGATTTACCTCGAAAGGACATTTAGTAAGAAAAAAATCTTGGAGCTATACTTAAATGAAATTTACTTTGCTCATGGTATTTATGGCGTCGGGACTGCGGCTACGTTTTATTTTAATAAACCAGTAGAAGCGCTAACTGTACCAGAAGGTGCGATGTTAGCTGCAATGGCAAAAGCGCCAAACACGTACTCCCCACTTAACAATCCAGACAAGGCAAAAGCCCGTAGAGATCTCGTTTTGCAACAGATGAATCGGTTTGATATGTTAGCTACAGAAGAAACGATGGAGCTTCAAGGCAAAACGCTTGGTATTAACCAATCAGAACAATTAGAGAAACCATGGTTGGATGATTATCTTGATATTGTGATAAAAGAAGCGAGTGATAAATATCAACTAACAAGAGACGAACTAAAACGGGGCGGCTATCAGATCGAAGTATTTATGGATGAAACGGCACAAGAAATTGCATATGAGACATTACAAGATGATAAGAATTTCTTTGGATCTACGGAAGGAGTTCAAGCATCTTTTGTGTTGATGGAACAAAACACAGGGCAATTACACGCAATATTAGGCGGGAGAGATTTTAGGCTAGGTGATCTGCATCGAGCTAAGGTTCCAAGGCAACCAGGTTCAACGATAAAGCCGATCGCGGTATATGGACCTGCCTTAGAGCTAGAGCAATATAAACCCTATTCCTTGTTAGAAGATAAAAGCCTTAGCTATGACGGTTATACAGTTTCTAATGCAGACGGTTCATTTGATGGAGAGGTTACGATGTATGACGCAATAAAGTCATCCAAAAATACAACGGCTGTATGGTTACTAGATCAAGTAGGAATTGGTTATAGTAAGAGTTACTTAGAAAAAATGAATATTTCATTACCTGATCAAGGTTTGGCAATTGCTTTAGGCGGTTTAGAAGAGGGCTTAACCCCGATTCAATTAGTGGAAAGCTATCGTCCTTTTATCCACGGTGGAGAATGGACGGATGCACATACTATTGGTCGTATTTATAATCGGAATGGTGAGGTAATTGGGGAAGTAAATCCGGAAAAAAATCAGGTGTACACACCACAAGTGGCTTGGGATATGCTTCGCATGTTGGAAGCAGTAGTTGTGTCAGGTACTGCACGTGCTGGAGATATAAGTATCGACTTAGCAGGGAAAACGGGCTCTACGCAACATCCTAATGTACCAAGTGCGATTAAAGACGCATGGTTTGTAGGAATCACACCAGTTTATGTTTCATCCATGTGGATGGGATACGATCAGACAGATGAAACACAGTATCTGTCGAAAGGTAGTGAAGCGCCAACCATTGCTACAAAGGATATTCTAAATGAATTGAGTAAACAACAGCAACTGGACCAACATTTTGAAATACCCGATGGTGTAGTGGATTTACAAAAACCTATTTCACTACCAACAATTAATGATTTAGATGCTACTTATCAAATAGGAGGATTTTCACTTCTAAGAGGAGAGCTAACCTGGACGGAGTCAGCCGATGAAAGAGTAATTTACCATGTTTACAAAAAAGAAAATGGAGATGACGTGAAAGTTGGAGAAGTGAAAGGTAAAGGAAGTTATAAGATAGATTCAGTTAATATTTTTCAATCTGCAACTTATTACATCGTCCCTTATAATACATTAACGGATCAAGAAGGAACCCCGTCAAATGAAGCAAATTTGTCGATTGATTTTTAAAAATGGTTTAAGATACTAAGTGACAACTATTATTTATTTATAATAATTACAATTTAGTGACAATTGAGCGATGAAGCTATACACACAGTTTGATAATCGGTATAGTGATTATTGGAGTGGACTAGAGATGAAGGGTGAAATAAACATGTCGAAAAAATTAAATGACACGATGCTAAAAGCTTTTAGAGGAGAGCCGACGGACTACACACCAGTATGGTACATGCGTCAAGCCGGTAGATCTCAAAAGGAATATCGTGAAATCAAAGAAAAATATTCGTTATTTGAAATTACACATCAACCTGAACTGTGTGCCTATGTCACACGTTTACCAGTTGAGATGTACAATGTGGATGCAGCTGTCTTATATAAAGATATTATGTCTCCTTTGCCTGCAATTGGTGTTGATGTAGAAATAAAGTCTGGAATTGGCCCGGTTATTGATCGTCCAATTCAGTCAATGTCAGATGTAGAAAAGCTCGGTACCATTGATCCAGAATCAGATGTACCATTTGTTCTAGATACAATACGTTTGCTAACAAAAGAGCAATTAAATGTTCCACTTATTGGATTTAGTGGTGCACCTTTTACGCTTGCTAGTTATATGGTAGAAGGTGGACCTTCTAAGAACTATCATAAGACAAAGGCTTTGATGTATAGTGAACCAAAAACATGGTTTGCCTTAATGGATAAACTTGCTGATATGATCATTACTTATGTAAAAGCACAGGTTAACGCTGGAGCGCAAGCCATTCAAATCTTTGACTCATGGGTTGGTACGTTAAATGTACCGGATTATCGCATGTTTATTAAACCTGTTATGGACCGTATTTTTACCGAATTAAAACAGGAAGTAGATGTTCCTTTAATTATGTTTGGTGTTGGAGCTAGACACTTAATTATGGAATGGAATGATCTACCAGTTGATGTATTAGGATTAGACTGGCGTATGTCTATCACAGAAGCTAGAGAACTTGGAATTACAAAAACATTACAAGGTAATTTAGATCCTGCAATTCTATTATCGGATTGGTCAGTAATAGAAGAACGTGCTAAAGCGATCTTAGACGAAGGAATGAACCAACCGGGTCATGTATTTAACTTGGGGCACGGTGTAACGCCAGAGATTAATCCAGAAACATTGAAAAGACTAACAAGCTTTGTGCATTACTATTCTAAAAAATGAGTGTTTAATAAATAGAGAAGGGGTGCTTTAGTGTGGCAAAGAAAAAAGTTGGATTACTAGTAATGGCGTATGGAACGCCATATAAAGAAGAGGATATTGAAAGGTATTATACAGACATTAGACATGGAAGAAAACCAACCCCAGAGATGCTTGCAGATTTAACAGAAAGATATCAGGCAATTGGAGGTATTTCTCCATTAGCAAAAATTACACAGGAGCAAGCAATTGCTTTAGAAGATAAATTAAACAGTGTGCAAGATGAAGTGGAATTTGTTTATTATTTAGGTTTAAAACATATCGAGCCGTTCATTGAGGACGCTGTAGAGCAAATGGCAAACGATGGTATTGAAGAAGCTGTATCGATCGTTTTGGCACCACACTACTCTACGTTCAGTGTTAAATCATATAATGGCCGTGCCCAAAAAGAAGCGGATAAACATGGAAAGCCAGTTATTACTTCAGTGGAAAGCTGGTATGATGCGCCTGGATTTATTCAATATTGGGCAGATGCAATTAAAGATGAGTATGCAAAAATGACGGAAGATGAAAAAGCGAAAGCCGTTTTAGTCGTCTCTGCACATAGTTTGCCAGAAAAAATACTTCAAAATGGTGATCCATATCCGGATCAATTAAAGCAAACAGCCGAGTTAATCTCGGAAGCGACAGGGATAACAGATTATGCGTTAGGATGGCAAAGTGAAGGTAACACTCCTGATCCATGGCTAGGACCAGATGTACAAGACCTTACAAGAGATCTTTATAATGAAAAAGGATATCGTACCTTTGTTTATGCACCTGTTGGGTTCGTTGCAGACCATTTGGAAGTGCTTTACGATAACGATTATGAGTGTAAGGTTGTTTGTGATGAGCTTAATGCAAGCTACTATCGTCCTGAAATGCCTAATTCACATCCAACATTTATTGAAACATTAGCGGATGTTGTAATGAACAAACTAAAGGCTAAGGAAACGGTTAAGTGAAACAAATTGCGATAATAGGTGGCGGTATAACAGGCCTTACTGCTGCTTATTATCTACAAGAACAAATCAAGGAACAACAACTCCCGTATGAAATAAAACTAATAGAAGCTAGTGATCAACTAGGTGGAAAAATAAAGACCGTACAAAAAAACGGCTACACCATTGAACGAGGACCTGATTCTTTCTTAATTCGTAAAGCTTCCGCGGCAAAGCTAGCAAAAGAAGTTGGTTTAGCTGATGCACTTGTTAAGAATGGTAGTGGTGGTTCGTATATCCTTGTTAATGACAAGCTACATAAAATGCCAAGTGGATCATTCATGGGGATTCCAACCGAAGTGCGACCATTCCTTTTCTCTAGTCTTTTTTCGTGGAAAGGGAAGTTCAGGGCCGCCTTTGATTTTATTTTGCCGAAGGGAGAACCTGTTAGTGATCAATCATTAGGGTTATTTTTTAGACGTCGGTTTGGTGACGAATTAGTCGAGAACCTAGTGGAACCACTCCTGTCCGGTATTTATGCAGGGGATATCGATGATTTAAGTTTGATGGCAACCTTCCCTAACTTTTATCAGTTAGAGCAAAAACATCGTAGCCTAGTCAAAGGCTTAAATGTAATGATGCCGAAAAAGAAGCAAGCAAAGGGTGTTAAAAAGCCTAGTATGTTTTATAGCTTAAAAGGTGGATTACAAGCATTAGTTGAGGCAATTGAAGTCCGATTGAATTCAGATGCAGTAATGAAAGGTGTGTCTGTTGATCAAATTGAACGAATGGACGGTCGATACCATCTTTCACTCGATGACGAAAGTGTTTATGAGGCTGATGCTGTGGTAATTGCTTCCCCCTATTTTGCTGCACAAAATATGTTGCGCCAGTACACATTTATGGATGCATTCAATGATATGAGAGCTACCTCGGTCGCAAACGTTGTATTGGCATTTGATCAAGCAGCAATCAAGCAAGATATCGATGGTACAGGTTTTGTTGTGTCTCGTAATAGTAGCTATCGAATAACTGCCTGTACATGGACGCACAAAAAGTGGCCAGAAACAGCAGCGCCAGAAGGCAAAGCTCTATTACGATGTTACCTTGGTAAACCTGGCGATGAAGATGTTGTTAACTTATCAGACGAAGAGTTGGAAGAAATCGTGTTAAACGATCTGAATAAGACCATGCATATTACCGATAAGCCAGAGTTTTCCGTTATCACAAGATGGAAAAATGCAATGCCGCAATACAGTGTCGGTCATAAGGAACGAATACATTCCGTGATGGAGCAAATGAAAGAACATACGCCTGGTGTATTCTTAGCAGGTGGTTCATATCAAGGTATTGGGATTCCTGATTGTATTGACCAAGGAGAAGCTGCCGTAACGAAAGTGTTAGAATATCTAAAATCATAGAAAAAGCATTTCTGTATGTGAGCCTTTCGCGTATAGGAATGCTTTTTTTATGTTTTAGAAATGTAGATAGTACGTTATTTATATAAACTCCGCAGTAACAAGGAGAAATTAGTGATTTCTGTGCAAGCGGCTATACAGTACGCTATACCAATAAATTGCCAACGAAATCATTGAAATCAGGACAAATAAGGGCTCTGGTAGCCGTTAAAATCATATATTCTAAGATTTTAGGCAAATAAGGGATCACATAGCCGCCAAAATCATCTATTGATTTCTTAGCGGGAGAGCAAGTTGCGGCACAGTATTCATCAATTACATAGATACTAAAGCCTAAATTTAAAAGAAGCTATTGCTAAATGATGGAAAATGTTATATAGTACATTACAACAGTAATGCACTATATCTGTGAGTGTGGGAGGTGGGCTATTGATTCTTCATGGTGATGGAACAAAACCAATTTATATTCAAATAGCAGAATGGCTTGAAACACAAATACTAAGTGAGTCGATTAAATCAGATGAAAAAATATATTCGCAATATCAGCTTGCTGACATGTTTACTATAAATCCAGCAACGGCAGCAAAGGGACTAAACATACTTGCAAATGATTCCATTCTATATAAGAAGCGAGGTCTAGGAATGTTTGTAGCGAGCAACGCAAAAACACTCATTGTCTCTAAGCGTAAAAGCCAAACGTTAAAACAGTTAGTGGCTGATCTAGTACAAGAGGCAAATAGACTTGATGTTGGTGAAGAAGAATTGATCGAAATGATTAAAGCGGAAAGTAATAGGAACAAGGGGGAACCAGAATGAGTGTGATTAAGTGTGAAAAACTGACCAAGTCATACGGTGAAAACAAGGCGTTACATGAACTGTCGCTTACGGTTGAGGAAAATAAGATTACTGGATTAATTGGCAGAAATGGTGCCGGTAAAACTACGTTACTAAAAATAATTGCAGGTTATTTACGTAAATCCTCTGGCAATATTGAAGTTTTTTCAGAACAGCCTTTTAATAATTTAAAAGTATCTAGCAATATGATTTTTGTCGATGATCAGATGAATTTTCCAACAGCGTTACATTTAAAAGAGCTATTATATGTTGCGAAAGATTTTTACCCAAATTGGGATATGGATCTGGCGGAAAGGTTATTTGATTATTTTTCTTTCCATCCAAATGAAAGGCATCATAGACTTTCAAAGGGAATGAAGAGTACCTTTAACATGATAGTTGGTTTAGCATCCAGATGCCCTTTAACCATTTTTGATGAACCAACTACTGGAATGGACGCATCAGTAAGAAAAGACTTCTATAGAGCTCTACTTAAAGACTACATTGCCTTCCCAAGAACCATCATTTTATCCAGTCACCTACTAAACGAAATGGAAGACATCCTAGAAGATATTCTATTAATAAGAAAAGGAGAAAAATATCTCCATATGCCAATTTCCGATGTAAAAGCATATGCGTTTGGTATTCGGGGCGAATCTAGCGCCATCAAGGAGTGGTCTTCGGACAAAGAAATACTACATCAAAAACAAATTGGAGACGGAAGTAGTTATATCGTTGTTACAAACACTTCCTACAAACTAGCGAAAAGTGCAAAGTTAGAACAATTTACTATCTCTCCAGTTGCTGCAGAAGATGTATGCATTTACCTTACGCGTAACGAAAAGGGGGATATTGATCATGTATTTAACAGAGGTTAATACCTTACAAATTATTCGAAAACAATATCAGTTTAAGTTGAAGGCATATGTTGGGGCATTCACATCTCTTCTTGTTATGCAAGTAACGGCCATCTTATTTTCACTTGGTGGAACAGGAGGGATGAGTAGTTCGGATGGTTATCTTTATATTTCAGGAACTCAATATAACGGTTCTATTGTCATTGCCTTTACGATGCTGTGGGCATTTATTAGTTCTATTCTAATTACGACAAAAGCATATCGAAATGATGATTTTACGTTCGTAACAAATCGCTTCACAAGTCATGTATCCAACATATATTTTCTGCTAGCAGCAAGCATCTTTGGTGGAATTACTGCCATGTTATCTGGTTATCTGTTAAAATTGATCGCTTATCTTTTTTATAATTATGATGCTATTCTTGTCACGGAACATGCTATATCTAGTATTTTAGTAGGGGCAACATCTACTATTTTCTATATCCTGTTATTTTCAGCACTGGGATATGTAATTGGTGTACTGGTTCAATTGAGCAAGTTATTTATCATTCTTATTCCTGCGTTTGTAATAGGAAATCTATTTCTACAAGCAGGTGAAAGAGTGAGTCCATTAGTCGATTTTAATAAAGTTGTTCACTTTTATATTAGTGAAAGCTCCATCTTGTTATTTATGGTAAAGGTAAGTGTGACAATCCTTGTTTTATTCTCACTATCGATCTTCATTACCAATCGAATGGAGGTTAAATAAATGTCGGATCTATTTGTATTTATACCGCTTATTATTATTGTAATGTTAGCAGGGTTCATCGTTATTGCTATGGGGAAAAATAGTATTCGTTTTGTAAAGGTACCGCACATTAGATGGTTTCTTACCGGCTACTTATCTATCTTAATCATCGTGACAGTCGTGTTCTATTTCTTGCCTGAAGATAAGTTCGCATCTATTGATCCAAGTGAGTTAGGAGCACGAGAGCCCCTACAACAAGAGTTCAGAAGTACCGCGCATGAAGGGAATTTAAGTGAAACAGAACATGTGTATATGAAGGAAAAGTGGGAATTTTCCTCTGAGGGGAAGACTGTACAGGTAGTGTCTGATAGTGAAGCGTTTGACCGAGGGATGGTTTTTGCTGAAACGAAGGATTCAAATGATGGTAAGATTGAGGTAATAAAATACGCGTTAAGACCTACATTTAAAATCGATGAAGACTACGAAGGTTTTCAAGTGGAATTCGTAGATAATAAGTTAAAGGTTATAGCACCAACACAGACTTCATTTGAATACCCTATTTTTCAAAATGAATTTACTATTACACAATTCACCGGCGAGCAAGGTGGGCATGTATCTATTTATGATGTACTTGAAATTGAAGTCATTCATGTAAGGGTGCCAAAAGGTGTGGAGTTAATAGGTGAAGTGTTATATGTAAATGACTGATTTGGCAGCTTTGAATGTTAAAAAACCACAGGGCCACGAGGTCCTGTGGTTTTTTAACAAATTCGTAAAACAAAAGCAAGCTATAAACTGTTATAATACAAAAAAAGCAACGTAAGAAACGTTGCTTTATACCAAATCGAATTATTTTAGATTATAGAGCTGGATGATCGCAATTATCACATAAGTTACCGTAACAATCAGCTTTCTCAACAATATCATTACCACATTTTGTGCACTTTTTTCGTGGAAGATTTCTGAAAAACTCGACGATACTTATCATAAGGATCCCCCCAAATTTTATTGTAACTCCATTGTATTATAACAACTGTAAATTTTCAATAGTCTGTTTTATAACAATTGTGACATTTGTATGACAAAGTTTTGAGAGGATGGTAAATAGTGAAATTAACAGTGATTGGTTATTGGGGAGCATATCCTGAACAAGAGAGTGCTACTTCTTGTTATTTGTTAGAGAGTAATGGCTTTACGTGTATTGTGGATTGCGGAAGTGGTGCACTCTCTCGGCTTCAAAAGTATGTAAATCTTATGGACATTGATGCAGTAGTTTTATCTCACTATCACAACGACCACGTAGCTGATATTGGTGTATTACAGTATAGTTGGCTTGTTCAAAATGCTATCCATCAAACGGAAAAAGTGTTACCTATTTATGGGCATGCAGAAGATCAAGAAAAATTTAATGATCTAACGCACAACTATACGAAAGGCATGGAGTATGACCCTAAAAATGGACTGGAAATTGGTCCGTTCCGGTTTAAATTCCAAAAAACAAGCCACCCAGCACCTTGTTATGCAATGCGAATAACAAATGGGGAGAAAACAATTGTATATACTGCTGATACAAGTTATATGAGTAACTTAGTATCCTTTAGTGAGGGAGCCGACCTAATTCTGGCGGAATGTAGTTTTTATGAACATCAAGATGGAGGTAAAGCAGGACATATGAATAGCAAAGAATGTGGCGAACTAGCAAGAAAAGCAAATGTGCCAGAATTAATCTTAAGTCATCTCCCGCATTTTGGAGAGTTAAACCAACTTGTTGAAGAAGTTGAAAATTATTATTCAGGTGACGTCCAGCTAGCAAAAGAAGGACTCACTTGGGGAGATTAACGTAAGTGTATTGCTTTGCCTTATATATAGGTTTATTTTATACTAAACAAGATAGGACATAAGTTGCAAAATGTAACGAATAAAAGGGAAATAAAGGAGTTTTAAACGATGAAGTTTATTGATAATGAAGGGATTACAGACCCACATATTAACTTGGCAATTGAAGAATATGTGCTTAAGAACTTCGGTGAAGAAGATACATATTTATTATTTTATATTAATGAACCTTCGATTATTATCGGCAAAAATCAGAATTCTGTCGAAGAGATTAATACGAATTATGTAGATGAAAATGGAATTCACGTGGTGAGACGTTTGAGCGGTGGAGGAGCTGTATACCACGATCAAGGTAATTTGAATTTTAGTTTTATTACAAAAGACGATGGAGACAGCTTCCATAATTTTGCTAAGTTTACCCAACCAGTGGTCGAAGCATTGCAAAAATTAGGAGTACCTGCAGAACTAAAAGGCCGTAATGATCTGGTTGCGGATGGTAAGAAAATTTCAGGTAATGCACAATTCACAACCAAAGGAAGAATGTTTAGCCACGGAACATTAATGTTTGATTCTGAAATTGAAAATGTAGTTTCAGCTCTAAATGTGAGTACTGAGAAGATTAAATCTAAAGGAATTAAATCAATCCGAAGTCGTGTAACAAACATTTCTGATTTTATGGAAGAAAAAATCTCCATGGAACAATTTAAGGAACATATTTTAAAATATATCTTTGATGTAGAAGATGTGAAAGATGTTCCTCAATATAAGCTAACAGAAGAAGACTGGAAAAATATCAATGAATTATCAAAAGAACGCTATCAGCAATGGGACTGGAACTACGGGAAATCACCTAAATTCAATGTGAAGCATTCGCATAAGTTTGATGCAGGCCTTGTAGATGTTCGCTTAGATGTTGAAAAAGGTGTCATTAAGAACTTTAAAATTTATGGTGACTTCTTCGGCGTTGGTGATGTGAGTGAGATAGAACAAAAGCTAATCAATACACGTTATGAGCGCCAAGCAATGGAAGAAGCGCTTCGTGATGTAGAGGTTTCTCACTACTTAGGTAGAATTTCAAGAGAAGACTTTATTAACCTCATTTATTAAAAATAATCCCTTGTCATTTGACTGACAAGGGATTATTTTTAAAGTGCTTTCGCTTTTAATCCCATTATCCGAGCATATACTTAGATGATAACAAAATGCTATTGGATATGAGAAAAGTATTGCATCTTTCAAATATGTTTAACCTAGAAATAATATTATGCAGAAGGAGGGTTGGAATGAGAAAGGTGATTAATGGTTATCTTATTTTCTTAATTGGTATATGGTCGTATTTCATTTTCTTTTATCCTTTGGAAACGTTAGGTAATTCAAACTATGCTGCATTAGCTCATGCTGTATTTTTTTCGAAATTACCACTAGAGTGGATACTCCTCTATAGCTTAATAAAGAAAAAGTGGTCCGTAGCATGGGTGGATTTTATTGAAAAGTACACGAAACTAGAAGTTTTTAAGACTGCTTTTTTCTCGTTTCTATTAGTATTGTGTTACGGTCTGATTCAATTGCCGTTTAACTTACTATGGTTTTACATCACGCACCGGGAAGGCACGAGTCACCAACCATTAGGTGATTGGTTTATGGAGATGGGTCTGGATTTAATGCTTTACTGGGTGGCACTGTCGGTCATCATTTACATAGGGCGATTAATTATGCAAAAAGCAAAAAGGTTCTGGTGGTTATTTTTATGGTTAATTTCACTTCCTATTGCAATCTTTGTTGTCTATATTCAACCTGTATGGATTGACCCATTGTACGAGGATTTCTCGGAGATGGAGCAGGGGCCAATTAGAGATGAAATTGAAGGTTTTCTTGTGCATGTAGGAATAGAAGACGCAACCTTATTACAAGTGAATATGAGTGAAAAAGTTACAACGTTTAATGCTTATGTTACAGGGATCATGGGAAATGCAAGAATAGTAATGTGGGATACTACACTAGAGGGAATGGAAATGGCAGAGATTATGTTTATTTTAGCGCATGAAATCGGGCATTACGTGATGCACCATGTATATATTGGTGTGGCAGGTTATCTTGTTTTAAGCTTTTTTCTACTATTTCTTACAGCTTTCATTTATCAAAAAATTTGGTTGCAAATTCGAAATAAACAAGAATATAAAGGCCTACATGATTTACGAGTACTCCCGATCCTTTTACTTATCGTTTCTGTCCTAATGACCATGACACAACCTGTATCGATGTATGTCTCAAGACAAATGGAACGTTCTGCAGATGCGTATGCTATTCAACATACAGAAAATCTAGAACCCGCAATCGAAGGTTATCTTCGGATGGCTAGACAATCTAAAACGGATATTGATCCGGTTTTCTGGGTCAAATGGATGCGATCAAGTCATCCGTCAATACAGGAAAGAATCAATCGAATAGAAAAAGAGATCGAAAAACGTGAAACGAAAGTAAACACCTCTTCGTAAATATAGAAGAGGTGATTTATTTTGGAACAATATCATGAACGTTTAATTACAGAAAAGGAAAAAATGCGTGAGTTAGAACGGTTAAGCAGGCAAGAGGGAAAGCTAAAGCAAGAGTTAGACGAGCTAGAATCGAAGGAATTTCGATTGAAAAAACAACTAGATGAGGAAAAAATAGATGTAGAAAAGCTAGAAGGATTTAGTTTAGAAGGTGTGTTTCTTTCTGTCTTTGGGAGAAAGGAAGAGAAGTTAGAACAAGAAAAACGAGAAGTCCTTGCAGCGCAATTAAAATGGACAGAAGCAAAAGAAGCGAGACAAGATACAGAAGAAGAATTAATCGATCTAAGAAAAAGAATGCAAAGTCTCGGTGACCCAACACAAAGATACAACGAATTGTTAATGGAAAGGCAAAATCAATTAGTAGAGAATAATCATGAGGCAGGGGAGAGGGGGATTGCGTTACTCGAAAAGATTGCTGACCTTCAAGCAGATCAAAAAGAAATCAACGAGGCAATCCATGCTGGAAAACAAGCGCAATCAACATTGTCACGTGCAATCCAAGCACTAGAAAAAGCAAGGAATTGGGGAACGGTGGATATGTTTGGTGGGGGATTGATTAGCACATCGATCAAGCATAGTAATATTGATACCGCTAAAAATCATGTCCATCGTGCACAATCGCTTCTTCGCACGTTTGCTAGGGAGTTAGATGATATTGGACATACGTTCCATGCTGATGTTTCCATTTCTGGTGGATTAACATTCATGGACTACTTTTTTGATGGATTAATCTCAGATTGGCTTGTTCAAGATCAAATTAATAATTCCATGGATCAAGTGCAACAAATGAATCGGAAAACTGGTAGAACACTAGAACAACTCAATCGTTTAGAAAGTGATACTGGGCAAACGATTCAGCAATTGAGAGTGGAATGGGAAAAACTTATGAGTGCTGAAAAGTGATCTATACAATAGGTTAAGATCTCGATAAGGAACAATAACGGAACGAGGATCCGGAAATTTCAACACTTGGATCCTCGTTCCGTTATTTCTACTCAGGAAAGATTATACAACTATAATAGTATAAGTGCTTATTGAGGTTTGTCATACGTAATTAAGAATTCATCATTGGTTATATAAAAATGATGTTTTGGACGATGTTGAAGAAGGTTTAGCGATTCTAACTTATGGAAGCTTACCTTTTTGTAAGGATCCCCTTGGATGACTGGTAATTCATCTGTTTGTCTCATATACTTATCAACAGCTTGTTGTACTGCATCTATTTCAAGTGCCAGCTGATAGTCGTTCTCTTCAAATATCTCGTACGTTTCCTTGGACATGTAATAGGTTTGTTTAGGGATACCCTTTAAAATTGGTGCTAATAATTGATAGTCGATGGTTAGATCTTCGTTGATGATCACGCTAAGCGGAATATCTCCTGGAAGTTGCCTGCTATAGTCTTGGATAGCTTTTTTGAATACATCTAAGGTGATATCGACAATTGGATATTCTTTTTCTTCTTTTGGTTTAGTTTCCTTCTTTTTTTTGAATTTTTCCCACATAGTACATCTCCTTATTTTAATTATAGATGATGAAGCCTTTTAATAAAAAGGCGAAACACTGATAGTAACCTTGCTACCCTTTTCTTTTCATTCTTAATCTAAGTATAACAAATCCATTATAGATTTATAAATTGTGACAAAATTAAGTACAAATCGATATTTTTCTACCAAAAATTGCAATATTATGGTAAATTCTTCTTAGGCCTTTTCTTGCTCACTATTGAACAAAAATTCCAGTAAATATTCCAGTAGAAGGGTGATAGAATGATCAAGGATATTAAATTAAATTATGAAGTAAATCCAGAAACGTTGGCAGTAATAGCTAAAGAAATTAATGGCCAATATATTTCAGAAATAATGGAAAATGGTGAACTTGCAGATTACTATGTGAATCAGTCCCCTCGTAAAGTGATGGACTATGCATGTAAGTATTTTGGTAGTAGTCTAAAAGGTAGACAAGACGGAACGAAGAACGTATGTGGTATTACACATAAAGCGCCGATTTCCATTGATTATTCTAGTGGGATGTACTTTTTCCCAACAACTTCTCCACAGAACCCCAACTGCTCATGGATTTCTCACTCGCATATTGATCAAATTATGAAGGGACCTGAACAAAGCACGAAAATTATATTCAAAAATGGAAGATCAGTAACGTTGAGTGTCTCCCATGGTTCTATTATCAATCAAGTACATAGAACCGCACAGTTTCGTTATTTACTCCAAAATCGTATTCAGTATGTACTAAAAGCCTAAAATAGTTTGAGTAGCCATTATAATATAAGCGCTTACATATAGAGGGGAGTAAAAGGCCTGATGGAAATAAAAACGCTCCTATATGTTTAAAAATACCATATTTGACGAATGCTAACAATATGGAATTTCTAGTAGCCTGGAAGGAGCTTATACATAATGGATGTATTGTCACAACTTGCGACTGACTATCCTATTTGGAGTATTCTATTTGTTGCGATTGCCGTTATGTTTGTGATTAGCATTGTAAGATCATTATTCAAAATGGCAATGGTTGTAGTCGTAATAGGTCTGGTCTTAGTTGTGTTTTTTGACTTTGAACCAACGGAAGTGATGGATAAAGGAAAAGAATTTGTTCATACCGGTAAAGATGTGTTAGAAAATAGCATTAGTAGTGACTTGCTTAAAGCATTGTCTGAAGAAAATTTTTCCATTAAAAAAGAAAATGGTCAAACACTTATTGAAGTTAAATCATTAGGGTTATCCTACAATTTAAATGATTTGTTTGAGCAATTAAATAATGAACAGCAACATGAGTTAGAAAAGCTGTTAGAAAAGTGAGAGAAGTGTGGGATTAAGGACACTTCTCTCTTATTTAATCGAAGAGTGTACTTGACTACTGCCTAGTAAAGCTCTTTGCATCAGTTCTTGTAAAATGTTTTCCACTTTCTTGCGAATGGCTGGGTTAAAATAATTTCTTTTTTCTTCGCGTCCTTTACAGATAAATAAAAAGGAGGAGAAAGAGTCATTTTTACTTAGCGTTACGACTTGCAATTGCATTTTTTCCATGCGAGCTCGTAAATCTCTCCGTTCATGTATCGCTCGGGTCTCCATTTTTCCTATCAATTCAACATAAGGTTCTTTAATTTTAAATGTTGTTCCCTTCTGGATGTTTTGTGCGTCACGTTGCATGACAACAATGGCCATAGAAAGGAATAAAAAGCGTGAAGCTATTGCGTACTCTTCTTCACTTAAATAGCGCAATAAACTCTCCTCCTATAACGAACATATGTTCTAGTATATCCTAAATATATGATTTATAAAAGAAAAATATGTATGGAAAAAGATGGTCGGAAAGTGATACCTAAGGTTAAAAAATTAACAAAATAATGATAAAATCAGATAAAAAATAATTAAAATTGTAATATTAGGCAATTTATCTTGTTTACATTAAAATAAAATGAGGGAAACTGTTAAAGAAAGTTTTGGATAAGATTGAGGAGTTTTGACATGTATGAATTAGGGATGGAAGAAATAGAGATAAAAGAATTGGATATGTCCGAAGTAAGAGATCTAATTGAAAGCGATCAATTTGGTGATTTAATTGTAGAATTATTGAAAAGCTATGAAAATCTTGGGCCCTTACCTGGTATTTTATTACCATTTATCGAAGCTTTTTTCTCTTTCTTACCATTAGTGGTATTTGTCATTACGAATGGGGCAGCCTATGGACTCGTTAAGGGGTTTCTATATTCTTGGATAGGTGCGAGTGCAGGAGCACTTTGTGTATTTATTATTATTCGTAAATTAGGAGAAAAGCGTTTTTTAAAATGGATCAAGAATAACAAGCAGGTACGACGTGTTACGAAGTGGTTAGAAAGACACGGATTCGGTCCTTTGTTTTTACTTATGTGTTTTCCGTTTTCTCCATCGGCAATTATTAATATTGTGGCTGGATTATCGAAAATTAACTTTCAGCAGTTCGCTCTTGCTGTTTTGCTTGGTAAAGCGGTTATGATTCTGTCCATTGCGACAATAGGAGATAGCATTATGTCTTTTGCGAAAGAACCGTTAAAAACGATATTAATTGGGGTTGGAATTGTTTTGTTTTGGATTATTGGTAAATACATAGAAAAGCGCTTACAAAAAAGGGCGGATGCCCATCAAAATATTGGTAAAAAAGGTGATTAAAACGTTTCCAAAAGGGTAAAATATAAGTAGTAGACCCTTGGAGGAAAGCCTATGAAAAAAATAAGGTTTTGGCCGATTTTTAGAACAATATTGATTGCTACTATTTTGGCAGTATTTTTTCGCTCGTATTTATTTGCTAGTTATATAGTTGATGGGAAATCGATGGAGCCAACGTTACATGATGGCAATCTACTGATGGTAAACAGAATGATTTATGATTTCGCAGATATTGATCGATTTGATGTCATTGTGTTTCATGCTAACGAAGAAGAAGATTATGTGAAAAGAGTTATTGGAGAACCAGGAGATTCAATTGAATATATAAATGATACATTGTACGTAAATGGAAAGGCAGTAGATGAAGCTTATTTAAAACCTTTTAGACAAAATGACGGTACAATTTTGACAAAAGATTTCACATTAGAAGAAATAACTGGTAAATCAACAGTACCTGCTGGGAAGTTATTTGTATTAGGAGATAATCGCAGAAAGAGTTTAGATAGTCGTAATTTTGGTTTTATAGATGCAGATTCTGTAGTAGGAAAAGTTGATATTCGATACTGGCCAGTTTCAGAAGTTGGATTTAACTTTACAAAATAATCCCAAATAAAAAAACGTTACGCCGTGTAACGTTTTTTTTATTTGGGATTTTTCTAACCAATGTTGTTTTTTGGGTTGTCGCATTTGATATAAAATGCGACACAATTATTGCTTATTATAATGGAGCTATCGCGTTCGAACGCGTCAGAGGATGAAGCTTGAGCTAACGCGTTCGCAAGAGTTGTATTCGAACGCTTCAGAGAGCGAACCTTGAGCTAACGCGTTCGCAAGAGTTGTATTCGAACGCGTCAGAGAGTGAACCCTGATTTAACGCGTTAGAAAGCAGTGCTTCCGTAATAGCTAAGTTACTACGTCGCACTTTATATAAAATGCGCACTAGCGTTTTGTTATTCTGAAATGAGATGTGTCACGAATACGAGTACTCCAAAAGTAAGTGGGATCATAATAATTACGAACGAAAAAGAAATAAGTGATGCTAGGATGGATCCTATACTAGCCCCAATCAGCAATACAAAAGAATAGACTGCGACTGCAGTAGACTTACGAGCTTTGGCAACGGCACCAACGAGTAACACAACCATTGGAATGGAAAGAGATGTTGAAGCAATCATCATGATCGATGCAATCATCAGACTGGGTACTGTTAAGGAAATGATCGGCGCCATGAATCCAATCATCATAAGAATTAAAGAAAATCGAAGTACACGAATAGCGCTAAAATGCGCTATAAGACTGCTAGCAAAGAAGGCGGGAATAATACCGATTAAACTAATAAGACGAAATAGCTGTAGCGAAAAAGGAAAGTCAGTCCATTGGTTAAATAAATAAATTTCAAATGATCCATAAAATAACATTATCGTTAATAGTAGGAAAAACGTGATACTATAGAGCTTTTGTAAGGATTGATTTTTAAAACATGATAGAATAGTATAGAATAATTCTCTTAGTGGGTAGGATTGTTTCGTTTTTGATGGTTGTAGTGTTATAAACAATCCAATAAAACAACTAAGGTAAAAAAAGAAAAAAGCTGCAAACATTCCATTATAGGTAAATAAATTCGAAAAAAATGCGGAGATCATTTGGCCGAATACACCTGCAAATAAGAAACCGGTGTTAATCATGGCAATAGCGAACGCTTGCATGGGGCCGTTAAAATGACGGAAGCAGTATGAAAATGTAACTGGCGCAAAGCTTGCCGCGAATATACCTTGTAAGATACGAAGGGTAAGCAAGCTATACACAGATTCACTTAATGCTAATAAACCTGTAAACAAGGTTAAAAAAGCCATACCAACAAGTAATATCGAGCGCAGTGAGAATCTGTCAGCAAGCATACCGAATAACAATAACCCTAATGCATAGGGAAATACAAATAAAGTGCTAGATAACGAGATAAAACCTAGAGAAACATTAAACACCTCTGCTAACCTAGGTTGCAGTGGGATCATGACATAAATACTACTAGCAATAAACACAGAACAATAAATAAGTACACTGGCAGTATAAGATTGTTTCATTTAAACACCTCACAGATGTGCAATAATGAATAATTGTTTTTTTAGTAGTCTGTAAGTATTTCATAAAGATGAACGCGTAATTACTTTAAAAGGCTATCCATTTTTACAAACTAGTCTATTGTACTATATGAAAATGGAAACCAGATGTGCAGCTAAAGGAGAGACGATCATGGGGATTCGTTTTTTGATTGGAAAAGCAGGGACCGATAAGAGCGGGCAGTACTTGAAGGAAATACAAGAGAAATTAAAAGAAAATCCACAAGGAGCACCAATCATCTATCTCGTTCCAGATCAGATGACTTTTCAACAAGAATATGCATTACTGAATAATCAGGAAGTAAACGGAAGTATTCGAGCACAAGTGTTTAGTTTTTCGCGTCTTGCGTGGCGTGTGCTACAAGAGACGGGTGGAGGAACTAGAAAGTATATAAGTTCTACTGGTGTGCAAATGATGTTAAGGAAAATTACAGAAGAAAGAAAAACAGAATGGAAAGTGTTTCAGAAAGCAATTGAAAAGCAAGGGTTCATGGAGCAATTAGAAGGTATGATTACTGAGTTTAAAAGATATCGCATCACACCAGAAATGCTCATGGCTCACCTTGTAAATATGGATCAGTTTCAACATAAGTACACCGGTGAAGTAGCGTTGAAAAATAAACTAGAGGATCTTAGTTATATATACGAAAAGTTAGTGTTTGCACTGAAAGATAACTATATAGATAGTGAAGATCAGTTACAACAATTAGCTGATAAGATAGAAGAGGCATATTTTCTAGAAGGAGCAGAAGTTTACATTGATGGATTTCATCGGTTTACGCCTCAAGAGTTGTTAGTAATTGAAGCACTTCTCAAGAAAACTAAACAGGTTTCTGTTGCTTTAACCATTAATAAGACGGAAGAAAGTAATATATCGGAATTAGATCTATTTAGCCAGACAAAGGAAACCTACCAATCTTTAATAGAGATAGCCGATGTAAACAATATAAAATTAGAAGAGAACAAGATATTAAGCGAAGAAGACGGTGTATTTCGAAATCGTCCTTATTTTTCTCATTTAGAAAATTACTTTGATATACGTCCTGCGCCTGCATATGAGGGAGAGGTACCTATTCAAATCGCACAGGCGGTCCATCCACGAGCAGAGGTAGAAGGTGCTGCGCAAGAAATATTACGACTCGTCCGTGAAGAAGGATATCGTTATAAAGATATAGCGATATTGCTTAGACAAACAGATGTTTATCATGATCTAGTGGAAACGGTGTTCTCGGATTATCAGATCCCTGTGTTTATTGATGAGAAACGAACGATGATGAATCATCCACTAGTAGAATTAGTCCGATCTATGTTAGATGTGATCGAAGGAAATTGGCGGTATGATGCTTTATTCCGCGTGTTGAAAACAGGATTTATTCCAATTAGTGATAAACGCTATCCACTAAATGAAGATGCGATGGATGAGCTTGAAAATTATGTCTTAGAATACGGCATACGTGGTAGAGATCGTTGGATGAATGATCGTGAATGGGTATTTCAACGCTTTCGTGGTTTTGATCAAATTACCCAAACAGATGAGGAAAAAGAGACACAAAAGCGAATAAACCGATATCGCGCAAAAGTTGTAAGAGCGCTTAATCAGGTAGATCAAAAATTGAGACAAGCCAAAACAGTTAAAGAAAAAGCAATTGCGATGTTTGAATGGCTTGAGTCTATGGACATACAAGAAAGGTTAGAGACTGTAAGGGATCAACTAGATGAACAAGGGAAAATTGAGCGAGCTAGAGAACAAGAGCAGGTATGGGATGCTGTCATTCAGTTATTGGATGAGATGGTAGAAGTGGTTGGCGATGAACCGATATCTTTACAACTATTTAGAACAACAGTTGAAACAGGATTAGAATCGCTAAAATTCTCGCACGTACCACCTAGTATGGATCACGTTGTGACGGGTACGATTGACCGATCGCGTATGCGAGGGGTTAAATGTGCTTTCCTTCTAGGAGTTAGTGAAGGCGTATGGCCAATGAAACCGTCTGGGGATGGCATGATTTCGGAAGAAGAAAGGGATTTATTAGCAGAGCAAGGAATGAAATTAGCTGATGGTAGTAAAAGGAGACTTCTTGATGATTGGTTCTATGTCTATTTAGCCTTCACGAGCGCAACAGATAAGCTTTGGATTAGTTATCCGTTAAGTGATGAAGCAGGCAAAACCAAAGTGGCATCTCCGTTAATCAAACGGATAGAAGATTTATTCCCGGTTACGAAAAATCAGTTATTGTTGCAAGACCCAGAAGAAATGGTAGACGCAGATCGTTTTGTTACGACACCAATCAAGTCGAGATCTGCCTTAACAGCTCAACTAGCAAGGTATCTTCGAGGTTATCCGATTGACGATATTTGGTGGAGTGTATTGAATTGGTATATGAAACAAGAAAGCCAAGCAAGTGCAACGCGAAAGATATTAAGTAGTTTATTTTATAAAAATAAACCAAAATCGTTAGCACCATCAACAGTAGAAAAAATCTATCCGAAACAAGTGAATGCAAGTGTCTCCCGATTGGAGATGTATCACCGCTGCTCCTATCAACACTTTGTCCGCTATAGTTTAGGGTTAGAGGAAAGAAGAACCTATAAACTCGATGCGCCAGATATAGGACAGCTATTCCATGAAGCATTAAAGAAAATAACGGAATGGATTCAAGATGACGGAAGAGATTTTGCAGACATAAATCAAGAGGATTCAAAGACCTATGCAAGAAAAGCGGTAAATAGCTTAGCTCCAATTTTGCAACACCAAATCTTGCATAGTTCAAATCGATACCAATATATCCAGAGAAAACTTCAAGAAATTATTGCACGAGCTGCATTTGTTCTAAGTGAACAATCTAGGCAAAGTTTGTTTTCCCCTGTAGGGTTAGAGCTAGCGTTTGGAACGGGAGATAGCCAACTATCCCCCATCCATTTAAAGTTGCCAAACGGTTATGAGCTTGTTTTACGTGGACGGATTGACCGTGTGGATCGTGCTATAGATCAAGAACAATTATTTTTAAGAATTATTGATTATAAATCAAGTGCCAAAGGATTAAAACTAGTAGATGTATATTATGGATTAGCATTACAAATGCTTGCATATTTAGATGTTGTGCTAACCAATTCTGAGAAATGGTTAGGAGAGAAAGCAACACCAGCAGGGGTTTTATATTTCCATGTGCATAACCCGATGATTTCTGGTAATACGAAATTAGATGAATCGACAATTGAAAAAGAGATCTTTAAAAAGTTTAAAATGCAAGGTTTACTCGTGGAAAATGAGAACATTGTCAAAATGATGGATACGACTTTAGATAGTGGAACGAGTCAAATCGTACCAGCAGGCCTAAAACAAAATGGAGAGTTTAGAAAAGGATCAAATACAGCGGAACCAGAAACTTTTCAACAATTACAGAATTATATTCATGATTTAATGGTTCATGCTGGAATGGACATTACCAATGGGGCTGTTCATCTAAATCCTTATCAACAAAAACAACAAACAGCTTGTACACATTGCTCGTTTCGATCGGTTTGCCAGTTTGATCCGACTTTGGATGAAAACAATTATCGTAAGCTTCAAGATTTTAAAGATGATGAAATATTACAACGAATAATTAGAAGGGAGGAAGGCTAATGCCTACATGGACGAAAGAGCAAGAACAAGCAATCTATACGAGTGGTACAGACATCCTTGTTGCAGCAGCTGCAGGTTCTGGAAAGACAGCTGTTTTAGTAGAGAGAATTATCCAGAAGCTATTAAACAAACAACAACCTGTAGACATCGATTCTTTATTAGTAGTGACCTTTACCAATGCAGCTGCACAAGAAATGCGTAATCGTGTAGGGGAAGCTTTAGAGGCAGCATTGAAAGCTAATCCTTCCTCTAATCACTTGAAAAAGCAGTTATCTTTACTACAACGGGCATCGATCTCTACGCTTCATTCATTTTGTATGGATTTAGTAAGACGTTATGCTTACCTGCTAGATCTTGATCCTGGATTTCGGATTGCAGATGATGTAGAAGCAGATATGATCCGTCAGGAAGTCTTAGAAGATCTGTTTGAAGAATGGTATGGAAAAGAAGGAGAAGAACAAGAAGCCTTTTTTGCTGTCGTGGACCGTTTTTCTAGTGATCGTAGTGATTTGGACGTTGAAGAGTTGGTTTTGACTTTATTTGACTTTTCCATGCAAAACCCTTGGCCAGATCACTGGCTAGATGCAATGACCAACATGTATCATGTACAGGCAGAGGTTGATGAAACAAACATTCCATGGTTGTCGATTCTAAAACGGGAAGTATCTAGTCAATTAGAAGCCATGCGAGCAGAAGCAAAAGCAGCGATGGATCTAACGAAAGAAAACGATGGTCCTTATCATTATGCGGAAGCGATTGACGCAGACTTTCTAATGATTAACGAAGCAGCCGCGAGCATTCAAACTTCATGGGATCACACACAAGCCACTTTTTCACAAGGGAAATTTAAGGCTCTATCACGGAAAAAAGTAGAATGTGATGAAGATAAGAAAGAGAAAGTAAAAGCACTTCGAAATAGTTATAAAAAAAGATGGAATGATCTTGCGTCAGATTGGTTTTCTAGGAAACTATCTTCCTATATGGCCGATATGGCAGCACTTTATCCAACAATAAAACAATTAACCGTATTGGTGAAAGACTTTAAACAACGATATGCACAACTAAAAAAGGAAAAAGCGATCGTTGATTTCTCTGACTTGGAGCATTATGCATTAAATATTCTCGTAGATGAAGATTCAACAGTGGACGAGGTTAAAGCATCGCAAGTAGCGCTAGAAATGCAAAAAAAGTTTACCGAGTTACTAGTCGATGAGTACCAAGATACAAACCTTGTTCAAGAAACGATTTTAACCCTCCTATCTGATCAAGAAGGAAATGGTAATATGTTTATGGTAGGGGACGTGAAGCAAAGTATTTATCGATTCCGTCATGCAGAACCAAGTTTGTTTTTAGATAAGTACAAGCAATTTGCAGAAGCAACACACCCAGCAAAGCGGATTGATTTAGCAAGAAACTTCAGAAGTAGGGAACAGGTACTATCTGCGACAAATTATATTTTTAGACAATTGCTCAATGAAGAAGTCGGAGAAATGAATTATGAAAAAGAAGCTGAACTCATTTATTCGAACCCGATATATGATGAATTAACATTACCGAATACAGACGCAGAGCTACTCATCATTGACCGTGAAGCACAAGAGGAAGATGCATCTGTTTCTGAAGATGAGTCGTACCAAGATTTAGAGAAAGCTCAAATTGAAGCAAGAGCGTATGCGCGAATGATTAAGGACTGGATTGGTCACGGGGAACATCCACCATTGCAAGTAGTAGACAAAGGTTCTGGAAGACAGCGAGATATTCAGTATCGTGATATTGTAATTTTACTTCGCTCGATGACATGGGCACCAACCATTACAGAGGAACTGAAACAGCAAGGTATCCCTGTATATGCAGAATTATCTACCGGATATTTTGAGGCAATTGAGATTAAAGTAATGCTTAGTTTGCTTAAAGTAATTGATAATCCAAAACAAGATATACCTTTAGCATCCGTATTACGATCACCAATAGTAGGATTGGATGAAGATGATTTAGCAAAAATCCGATTATCTAAAAAAAGAGTTAGTTACTATGACGCATTGCATTCTTTTGTGTTAGAAACAGAGGATGAGTATAAGGAACAACAAGTAAATCAATTCCTAGAACAACTTAGAAGCTGGAGGGAACTTGCAAGACAGGGAGCACTTTCAGATTTGATTTGGCAAATCTACCGTGAAACCGGCTATTATGATTTTGTTGGTGGTATTCCTGGTGGTAGACAACGCCAAGCCAACCTTCGCGCTTTGTATGATCGTGCAAGAGCATATGAATCAACTTCATTTAGAGGGTTGTTTCGCTTTTTACGTTTTATTGAACGGATGGAGGAAAAAGGCGATGATCTAGGGGCAGCACGTGCACTTAGCGCGCAAGAAGATGTTGTTCGTATTATGACTATCCATAAGAGTAAAGGCCTGGAGTTTCCAGTTGTCATTCTTGGGGCAATGGATAAACAATTCAATCAGCAAGATTTACGTCAGAAGTATTTGTTGCACAAAGATTTGGGTTTTGGTAGTAAGTACATTGATCCGGAGAAACGAATCGTGTATCCAACACTTGCTTACCACGCACTAAAGAAAGAGAAACAACGGGAACTTTGGGCGGAGGAAATGCGCGTGCTTTATGTCGCAATGACACGAGCCAAAGAGAAACTTGTGATGGTTGGAAATGTTGCTTCCTTTGAGAAAAAACAAGAAAAGTGGCAAGAGGTAATCGATCATCATGACTGGGTATTACCCGCTCATTATCGCTTAGAGGCAAATTCATACCTTGATTGGGTTGGACCCGCGTTAATCAGGCATGAACAGAATGAAGTGCTACGTCCAAATATAGAGGTAAGTGTACAAGTGCCAGAAGAAATTCGTACCGATAAATCCAGCTGGCTTGTGGAATATAAACATGGTAGTTCATTTGCTAATGTCTCTAATCACGAAAATAAATCAGAAATGTCATTAAAAGAAACGATTCAAAGTTGGAAGCCGATTGAGTCAATCGATGAAAATTTAGATGATATCGTAAATCAACGACTTACGTTTGTTTATCCGCACCAACATGCTTCTACATTCCGTGCAAAGCAGTCTGTTACGGAGATAAAAAGGCAGCGTGAAGTAAAGGATGATTATAGCGACGCATCATTAGTGCGCCCATATAAAGCTCCAATTGCAAAAAGACCTGCTTTTATGCAAAAGGAAAAGCGAATATCGGCCGCGGAAAAAGGTACGATCTTGCACACGGTCATGCAACATTTACCACTAACGAAACAGTGGAAAAAAGCAGAAATAGCAGAATTTATTGAATATATGGTCACAAAGGAGATCTTAACTTCAACAGAAGCCGAAGTCGTTGACTTGTTAGCAATTGAGCGTTTCTTCCAAACAGAGATAGGGAAAAGGCTGATTAGCTCTAGTGAAGTACACCGCGAAGTCCCTTTTAGTTTAACGATTAATGCTAACGATGTGTATCATGCTTGGGTAGAGGAAACGGACGAACGGGTACTAATTCAAGGGGTTATTGATTGTCTAGTTCCAGTGGATGATGGGTTTTTATTATTGGATTATAAAACAGACACGATAAATGGAGATTTATCCCCTGCTCTTACCGAACAGTTGAAAAATAGATACAAGGTGCAATTGGAGCTATATGCAAAAGCTGTAGAAGAGATCTGGAAAATGCCTATAAGGGAAAAATACTTGTATTTCTTTGATCAAGCACTGCTAATTGAAGTGGAGTAATGAAAAAAAAGGTACTGGGTGTGTAAAACATCCCGTACTCTTTTTTGTTTGTTCGTTTCGAAAGCGTATGTACGTGAAAGAATAACGGACAAGGGCAATTACTGTAATTAAAGTACAAATGATTTAGTCGTAACAATATTCGTATGAGAATAGTAAGGCGTGCCAATGGAAAATATGGTGATTGACACACAATTGAACTTTTTTAAAAAGTATGAAAATAAAATACGTACAGAGTAATAACTTTTACTCTGCACGTTACGCATTTCCACCCACAACCTGATCTACTGCATCAGGATCGATTGCATTGGTCGCGTTCATTCCGTTATTCGTATTAATGAAATCACCGGTATTAAAGGCACCAGAACCCGCAGCGGTTTTTGATGCACTTTTTGGGGATAGATAAAAGCTGTCGCCAAAATTAACAACACCACCACCGACACTATTAATTTTAATTGGTCCAACAATGGATGGCATGTTACACACCCTTTACTTAAGTTTTTCCTATGATAGAAGATTAAGCATTACCACTTACAATCTGGTCAACCACATCAGGGTCAATTGCATTCGTTGCGTTCATTCCATTATTCGTATTAATGAAATCACCGGTATTGAAGGCACCAGAACCTGCGGCAGTTTTTGATGCACTTTTTGGAGAAAGGTAAAAACTATCACCAAAATTGATGACGCCTCCATCCACACTATTAATTTTAATTGGTCCAACTACAGACGGCATAAGTAGTACACCTCAATTTATAAAATTTTGATACTGCTAGTATATTCCACATCATTTATTTTGTTCCTTCTTCCGTTATCCGAATATGCTTTATTCTAGATTCAGCTTCAAGATGTCTAAGACTTCCTATTTGTACAAATGATGAAGCAGTAATCCCAGTAACATTTACATTATTGACATAGATATGGCGGTTGTGGTGTATATGCTCTTGTCTAACCGTTTCGTTGTCAGGAAGTGTGTTGGCTTCTCTTGCAAAAATGTCAAATTGACCGAAGTCGAAGCCTGTATCTGATTTTACCCCGCCCTGCCTTTGAACGGCAATGGCATGTGAAATTGGTGTAGCTACTTTGACGTCTCCAATATCAAAAATAGAACTATAAGCAATTGAATTGACTCGAATTCTTTTCACATGTGCAGTACGTTTATTCATCAGTATTTCCCTCTGGCTGCATAGGTCTACTTAAAGGAACCAAAGAGCCAACAATATAGGAGTCTGGAGGTGTATCATAAAACGATGAGAGTTTAATCGTTTCATTGTCTCCGATTAAGAAAACGGAGGAAGCGGTCACCCCTGTAACTTCAATGTTACCAACGTGTACGTCCCAATTATGCACTTCATGTTTCATGTTATCTATTCCCCTTTGGATTGATCTTGCTCAAAGAATTTTTTTAATGAGTAATCAATTTCACGTTTGATTTGATCAAAAATATAGTGACGTGAGTCCTTTTCAGTTGTTACATGACGATTATTGTGGGCCTCTTCTTCATAATATTTTATTCGCTCTGGCAGTTGTTTCCTCACATCATCTAACATTAATGCTTGGAAAGAATCGTTCATTGGGTAATTATAATTGTTAGCATATTGTTGGAGTAAGTGTGGTCCTTGTTCATTTAAGTAAATATCTAAATCAGCAATCAGTTGATGCTTCATTGCAGATTGATTATTTGGAATACTAGTTGGAGGTGATTGCGGAAAAGCTACATCATCAATTTTGGATAGATCATCAGGTGAGATACCTATATGCAATGTTCCATCTAATCTCTCAATCTTTAATTGATCAAAGTTATATTCTAGCTTTTCTATAGTTGTATGATGTTTGTTCGTTTGATCGTTCTCTAATTTGTGTACTCTAGCTTCCAGTTGCTCTAATTTTTTGGTTTGCTGTTCGACATATTGTTGTAATTGAGATAAATATTCCGACCAAGGATCTGTATATCTCATTAGGAAACCTCCTAGGCTATGACCTAATTACTACTTAGCCTATGCAGAAATATAGCGCTTGTTACTAAGAAGGAGGAGCGAGTGGAATAAGTGGTACTTCAGCGCCTTCTGGCTCCACAGGTTCTGCAAGTTCCGTGTATCCACCTGTGTTATATAGGTCTGCGGTTGATTGAATACTTCCGGCACTACCAATCTGTAAAACTGACGAATTTGAGACACTGCCAACCTTTAACATATGAATATTAATGGCTTGATGAACAGTTAAGTGCATGGATATCCCCCTCACAACCCTGTAACTACTTGATCTACATTGTCTTTATCGTAAATGTCTGTATCCGATTGATACAAATCTATTCTAATGCCATCTCCCGTGTTAAATGAACCGCCTCCAGCAAATGTCTTTGCAGATGAATAAGGGCTCATTGCATATACATCACCGATATTAAAAATACTTGATGACCCAATCGAGATAACCTTTACGGCTCCTACAATAGCAGGCATAGCGATTCCTCCTTTACATAATTAGTTTATGTATAAAAATTGTTTCTGTTAAATAATTTGTATGGAAATAGCAAATTAATTGATACAATGGAAATACATAGTTTACGTAAGGTTGGAGGAGAATGACAATGAAAGAAGTAGGATCACCACTAAGGGAAAGTCAAAGGTTACAATGGATTGATGCAGCAAGAGGATTTGCTATCCTAGGAATCTTTATGGTTAATGTGCCAGCGTATAATGCACCGTTTTTCATATATGGAGGAGGAGAGCAGTATTGGAATTCTTCCATGGATCGTGTTGTACAAGCTGGTATTGATATCTTTTTCCAAGCAAGTTTTTATACCTTATTTTCTTTTCTATTTGGGTTTGGGATGCAAATCATTGTAGAAAAATTGAGCGAGAGACAATTGCATGTCAATACGTTTGTATTACGTCGTTTAGGTATATTGATTATTTTTGGATTGATTCATGCGTTTCTCATTTGGCACGGCGATATTTTACTCAGTTACGGCATTATAGGTCTATTATTAGTGTTTTTCTTTAAAAGAAAGAACCTAACATTAGTTATCTGGGCACTATGTTTACTACTTATACCGACGATGCTATTTACAGGTTTATTATTTTTGTCTAGTTTATTTGGGCCGATTGATTTAGTTGATGAAGTGTTAATTAATCAGTCTTTTGAGAATTATGGGAATGGTACGTTGATGGACATTTGGCAACAAAACTTACAGGATTGGTTATATGCGAATGATGTGTTTACCTATTTTCTGTTAGCTTGTAATTTACTTCCTTTATTTTTATTGGGTATGTTTACAGCAAGAAAAAAATGGTTGCATGACGTTAACCAACATAAAAGCATCTTAAAGAGAGTGTGGATTTTTTCCTTCCTTATTTTTATGTTGCTAAAGGCAGGACCTCACTTCTTTGGTAATCCCTATTGGTTTACAATGGTTCAAGACTATATAGGAGGATCAACTTCAGCCATATTTTATCTGACGACAATCACGTTAGCTTTTCAAAAAGAAAGTTTTAAAAAGATACTTTATCCATTAACTTATGTTGGAAAAATGTCGCTTTCTAATTATATTTTTCAATCAATCGTATGTTTTATTGTATTCTATTCTGTAGGGTTTGGCTTATATGGAAAAGTGAGCCCATTGGAAAGTGTGTTATTTGTACTTGTTGTATTTACGATTCAAGTCTTTTTAAGTAAATGGTGGTTAACATACTATCAATTTGGTCCGCTAGAGTGGGTGTGGAGACGTCTTATGTATCTTTCCAAATTAGATAACAAAAGACAAATGGATCGGGAACAGAAGAGAGCTTAACAAAAGAGGCATGAAATATATGAAATTTCAAAAGAAAAATGGTATGATATGCTTGACCTTGGAATAGAAGGAGGAAAAATAATGGCACATTTACATATTACAGCATGGGTGCTAGCATTAATTTTGTTTTTTGTAGCAAGAGCGTTTTATAAAAAAGAAAGCAAAGCAGGAAAGATCCTGCACATGATTCTTCGTTTGGATTATTTGTTAATCTTGTACTCAGGTGGTAGCTTATCTACTGATTATTTTGCAGAAAGCTATATGTTAGGTGAATTAATTGTCAAGATGCTTGCGGGTATATGGGTGATCGCTTCATTAGAAATGATCTTAGTGAAAACAGCAAAAAACAAGCCAACCAAAAGCTTTTGGATTCAACTAGCAATCTCGCTCGTCATTGTATTGGTGTTAGGCTTTGGTCGTCTACCAATGGGTATTTTACCAAATTAATAAATGCGTATAAATCTCTTAACAAAATGTTGTTAAGAGATTTTTATATTATTTATGATCCCGTTTAAAAATGATAACGACGGAATGTATATATAGTGCGACGTAACAAGGAGAAATTAGTGAATTCCATGCAAGCGGCTATACAGTACGTTATTTTATCAAATTGCTAGCCAAATTAATGGAATTTGTGCAAATAAGGGCTCTGGTGACCGCTCAAATCATATATCCTTAAATTCGAGGCAAATAACGGATCTCATAGCCGCTAAAGTTATCCTAGATTTTTGAGCGGCTATGAGATCCGTTATTTAACCTTTTTAGACCGTTTCTTAATCTGAGCGGTTATACAGTACGTTATTTTATCAAATTGCTAGCCAAATTAATGGAATTTGTGCAAATAAGGGCTCTGGTAACCGCTAAAGTCATATATCCTTAAATTCAAGGCAAATAACGGATCTCTTAGCCGCCAAAATCACAAGCGACTGTGATAGTTACGCCGCATTATATATATCCACTCCGAACTAGTAATGGAACAACTTCCTCAATGATTTACATCAAAAATCATCACATCTTTCACATTCTAGGCACATATAACATATGAATATAAAGTGGTGTACTAAGGAAGAAAGGATGTTGGATGAACTTATGTGTGGTATTACAGGATGGATTGATTTTAAGCGAGATTTATCCAAGGAAGTAGATAATGTAAGAAAGATGGCAAATGCAATTCAACATCGAGGTCCTGATGAGCACAATGAATGGATTTCCAATCACGTTGCTTTTGGTCATCAACGACTGATTGTGGTTGACCCTGAAGGCGGAAAGCAGCCCATGGAGTGTCTAACAAATAATAATAACTATGTGCTTGTGTATAACGGTGAACTTTATAATACAGAAGATATTAGACATTCACTACTTAATAAAGGATGGACATTTAACTCCCACTCGGATACGGAAGTATTATTAAAAAGTTATATCGAATGGGGTGAGGACTGTGTTGACCATTTAAATGGTATTTTTGCTTTTAGTATCTGGGATCCTAAAAATGAACAACTATTTTTGGCTAGAGATCGTTTAGGTGTGAAGCCATTATTCTACACTGAACAGGATGGCGGTTTGTTGTTTGCATCTGAATTGAAGGCATTGATTGCACATGAAGATATTGAGCCCATTCTAGATCAAGATGGTTTGTGTGAGGTATTAGCTTTAGGACCATCAAGGACTCCTGGGCATGGTGTATTTAAAGGCATCCATGAATTGCGAGCGGCACATGTTGGTATCTTTGATAAGACTGGATTTCGTACAAGAAGATACTGGAATGTGATGAGCACGGCACATACTGATGATGTAGAAGAAACGGCTGACACAATTCGCTATTTGTTAACGGATGCGGTCGAACGTCAATTAGTTTCGGATGTTCCTTTAGGGACATTTTTATCGGGTGGAGTTGATTCTAGTGCGATTACAGCTATTGCAGCTAATTATATGAAAAAAAATAATAATGCACAGAATCAATTAAAGACGTTTTCCATCGACTATGAAGATAATGACAAATACTTTAAGAAAAGTGACTTTCAACCGAATAGTGATCAAGACTTTATTGGAACTGTTGTAGATGCTCATGACACCGACCATTATAATTTTGTAATAAATAATAAAGAACTAGCAGACTTGTTAAAGGAAGCAGTCGAATTACGTGATTTGCCAGGCATGGCAGATGTTGATTCTTCTTTACTTTGGTTCTGTAGAAAAACGAAAGAAGAGGTAACGGTAGCCTTATCTGGTGAATGTGCAGATGAGATTTTTGGTGGTTATCCATGGTTTTACCGTGAAGACGATTTAAAAAGAGAAGGTTTCCCATGGATTCGTTCCTCTGAGGTGCGAAAGTCACTTCTTACGAAAGAGTGGCAGGGTAAGCTTGATTTACGTGGCTATATGCTCGATAAATACCAAGCAACCATAGATGAAACACCAGAATTTGAAGGAGATAACGAGCTAGAGAGACAGCGAAGACAAATGTTTTACCTCAACATGCATTGGTTCATGCCGACATTGTTAGACCGTAAAGATCGCATGAGTATGGGAGCAAGCTTTGAAGCGCGTGTTCCATTTAGTGACCATCGTCTTGTTGAATATGTATGGAATATTCCTTGGGAGATGAAAACCTACAAAGGACGAGAAAAGGGGATCTTGCGGAAAGCGTTAGAGGGTTTATTACCAGATGAAATTTTATATAGAAAGAAAAGCCCATACCCAAAAACGCATAATCCAGCGTACAAGAATGCTGTCGTTGCTTGGATGAAAGAAATTTTAGATGATAAGCATGCAAGACTTTTCGAAATTTTTGATAAAGAAGCGGTTCGCAAACTAGTCGAAAGTGAAGGGGAAGAAATAGATGCACCGTGGTTTGGTCAGCTGATGACAGGACCACAGTTGTTGGCACACCTTGGACAAATGGACCATTGGCTCAGAAAATATGATATTAAAATTGAACACTAGATAAGTGCGTGTGATTTCCAATTGGAAATCACACGTTTTTTGATTAGAATCCTTAAATATTTGACAATAAAGATAAGACTAGGATAATAATAGAAGTCGAGAAGAAAGCAAACAATGTGGAGGATTAGACATGAAAAAATATACAAGCCTATCGATAATACTTTTGGTCGCATGGATTGCAGTGATGTTACCTAAAGTAGAAGTGCAAGCAGAATCAATGGAAGAAGAGTCCGTTTATTATATAATGGTCGATCGTTTTGTAAATGGGGACGTTAGTAATGACCGTAATGTTGATGTGGAAAACAACGAAGCGTTTAACGGTGGTGATATTCAAGGAATAATCAAAAAACTAGATTACATAAAACAGCTAGGATTTACAACTATTAACATCAGTCCTATCATGAGTAATGATGCTTACCATGGTTTCTATATTAATGATTATCGCTCGATTGACCATCGCTTCGGTACGGTAGACGACTTAAAGGAGTTAGTAGCAGAAGCACATAAAAGAGATATAAAGGTAATTATCGATATGGTACTAACGCATGTAAGTAAAACACACCCCTGGTTAGGTTCACAGCCAAATTGGATCGGGGATAGCATTAGTAATAGTTGGGGGGATGATCTCGCTTCATTAAATACTGATAATCCAGATCTACAAAGTTATCTAATAGAAACAACATTGTACTGGATGGAAGAGACCGATATAGATGGTTACCGCATTTACGTAGATGATACAACACCAATAACATTTATTGAAAGCTTGCAGGAAGAAGTGCATTTAGTTCATCCAAATGCCATTTTATTTGTAGATTCTTTTCACCCAGTGGAAAGCAATCCTACACCTATAATTAATGACAGAGCATATAAAATATCAACAACTGTATTTAGTAAGTCAGGGAATGATTTACAACCTTTAGTAGACCTTTGGGACAGTCAATCGAATAAGGACGGTGTCTATCTAGATAATCAAGAGACAACTCGATTCACTCGGGAGGCTGTAAAGGAAGGAGAAAACCCAACTACTCGTTGGAAGTTGGCTTTAACATATCTCTATACTACTCCTGGCATTCCAGTTATTTACCAAGGAACAGAATCTACAATGGACAATGGGATGGATTTACCAGACCATCGTACCGCACAATTAAATAGCGGTGATGAAGATCTAAGAAATTATATGGAACAACTTGCTGCAATACGTGAGGAATTTCCTGCTATCTCTCATGGGGATATTGAACTCGTAGAACATAATAATGCCATGACATTGTATAAACGAATGTATAAGGACGAGACAGTATATGTAGCAATTAACAATGATACAACAACAAGAGTTATAGGAATAACAGACATACCAGAAGGAATGCAATTGAATGGATTGTTACAAGATAATATTGTCAGAGAGCAAAAAGATGGCGAATATAAAATTGCATTACAACGAGAAACCGCAGATATCTTTGTCATACAAGAAGATCAAGGAATGAATTGGTTGTTTATCTCGTTTGTTGTTCTTGTACTAGGTGGATTTGTTGTTACGGTTATCTTATTAAGTAGAAAGAATAAACAGAACGATGAAGAATGAAAAAGAAAAGCCTCACCGCAAAATGACGCGTTGAGGCTTTTCCGATATGCTTAAGCAGAAGCTTCTTCTTGTTCTTTTTTGACATATGCTTTTCGAACCCATACCTTCGACCTCCATCTCCGAAGCATGAGGATTCCTCTTAACCATTCATCTGCGATAAATGCAATCCAAACCCCAACCAGTCCTAGACCAAGGTAGATCCCAAAGAACCAGGCAAAAGTGACACTAACTCCCCACATGGAAATAACACCAATAAAGACAGGGAATTTCACATCACCTGTCGCACGTAATGCATTAATGACAACAAGGTTGAATGCTCTTCCTGGTTCTAATATAACTGTCAGAAGTAAAAGTAATGCACCCTTTTGTAAGATGGTCGTATCATCAGTAAATATTCCTAACAAGAAATCACTAGAGAAATAAACAATGATTCCACAAATAAGGCTTATGACAATAGCTATTTGCAAGCTCTTAATACATCTTTTATAAGCTTTCTCGATGTCACCTGCTCCAATCATGTGACCAATTAATATTTGTGATCCTTGCCCAATGGCGATGGAAAATAGGAGGATAAACATCATGATATTTTGAACATAGACCTTCGTTGTAATAGCGATCGTACCAAGTTGTGCGATAAAATACGTGATGACCATTTGACTAGCATTAAAGGAGATTTGTTCTCCTGCGGATGGCACGCCGATCCCAAGTAAATCCTTTACATGCTCTTTCTTATATTTAAAGAAGGAAGCAAATGGTAATTGTTTGTTGCTTCTTTTAACTAGAAGAATTAATATAACTATAAATCCTAAGAATCTACTAATCATTGTAGAGTAAGCGACACCTTCTACTCCTAAAACAGGGAATCCAAATGGACCGAAAATAACAAAATAGTTTCCTATTACATTCACAATATTCATACCAATAGTCACATACATCGTGTCTTTGGTAAAACCATAACTTCGTAGAATTGCAGAGACAGTCATGATGAGTGCTTGAACGAAAATAAATCCACCAACAATTTGCATATAAACGTCTGCTTCAGCTAGTAGTTCTGTAGGTAGGTCCATGATTCGTAAAATATGCTTACTATATATAAATAATCCTAAACTTAGTAACAAAGAGAACCATAGGTTTAAACTAATCGAAGTGACAGCGATCTTACCAGCAGTAACCGTTTGATTAGCTCCTAGATTCTGTGCCACTAAAATGGAAGCTCCTGCCGCAACAAATCCAAACATTACAATGACAACTGATATAATCTGATTTGTGACACCTACTGCTGCTACCGCATTATCGGAATATTGACTTAGCATAAGTGTATCAGCATTCCCCATTAGCATGTGAAGTAAAATTTCAATAAAAATAGGCCATGTTAATGCGAACAAACTTAAATTCTGTTTTTTTGTTTCGCTCATTGATGATTACGCTCCTCTGGGTGCACAATGTTTGAAGAAAGGAGACAACCTGATACAATAAAAAGGCGAGGTACAGGTAGAAAAAATCTATCATTAATTGTGCTACCATATCATTTCCATAAATAGTTTAATACTTTAATACTTTACTCCTATACCCATTAAAACGCAACTGGTTTATCGATGCGTTAAAGTATTGACTAAATTGGTAATGATTGTAGAAATTAGGAAAGAGAAGTAATTTAGAATTAAATCACTTCTCCTCACGTTGTTTAATATTTAAAATCATCCATTCACAATACTCCCACCGTTTACATGCATCATTTGACCAGTAACATAACTAGAATCGTTACTTGCTAAATATACATAAGCTGGAGCTAACTCATATGTTTCCCCCGGTCTGCCCATTGGTGTCGTAGATCCGAATTCAGAAACCTGTTGTTCATCGAAGCTTGCGGGAATCAGAGGTGTCCAAATTGGTCCAGGTGCAACGCCATTTACGCGTATTCCTTTCTTTGCTAATGATGAAGAAAGAGATCTTGTGAATGTAGTAATAGCCCCTTTCGTACTTGAATAATCAATAAGCATATCATTCCCTTTATAAGCTGTAATGGAAGACGTATTGATAATGCTACTGCCTTTCTTCATATGTGGAAGGACTGCTTTGGTCATATAAAAGAATGAAAATATGTTTACTTTAAATGTTTTTTCGAGCTGTTCGTCTGTTATGTCCAAAAAGTCTTTTTGAGGATATTGTACGGCAGCATTATTGACTAGTATATCGATGTGATTAAATTCCCCAACAATGGACTGTACAGAAGAATAACAAAAATCAGCATCGCTAACATCGCCGCTAATAAGTTTGCATGTTCGTCCTTCCTTTTCTACTAACTTCTTCGTTTCCTCTGCATCTTGATGCTCATCAAAATAAATGATAATTACATCTGCGCCTTCTTTAGCAAAATAAATACTAACTGCTCTACCAATTCCACTATCTCCACCAGTGATAATAGCTACCTTGTCCAATAATTTATTGCTACCTTGATAGTTGGGATCCTCAAATTTGGGAAGTGGATTCATTTCATATTCAAAACCAGGCTGTCTGTTTTGATGTTGTTTTGGTAAAACTTGTTTTTTGTTATTAGAAGTCATCAAAATCCTCCTTGCATTTTTCACATACTATATAATTAGTCATTCCCAGAACAAGGAGAATAAAACAGAAAAGAATGGAGAAGGTGGAATTAAAAGAGGGAAGGTTTTTGTTACATGAAAAAAGAGAAACAATGTAATGATTGTTCCTCTTTTACAAATCTATTTTATTTATATTCACTATTTAAGAAAAATAAAGCGATCGTTCCTGGCCCTGCATGTGCGCCGACTGCTGAACCAACCATTTCGATATGAAATTCCTCCGTACCAAATTGTTCCTTAATCATAGCGGCTAATTGTTCTGCTCTTTCCAGATCGTCTCCATGACTAATACCAATTGGTTGATTCTTTAGATCAAATCCACGTTCTTCCATTACTTCTAACATACGTTTTAGTACCTTTTTAGAACCACGAATCTTTTCAAGAGGAACTAACTTTCCACCTTCAACATGTAATAATGGTTTAATTTTTAATAAAGAACCTATAAATGCAGCTGTTTTACTAACTCGTCCTCCACGTAGTAAGTATTCTAGGTCATCTACTGTAAATATATGCTCCATATGTTCCGCATGATAATTGCTCAATTCTATTATTTCGTTTAGGCTAGCACCTTCTTTTGCTAATTGTGCTGCACGAATAACAACTAAACCATAACCAGTAGATGCGCATTTGGTATCAATGATTTCCAACTGCCAATTTGGATATTGCTCTTTTACTTCTTGCTCTGCAAGCTTTGCAGATTGATATGTGCCAGAGAGTTCAGATGAAAAAGCAAGGTACACACTAGCTTGCTCATTTTTAGCATGTTGTTCAAATAGCTCTTTAAATGCTTGGGGTGTTACTTGTGAGGTCTTTGGAGACTTACCTTCACGCATTGCTTCATAAACAGTTTTTGCATAAATTGTCTTTCCATCTTCGTAATTATTTCCATCTAATTGAACCGTTAGCGAAACCATATCAATGTCGTACTGGTCAAATTTATCCTTAGACAAATCACAGGCAGAGTCTGCAATGATTTTAACTGTCAACGGATCCACCTCCAAAAATTATATGTTAATGCTTATAGTGAACATAATTCTATCGTATGTATAGAAGAGAAATAGTAAACAATAAGCACGGACTAGCATGCTTATTCCTAAAACGCTTTCTAAATCTAGTTTAATGTTACAGAAGCGGTTAGTCAAAGTTTATTTTTCATACTGATTTACATAACAGTGGATTATACTGTAACATTGGTGGGTATGTGATTAAAAAGCTTTCAGCATGAAAGTAAAGGAGGCATCTTATGTTTTTATTTGAAGCAAAACGAATCATAATTGTATTAATAGGTGCACTGTTAAATGCTATTGCGCTGAACTTCTTCTTAATATCCGCGAATGTCTATGCGAGCGGCTTTACAGGCATGGCTCAAATATTGTCTAGTGTTTTTTCTGATCTGTTACATATTCAAGGATTGAGTACAGGTATTATTTTATTAATATTAAATATACCGGTTGCTATTCTAGGTTGGATAAAAGTAGGAAGAGGCTTCACCATTTATAGTTTTATATCTGTTTTATTTACAACTATTTGCTTAGAAGTATTGCCTATCGTGCAAATCTCTCCAGATATCATGTTAAATGCAGTCTTTGGCGGTGTAATTGCTGGGGTAGGAATTGGGATAACATTAAAATGGGGTGCATCTACAGGAGGTTCTGATATCGTTGCGATGGTATTATCCCGAGTGAAAGATAAACCGATTGGGACTTATATGATGGTCATCAATGGAGTTATTATTTTACTAGCTGGTATTATTTATGAACCTGAAAATGCGCTATACACCTTATTAGCACTGTATGTAACAACACGTGTAATTGATGTCCTGCACACACGTCATGAAAAAGTAACTGCAATGATCGTAACGACCAAAGCAGATGACCTTCAAAAAGAGATTCATAATACGATGGTAAGGGGAATTACCATTCTTCCAGCCCGTGGTGCTTATTCCAAAGTAGATAAGAATATGCTTTTTTTAGTTATTACACGATATGAACTATATGATTTAGAGAGAATTATACAAGAAGTAGATCCTAATGCATTTACAAATATTGTTGAGACGGCAGGAATATTTGGATTCTTTAGGAAAAACGATTAATATTGCCGTAACCTTTTTCTCCTAATAACGACTGATTAAGTAAATAGGAGAAAAAGGAGTAGATCGAATGAAAGCTTTCCTTTATATATTATCCGCTTTGCTTTTTTTAGTATTAATGGCTTGTGGTACGAAAAATGATGAAGAGTATTCTCAGGGGAGTATGGGAGATGGAGATCCAATCGAACAACATGAAATGGATGACTCGATAACGCAAAATATCTCTGCAAATCAAGCAACTAGCCCAGACGTGCAAACACTCATAGAACAATTAGAAATGAAAGTAGATGTAACAACAACAGGAGAAAAAGTTGTTTTTACTATGCAGTTGAAAAATACGGGAGATGAACAAATAGAGTTAAGTTTTTCGTCAGGCCAACAATTTGAAATAGAAATATTAGACGAAACAGACGATGAAATATACGTGTATTCCGAGGGGAAGATGTTCACGGAAGCATTAGTGTATGAACCACTAGCACCAGGTGAACGATTAGAATGGCAAGAAGAAATTGATATAGTTGAAGAAGGGTTAACAGAGGGAGTGTATCAAGGTACTGTTACTTTGTTACCTACTGAAGTTAATAAACAATTATTAGAAGACAATCCTTTCACTGAAACAATTTCAATGACGATAGGAGAAAACCATTCAGAGCCTTTACTTCCTAAAGCGGATGATACGCACCCTGATAGCTTTCGTGATGTAGAAGTAACTGGAACAAACGGAATCTACACCGTAACGGGAGAAGCATATACTAGCAATGATTTTTTCTATCATGTGGAAGATGGGCATATGGTTTTAGTTGAAGAAACAAAGGTTGAAAAAGAGGTTGAAGGCTGGGAGTCATTTCAAATTGACTTATCAATCGATGAGAAAAGACTACCCGAAAACGGAGCTGTTACTATCTTTTTCTATGAGAAAAACCTAGAAGATGGAATGGAAATGAATGGCAAAGCTTATCCATTGGAACAATTTTAATGAAAAGAAGACATCTCACTGTAGATGTCTTTTTTATTGCCTTTTCTTCCTTGAGCTTTGTTGTTATTGTTGCACAGTAGATTCATACTGTACAGTAACTAAAGATGATAATACTGCTTTACCGTTCCGGAAATACACTCCGCTTTCCGTGGGGCGAGCGCCGAACCGCTTCGTCGCTTCGCTCCTGCAGGGGCTCGCCTGTCTCGCAGATCCCACAGGAGTCTACGCGTATTCCCTCCACTAGCATTTATGTACAGTATAAAGATAAAGCTTTCATTTAGGTGTTTATCGATGATCTGCAATACGTTTTTAGTTAATGTAGAAAAGAAAAAAACACTTATGGTTTAGTAACCATAAGTGTTTAAGATGTCCTTTACTTGAGGAGTTAAGTTGTCCCATTCGACATCAGCCTTTTTATTTACAGTAATAAAATTTTGGTATCCAAAAACATTATCAACGCTTTCTATAGCCATTAGATCATTTAAAATTTTATGTTCACTTGTTTGTCCGGGCATAACAGAAATACTGCTATTTCCTTCAAATATTAGTGAATCCGTTGTGAATTTCATTGCATTTGGGTTTGGTGTAGCTTCTACATGAATGCTCATCATTATTTCCTCCTAGATATCTTCCTTATATGTCTATGATAGCAGAAAAGTGCTCAATACAAAAGAAACTTCATTAAATTGTAATTTGAAAAGATAGAGACCATAGGGGTAAAAAAGTTATAATAGAAGTAGTAAAACTTTCACGAAAAGAAAGGACGATCTGATGATAAGACGGGCTATTTGGATGGGAACTGTTGCAGGAGGTGTTTTGGCGTGTTTTCTATGGGTAATGGAGAGTCTAACAGGTATCAAGGTTTTTACTTTGTTATTAAACGTTGACTTTATAATAGAACGTAAACTTCCCGTTTTTCTCGAGTTACTTTTTCACTTTATTATTTCCTGGGGAATATGCTTGGTTTTTGTCGTACTCTTGAATCGAAAAGGATCAACAACGCCTATGTATCGATTGGGAATTGCACTTTTATTGAGTATGATCGCTGCCATTTCTTATTTTCCATTGACTAGCCTAGCAATAAAAGAGACACCTTCCGTTACAGACTGGCAAGGAATTACGTATTGGATAATAGGACATCTGATCTACGCTTTTATCATGCTTATTATGCCATTCCGCTTTAATCAGAAGCACAAGTTTTTATTTTATTAAATAATACCATATTTCGACACACTTCAACTATGATAAAATAAAGTAAGAGATTAGGTATGTGTAGTGAACGTTTGGAACATACAGTTATCGTCAACGGTTTTATAAAAGTGGAAACAAAGTAGGAGTGAAAATCTTGAAGAAGTATCAATCTATGTTTCTAAAACGGTATAAACATATGCTTGACGAGTGGAAGCAGAAGCCATCTGTTTCGAATCAAGAATTATATCGTTTTTTACATTCAATTAAAGGAACTGCATCTTCGATCGAACTTCATCATTTAACAGAGACGTCGAGTGAGTTGTTGGAACAAATTGATAAGGACAAAGAATCCATTTGGAAAATAGACGAGTGGGTAGACTTTATCCAACCACTAGCCTTGTTATTTGATGAGGATATAGAAGATCCAATTCAAGTAAAAGGTGCTGTAGATGACCAAACATCACAAAAAACCATTTTAGTATTAAATAATGACATTGATCTATTGAATTACATAAAAGAAAACCTTGAAGACAATAACTACAAAGTATTTATTGCAACGACTTTAAATCGTGGAACACAGCTTTTTTACGACCGTCATCCAGATCTAGTTATTTGTGACTACCATATTAAGAATAAACGTGGTCTTGATTTTCTGAAAAATATTGAAAAGAATGTACTAAGTACATTTACTCCAGTATTGATAATCAGTGATGATGTAAGTCAAAAGGTGAAGAAAAAAGTATATGATGCTAATGCGTATGATTTCATTGAGAAACCCATTCAGATGGACGTCTTCTTAAGTATCATTCGGAATCGATTAAGGCAAAAAGAAATGTTCAAAAAAAGAGTCATGGTTGATGAGCTAACGAGCGCGTATAATCGTGTATTTCTAAATGATAAATGGAAAGAACTTCATAAAAATTTTAAAGAAAAGGGAACACCGTTTAGTTTTGCGTTATTAGACTTAGATCGATTTAAACAAGTTAATGATAAATATGGACATGCAGTCGGGGATACAGTTCTAGCAGAATTTTCTCAATTTATCTTACGTAATATTCGCTCATCGGATAACCTTGTTCGTTACGGTGGGGAAGAATTTTTATTGATCTTACAAGAAACTAAACAAGATGACGGTATTCGGATTGTTCAACGCCTACTTGAAGAGTTTATGGCAGAAAAACAAATCGTAAATGGGATTAGCTTGTCGTTAAGTTTTACTTCCGGCGTTTCCGAGATGAAAAAGTCTATTCAATCATTGGAACAACTTATTATACAGAGTGACCTTGCCTTGTATTACGGAAAACAAAATGGTCGAAAGTCCGTGCATGGATACCATCCAGAGTTGCAGAAGAATAGTGAATTAGTTAAAAAGCATAACTTATTACGGATAGCGATCGTCGATGATGATCGTGTTATTCAACAATTGCTCCAAGATTATTTGTCCAAGATGACTATTTCAAACTTCCATATTGAAGTAAGGGCCTTCCGAGAAGGTGAATCCTTCTTAGCCACAAGTTGGTATAAACAAGCGGGGAACTATATTATATTACTTGATGGCATCATGCCTGGTATGGATGGGCTAGAAGTATTAAGTGAGCTGCGAAAAACAGAGAATGAAAAAGATATGGGTATCATTATGCTCACCGGACGACAGAAGGATGAAGATATTGTAAAAGCTCTAGAATTAGGTGCAGATGATTATATAACGAAACCTTTTAGTCTACAACAGTTAGAAGCTAGAGTGAAAAGATTAATTAACAGGTTATTTTAATTAACAATCAAAGGGGTTTAGTTATGGCGAAAATTTTAGTAGTAGATGATGAAGAAGTACTTCGTATGCTTCTGATGGATACCTTGGAAGATGAAGGACACGATGTCCTAGAAGCTATAGATGGTAGACATGCCTTAAAACTTCTAGAAGAAAATGGTGATATAGACTTAGTTATACTGGATAATATGATGCCAGGATTAACTGGAATAGAGGTAGCCAAACAACTCGATGAAGAGTGGAAGGAGAAACATCCCATTTTGATGTTAACGGCTAAAACACAACAATCTGACTTAGATGAGTCAAGAGAAGCAGGTATTCCTTATTATATGGCAAAGCCTTTTAGTCCTGCTCAACTTGTATTATTGGTGGAGGATATTTTGAATGCGTAAATTGTTTAAAAATACGATTCGAAGTCGATTCTTTATTTTATTAATGACAATATCGATTACAGCATTAGTAGGAGTTGCGGGTATCTTATTGTTTACACAATCTGTTAAATCAGATTATTTGGAACAACGGGAGGTACTTACGGATAAAGGTAATGTTCTCAGAGACATGGAGCGTAATGTTACCCAGATGGTCGTTCATATGCGTGGTTACGCAGCATTTGGGAATGATAACGAACTAGTGAAATCGGAACAATTTAAACACAAATTGGAATCGGAAATTGTGGCATACAAGCAGTTGGGCTTATCTGAACAGGAAAATATACTTGTTGATGAAATGGAAATATTTGTTGATAAGTATTGGAATGATTTATTGCCACTTATGAAGCCTTTTATACAAACAAATAATTATGAATCACTTAAAGAAGCTAGTAAATATACATCATCCACAATCATTGTAAGTAATCTTTTAGATGAGATTGCTGAAGGAACGGATGACATAGAGCAACAGCTAAGTAATAGTCATGAATCTTTTTTAGAAACAGTTGATAACATGAATTACTTGCTCATTTTATTTCTAGCAATTATTTTTCTTGTTTTAAGTCTGGCATCGAGAAACCTAACAAAGCTGATTGTCACACCAATGTCAGACCTATCAAAGGCATCACAACGATTAGCAAAAGGTGAACCGATTTCGATTGATCGCCTTAATCGAACAGATGAACTTGGAACACTTTCAAATAGCTTTGCAGATATGGCAAGTCAAATTAAGAACAGAGAAGATCATCTTTCCGAACAAAACAAACAATTGACACTCCAGGCGGAACAACTAGTGAACACAAAAAGAACACTGGAAAGGTTCAATCAGATGAACCATGCCTTGTCCATCACGCAAAACGAACAAGAGTTATTAGACCAGGTGATTGGTGATTTGGCCGTAATTTATCGTTTCGATCTAGGTATATTGTTTACGATAGAAAATGGCACGTTTGCAACTGTCGGGATAGATCGTGAAAAGTATAGAAATGATGTTGATACATACTTTTCAACTGCTATCCATCGACTTCAACAAAATGGTCAAGCATTTGTTACGAAAAGACAAGTGGAACAAGGGGAGGCAGGTTATTACTTTGAAGAAAAATCTTATGACCTCCACGCACCGGTCATTAATGCAAATAACGATTTAATTGCAGTATTAGTATGTACAAGAGTAGCCAACCCGTTTTCTTTGTCCGAACAAGAAGAGATCAAAGGAATTTTAAATCGTGTGTCCTTATCATTGGAAAAAATTAATTATTTCGTTCAAACAGAAAATAGTCGACAGCTTAATCAAGATATTATTGACAATATTAACGAGGGAATCCAGTTCATTGATGAAGAGGGATACTTAGTTCAATATAATCAAAAATGGCTAGAATTTTTCTATTTATATAATGGGGAAATGGAAACAGACTTACATCTCGAGCAACGATGTTCTTGGTTAGAAAAAGTAGCAGTACATGTAAAAAGCAGAGATGCCTTTATAGCATATATTGAAAAAGTAATACGGACGGAAGGGCAAGGTGGCACAAATTATCAATTTGAAGTAAAAAATGGGACAAGTAATGTACTTACTGTATATGCTGAGGCTGTTTATCGACAAGAAAAGCGAATAGGGACATTATTTGTGTACAGAGATATAACAGCAGAGTATGAAGTAGATCAAATGAAATCCAACTTGGTAAGTACAGTAAGTCATGAGTTAAGAACGCCGCTTGCAAGTGTATTAGGTTATACGGAATTAATGATTAGCAAAGAGCTTAAGCCAGAGCGCCAAGAACGTTATTTGAAAACAATTCACAAAGAAGCGCTGAGGTTAACCAACCTTATCAATGACTTTTTAGATCTGCAACGGATGGAGTCAGGTTATCAAGAATATAAAATGGAAAATGTAAATATGGTCGAACTAGCAGAAGATGTACTTGACCGTTTCCGTATTAACAACCCGGACCATACACTGCGAGTGATTGATCATAGTAATTTCTCATCCGTACAAGCCGATCCGCAAAGTATTGTCCAGTTGTACACTAATTTGATCAGTAATGCAATTAAATTTTCACCTAATGGAGGAGATGTAGTCATCTCGTTCAATAATAGCAATAACCATCTTTATATTCATGTATCAGATAAAGGAATTGGTATACCTGACAATGAATTGAAAAGACTATTTACAAAGTTCCATCGAATTGATAATTCTAGTCAGAGGAAAATAGGTGGAACAGGGTTAGGATTAGCAATTTGTAAAGAAATAGTAGAAGCACATAATGGAAAGATTGCTGTCCGCTCTGAATTGGATAAGGGGAGTGTATTTACAGTAACATTACCTCTTGACCCAACCATAAGCCGATCAACCGTTAAAGTTGAAAATCAATTATTGCCTGAAATAGTCTTGATTGAAGATGATACAAGTCTATCCCAGTTATTAGAAGATGAATTAAAAGATTCTGGATTCTATGTTAGAAAGTACGCAAATGGTGAGGATGTGTTACGACATTTGGAGCACTTATCACCTGATGGTATAGTTGTTGATCTTATGCTAGGGGATGGAATAGATGGTTGGGAAATTATTAAAGCAGTGAAAAATCACCATCATTTAGAAGAGATCCCTATTTTTATTTCTTCTGCATTGGAACAAAAAGAAAAAGGGGAAAAATTAGGGGTCGATCATTATTTAACAAAACCATATCCACCTAATAAATTATCTACTGTCATCTTACAAACAATGCTTCAGTACGAGAAAAGAGGACAAATTTTATACGCAAATGAAGATGAAGATATAAATAACAATCCCCCTTCCTAGAAGGGGGATTGTTATTAGGGGTTATTTTAATTCATTTTGTTGTTGAAGTTGCTGTTCTAACTGCTGTAACTCCTGTTGTTCTTCAGGAGTAGCATTCGTGTAGGCTGATTGGATCGCGTTTTTTGCTGCTTGCTTGTCATTTTCGTCAAAGCTTTGACCGTTTGCTAAACGGTTCACAGCATCTTTAGCCTGTTGGAATAAGTTATTTGCCATGTTAGCCATTGTTAAAAACCTCCTAAAGATTGTTCATCTGCTTTTTCTTTTGTTTTTTCTGCGTCTGCTAAACGTTCATGATAAGGAAATCGTTGGTCATGTTGCTTTACGGAATCTACACCTTGTTGAGTAAAACGTTTTGATTTACTTTTTTTACTCATGCTACATGCCTCCCAAATGAAAAACTAAAATGAAAAAGCCTGAACGTGTGGATTACGTTCAAGCTTAGTATGGAACACTTATAGCTAATAAATGAAAAGTATTTTTTGGTAAATTATTGTTTTTCTACTTGTAAGCTTAAGTAATTTTCAAGAAATATTCCAATTCCATCCTCTTCATTTGAGCTGGTTACATGTTTTGCCACCGATTTAAGTTGCTCTATTCCGTTTTTCATGGCCACACCAACACCAGCATATTCAATCATTTCAAGGTCATTATCCTCATCACCAAAAGCAATAATGTTTTCTTGCGGAATGTGATAATAGTGCGCAATTCTTTCTAGGCCGACTGCCTTATTCATTCCTTTACGAACAATTTCAATAACATTCCAAGGAGCACCCCATTTTCGATGCTCAATGACTTCTGCGTGCTTATCATTTAAGTGATCCCTTAGCTCTTGGACGTGATCTTTACGCGGGTGAATAAGTATAGAAGTAGGATCTTCACTTAATTCATTTTTTAAACTACCTATTGTTATTTTTTGATTTTGATCTGATCCATGGAAAATCTCTAGCAGTTCTTCATCATATTGATCAAGATATAGGTCATCTTTAATCTCCGCTAGAATATTATGTACTCCTAAATCATAGCATGTTTGAATTATTTTTTTTGCTGTGCGAATCGGCAATGGGCTATGAAGTGCTTCCCATTTTTTATCCACTGGATGGTGAATAAGTGCACCATTAAAATTCACCATAGGTGTATCCAATCCTAATTCGTGATAATAATTAATACTAGCACGATGAGGACGACCTGTTGCTATGATAACGATATGTCCATCTTTCATCGCTTGAAATAAGGTTTGTTTGGTTCTAGCACTAATTGTTTTTTTGTCTGTTAGTAATGTACCATCAAGATCTAAAGCGATTAAATGTCTGTTGTTTGTTTTATTCAAATTTTTCACCTCTTATCAATAATTATAGTGTAAAGAGAAAAAGAAAATATGTAAAGGTTTTGAAATGAATAGCCTATTTTTTGCATGTTTTTTTATGAGATTATATGATAGTAGTAGAACAAACAATAACAATCTTTATATAACAGTAAATAAGAATGAAAGGAACTAACCACCATGATAGGGATTTATAAAGAATATTGGAATGAAATACCTGTATTAGTTGTAGTTCACTCAGAATACAAAGACCAAGCTTTACCGGTTCTTACTTACATACATGGGTTTACGAGTGCGAAGGAACACAATCTACCTTTAGCATACTTGCTTGCAGAAAAAGGTTATCGTGTAGTGTTACCTGATTGTATTTTTCACGGGGAACGACAGGACAATATTACAGATGCTGAAAGACAGTTACAGTTCTTTAAGATTGTTGAACAAAACTTACAAGATTTACTAACGATTAGAACAGTTCTAATGGAAAAGAATTTAATAAAAGACAATCGCTTTGGCTTAGCTGGTACAAGTATGGGGGGGATAACGACTGCCGCCGCTTTAACGCAGTATGATTGGATTAAAGCTGCAGCCATCTTAATGGGATCTCCGAAGATTACACAATTCGCTAACGAGTTAGTAGCAGGGTTAAAAGACCAACACACGCAACTACCTATTACAGAAGATGAACTGTCTGCTATATTTAAATCTTTAGAGCAAATCGATCTCTCCAAACAAAAGAAGAAGCTTGATGGTAGACCGTTGTTTTTTTGGCACGGCGAGAAAGACCAAGTGGTCCCGTTCAATCACTCCTATAGCTTTTATGAAGAGGTCATTTCTCTGTACAAAAACCCTGAGAACATTCGTTTCTTAAGAGAAATCGGACGAGGTCATAAAGTTAGTAGGTTTGCGATCACGGAAACAGTTAATTGGTTAGAATATCAACTTTAAATGAAGTTTATCCTAAAATGATGTCGATTAGTGATGTAGATCATTTAATTTTTTTGTTATTTATGTTTATAATATGAATATGTTGTATGTTATTAAAGGAGGTAAAGGGTATGGATGAAGCATTACAAGAAAATCTAATGGGTGCTCTAGAGAATGTAATTGATCCGGAGCTAGGTATAGATATCGTGAATTTAGGGCTTGTTTATGGTGTAGATCTTAATGATGAAGGACTAGCTACTGTTACAATGACGCTTACAGCGATGGGCTGTCCTTTAGCTGGACACATTGAGTCTGATGTGAAACGAGTATTGGAGGATATTCCTGAAGTACAAGAAACAAAGGTGGATATCGTTTGGAATCCTCCTTGGTCAAAAGACCGTATGTCTCGTTATGCGAAAATTGCACTTGGAATTCCAGATTAATAGTTGATCTTCAGCCGGTTCAGGTGTTTATGAACCGGCTTTTCATTTTTGGAACATACCTTCTGTTTTCCTATAGGTAATTATAATTTATAATAAGTAGAAAAGATAAATAAGAATACATATACATGTAGATGTTTTTAGGAGGGGAATACATGGTTTGGTGGCAAATATTACTTATTATTGTGGTTCTTACGGTAGTAATAGAATCGGTTGTGCAATTTTCCACAAGAAAAATGGATAAAAAAAAGAAGGGGAAAATTGGATCTATTGTTTGGTTAAGCGTAGCGGGTCTTTTTTTACTTGTTTGGCTATTTGTTAGGATGACTTAATGAGTATTTTATTTTCAGTACGCTACACTCACGTGACCATGATGAAAGGTTCACGTGTTTTTTCTGTGTAAAGCTATAAAAGTTACTTTAATATTATAATTCTGTAGTTTCTGCTATAATTTTTACAAGGGTAAGGAGACAAGATAGTTCATCTTAATTCTTTACCTAGCATAGTAATATTTAGTAGTTATATTTATATTTCTGTCAAATTCACATTAAAGAATTGGGGGGCGATACATGATTACGCTTGATAATGTTATGAACAATTCTTTCCTTCTTGTTGCTATATTATTAATTATTGGGGTATTAACAACAAAATTTTCCTCGCGTATAGGTTTACCTTCTCTTGTATTTTACATAATTGTCGGCATGGTTTTATCTAACTTTATTTATTTTGACGATGTGAATTTAACGCAAACCTTTGGAATTCTGGCCTTAGTAGTCATTCTTTTCGAAGGTGGTATGCAAAGTGATTGGAGTCAAATAAAGAAAGTGATCAAGCCCTCTGTTTCCATGGCTACATTTGGTGTACTTATTACTACGATTGTAATTGGTGTATCAGCTAAGTTTATACTTGATATTTCTTGGCTTGAGGGGTTATTATTTGGTGCTATTGTTGGTTCAACTGATGCAGCAGCTGTGTTTGCCGTTATTGGTAATAAAAATATAAAAAATAAACTCGCGTCGACACTAGAAGCAGAATCCGGTACCAATGACCCAATGGCTGTTTTCCTTACAATCACTTTAATTGCATTGATCCAACAACCGGATGCAAATTTATGGATAACCTTGTTTAGTTTTGTATGGCAAATGGGATTAGGATTGGTTGCGGGTCTCTTAATGGGGAAAATAACTGTATGGAGTATTAATAAGATTAACTTAGATTCCTCTGGCTTATACCCAATTTTATCAGTCGGTTTTGCATTGGTAACCTATAGTTTTACAACGATATTAAATGGAAGTGGCTTTTTAGCAGTATATATTATGGCACTCATTGTTGGGAATTCCGAATTAACGTACAGGCATTCTATCTTCAGGTTTAACGAAGGTTTTGCTTGGATGATGCAAATACTAATGTTTATTTTACTGGGATTATTAGTATTTCCTAGTCAACTGAAAGATATTATATGGCAAGGGCTAGCTTTATCCTTACTATTAATGTTAGTAGCAAGACCAATTGGTGTGTTTTTAAGTACAATTAACATGGGATTTGATGTAAAAGATAAAATTTTCATTTCAAGTGCAGGCTTAAAGGGAGCAGTTCCAATTGTACTCGCTACATATCCGATGATTGCGGGTCTGGAAAACAGTCAATTGTTATTTAATGTCGTGTTTTTCGTTGTGCTAACGTCAGCACTTGTTCAAGGAGCGTCAATCACGCCACTTGCAAATAAACTTGGGCTATCAGGTGGTGAAAAAATCACATCTCCTCATACACTTGAACTTGTTTCCATAGGGAAATCTACTTCTGAAATCATCGAAATTCAAGTGGATCAAGATGCAGCAGTAATAAATAAAGCATTATCGGAAATAAAACTACCGAATGAAACGCTCATTACTGCTGTCATTCGAGGTGATCATGTGGTAACACCATCCGGTAATACGAGGCTACAAGAAAAAGACATTATCTATGTATTAACCACAAAGGTAAATAGAAAAAAAGTAACGGATATGTTTACTTCTGAGCAAACAGAACCCGGTACAAATTAGCTGAAAAGGAACTTGTTAATGAAGACAAGTTCCTTTTTTAATGCAACATGTTTAGGTTAGTACAATAATTCTTGCTCTAATGCGTCTTTATCAATAACGATATTACCTTTAGAATTGGTTGTAATTAAATTCTCCTTTTTCAACTGTGTTAAGGTTCTGCTTACTGTTTCTCTGCTTGAACCGATCATGTTAGCAAGTTCACGGTTTGAAAAGTTTGATTTGATAGCATATTTCCCGTCTTTCACTAACTCTCCGTGGTTCCTATTTAATCGAAGCAATAGCATAATAATTTGCTCATATGTATTATGCAATATTTGTTCTTCTAAACGCTTCTGCAAATCTACAATTAAATCACCTAACACCTTGAATAGTTTTACACAAATGGCAGGGTTATTCATAAGAAAATTTTCAAATAGATGAATGGGAATATAAATTAACGTAGCATCTTCAATAACTTCCGCGTGCGCAGGGCATTGATCTTGACGAAAAAAGCCTTGATGGGGAAACATATTTCCGGATTGAAGTACGTTTACAATTTGCTCTTTCCCATTGAAGTCTGTTTTATAAATCTTTATTTTTCCAATGTGAATAAAGTACACATTGGTTAACGGATCACCTTGCATGAATATGTGCGTTCCACGACGGTATGTTCTGGATTGCGCTAAATCTATAATCGGTTGAATCTCATCGTCGGTTAAATCCTTGAAAAGGGGAAATGTCTGAAGTAATTCTTGGATTGATTTTGAATTCAACTTCTTCATCCTTTCTGGTTACTACACTAATGTCTACTTATATCATACCCGGAGCTACATGAAAAGCGTGTGATTAATATCATATGCGGATGTGTTTTTTATCACTAAGTCACAAATAAACCTTTAGTATGCTAATGTTAGTTAGTTGATACAGGGGGGACTTTGGCATGAAAACACAAAACGATAGAATAAAAATATACGCACCTGACATTGAGCCGAGAATGCGGCATAAACGTATATTTGATATATTTGATGGCTTAGAGATAGGCATGTGTCTTGAACTTACAAATGACCATGATCCTAAGCCGCTCTACTATCAGTTTTTATTCGAGCGTGAAGGATTATTTGACTGGAAGTATGAACTTGATGGACCAACAACCTGGCGAGTGACAATTCGAAAACGATAAGACTAGTTTCGGTTCAATATTTCTAAACTAAGATGTGAAAAAAGTCACATATTGTATCCGTTAATTAATATAAAATGGTATTAGCTTATAAGTTGATGGAGGCGTTTAGATGAAACCACGAGATTATAATAAGAACCCTTTTATTGTTATTTGGGAACTTACACGTGCATGTGAGTTGAAATGCTTACATTGTCGAGCGGATGCCCAGTATTTACGTGATCCTAGAGAATTAAGTTTTGAAGAAGGTAAAAAGTTGATTGATCAAATAAAGCAAATGAATAATCCGATGTTAGTGTTTACCGGTGGTGACCCTCTCATGAGACCGGATGTATTTGATATTGCAGCCTATGCTATAGAAAAAGGGGTACGCGTTTCCATGACTCCTTCCGCTACACCTAACGTGACAAAAGAAGCGATGAACCAAGCTAAACAAGTGGGATTGTCAAGGTGGGCATTTAGTTTAGATGGGCATTGTGCAGAAGTTCATGATCACTTCAGAGGGACAAATGGATCATTTGATTTAACCATCAATGCTATAGAACATTTGCATGAGTTAGAAATGCCGCTTCAAATTAACACGGTTATCTCCAAATATAATGTGGATTATTTGGAAGAAATGGCTTCGCTTATGGAAGAATTGAATTGTGTATTGTGGAGTGTGTTTTTCTTGGTTCCGATCGGAAGGGGGCAGGAGAAAGATATGATCTCGGACGTAGAACATGAACGTGTCTTTAGATGGTTATATCAACTATCAAAAAACGTATCATTTGATATAAAGACGACAGCAGGGCAACATTACAGACGCGTTGTTATTCAAAATAAAATGCGAGAAAGTAAACAAATGAATCGGGATACGATCCAGTATCAAGATGCACTTATGAATGGAACGACTGGTAGTATTGATGGATTGGGGAGAGCACCAAAGGGAGTTAATGATGGAAATGGTTTTATTTTCATCTCTCATATTGGTGATGTATATCCGAGCGGTTTGTTACCTGTAAAGGTTGGTAATGTTAGAGAAAAGCCACTGCAAGATATATATCGAAACTCTCCAGTTTTACAAGACCTTCGAAATCCTGATAAATATAAAGGCAAATGTGGCGTTTGTGAGTTTCGCCATGTGTGTGGAGGTTCCAGATCCAGAGCCTATGCGATAACAGGTGATTATATGGAAAGTGAACCGTATTGTGTTTATATTCCAAAAGCAATGCGTCAGAAAAAGAAAGTGACTTAAAGGGTAACTAATTATTGAGGCCTATTGAAGTCAGTGAAGAGCATGATCACTGACAAGAAGTTGATCCGAGTGCCTATTGAAGTCAGTGAAGAGCATGATCACTGACAAGAAGTTGATCCGAGTGCCTATTGAAGTCAGTGAAGAGCATGATCACTGACAAGAAGCAGATCCGAAAGCCTATTGAAGTCAGTGAAGAGTGTGATCACTGACAGGAAGCAGATCCGAGTGCCTATTGAAGTCAGTGAAGAGCCATGATCACTGACAGATAGCTAGTCCGCTGCGAAGTATCAAATATATGTGTTACGTCGCTATTTAAATCAACAATGTATAAAGCATAAAGCAAACAAAAAAATCCAGCAGCCATGCTGGATTTTTTGCATTAGTCAATGCTACATAAAACAAGAGGACAATCCTCACAATTAATCTCATCCTTTAAATGTTGTAAGTCGTGGATGATGATCTTATTTTTTTCCATCGATAAAATATTGTTTCTTTTTAATTCATTCAATAATCGGTTTACGCTTTCTCTAGAAGTTCCGCAAAAGTTGGCAAGTTCCTGGTTGGTTAAAACAATATCAATAAGAATGCCATCTTTTTGTTTAACCCCATAACTATTAGATAATCGGATTAAAGTAGAGTATAACGCACCCTTTTTTCCATGTAGTACCAAGTCACGAAATTTCGTTTGATCTCTTCGATAATTAAAACTCATTATTTTCATGAACTCAATTGCGAGCCAATTATTTGTTAATAACTTTTCCTCAAGCGTATTTTTTTTAATTACTGCTAATTCACAATCTTCCGTAACTTTTGCATTTAATAGGTATTTGACATTTTCATCAAATACGGATAGTTCACCAACAATATCGCCTTTTGAGCAAATTCGAAGTGTTAATTCCCGTCCGTCGGGTGAGATTTTTCCAATCTGTATCCTGCCAGATAAGATGATGTATAGCTCTGACACTTCTTCTCCTTGTTGGAAGAGAAAAGAGTTTTTGGTCACTTTTGTTGTATGGTCAATTGTTGATAAAATATTAGCAAGGTCATCGGACATCCCATGATTTTTTAGTATATCTTTCATATCATGAAGCCTCCTAGTAGCTATAACAATACACTACATTTTAATTTAAGTATCACATTATAACAGTAGATAAGCAAGCGCACCAACGATGAAACAGTAAAAAGCGAAGTATTTCAAATTACCTCTTGCCATAATGTTCATAAACCATCTCAAAGAGTAATAAGTGGCAATAATCGATGTGATAAATGCAAGTGCGTAAGGAATCCACATCGTATTAAAGTCAGGATCAGATACGATATCCCCAACTTTTAAAACTAATGTCCCTAGACTCACTGGAATGAATAATAGGAAAGAAAACCTTAGTGCTGTTTCTTGTTTCATTCCCAACAACATTGCAGCAACAATGGTTGATCCGGATCGACTTATGCCAGGTATAAGAGCGACGGATTGAGCGAGACCAACAATCACGGCATCTTTTAAGGTTAGTGCTCCATCATTTTTACTTCCTCTTAGGTTTCGGATAATCCATAAGGCAATACCAGTAACAATTAGGGTAATCCCGATTATTTTATTTGTATCAAAAATTTCACCTATTTGTTCCTCAAAAAGGACGCCAATAACACCAGCAGGAACAGTTGCAACGATCAAGTAAAAGATAAAATTAAAATCATCTTTTGCTTCTGGTTTTTTCGTTGTTATGTAACTTACTCCGTTTTGAATTAAACGTAATAAATCTTTTCGATAGATAATTAATACAGCAATCAGTGATCCGAAGTTAACTAAGATCTCAAAAGATAAGTTATCCATTTTGAGATCAAATAAATTTTGTACAATAACGAGATGTCCACTAGAAGAAATCGGAATCGGCTCGGTAAAACCTTGTACAAAACCAAAGAAGATATATTTTATAAGCAAACCTAATTCAACTATGTTATCCATTTCTTTTCCCCCGATTTTAATTATTTCTAACTCCGCTCTTGTCACAAATATAGGAAAACCTGAATAGGTTACTAGTGAGAAGGAGGAGTTTGAAAGTGAATCGCGCACATAACTATCATCATATGTATGACGAATGCAAAAAGCATATTCATTCCTATGTATTAGTGAAGCTAAATGATGGTACTAGCTTAGATGGAATTATTACTGGTTTAGATGAGGAAAATGTATATTTAGCAATTCCTAATTTTGGAAATGACCGACGAGAAGATCGTGTCTATCCTTTTGGTTATCCAGGCTATGGTCCGTACCCATACCCACCAATTCCATATGGCCCATCTCGTTTTAGGAGACTCGTTTTGCCTTTAGCGGCTTTAACTGCAATTAGTCTTCTTCCATGGTACTAAGTTAATAAGTTAGCCTTACCATTTTGACTTGAAAGGCTTTGGCGGGTGCTATAATAAAACCCTTGCCATTCCTTGTCGGCAAGGGTTCAACACACCTTTATTTTTTTTCTTCTTTTAATATACCATCGCCAATAATAAAGATAGTAAGGGCGAAAAATAAAGCAATAAAGAAAATAGGTGTAAACGTAAATGTTTCACCAGCCATACTAGTAAGTACATAGGATACCAAGAAACTAATTAATACTGCCCATAATAATGTAAAGAAATATCGCAAATAAATCACCTCGTTTTTTTCACATTCTTTTTATAGTTTACCAAAAGGTTATGAGAAAATAAATAATATTTATCTAGATGATGTCAATGTATTAAATAGTGAGGTGGAATGTATGTATGTTATTGTAGGTTGTAATCATTGGATTGGTTACCATTTGGCAAATAAATTGTTGGATGAAGGTAGCTCTGTCATTGGTTTGGACAGTGATAAGGCACAAGAGCAGCAAGATCTCGTATTATTCTTTGGAAGAAACAGTGCTTTTGAACATGTACAGAGTGTAACAGAATTATATAAACAACATAAGAAAGAAAAGTTTGAGGCGATTTTTCAATTGTTCCAAGTAGATAACAAAAAGCAATTTGAAAAATTTGATGCAAAGAAATGGTTCCAATTACAAATAGAAGATTCTATAGATCAGGCAAAACAAGTGGAACTACCATTATTATATGGAGAATGGATGCCTAGAGAGAAAGATGGTTTTTATAAAAGTGAAACATTCTATTCCTTCTCTTCAAAAGAATTTCAACGTGACGGTGTTTATATAGGAGACTTCGTTGAGGCACTTATTCAATTATCCAAATCAAATCATGCACAAGAAACTATATCTTTTAAACCACTTAGAAAAGATGTGCAGCCAAATCGAGAGGAAAAGAACACGATTTATATACGAGAATCTTTGCCTTTAGAACAAAGATTCAAAAAACTACAACAACACTACAAGCAATTTTCATCTTTATATCCTTAATGTCGAAGCTTCTTATAAGAAACTACTAAAAGATATAGTAATTTATAAACCATGTTATAGAACTTGCATTTATTATCTCCAATCAAGTTAATCATAAGGATTATTCCCTTATTTATATTTTACGTTGATGGAGGAGTATGACCGGATACTTCTTGATGCTCCGGTAGTTTCTTTCTAATTGCACAAAAAAGATTAGAAAGTAACAAAATAAGGGAAGATGTCCATGGACTTAGTGGTATTTGTAAACCTGTTACGTGAGTGGTTAAATAAATTCAAATATTTATCTTTCCACACCAAATGGAATGCCAATGTAATATAACAAAATAAACACTTTTTAACCCTAATTGTTGCAATTGTGAATAAAATTCATGATTGTAATAAACTTGTAATCCTAAAATACATTTACGTGTCCAAGTTTAAACGGTAGAATAGTACTAGACAGATTCCTAGTGAACAGGAGTGCGGGTGTTGAAAAAACATTTTGTTTTCATACATATACTTGTGATGAGTTTTGTAGTATTAACTGGTTGTAATTCCTTTGAAAAAGGGGAAATACAGAAGGTGGGCATGCTAGTTGAAAACTCAGTTAGCGATCAAACATGGGGAAATAAAGGATATAAAGGGTTAGTTGAAATAAAAGAAGAATATAATGTTGATGTTTATTTTAAAGAGGAAATGAAAACACAACAAGATGTCAATCGGGCTGTGGAAGAGTTTTCTGCTAAGGGAATTAATCTAATATTTGGTCATAGTAGTATTTATGGAAAAATGTTTGATAATATTAGTGACTCCTATCCAGATATACACTTTGTTTACTTTAATGGAGGTTATTATAATAATGATAACTTAACTAGTCTTAATTTTAATTCTCATGCAATGGGGTTCTTTGCCGGGATGATTGCAGGGGAGATGACGAAGACAAATAAAGTTGGACTTATAGCAGCATTTGAATGGCAACCCGAAGTAGAAGGTTTCTATGAAGGTGTATATTATCAAAATAGAGAAGCAAGTGTATCAATGGACTTTGTGAATAGTTGGGATAACGAAGAACGTGCGATTCAACTTTTTGATCGAATGAATGCGCAAGAGGTGGATGTTTTTTACCCAGCTGGAGACGCTTTTAGTTTTGCTGTATTAGAAGAAGTGAATAAAAATGATAAGTATGGGATTGGATTTGTTACGGACCAGTCTCATTTAGGAGATCATGTTTTAACAAGTACCATTCAGCAAGTGAATGAATTATATCTGTTAGCAGCAGATAAGTTTAACAACGAAAAGCTTAAAGGAGGTTACTATACATTTGACTTCCAAGAAGGTGTCATTACGCTTGGAGAGTTTAGCCCGGAAGTTCCTAATAGCTTTGAGAGTAAAGTAAATAAAGATTTAGAGAGCTATATCGAAACAGGTTTACTACCAAATGAATTAGGTGACCTACCAAATGATTTATGAGAAGTGAGACGCACAATAATCATCACGATATATAAAAAGGACAGGAGTGCATGCGCATGCTCCTGTCCTTTTTACATAGAATAAACTTTAAGATTTAAATTTCTTGAAAATTCCTGAAGCACCTTTCACATAAGGAGATAGTTGTTTATACGTTTCTGCCATTGTTTGAGCTGTGTTAAAAAGATCAAACGAATTATCTTCATCATTTGTCTTATTTCCCTTCGAAGAATCTTCTGTCTTTGTTTCAGAATCTAGCCTTGTGCGTGGTCCACCAAACATCATTTGATCAAATGGGTGTTTACGATTAACTTTTTCTTCTTTTTTTCCTTCCATCGTGACACACCTCCTTCCTTTTATTCTATTTATAAATACGAAAAACGATAAGGCGCATGTCATGTTCCTCAGTTCTTACTTGATTTAGTTTCTGTTTTGTTTTAAAATTAGTACCAAGTCTTAATAATTGATATTAAAGTTAATACTTCCTTGAGAGGATGATATACATGAACGCAGGTATTATTGGAACTGGCCATTATGTGCCAGAAAAAATTGTGACAAACGCAGATCTTGAAAAAATAGTAGATACAAATGACGAATGGATTCGTACACGTACGGGAATTGAAGAGAGAAGAATTGCTGACGAAACGATGAATACTTCTGATATGGCATATTTTGCATCAGTTCGTGCACTTGAGGATGCAAATATTAATGCGGAAGATTTAGATATGATCCTTGTTGCAACGATTACTCCGGATACATCATTTCCGTCCGTTGCTTGTATGCTACAGGATCGCTTAGGGGCGAGAAAAGTAGCAGCAATGGATCTTAGCGCAGCTTGCTCAGGTTTTATGTATGGTGTAATTACGGCTAAGCAATTTATTGAAACTGGTGCATATAAGAATGTATTGGTTGTTGGAGTAGAAAAACTATCGAAAATTACGGATTGGAACGACAGAAATACTTGTGTTCTATTCGGTGATGGGGCAGGAGCAGCGGTGATTGCTCCAGTAAGTGAAGGAAAAGGAATACTATCTTTTGAGTTAGGTGCAGATGGAAATGGCGGTAAATATCTGCTTCAAGAAAAAGATTATATTAGTATGAATGGTAGAGAGGTATTTAAGTTTGCAGTAAGGCAAATGCCTGAATCATCAGTTAACGTAGTAGAAAAAGCGGGTTACAATAAAGAGGACGTTGACTATTTAATTCCACACCAAGCAAACATCCGTATTATGGAAGCAGCCCGAGAAAGATTAGGAATAGCAGAGGATAAAATGGCCACATCTGTTAGAAAGTATGGCAATACATCCGCAGCTTCTATTCCAATAGCGCTTTCGGAGGATGTAAAGAGTGGTAAAATTAAAGATAATGATTTAGTCGTACTAGTTGGCTTTGGTGGAGGATTAACATGGGGAGCTGTAGCTCTTCGTTGGGGTAAATAAGAAAGTTAGTTAGAATTGATATAACCACACCATAGTTAATAGATTTGATAAGGAGGAAAACCTAATGGACAAAAAACGAGTAGTAGTTACTGGACTTGGAGTAGTTTCGCCACTTGGAAATACAATCGATGAACTTTGGAATAATTTAATTCAAGGTAATTCTGGAATAGATTTTATCACAAAGGTAAATAAAGATGATTTTCCTGCGAAAGTATCAGCAGAAGTAAAAGATTGGGATCCAACCCTTTACATGGATAAAAAAGATGCAAAACGTATGGATTTATTTACACAATATGCAGTAGCATCAGCTAAAATGGCTGTTGAAGATGCGCATTTGGAAATTACAGAAGAGCTTGCACCAAGAGTTGGTGTTTGGATTGGCTCAGGAATTGGTGGTATGGCTACATACGAAGAGCAATTCCACAAGTTTTTGGAAAAAGGCTATCGTCGAGTAAGTCCATTCTTCGTACCAATGCTTATTCCGGATATGGCATCTGGTCAAGTTTCTATTCAGTTAGGAGCAAAAGGTATTAACAATTGCTCTGTTACTGCTTGTGCATCAGGGACGAATTCCATTGGGGATGCCTTTAAAGTCATCCAACGTGGAGATGCCGACATTATGATCACTGGTGGAGCGGAAGCACCGTTAACGAATATGGCATTTGCTGGTTTTTCTTCAGCTAAGGCGTTATCGACTAATGATGATCCAAAGACTGCTAGTCGACCTTTCGATAAAAATCGTGATGGATTTGTTATGGGTGAAGGTGCAGGAACATTAATTATTGAATCGTTAGAATCTGCACAAAAACGCGGTGCAAAAATATATGCTGAAATAGTTGGATATGGTTCAGCAGGTGATGCATTTCATATCACTTCTCCAGCTCCTGAAGGTGAAGGTGCAGTTAGATCAATGAAACAAGCGATTGAGGATGCTGGATTAGAAGCTACTGCGATCGATTATATTAATGCTCATGGTACAAGTACCGAGTTAAATGATTCGTTTGAAACGAAAGCAATAAAACAAGTTTTTGGAGAGTATGCATATAAGCTCTCGGTTTCATCTACGAAATCGATGACAGGACACCTATTAGGTGCAGCGGGTGCAGTAGAGGCAATCGCGAGTATTAAAGCGATTGAAAATAGCATTGTGCCACCAACTATTAATTATGAAACACCAGATCCTGAATGTGATCTAGATTATGTACCAAATGAAGCGAAAGAAAAAGTGGTGAACGTTGCTTTAAGTAATTCTTTAGGCTTTGGTGGCCATAATGCAACGTTAGTTTTTAAGAAATATCAGTAAATATTTATAGCAATAGCTCTAGCTACGGGTATCGTAGTTAGAGCTATTCTTTATGTTTATTAATGATGCATGTAATGGAATTGAAGTATTACAACACATTTTACTTATCTACTCACAATAAGAATGGTGTAGAGATCTCTATAAAAAAATACACATGATCTTTAACACTCTATCATATAACTTAGTATATAGAAGAAGGACAAGCAGGGGTGATAGAGCAATGATCTATTTATTTTTCTTTTTAATAGGATTTGGCCTTACAGTATCAGGAGGGATTTCGATCATTCTATATCTAAACTTCATTCCTGCGGGACTAACATTTATTGACTATCTTATTTATATACAAGGTAGAATAGAATGTTACTCTTTTTTTCTCGGCGTTATAATTATGGCAATCACCATTAATAAAGTGTCAAAGATTACTGTTAAAAAATAGGTTGAATAGAATAAATTTTCCTTTCTATGGTCATAATGTTTATTAAAAGATCCAAATCAAGAAGCGAGGGTTCAACACATGTTATATTTACACGATGTATGGGTGAACTGGTTTGAGGGTGAAGAAAATGGGTACAATGTCTGTCATTTTCATGAATGGCGAAAAGAAGATGGTATCGAACTGTTAGATCAAGTTCCGATATTATACATAGATGATTTGTTGTACCATTATATTGAAAATGACTTGCAGGATTTACCACGACCCTTGTTAGACAGTATTTATAAACGCGCTTATTTAAGAAAAAATCAAGAAAGAATGTCACTGGAATACGCTTGCGTCGTTACAAATGGTAAGTCTATTATTGCTTTTGATACGATGGGATACAATCTACCAATTAGAAAAAGCAGGCTAATTCCAAGACAAGAGCGCCTTGTTTATGAAATGATCGAGGGTACGAAAACCCATGAATTTTCATTTTCTCCCGATGCAAAAGAAGATAAAGAGTACCATATTTTATCTTTACCTCCCGGTTCTATGTTAGGCCTTACTAGGAAAGAAAGACAATTAAAGCAATTATTAATGATGGCGATTGACCAACTTGGAAGTACAAAAAACAGTGAAGAAGTTCGCTATTGGTTAACAGAATGGGATCCAGATCGGTATGCGGAAATTAGAAGTATGAATTTTGACCAAGCGTGGGATGCATTATATCAAGGTGTAGTGGACGGTTGGAGTGTTGCTCATGAGGAGTTGTGTGGAAAGTTAATCAAAGGGCAACCGTTTTTCGAAAAAATGTGGGAACTAGAACAAGATACAAAGGAATATAATACGTATAAACGTATGATGTGAATGATGCTAGGGGAGGACATGAGAAAGTAAATGATCTAAATTAGATGATAAACAAAAGCGTGTGAAAAATCACACGCTTTTTGTTTACTTTTTCTTTTTTACTCGACCTAGTCCCATTGCCTTTTTTGCCTTAGCTAACATTTTATTTGCTGTAAAAGCAGCTTTATCTGCACCATTGTCTAAAATATCATCTAATTCAGTAGAAGTAATTAATTCATGGTACCGTTCTTGAACAGGTCTTAGTGTTTGAATAACAACATTTGCAGTATCCTGTTTGAAATCACCGTACCCTTTTCCTTCATATTTCGCTTCTAATGCTTCAATCGATTCACCTGTACAACTCGCATGAATCGTAAGTAAATTACTAATACCTGGTTTATTTTCTTTATCGAATTTAACAATTCCTTCCGAGTCGGTCACTGCGCTTTTAACCTTTTTCTCGATTGTTTTCTCATCGTCCAACATAAATATAGATGCTTTTAAGTTTTCATCTGACTTACTCATCTTCTTCGTTGGTTCCTGTAACGACATTATTCTTGCCCCAACTTTAGGAATACTTATCTCAGGGATTGTAAAGATGTCATTAAACTTGTTGTTAAAACGTTGCGCTAGGTTACGAGTTAATTCTAGATGTTGCTTTTGATCATCGCCAACTGGTACTATATCAGTTTTATATAGAAGAATGTCGGCTGCCATCAGTGGTGGATAAGTAAGAAGGGAGGAAGAAACACCTTCTTTACCACTAGCTTTATCCTTAAATTGTGTCATTCTTTCTAGCTCACCAATGTAACTGATCGATTGCATCATCCAACCCAATTGGGTATGTGCAGAAACTTCCGATTGAATAAACAAGGTAGATTTATTTGGATCAATACCTGATGCGAGGTATAACGCTGCTAAAGAACGGATGTTATCTCTAAGCTTTAATCGATCTTGGGGAACCGTAATCGCATGTTCGTCTACTATACAAAAATAACAGTTATTTTCATCTTGTAGTTCCACAAAATGCTTCATTGCCCCTAAGTAATTACCAATTGTTAATGTTCCGCTTGGTTGAATTCCTGAAAATATAGTTTTCATGTCCAATCACCTCTACTGATTTAATTTCTATTTGTGCATTTCGTGCATTCATGTTGCAAACACGTCTGTTTACACTTGCTATATCATTAAATGAAAACACAAAAAAGGCCATTCTATTCCCTGTAAAAGGGACGAATGAACCGCGGTGCCACCCTAATTATCTCAAAACTTGAGATCGCTTAATGCCTATTGGCTTCAGTTAACGCCTGAAATACGGTGCTATGTAAAAACACTGCTCCAAAGCCCAATTCCAATATTCCTTGGTATCTGTTTTCACCTACCACAGACTCTCTAAAAACCATTGGGAATATGTACTCATCTTTTTCATTGCATCATTTTAAACTGTTGTTAAGGATTATATATAATTTTTTAGTTTATTGCAAGAAAATACAAGTAATAATCTTAAGCAAGCTAAAATGCGATTTTTTTAAAAATGATTAAATATACAGAATTGTAAGAAATTTATCAAAACATAGCAAAGTTATTATATATAGAAGATAAACAACATTACGATCATTATTAATGTAAGTGAAGCACCTTGAAAAAATAGAAGACTCAAAAAGGATCGACTTACTTTTTCCGAGGGTAAGGGTTCTTCTTCCCATTCATCTAAATAATCTCTATTCTTCGATACTTTATTAATTACTCTGCGAAAACTATAGGTTATACCATCAAAAAAACGCTTGCTTATAATAAATAGAAGAATAGAGATCATAAGGTAACTATAACCAATATAGAAAAAAACATTAATAAGATGCATGAATTGATGGTTTGGGGCGAATAGTAAAAAGAAAAGAAGACAAACAATAATATTAATGGTGAGAAACACCCAGTTACTTTTTCGTTTCAACATGAACTTCATCCTTTCGCTCTAATTTCATTATCGTATAGCTCATTCACTTTTATACATCTTTATACACAGTGGCTTATAAATGAAAACACACATAAAAGAGATTATAGCATGAAAGGTGTAGTGTTTGTCTTTATTTTTGTAAGAAAATATGACAATGTATTATGCAGGCTAATGGGTAATTAGAACTATTTTGTTTATTGAAAATGCATTGTATATGCAGTTTTCCATATTTTTATGAAAAAAAAGTAATGCAAAATTGTGAGAAAACTTGTATAATTCATTTTGTGGATAAAATATCTACAAAAAAATCAGAAAATTTAAGGGGAGGTCATTGCTTCATGAGAAACAAAAATTGGCTATTATTAGTACTAGCTATCATGTTAAGTGCCGTTCTTGTTGCTTGTTCTGATGGTGGAGACACTACAGAAGAAGATCCAGGAACAGACAATGAAGAGACTGAAGGAACAGAAACAGACAACGAGGGTACCGAGGGTGAAGAAGCTGCTGGAGAAGAAAAAATTCTTCGTATCGCTGAAACTGCAGAGATCCCATCTATGGATCCAATCTTAGCGGAGGATTCTTCAAGTATCCAGTATCAAGATACTGTATATGAAGGTCTATATCGTTTAGGTGAAGACGGTGAATTAGTATCTGGTATCGCAATTAAAGAAGAAACACTAGTAGAAGAAGAAGGCCTTAAATGGACTTTCACACTACGTGACGACGCAGTTTGGTCAAACGGTGAGCCTGTAACTGCTAACGATTTCGTTTATGCATGGCAACGTGCGATTGACCCAGAAAATGGTTCATTCTATGCACCATACTTAATGAACGGCGTTATTAAAAACGCACAAGAAATCGCACCTCAAGAAGAGGGCGTAGAAGCTACAATGAAACCTGAAGATTTAGGAGTATCTGCTCCAGATGATCATACATTAGTAGTTGAGCTTGAAAAGCCAACTCCATACTTTGAGTCATTTGCTGCTTTCCCTACATTCTTGCCATTAAACCAAGAATTCGTAGAAGCACAAGGTGATCAATTTGCTCTTGAAGTAGAAAACATGCTATTTAACGGACCATTCGTTATGACTGAATGGGCACACGAAGAGAGCTGGGAACTTGTTAAAAACGACCAATATTGGGATAAAGACAACGTAAGTCTTGATGGAATCTCAATTTCAGTTGTTAAAGAAAATTCTACAGCTGTAAGTATGTATGAAACTGACAAAATTGACCGTGTAGGTCTTAACGCTACAAATATTGATCAATTTGCAACTAGCCCAGAGTTAATCTCAATTCCTGAGAATGTAACTTTCTGGTTGAAAATGAACCAAGATTCAGCTAATTATTCTGAGTACATGCAAAATGAAAACTTCCGTCGTGCAATTGCACAAGCGGTTAATAAGCAAGCGTTTATCGACACAGTTTACGGTAACTCATCTAAACCTGCGAACTATTTAGTTCCAGAAGGATTTGTTTCACACCCTGATTCTAGTGAAGATTTCCGTGCTGCTAACGGAGATTTCTTAGAATTTGACTTAGAAGCTGCTCAAGGATATTGGGAAGCTGCTAAAGAAGAAATCGGTTTTGACGAAGTTACAATCTCATTTATTTCTGGTGACACTGACACAGGAATGCTTATTACAGAGTTCTTCCAAAATGAATTGGAAACAAACCTACCTGGTTTAACTCTTGAACTTAAAAACGTACCATTTAACGAGCGTTTAGAGATTCAAAAACGTGGTGAATTTGAGCTTGTATTCTCTGGTTGGGGTCCTGACTATGCAGATGCGATTTCATTCATTGATATGTTCGTAACTGATGGTCCAAACAACGAAATGGGTTACAGCAACCCTGAGTATGATAAACTTGTTAAGCAAGTTAAAGGTGAATTAGCACTTGATCCTGCTGCACGTTTTGAAGCAATGCAAGAAGCTGAAAGAATTCTTTTAGAAGAAGATGCTGCACTTGCACCGATTTTCCAACGTGAGCGTGCTCTATTATCAAAACCTTATGTTGTAGGTATGGATGAGTTAAACCCATTCGGTCCTGACTATAGCTACAAATATGTAGATATTCAAAAATAAGTTAAAATGATAATAGAATATTAATAAAGAAGAGAGTATATGTCGTGTCATAATAGGACATATACTCTCTTTTCCCTTGAGAAGAAAGATTTTGAATATTGAAGAATTTTCAAACAATGAACTAGGAGGTGTGGAAAATGGGCAGATTTTTACTACAACGTATCGTTTATATGATTATTACGTTATTTATCATTGCAACAGCAACTTTCTTCTTGATGAAACTGTTACCTGGTACCCCTTTTTCTGATATTGCCACGAAAGCTTCTGATGCACAGTTAGAAATATTACAAGAAAGGTATGGACTTAATGACCCTGTACCTGTCCAATATGCAAATTACATTATTGGTATTCTGCAAGGGGATTTAGGGGTGTCATTCCAGTTTGATAATCGAAATGTTACCGACCTAATCATGGACCGTATTGGTCCGTCAGCCCAGTTAGGTCTACAAGCAATGGTGATTGGAACTGTTTTAGGTATTATGCTTGGAATGGTGGCGGCGCTTCGCCACAATTCATTACTTGATTATAGTGCAAACATTGCTGCTGTTATCGGTATTTCAATACCGTCATTTATTTTTGCAGGTTTACTACAGTACTATCTTGGTGTTGAATTAGGTTGGTTACCTGTTGCCCAGTGGGATGGCATTCAGTACACGATCATGCCAACCATTTCATTAATGATTTTCCCAATGGCAATCTGTGCTCGTTTTATGAGAACGGAGATGTTAGAGGTACTTGGATCCGATTATATTGAACTTGCACGAGCAAAAGGTGTTAATTCTGCATCGATCCTATTTAGACATGCTATGCGAAATGCGTTAATTCCTGTTATTACAGTTATTGGACCAATGGCAGTTAGTTTGATGACAGGTACTTTAGTTATTGAACAAATTTTTGCTGTTCCAGGTCTAGGTGAACAGTTTGTTCGTTCTATTAACATGAATGACTACCCAATGATTATGGGTACGACTTTATTTTTCTCAGTATTATTTATAGGTGTCGTATTGCTTGTTGATATTTTATACGGAGTTATTGACCCACGTATCCGTGTTTCGGGAGGGAAAAAATAATGGCGAAAGATGACAAAAAGCTATCAAAAGATTTGTTTGAACCAATTGAATTGTCAGCCGATAAAGGTGAAGAACTAACTCGTCCCGAAATTTCTTTCTGGAAGGATGCATGGCTCCGTCTAAGAAAAAATAAAGCGGCGATCGTTGGATTATTCCTTCTAATCTTTATCGTATTCATGTCACTAATTGGACCAATGATGAATGATTATGATATTGACCAAGCAGATTATGATGCGAAAAATTTAACACCAAAAGTTAAAGGCCTTGAATGGATGTCTATGTTCGATGGAAAGAAAACATGGGAAATTGAAGGAGTAACAGTTGAATCTGCCACGGAAGCTGGTTTAAGAGCGTATGAGGTAGATGAACAATTCGTAGAAATTGAAGTTATTAGTCAAGGTAATCCAGATAACAATGAATATGCAAAGATTGAAATGCATGTGGATGACTACGCTAATAGAGGTTATGATGAAACGTATTTCTGGTTTGGTACCGATCAGTTGGGCCGTGACCTATGGACACGTACATGGAAAGGTACACAAATATCTTTATATATCGGATTATTAGCAGCGATTATTGATATGATTGTTGGTGTTATCTACGGTGGTGTATCAGCTTATTATGGTGGACGAGTGGATAACTATATGCAACGATTCATTGAGATATTAGTTGGTATTCCGAACCTAGTAGTAGTTATTTTGATGATTATTTTATTAAAGCCAGGTTTATTGGCTATCACAATTGCATTAACAATTACGGGGTGGACAGGTATGGCTCGTATTGTCAGGGGTCAGGTATTAAAACTCAAAAATCAAGAGTTTGTGCTTGCTTCAAGGACACTTGGTGCGACCGATCGGCGAATATTGTCGAAGCACTTAATTCCAAACGTTACAGCTATGATCGTTATTAATACGATGTTTACCATACCAAGTGCGATTTTCTTTGAATCATTCTTAAGCTTTATTGGACTAGGTTTACAACCACCAATTGCATCATTAGGTACTTTAATTGATGCTGCTTTTGATTCTTACAGAACATATCCGTACATGTTAGTGTTCCCAGCAATAATTATCTCTGTTCTTATGATTGGATTTAACATCGTTGCCGACGGTATCCGTGATGCATTAGATCCTAAAATGAGAAAATAGAAAGGCAGGTGCAAATGATGGAAAAAATACTTGAAGTTAAAGATTTAAATGTTACCTTTGATACGTATAGTGGTAGTGTCAAAGCGGTTCGTGGTGTTACCTTTGACCTTAAAAAGGGTGAAACATTAGCTATTGTGGGTGAATCAGGTTCTGGGAAATCTGTAACAACAAAAGCATTAATGGGGTTAATACCAAAACCAGCTGGTAAAATACCAAAAGGTGAAATTTTATTTGATGGTAAAGACTTAACGAAGTTATCTGATAAGCAAATGTCCAAAATACGTGGACGTGACATTTCGATGATATTTCAGGATCCGATGACGTCGTTAAACCCAACGATGAAAATAGGAAGACAAATCATGGAAAGCTTAATCAAACACCAAAAAATGAGTAAAGATAAAGCGAAAGAGCGTGCAATTGAGTTACTTGAATTAGTAGGAATTCCAAACCCTAAGGATCGTATTGATCAATACCCTCACCAATTTTCTGGTGGTATGCGTCAAAGGGTTGTTATTGCCATTGCACTTGCTTGTAATCCTAAAATATTGCTTGCTGATGAACCAACAACGGCACTTGATGTAACAATACAAGCTCAGATTTTGGAGTTAATGAAAGATATTCAAAAGAAGACAGATTCTTCAATTGTCTTTATTACACACGATTTAGGTGTAGTAGCAAACGTAGCAGATCGTGTTGCCGTAATGTATGCTGGTAAAATTGTTGAAATCGGAACAGTGGATGATATTTTCTATAATCCAAAACATCCATATACATGGGGTCTTTTAGGTTCTATGCCTACATTAGATAGCGCAGAGGAAGAATTGATTGCAATTCCTGGTTCACCACCAGATCTAACAAACCCACCAACTGGGGATGCATTTGCTCCGCGTAATCCATATGCAATGAAAATAGATACAGAAATGCAACCTCCAATGTTTAAGGTTTCAGATACTCATTATGCAGCAACTTGGTTGCTTCATGAAAATGCACCAGAAGTGGATCCACCTGAAGCAGTTAAGCGTCGAATGAGAGATTTTGCAGAAGGTTCTATGGAGAAGGGTGATAGATCATGAGTGAAGAAAAATTATTAGAAGTTACTAATCTGAAGCAACACTTCCAAACTGGTCGTCACAGTATTGTAAAAGCTGTGGATGGTATTACCTTTGATATTAAGAGAGGTGAAACCTTCGGACTTGTTGGTGAATCTGGTTGTGGTAAATCAACTACTGGTAGAACAATCATTCGTTTATATGATGCGACGGATGGAAGTGTTAAATTTGCCGGTGAAGATGTGCATGGAAAAAAATCAAGAAGTGAGTTAAAAAAGTTTAATCGTAAAATGCAAATGATCTTCCAAGATCCATATGCGTCGTTAAACCCAAGAATGACAGTTAAAGAAATTATATCTGAGGGCTTGGACATTCATGGTCTAGTTGCTAATGATGAAGAACGTACAAAGAGGGTCCAAGATCTTTTAGAAACAGTTGGATTAAACAAAGAGCATGCAACACGATACCCACACGAATTTAGTGGTGGACAACGTCAAAGAATCGGAATTGCTCGTGCTTTAGCTGTGGAACCTGAATTTATTATTGCAGACGAACCGATATCGGCACTTGATGTATCTATTCAAGCACAAGTTGTTAACTTGTTGAAAAAACTACAAAAAGAGCATGATTTAACTTACTTGTTTATCGCGCATGATTTATCTATGGTTAAATATATTAGCGATCGTATTGGCGTTATGTATTTTGGTAAAATGGTAGAATTGGCTGATAGTGAAGAACTATACAAAAATCCGGTTCACCCGTACACGAAGTCATTACTTTCTGCAATTCCTTTACCAGATCCAGATTATGAGCGAAACCGTAAGCGTATTATTTATGATCCAAATAATCATGACACTAGTGAAGAACCAGAGTTCCGTGAAATAAGACCAAACCATTGGGTGCTCTGTACAACCAAAGAATTCGAAGCTTATAAAGAAGAGCTAAACAATTAATGGATTCCTTTATTAGCTATTGAAGCTGAAAACAATTACGATTTTTATAAATGACCCTTACCTTTTTAGGTGAGGGTTTATTTACATATTATTTTGTTATTTACCATGTAATCCAATTTAAATAATCTTCACAAAGCATAAGAAAGAATAAATGTTGCACGCTAAACGAAGTAGAATTAGTTAAAAAAGAAGCAAAATTATAAGGTTAAACAAAAATACACATAACATAATTCGTCAAAAAAATATAGTGATTTCTGTAAAAAATTCACAAAAAAAGTTTGTTGATTTTCATACTATTCTAACGAAATCTTTTATATAATATAGTTAAAATACATCATTGGGAGATTGATCTTATGGAGAAAAAACGACTACATTCAATCATAGCTTTTTTTGCGATTCTCCTTCTTGGACTAGCATTGATTCCAAGTACACTTCAGGCAGAAGAGACAGAAGCGTTAAAGGGGAAGTTACACCAAAAACGAACTGCGTCATTAGCTAAATATGAACTACCTGAGACAATAAAACGATTTGAGGTATTTGATTCGGGTTTAAACTTTGCATATCCTGATGCAGTAAGAGGCATATACCTCACAGGACACTCTGCGGGAGGTAGTCGTTTTGAGAAGCTAGTTAATTTCGTAGACACAACGGAATTAAATGCCATGGTTATTGACATTAAAGACGATCATGGGTACATCACATTTAAATTAGATGAAGGTCATCCATTTGAGGAAATGGGAAGAAATTTCATTAAAGATCCTAGAGAAGTCCTTGAAGTACTAGAGGATAAAGGCATATATCCAATCGCTCGGATTGTTGTTTTTAAAGATACAGAACTAGCGAAAAATCGACCGGATCTTTCCTTTACAGAGAATGGAAAAGTATGGGCGAATGGTAAAGGCGATTCATTTGTAAGTCCATTCCAAAAAGAAGTATGGGAATATAATGTAGAAGTTGCAAAAATTGCTGCTGAGCTTGGATTTAAAGAAATTCAGTTTGACTATGTTCGGTTCCCAGAAGGATTTGAAAAAAGAGATAAAGAACTTCAATATGATCAAGGTGAATATAAAGATTCTGAACTAAATGACGTGAAAAAGCGTGTAGAGGCTGTAACTGACTTTGTTGCGTATGCAAGAGATGAACTAGAAGAATATGGTGTAGATGTTTCTGTTGACATCTTTGGTTACGCTGCAACAATAGAAGAGACTCCTGGTATAGGTCAAAACTTTACGAAGATCTCTGAAAACGTTGATGTTATATCATCGATGATTTATCCAAGTCACTGGACACCTTATTTTGGAATAGATAATCCTGATGAAAAACCATATGAGTTAGTAAATGAATATGCAAAGGTTGAAAATGAAGTGTTAGGAAAATTAGAAACACCGCCGACTTCTAGACCTTGGTTACAAGATTTTGAAGCTCCTTGGTTATATAGTGGTCCTGCGAAGCAATATGGAGTAGCAGAAGTTGAAGCGCAAATAAAAGCCCTAAATGAGAATGGAATAAATGAATTCTTATTATGGAATGCAGGAAACACTTATACAGAAGGTGTAGATTATACACCATAAATTAAATAAAAAGAGTCTTCACTTTGGTGAAGGCTCTTTTTCGGATGTAAAGTGGTTAATCCATCTATGAGTTATTTCATATCGAGTAAAGTAAGATGTAAGTAATCCATGCTAAAATAAGCGTGACGCATTGTTCAATGCCTACACTAGTTAGTATTTGGAAGCATAAGATATCAAATAGAAGTAATATTACCTTAACTACTAAAAAGCTCGGTTAAAATCAGAAATGATGGGTATAAATAAAAAGACATCATAGATTACGGGTTTAACATGAGAGTAGTTTTTCTATATAATTAAGGAGACTACGGTAAAAAAGGGAGTAAACTATGAATTGGTATGAAAAATTAAATGAGTATTTTCCGGTTGAAGAAATGAAATCAAAAGAACACATGGAAATGCTATTAAAAGAAAAAGGGGATGTTTATCACAAAGATGAAGGTCCTCATCATGTATTAATGTATGCGGAATTTAAAACATTCATTTTTATTGATTATGTATATGTCTCGACTGCATCTAGAGGGCAAGGGCTAGGTAATAAGTTGCTTACAAAGCTGAAAGAAAAAAATAAACCAATCATACTCGAAGTAGAACCATTTGATTATGAAGATACAGATTCAGAAAAGCGACTACGCTTCTATCAAAGACAAGGCTTTGTGCATGCTCAATCGATTGGGTACAGCAGAAGATCGTTAGCTACAAATGAGGAGAACACTTTAGAAATATTATATTGGTCTCCTGGAAATGATAATGAGGAAGAAATATATGTACAGATGAAAAAAATGTATGAGGATATTCACACATATAAAGACCAACAACTATATGGTAAAGCATATCAACCAGTTGATGAAGTTTTAACTTATGATAATGATAGAGAAGCTGAAGACATTTTTGAAGCGCTAAATAGTAAAGAAAATGCACAACAATAAACAAATGTATGATGGCAGCGAACATTCCCTGTTACCATTACACGGAGCAGGGAATAATTTTTTAAAAAAAGGTTTTAACGGTGAAGATAAAGGGTATTTGATGCTATGAAACATATAATTTGTAAATTAGCAAAAATCTTTAAAGATGGTCTGTTCTCGAGTTGACAAATGTAGTATACTAATACATATGAAGAGTTATTTAAAGTAATTTTAATCTAATAAATTCTTCAATCTTGTAGATAATGAAAGTCAAATAAATTTGAATTTTGAGGAGTGAAGTTTCCATGGTAACACTTTATACCTCACCGAGTTGTACATCTTGCCGGAAAGCAAAAGCTTGGTTAGAAGAACACAATATTCCATTTCATGAAAGAAATATATTCTCAGATTCTCTTACGTTAGACGAGATTAAGGAGATACTTAGAATGACTGAAGATGGAACTGACGAGATTATATCAACAAGGTCCAAAGTTTTTCAAAAGTTGGATATGAATCTTGATCAATTGCCATTGAAAGAACTTTTTAACCTTATTCAGGAAAATCCCGGCCTGCTTCGTCGTCCAATTATACTCGATGAAAAGCGACTTCAGGTTGGATATAATGAAGACGAAATAAGAAGATTCCTACCAAGAAAAGTTCGTACTTTCCAACTACGAGAAGCACAACGAATGGTTAATTAATCCGTCAAAGCGCAGATCTTTTTATAGACTAAGATCTGCGCTTTTATATATCTCATGAAGAGAACGGATTACGTGACAAAAAGTTATAGTTACGTTACAATATGTATTTAATAAACCCATTTGTGATAGGAACCCTTTTTTCTGATTTCTAGGTTTTTCTATTTTCATTTTATGCTAAGATATCATAGAATAGAAATAGAAAGACTATATGTTCTTTAAAGGATTGAACTATACTCTTTTTGGGTAAGTTGTATTTAGGAGAGTTTATAACTAGGTGAAGTAATCCCTTCCACCTAATTATTTTTTAGAAGGGAGAGTATAAGAATGGAGATAGAAAGAATTAATGAAAACACGGTTAAATTTTATATTTCCTATTTAGATATTGAGGACCGTGGCTTTGATCGAGAGGAAATCTGGTATAATCGCGAAAAAAGTGAACAACTTTTTTGGCAAGTAATGGATGAAGTTAATTATAACGAGGACGACTTTAACATAGATGGACCATTGTGGATACAAGTGCAAGCACTTGATAAGGGCTTAGAGATTGTTGTAACAAAGGCACAAATTTCTAAAGATGGCCACAACTTAGAATTACCAATGGAAAATGGAAAAACGATTGATATGCCAGTAGATGAAAAGATTGAATCCTTATTGGATGAGAAATTTGGCAGTCATGATGATGAAGATTCAGAGGATCACGAGCAAGATGATTTATCTTTCGTTCTGAGTTTTGCAGATTTCGAGCACGTCATTCAACTAAGTCATTATTTTGATACTGTTGAAGGGTTTAGTAATTCCTTATATCACTTCGATAATAAGTACTTCCTTCAATTAGAATTCGATGCTGAAGTGTTAACGGATGAAGAACAGGAAAATATCCTTAGTCAGCTATTAGAATTTGGTCAGGAATCAAGTATCACCATTTATCGCCTTGCAGAGTATGGGAAAGTCATCTTTGAAGAAGATGCAATGACGCAAGTAAAGCAATACTTTTCATTATAGGAACAGGCACTCGTATTGTCGGGTGTCTGTTTTTTTGTACCTGCGAAGTAGGATTTCTTATACAAATTGCGTAGTAGATCGATACTGTGTAGTAAACAATTTCTTTACTTCCTTACGGTCTTTATTTAGTGAGTGCTAATACGCCGCCGCTTCGTCAGAATACTTCGCTTTCCGCGGGCACGGCCTCAGCTAACTCAGTAGCAAAGAGCGCTCCTGAGTGGATCTTCGGCTCGCGCTGTTCCCGCAGGAGTCTCCGTATTCTGACTACGCTAAGTTATAGCCTTCTAATTGAAGTAAGTAGAACATAAGAATTTATTCATTATCTTTCTCTACTTGAAAAGAAAACCGATTAAAGCGAGTGTTTTTCCGCAGCGGCGATATAGCTCTCATCCCCAAAAGACCGTAAGGAAGTTGCTGCGCACTTTATGAAAACTGCGAAAGTAGTTAAATTTTTAATAAAAGTCACAGAAAGTTAATATAGTGATAGAAAACAATAGAGGATTTTGTCGTTCGATGTAGAATTAGATATGGAAATTAAAGGAGGCGATTATTTATGCTGCAAGCCATTAATGACAATGGTGAAAAGGTTACCTTAGCTCTATTATCCAAAGATGATATTCAATACCAAAAAGAGAATCATAACTTTTTTTGCCCAGTTTGTAACGAGGCTCTGATTGTTAAAGCTGGTACCAAAATGATAGCTCACTTCTCACATCAGTCAAATACATCCTGTCCTAGTCACTATGGGGGAGAAGGAGAATATCATGAACGAGGAAAGCTTGATTTATACCAATGGCTAAAAGAACAACGTATAAACGTATCATTAGAACATTACATACCCAAAATAAAGCAAAGACCAGATCTTTTTATCAAGATTGGTAACAAACAAATTGCAATGGAATATCAGTGTGCAAGAATGTCCTCAAAAGAATTTTTAGAACGTAATAGCGGTTATCGCCGACTGGATATAACACCTATTTGGATTCTTGGAGGTAACCGAATGAAACGATCAAAGTCCTCCAGTTTGCTCCTATCATCTAATGACCTTCTGTATGTACATCAATTTTCTTCCGGATTTCCCTTAACCATGTATTTTTACTGTCCAAATTCGCATTATTTTGCTATCTATCAGCATGTTCAAACTACTGGAACTAAACAAACGATAGGAAGTATAGTGTTCCATAAACTAAGGACGTTAAGGATAAGAGACCTTTTTCACCATTTACCGATAAACCCATCCTTCTATTCATTATGGAAAAACAAAATTTTTCATGTAAGAACCAAACCAAGACAACATATATCCAATCAAGAGAAAAGTTGGATCCAATGGCTTTACCTTCAACGCGTACATCCTACATTGCTTCCTTCCATTTGTTTTATACCTGTTTCATCACAATGGATGATGAGGACGGCTATATGGATATGGCAAAGTAAAATTGTAATCGGCTTACTAAGGTATAACAGATCATTCACCCTACAATTATGCAAAAACCTACTATCTGATCAAATGAATTCTTCACATACATTTCCTCTTATTCAAGGTCAAAAAAATCCAATCATGGAATATCTAGATATATTAGAGAATCTAAAAATTATAGTGAGGACGAATGCAGAATCGTACCGTGTAATGAAGCTAATTCAAATACCCAAAAACATTGATTTGGCTAATCAACAAGATGACCAATTGATACAACAATTAAGATACAGTTTATATCCAGATTTGACGCATGATTCTTCTATAGATACGATATAATATAAAGGTATGAAAAAAAAGGATATCTTGGAAAATGTATAGAATCTATGAGTGAAGTTTATTTTTAATAAGCTTTTAGAAGGAGGATATTATTGTGGGACAATCAACAAAAGAGTTAAAAAGCCGTGATCAAGTTTCTGTAGAGAATACTTGGAAGCTAGAAGATATTTTTGCTACAGACGATGTATGGCATAACGAATTAGAGGAATTAAAAAAACAAATACCAACATTTAAAAAGTTTCAAGGTACGTTAGAGACATCAGCACAACAACTATTTGACCTTTTAACTTTACAAGATGAAGTATCTCAACGTCTTGGTAAACTATATACATATGCACATATGAGATATGACCAAGATACGACGAATTCTGTTTATCAAGCGATGAATGCTAAAGCGGAAAATGTTATTACACAGGCTTCCAGTGCAATGAGTTTTATTGTACCTGAGATTCTTTCCATCGATGAACAGAAGTTAAAGAGCTTTTTAGAAGAAAAAGAGGAATTAAGCTTATACAAACACGCTTTGAATGAAATTACTAGAAATCGTCCACATATATTAAGTCAAAAAGAAGAAGAATTGTTAGCAGAAGCTTCCGAGGTGTTAGAAAATTCCGCTCAAACGTTTGGCATGTTAAATAATGCTGATTTAACGTTTCCAGCAGTTAAAGATGAAGAAGGAAACGAAATAGACCTCACGCATGGGCGTTATATTAACTTTTTAGAGTCAGACAACCAAGAAGTAAGAAGAGACGCATTTAAAGCGATGTATGACACGTTTGGAAGCTTTAAGAATACATTCTCTTCCACACTATCAGGTGCAGTGAAAAAGAATAATTTTTATGCGAAAGTTCGAAATTATGATTCAGCTAGGCAGGCAGCCTTAAATAACAATAACATTCCTGAATCAGTATATGATAACTTAGTTGAATCTATAAACGAAAGAATCTCTCTACTTCATCGTTATGTTTCTTTGCGTAAGAAGGTCCTAAAGCTAGAGGAACTTCATATGTATGATCTATACACACCATTAGTAAAGAATGTAAATATGAAGGTAAGCTATGAAGAGGCTAAACAACATGTCTTAAAAGGATTAGCCCCACTTGGTGATCAGTATGTAGAACGACTTAAAGAAGGTTTTGACAACCGATGGATTGATGTTGAAGAAAATAAAGGAAAGCGTAGTGGTGCTTATTCTTCTGGTGCATATGGAACCAATCCTTATATTCTTATGAACTGGCAGGATAATCTAAATAACCTTTTCACCCTTGCACATGAGCTAGGACATTCCTTGCATAGTTACTATACGAGAGAAAATCAACCTTTCCGTTATGGAAACTATTCGATTTTTGTTGCAGAGGTTGCTTCTACTTGTAATGAAGCGCTGTTAAATGAGTATATGATTGAACAAACGACTGATGAAAAAGAAAAGTTATTCCTAATTAACCACTTCCTTGAGGGATTTAGAGGTACGGTGTTTAGACAAACGATGTTCGCCGAATTTGAACATAACATTCATATCCTTGCACAAAATGGAGAAGCGTTAACTGCTGATAAATTAACAGAAGTTTATTATGAATTGAATAAAAAATATTTTGGTGATGAGCTAACTGTAGACGAAGAGATCGGACTAGAATGGGCTAGAATCCCACACTTCTATTATAACTATTACGTGTATCAATATGCGACTGGTTATGCAGCTGCACAATCCTTAGCGTCACAAATTCTCAAAGAAAAAGAACCTGCAGTTGAGCGGTATATGAGTTTCTTAAAAGCAGGAAGTAGTGACTATCCGATTGAAGTGTTAAAGCATGCTGGTGTCGATATGACTGAAAAAACGCCTATATTATCTGCATTAGATGTATTTGAGGAAAAATTAATACAAATGGAGCAGTTATTAGAAAAAATGGAATAAGAGTGGTGTCATACATGACATGCTCACTTCATTAAATAGTACCTCTAGTTGTTGATCTTTATGATCTAACAATTAGAGGTGCTATTTTTACATGCCTTTATTTAAAACCCCGGAAAGCACTTTTATGCGTGAAGGAAAAGATAGTTAAATAAATGGATATAAATAGAAGTGGTAACGTTATAATCATTGGCATAAGACGCATCAATCCAAGGATATTAAAGAAAAAGGCAACAAAGGTCAAGATCAGAAAGAAAAAAGGGAAAAAGCGTTGTACCACAACAGTACCTCCTTGTTTATAAACCAAGCTATTAATATGTATGAGGTTTATGAAGTAAATAGAAGTGTGACATTTTTGTGAAATGATGAACAGTTCTATTGCGAAATAGGTAGTGCCTTGTTATATTATATATGTGAGATGTTTAACAAACAAAAAACCCCTTTGTTTGACCTGAAACTTTCTCCCATCCCCCCTTGTCTAGCGATAGGCATGGAAAAAGGATATGTCTATGGCATATCCTTTTTGTTATTATAGCTAAGGAAAATAAAAAATCCCTTGCTATGAACAAGGGAATAATTACTGTACATATTTCCAAAAGCAACCATACTTTACCGGCACTTTCTCAACTGTTTGTTTTAGCTGTAATTTTTTCATTTCTTTTTCTGTTTTTTCAATTGACCAATCGTAAACGACTGCGATTTCCTTTGTACCAACAAAATCATAATGTAATAAAAAGTCCTCAAGTGGAGGTTTCTTTGCTGGAGAAGGTTCTTTTTGTAACATTTGTTTTAAAACCCTAACATAAATATCATAAGGATAAAGTCCGGAAAGCTTCAAACCTTCTTCTTCTTCCGACTCATTAAAGAAAACAAGTGTTGGAATATATTCAACATCCATCTCTTTAGTTAATTTAAGATCACATTGTAGTGCCTTTTTCGATGAACTTGAGTAAAGATCGTTTTTAAATTCATCTACGTCTAACTTGGCCTCTTCTGCACAAGTAAGTAATACAGCCTCTTTAGAAACGTCCTTCTTCTCTAAAAAAACATATTCTTGCATCTTCCGTAGAAACTTCCTACCTGCTTTCTTGCCTTGAAGCTCTGCAGCCTTTATCGCAAGAGAAGCAATCCAAGGAAAAGAAATTGGATTCTCTATCCATAAATCTCCATCACAGCTCATACCGGTACGACTTGCCGTTTTCTCCCAAATGTCCTTGAGCTGCTTCGGTTTGTCAAATTTATCTTTATTCAGCGTAGTCAACTGACCACTTAAAATCGTACGTATGGTAAAGAATCTACCATATTCAATAAAAAGTTTTTTTAGATATGGTTCTAGAGACCAACATTCGGGACAAAGTGGATCAACAAAAACATAAATCTCAATTGGTTTTTTGAGTAAATCTAAAAAGCCATACTGCGCCGTAGTATTCGTCTCCTGTTTGTTTGATGGCCCAGATGGGTTCCAACTCACATCGATTCTCCTTTCTGTTCTTCAGGTGTATTCATCATATGTCCAGCAGTTAATGTTAGTCGTTCAAACATCGCACTTCGATACGGCTCTTCAATGGCAACTTCTTCTAAAGCGTCTTCCATGCAAGATAGCCATGCATTTTTTCTAGAAGGCGTTATAGGAAAAGGTAAGTGTCTTCTTCTTAACATTGGATGACCATGTTCTTCGATATATAAAGCAGGACCGCCAAAAAACTGTGTTAGAAACTGTTTTTGCTTTCTTGCTGTTTCCGTCAAATCATCTGGAAATATTGGAGTTAATTGTGGATGTTGTGAAACACGCTCATAAAACGCATCTACCAATGCACTGATGGTTTCGTATCCACCAATTGCATCATATATTGTATCTGTCATATATAACAAACCCTTCAAATCGTTGGTGATATAGAACTGTTGCTTATTTGTAATATATTGTAACAGTGCATGGATAGATAGAGCAACTTATCTGATTGAACAACTATTGATCTTCTTGAATTATTCTATAATTATTCTGTTACAGAGTAGAATAAAACCGTTGAATCTTATTTGGTGTTTCTCTCTTTGGGATCTTATGGTCATGTAATAATTCATCAAAAATTTGTTGCCCAGATGCTTTTGTTTTTGCTTCAAGTTCTAATTCGTAATCTAATTCATCATTATACGTACTATAGTCTAACACGACAACGACATCTTTGAAAGCGGTTTCTAAACGATGGGTTATTAGTGATCCACCGTAACGCAGTTGTGCAAAGTCAATTCCTAATTCGTTTAGTTGTTTTGCTACATGAGGTTTGGGAACAATCGTACCATTTATCCATGATTCCGCTTCTGTCATCGTCAAGGTGTCGTGGGTTTCTAGTAAACCTTCTGGATGAGGTTGTTTTAATGTTAGTTGGAATAAATCGTTTTTCTCTCTAATCCTTAAGGCAGATTTTGCTTGTTTTAGTTGAAAGTCATTTGTTTCGAAATAATGATTAGTTTGAACAATAGCCTGACTAGGGCTGAGATTAAAATGGCTCAACAGTTGATCGTATTCTTGTTTTGTTAACAAATTTTTAAATTCAATTTCTATTTCTTGTGGCATTTAGCTTTCCCCCTAAAAGAAGTATTACCTTATATTTTGTTGAATTACTAACGAAAATGCAAAAGTTAACTATTATAATGTTTTTCAAAAGTGATTTATTACGAATTTATCCATACATAAAAACAGTTGAATCATACGAAATAACTACTAATATGATACAATTATGTAGGAACATCGTTTATTTTTATACTTAATTACATAAGATACCCAACCGAATTTTCAGGGTAACTGTATTACATAATAAAGTGTTGAGGTGATGTATGCTGTGAATTGGGAAGTGTTTTTAGCACCATACGTTCAAGTGGTAGAAGAATTAAAAGTTAAGCTTAAAGGAATGCGAGCACAATTTGAGTACGAATCCAAACACTCTCCAATTGAGTTCGTAACCGGAAGAGTAAAACCGGTAACTAGCATATTAGAGAAAGCAAGGACAAAAGATATTCAACTGAATGAGTTAGAAAGTGAAATCCAGGATATAGCTGGTGTAAGAGTTGTTTGCCAGTTTGTTGAAGACATCTATACAATAGTGGATATGCTACGTTCACGTAATGATTTTACCATAATAGAAGAGAGAGATTATATTCAAGAAAAGAAAGATAGTGGTTATCGCTCTTATCATATGATTATAAGATATCCAGTTGCAACAGTTCGAGGAGAAAAACAAATCATAGCAGAAATTCAAATCAGAACGTTAGCGATGAATTTCTGGGCTACAAATGAACATTCCCTTAACTATAAATATGATGGCCAGATCCCAAAAGATATTAAAGCTCGACTTAAGCGCGCAGCTGAAGCTGCCTTTCGATTAGATGAAGAAATGTCAAAAATAAAAGATGAAGTTCAAGAAGCACAACGTATATTCCATCAAAATAAAAAGAAACACAAATAGAAGGGGGCAACATAGAGATTATGAAATTTTCCATCACTTCTAAGGGCGATTCAAAATCAGAACAAATTAAAGAAAGATTGATCCAATATCTAAAAGACTTTGATTTGGAATATAACAAAGATGAACCGGATTTAGCTATTTCCGTTGGTGGTGACGGTACTTTTCTCCAAGCTTTTCATACCTATAGTCACCGTTTAGAACATACTGCTTTTATTGGTATACATACAGGTCATTTGGGTTTCTATGCTGACTGGGTTCCGGAAGAAGTAGAAAAGTTAATTATTGAAATTGCCAAAAATCCTTTTCAGGTTGTAGAATATCCTTTATTAGAAGTAAAGATTCATCCGCAAAATGGAGGGAAAGAAGATCGTTACTTGGCATTGAATGAGTGCTCGGTTAAAACAGCAGAAGGTTCTGTTGTCCTCGATGTGAACATAAAAGGGGAGCATTTTGAAAGGTTTCGTGGAGATGGTTTGTGTATTTCAACGCCTTCAGGTTCAACAGCATATAATAAGGCTCTTGGGGGAGGAATCATTCATCCAGCGTTGGAATCGATCCAGGTTACAGAAATGGCTTCTATTAACAATCGTGTTTTTAGAACAATTGGCTCACCATTAATCTTACCTAAACACCATGTATGTGAGCTGATGCCAATTCACGATAATCGTAGTTTCTTGATTACCATTGATCACCTTACAAAAACATATACAAATGTGAAGTCAATTGAGTGTCGAGTAGCGGATGAAAAAATTCGATTTGCGAGATTTCGTTCTTTCCCTTTCTGGAAAAGGGTGCATGACTCCTTCATTTCTGGCGAAAGATAAATAGAGATTAAATAATGAAACGAAGATGCTTATTAGAAAGGTGACGGCAAGTTGAAATGGATTGTAGCAAAAGAGTATGATGATATTTTATTAAGAGAATATTTATTGCAAATTAGAGGCCTTTCACGACGTATTTTAAAGGTCGTTAAATTTAAAGGTGGAGATTTGCTTGTAAATGGGGAATCATCGTCTGTTCGTCGTAAACTCCATACAGACGATGTTGTAGAGGTGGTGCTTCCTCCAGAAGAACGTGGTGCATCTATGGAACCTGAGGATATACCATTAGATATTGTTTATGAAGATGATGATGTGTTGGTGATTAATAAACCACCTGGAATGGCAACAATCCCATCGCTTAATCATACAACAGGCTCCCTTGCTAATGGGATCTTGGGTTACTATGAGAAGCATAATCTAAACTACACTGTTCATGTAGTAACCCGATTAGATCGAGATACATCAGGTTTATTGCTAGTAGCAAAACATCGCTACAGTCATTCGATTCTTTCTCGTGATCAAAAAGAAGGCACTGTTAATCGAAGATATTATGCTGTTATTCAAGGTGAATTAGAAGAGAAGCAAGCAACGATAGATGCTCCGATCGGTAGGAAGCCTGGATCTATAATAGAAAGAATGGTTACTGATGAGGGACAACGATCTGTTACACATTACAATGTAGTTGAAACATCCCCATATTATTCACTCTTGGATGTAAAACTAGAAACAGGTCGAACACATCAAATACGGGTTCATTTTGCCTATCTTGGATATCCTTTAGTTGGTGATAACCTGTATGGTGGAAATACAGAAAAATTGAAACGACAAGCTTTGCATTGTAAGTCCCTTGCATTCTATCAACCGATTACCCGTGAACGGTTAACCTTCAAGTGTAAGATGCCAGAAGATATGCGTTCACTTTTTACTAAGCAATAGAGCTCATTCTGTTAAAGAGTGAGCTTATTTTATGCTTAATATTAGCTAAGAAAGCAACAGATTAAAGAGCGAGAGAGGTGAATATCTATTGTATTCACAAGTTTTATAAAAGCAATCAAAAAGAAACCTCTAACAAAAAGAAAATGCCTTAATCAAAAGTTTGAAACTTCTCCTCTACCAGCTGTTGTTTGGAGGGTACAGATACTGTTTCTTCCTCAGGAAGTCTAAAAGCGGTTAGCGCATTTCCAAATACGCAACCGGTATCAATGTTAATTGTTTTATTAAGGATTCGTGGTTTTTTTACTGGGGTATGTCCGTAAACGATCCACTGTTCACCTTGATAAGATTGTGCCCAATCTCTTCGTACAGGTCTCCCATCTGGGTGTGTTTCACCAGTAATGTCACCGTAAAGGACAAAAGTTTTTACTTTTTTATTCGTTTTTCCAATCAAATCAGCAGAAATTCCGGCATGAGCTACTACTGCATTTACTTCTGGAAGTACAACATATAAATCAGCTTGCTCATAGAGGGTCATAAAATGGTGTTGTATTACTTTTTGTTGTTTAGCATCTAAAGCCTTCCATTCTGCAACAGTAGTTTCTAAACCGTGTTGCTGCTTTACATTATTACCTAAGAAATAACGATACAGTTTATTGCAGTGGTTACCAGGTACATAAATGGCTCTCTTATGTTCTACTACCATCTCATACACAAGATTAATTACAGCTATGGAATTAGGTCCTCTGTCTGTTAAATCCCCTACAAAAGCAGGTATTCTGCCATCAGGATGAAAAGGTATATTGTCTTCCCATTGATAACCTAGAGCATGAAATAAATCATGGAGTTCTTCTATACAACCATGAATATCACCAATGACATCTATTTTCAAAATAATCTCCTCCCAAATGCAAACGTTCGGTTATTAAATAAAAAAGGTGGATGCTAATTATTAGCATTACCACCTGCAATCATCTTAATCAAACATATATGTCTTCGTTCTAAACTTTATATTTAATACAATTCCAATAGCCATTAAATAGGTTAGTGTTGAACTACCACCATAACTAATGAAAGGTAACGGTAAACCTGTAATTGGCAACAGTTGAACAGACATACCGATATTTTGAAAAATTTGAAATGTAAACATGCCAATAATACCAGTGACTAAAAAGCTACCGAATTGATCATTACTTTGCAAACCTATATGGATTAATCGATAGATAAGCAGGAAAAATAAGGTGATCACGAAACTTGCGCCTAAAAAACCAAATTGTTCTGCGATAGCAGAAAAAATCATATCGGTATGGCGTTCAGGAATATAAACTTCTAAATCGTGCATTCCTTTTCCTGTTAACTGACCAGAACCAATGGATAACATAGCTCGAATCAATTGATAGCCAGAATCACCATAGGCTTCGGGATATAGCCAACCTAAAAACCTACTTTCAACGTGGCCAAATCCTAGGTTATTCACAATCTCTTTGGTTTTGTCAGGATAATTAATATATCCCCAGACTACAATGCCAATACTCACAACCATGGTAAGCATAATGGTAAGTAGTATTCGCCATCGAATGCCAGAGACTAAAGTCATGCACGCAACGATTGCGCATAAAACCAAGAATCCTCCCAAGTCAGGTTGTGTTGCAACCAAGCCCATTGGAGGAAGTGATAGAACTAGGATTTTTAATAATAGCCATAGATCACTCTTAATGGTTCTTATTTTAAACTTTTCGTTATGACTCACCATCACGTGAGCTAACATGTTGATTAAAAAAACTTTCATAAATTCAGCTGGTTGAATCGTACCAATTCCAGGAAATATAAACCAACTTCTAGCTCCGTTCACTTCATGAATAATAGGAGCAGGAACATTGAGAAAAAGCATAAGTAATGTTATCATACCTATTCCGTATAAAATCCAACTAACCTGTCGGTAACGATCATAATCAACAAGCATCATGACTACAATCACCATGGAACCAAGGATATACCATACAATTTGTTGTAGAACAAAGTTAGTCCCTTCATACATCGACGGTAAGAATGGTTGTACAGTGTAAATGGCAAAACAACTTACAATGGCTAATAAAAGTATAATAAACACTAATGTGTAATCGAAATTAGAATTTGGTGTATTTTTTGAACTCATGTTTGTTTCCTTTCTTTCTATAAATTTTTTGTAAATAGAGTTCACTATGATCCCAAATGAATGAAACGTATATTGGTATATTGTTGTTTACAACTGACAAGAAACTAAATTATTATAATAAGGATAAGGAACACAACGTAAATGTTGTCTGTTTTGTAGTTTTTCATTTAGAATAATATTTATCCAATGTCGCGATGATCATGCAGATTAATTGAAACAGTATTAGACTAAGTTTACAACATATTTCTACATTTTTTAAGCATAGTATGTTTATTCTCGTAAAGCAATCCTTTTTATAAATATTCGCTTAATTACCATTAAATAATAACTAGTAAAATTTCTTTTATATAGATAAGGAGGGTGTGTGATGGAACATTTAGATACGAACGAACGACAATTAATATGGGAAAGAATACAAAAAGCCTTAATCAATGAACAGATTGACACGTTCCGAGCAGAGTTTCTAGAAATGCATCCTTATGATCAAGCGAAAATCTTTGAAGAACAACCGGAAGATATTCGCTTAATAATATATACGTATTTGTCTCCCGAAGAGACTGCAGAAGTAATGGAACATGTGGAACGAGATCAAGTAGAAGAATTGGTTGCAGAAATGAATCCATCGTATGCTGCAAATGTCTTAGCTGAAATGTCTACGGATGATGCCGTTGATATATTAAACGAATTAGATAAGAATAAAGTTGCAAGCTTTTTAACAATTATGGATAAAAATTCTTCTGATGAAATTAAAGCATTGCTTCATTATGAAGAAAAAACTGCCGGAAGTATCATGACGAATGAGTTTGTTGTTGTTCAAACAAAACAAACTGTAAAAGAAGCGATGCGTCATCTAAGAAAAGAAGCTCCAGAAGCAGAAACGATTTATTATATTTATGTTGTAGATGTTGAAAAGCGCTTAGTTGGTGTAATTTCATTACGTGATCTGATCATTGCAGAAGGCGACTGGCTTATTTCTGATGTGATGAGTGATCGAATTGTATCGGTACCTGTTGGGGAGGGGCAAGAGGATATCGCACAAATGATGCGTGATTACGACTTTCTTGCTTTACCAGTTGTTGATTTCCAAAATCATCTACTTGGAATAATTACAGTCGATGATATTATGGATGTTATGGAACAAGAAGCAAGTGATGATTACTCCAAGTTAGCTGGGGTTTCTGATATGGATGGTAGGGACGAAAACTCATTTGTCTCTGCTAAAAAACGATTGCCATGGTTGATAATTCTTCTATTTTTAGGTATGTTTACGGCGAGTATTATTGGAAGATTTGAAGCTACATTAGATCAAGTAGCAATCCTAGCTGTATTTATTCCTCTTATAGCTGGAATGGCAGGGAATACTGGTACTCAAGCGTTAGCTGTTGCAGTTCGGGGTATTGCTACTGGTGAAATTAATAACAGTAGTATTTCAAAAATATTAGTAAGAGAAGCAGGGACTGGAATAATAACAGGTATAAGCTGTGGTGTATTAGTAACACTTATCGTTTATGTTTGGAAAGGCGATGTGTTTTTAGGGTTGTTGGTTGGAATTTCTATTATGGCTACATTGGTGGTAGCGACAATTGCTGGTGCACTTGTACCAATCATCATGAACCATTTTAAGATTGATCCTGCTGTTGCTTCAGGGCCTTTTATTACAACAATCAATGATATTATTTCTATATTAATTTATTTTGGAATGGCGACTGCATTTATGCACTTATTAACTAGTTAAAAAAGGGAGGAACTTTTATGGAACACGCAGAGTCGGTTAGCTCACTCGTAATTGTCATATTAGCTGCGTTTTTAACACCGATCCTTATGCATCGGTTTCGTTTAAAAATGATTCCAGTAGTAGTGGCAGAAATTATTGTTGGGCTAATTATTGGTCATAGTGGATTTAATCTGGTGGATGAAAGTACGTGGCTAGAAACATTATCTACATTAGGTTTTATCTTTTTAATGTTCTTAAGTGGTCTGGAAATAGACTTTTCTATATTCGCTAATAAAAAGACAGCTAAAAAGTCTAATAAAAATCGCGGTAACAAACTACCCAATCCGGTTGCCTTAGCTTCTGTGGTATTTGTTGGTATTTTCGCACTATCTCTACTATTATCATATTTGTTTGTACTCGCAGGCTTTATTGATAATGTTTTCTTAATGACTTTAATCATCTCAACTATCTCTTTAGGTGTGGTTGTGCCAACATTAAAGGAAGCGCAAGCGATGAAAACGAATATTGGTCAAACAATATTATTAATTGCTGTAATTGCTGACCTTGTAACGATGATTCTCTTGGCCGTTTTTGTCTCTTTTTATGGAGATGGTTCAGGCAATATGTGGCTATTACTTCTTCTATTTGTTGTTGGTGTATTGCTCTATTTCGTTGGGAAATATTTCAGAAATCAAACGTTTATTGAAACGATGTCGAGAGGTACGATACAAATTGGTACGAGGGCAGTGTTTACCCTCATTATATTCTTAGTTGCCTTGTCTGAAACAGTTGGGGCAGAAAATATTTTAGGAGCGTTCTTAGCCGGCGCATTAGTTTCCTTATTATCACCAAATCAAGAACTTGTGCAGAAGCTAGATAGCTTTGGTTATGGTTTTCTTATACCAATATTCTTTGTAATGGTTGGTGTAGAAATTGATATTTGGTCTCTATTTGGTGACCCAACTGTACTAGTGTTAATCCCATTATTATTTATTGCACTGTTAATCTCAAAGTTATTCCCAGTTGTCTTTTTGAAAAAATGGTACGATTGGAAAACAGTCATTAGTTCAGGTATGATTTTAACTTCTACGTTATCCCTTGTTATAGCTGCTGCTACAATAGGAGAGCGTATGGGGGTTATAGACAGTCAAATGGAGAGCGCGCTAATTCTAGTAGCTGTTCTTACTTGTTTAATAACGCCACCAGTGTTTAAAAAGTTATTTGAGCATAAAGATGAAGGGGCACAGAAACAAGTTATTTCCTTTGTCGGTTCTAACCAAGCAACTCTTCCTGTTGTAAGGGAGTTAGATGCTTCTTCCTTTGAAGCACATTTGTACCATACAAAACAAGATAAGATTGATGAACATATTACAAGATCCGTGTTTGATATCACACAGTTAGAAACGTATGACTTAGAAAAATTAGAACACGAAGGAGTTTTTGATGTCGATATGGTAGTTGTTTCTACCGGAGACGAAGCTCTAAATGCAGAAATTTCTACCTATGCAAAAGAACAGGGTGTTGGTCGCGTTATAGCTAGAGTTGAATCATCTAGAATTGATCAAGAATTAAAGGATAAAGGTATAGAAGTGTTCTCTGTACTTCTTTCAACAAAAACATTGCTTAAAGCATTAATTACTGCACCAAGTGTAGTTGACATTCTTACACAACAAGAGAGTGCATTGTATGAAATTCATATGAACAATCCAATGTATACTGGTATTATGCTTCGGAAGTTTCCGTTCACTGGAGATGTGATCATTGTTCGTATCTTTAGAGGAAAAGATTCCATTGTACCCCATGGTGACACTGAGTTACGCTTAGGGGATAGAATTATTGTTACAGGTTCACATGAATATGTAGACGAATTACAATCTACTTTAGAATACGGTATATAAGCAGCGGACTTGCATTCTATTTAAAATAAACTTGAGCATCGAATTGTTAAAACAATTTGATGCTCTTTTTTAAATTCAAGCGCTCCATGTACATAGCTATTAAAAGATAATCCGATAGGGGGAAATGGCAAGAAATATAGTCATACATAATAAAATAAGAAATAAAATTGAGTTTTATTCTATAATGAGATAAGATAGCACTAGGTACTAATAACAAGTATAAAATTAAAACGATTTACCATAGGAGGATGAGTGATGAATTTTTCACTAGAAGGTCGTACATATGTGGTGATGGGAGTTGCTAATAAGCGTAGCATAGCCTGGGGAATTGCACGTTCCTTGCATGAAGCAGGTGCTCGACTAATATTTACTTATGCAAGTGAGCGATTTGAAAAGCCAGTAAAAGATCTTGTTTCCACTTTAGAAGGACAAGATGCCTTATTTTATGAATGTGATGTAACTAGTGATGAAGCAGTCACTGCAACTTTTGATCAAATTAAACAAGATGTTGGAACAATACATGGCCTAGCTCATTGTATAGCATTTGCTAAGAAAGAAGATTTACAAGGTGAATTCGTAGACACAAGTAGAGATGGTTACCTATTAGCTCATAACATTAGTGCTTATTCTCTTGTATCTGTAAGTCGAGCTGCACAACCGCTAATGTCAGAGGGAGGCGGAATTGTAACTCTTACATATCTTGGCGGAGAGCGAGTTGTCCAAAATTATAATGTAATGGGTGTAGCAAAAGCTAGTCTAGATGCAACGATGAAATATCTAGCTAATGATCTAGGTAAACATGGTGTACGTGTAAATGCAATTTCGGCTGGGCCGATTCGTACATTGTCTGCAAAAGGTGTTGGTGACTTTAACACGATCCTAAAACAAATAGAAGAGAAAGCACCATTACGTCGTACGGTTACGCAAGAAGAAGTAGGTGACACTGCTTATTATTTATTAAGTGATCTATCTAGAGGAGTTACGGGTGAAATTATACACGTGGACTCTGGCTATAGCATTTTAGGCTTATCGTAAAGCTTAAGAAAAAGGGTTTGATTCTTATATAGAATCAAACCCTTTTTATATTGGATTCAGTGCATAGATGATCAGCACATTTCATAGGCTCACACATATAATGTTTTGAAGAGTATTGTGAAAGGGGAGGAAGAATCACTCATGTCTAGAAGAAAAAAACGGTTTGCTCAGAATCCAATGCTATATATTACACAGCCAAATCTAAAAGAGCCTAAGGCATCCATGCAATCTGATTATAGAACACCAAGAAAGAAAAAAGATAAATTAAAACCTGATACAAGCGAAGAAAACAAGAAAAGTATGAAAATCAGGACACCAAAGCCGTTGGCCGGAGAAAAAGAAGTAGAATATGGTAACCAAGATGATGTGATTGAAGCAATAGAAGATAATCATGAACAGCAAAATAAAAATAAAAAGCACGAGAAAGAAGCAGGTGAGGATAAAAGCATCCACCCGAGAACAAGTAGAAAGAGATTTAAGGATATGACGAATGAGGAGAAAGTTGAGTATTTTGTTGGATTACCTTCACAGATTCCTAAAATGAAATGCGAAGTAACCACAGAGACAGAACGGCACCGCGGAGTCATCATTGATTATAAGGATGGTCAAGTGAAAATGGTTACATTTAAATCACCAAGAAACAGGGAAATTCCACTTGATGAAATTGTTCATATAAGGTTATTGAGTTTTTAAACTTTATAGTAAACAGATAGACTTAATGTTCAAATAAGGTCTATCTGTTTTCCTGTTGTTTGTTTTAAATTTAGAATAAAATGAGGATCTGCTCAAAAAGAGCAGATCCTCAAGTGTAAATTAGTCTAATGCATTGATTGCTGGCAGGCAAGTAACGTGGCAGAAGCAGTCTAAATCGACTGTAATGCATACGCCTGTTACTTCTAAATCACTTGTATCTTGATCTACTGGATCGTGTGGATTTGATTCATCTCCAGGTTCACGTAGTAATTCTAGAACAGCACAGTTGTCTTCATCTACAGATTTAACACGGAAATAGAAACTTGAGAATACAAACCCAAGATTTGGTCTTCTAGCACCGTACCCCTTGAATGGTTTACAGTTACCTTTACAATATAGGATTACTGGTACCGTATCAAAATTATCCGCTGGAGAAGCTTCCCCTAATAAATCTGCAATCGATTGTTCACAGCTAGTCGTACAATCACTCACTAGGTCCGTTTGTGCATCTGCAATGTCTCGTAGAATATCCGCTACACAGTTACCTGAATCGTATTTACTTCCACATGTCATTGTATCTAACCCCTTTCAAAGTGTATTGACTTATTTGTCACTATATAGAATATGTCTTTATGTCCTTGTTGTGTGGGCGACCAACACAGATATATAAATTGATGAAAATGTCATATAAAAAAAGAGGTATCCGGGCGAATGTCCATTGCCTTTATTAGACAGTTACATAGAATAGTAGCGATCAAGTTTTATATAAAGGGAGTGGAAATCTGTATGTCTGAAAAGAAAAAAGTCATCTATGTTAAGGACTTAGTGATAAAAGCAGATAATGTGGTTATTGAATCAAAGAAGCCTGAGCCTCGTCGTGTAGATCCGTTTTTCGGACCTGGTCCAAAAAGAGATGAAGTTGTAGCGGATGAAGTGGAAGAGGAAAAGTACGATAAAGATGACGATGATATCGAAGCAGTTGAAGATCATGAAGATGACAAAGATGATAAGAAAAGACCTTTTTCTTGGATATAGTAGGTAGATAGACAAAGGTAGCTCATTAAGAGCTACCTTATTTTTCGATTAGGAGGGATAATGTGAAAAATGGATCAGCGTTTCATCAGAAAATAATCAAAAATCTAGGTGTTTTTGATAAGCACTTAAATAAAAATGAAAAATGGTTACAACGTCCAGAAAGAAAGATGAAAGAGTTAGAGAAAGAGATGACCGAGTGGGAAGGTGAAATGGTGGGGCAAATGAATAATTTAGAACAAATGATGGGTGAACGAAGAAAATCCAAGTGATGAGCATGCTTACGATGCATATTTTATAGAAGAAAAGGGTATAGATTACTATAGGATCATAAAGGGAGTGGTTTTAGGATGGGATATGTTCTGCCGGTTGATAATTATCAATACCAACAATATCAAAATCGTGTAGTTAAAACGAAACAAGATCCTTATCCAATAGAAAAGCCTTTTAAAACGCAACTTAGTATGTCCTACATGGATCAGGAAAAACAATTGGAAAAACATGTAGAACATAAGAAAAAAACAAACGTAACTGGGCATGCTGTAGACTTTGTTTATACTGAAATGACCGGAAAAGGTTATTTTATAAATGAACGTATATAATTTGGTTGGTTTTTGTTATGGTATTCGATATTCTTAAGTTAACCAATTAATTGTAAAGGGGTTCCTATATGGAGTTAATTAGAATCAATGAGTCGTGTTACTATTTCCATGGAGCTGTGAATATCGGATACGTACATAAAGGATCCAAAGGGATGTTAATTGACGCTGGTATTGATAAGTCAACAATGAAGAAAGTTATAAGACAGTTAACGACAGAAGATTTACCGATTACACATCTTTTCATTACACACGCGCATACAGATCATTTTGGCGGAGCATCGTATCTTCAAGATCAAGGGCAAGTAGTGACCATTGCTCCTTATTTAGAAGAAGCTATTATGAGGTATCCAATCTTAGAGCCTACCTATTTATTCACTGGAAACGACCCTTTACCAGAGCTTAGAAATAAGTTTCTAGAAGGAAATCCGATTACAATCGATCATGTTATAAAAGAAGGACACCATCAAATTGATCCATTTCTATTTGAAGCATATTATCTTCCTGGTCACAGTTATTATCAATTAGCAATTAAGATCGATAATATATTATACGCAGCAGACAGTTATTTTGCTGAAGAGCAATTACACAAACATAAGATTCCGTTTTTAACGGATGCGCAGTTAACAATCAACAGCCTACATTTGCTAAAAAATATCTCCTGTGACGGAGCAGTTCCTGGCCACGGGCCGTTTGAAGAAAATTTTTACGATACGGTAGATAAAAATATCGCGTACCATCAAAGCTTACTTAAATGGTTAGAGTCTAGAATTATACAAGAGCCTAGTGGGATAACGCATGAAACCGTAGTCGGGGCAATGTGTGTGCATTTTGGAGTACAACCTAAACAACTATCACAATGGATCTTGTTTCGAACAGCCGTGACTGGATATATTGTTTCATTAATAAAGCAAGACAAAATTAAAAGTGAAATAGTGGGTGGAATTTGGAGGTTATATAGTAAATAGTCGTTGGGATTAGTGCAGTGCAGGGTTGATGAAAAATCTGTCGTAACTAAGGTACGTTAGAGTTTTCCGATTTTCGGGAGGCGAAGCTGGATTGTTATGAAATTAAGGGATCTCATGACCGCTAAAAATCAAAGTAGATCTTGGCGGCCATGAGATCCCTTATTTACCTCATATTTAAGATTTTACGTTTTTAGCGGTCACCAGAGCCGTTATTTGCCCTAATTGCATTGATTTCGATGGCATTTTATTAAAATAGCGTCCTGTATGACCGCTCAGATTCAAAATTGGTCAAAAAACATAAAAATAAGGGATCTCATGACCGCTTGTGTTGTACTTTTGCATTATGTCGCACTTTATAGCAATTCCGTACTAAGAACAACCTTCGAAGAAAACAGCCTTAATAAAAAAAGGAGCCCTAAAATGTTTGCACATATAGAGCTTCTCCTTTTTTATATTCGGCATAAAATACATCTTTGTAAGAATTGATATTTTGTTTTTGTAACTCATTGGTTAACCAGGTGTTATCTTTTCCAACTTCTTTTAAACTGTCTTCAATAATTTCTCCGTCATTGATTAACATAAAAGGTAGTGCAACTTTTTGTTCCATTAAATTCATGTCATGTCTTGTAGGTGACTGGTTTAATGATTTTTTAAGAACAGATAATGAACCGTCTGTTTCTAATATTGCATAGTCCACTTCTTTTACAGAAAAAGCATCTTTTGCTCTTAATAAATGTAGCAATTGGTTCATATCTAATTTACTTTTTCTCATTTCTTCTCTTTGTAGTTTTCCTTTATGTATGATCATATTAGGTTTACCTTCGAATATACTTCTCGTCCTCTTAAATCTTTGCGTTAGGAATTCAGTGACGTACAATAAAGCCCCCCACAAGAAAACAGCAAAAGCTATTTCTTTAATCCCTGCTTTGTCATCGAAGATTGCATTCCCAACTAATTCCCCAAAGATTAAGGCAGAGATAAAGTCAAAAGCCGTTAACTGAGATATCTGTGTTTTCCCTATCACTTTGGTAATAACAAATAATGCTACAAACCCAAAAAAGGTTTCTACTAAAATAGAACCTGTTGTCCCCATTTTGCTTCATCCCCTCGTACAATTATATTTAGTAGCATTGACGTTTTTTTGATAAATCATACAAGATAGAGTAAGCTCTTTATTATCCTGTCCGGTTAAGTTGATTCTATTGGATCATTCGTTTTAACTACTAGATTCTGGCGTGTTAGCATAAGATTAATTAAAGGAGGTGTGAGAAATGAAAGGTATGAACCTACTAAAAAAAGAATTGACCTTAAGCGGCTGGATTGGATTCACGATTAGTTTTTCCTTTCTACAGTTCTATAACTTATATTTTTTTCATGGACACATATTACATCTCTTCGTTTTTACCCTCCTATTACTTTTCTTGATGGGACTAATTTCTAGAATTAGTTCTAAGTTATTAAAACAAAAGGATAAGCGTATTTCTAAAATCAATCTTATCTACTCCATTATTGTTGTGACAATCGTTATTATAGGAATGGATATAGCTATCATACTTTTGTAGAACAATGTAATCTCCCCCAAAAAGGGGGGGCAAGCTTATTGTTCTGTTAGGTGATCTACCGAAACGCTTTGTTTGTTTTCGGGTTGATGTAAAGTATGGACCGTAGCTTTTCCAACTTCTTGATCTACATGTTCAATGTAAACTTTTGCCCCATTAAAAGAGACATTTGCCATTACTGGAGAAGAAGCAATCTCTTGTGCTCGTTGTGCGTCCACGTTATCCACCACCTATCAATATCGTATGATTTTAAACATGTGTACTATTTGTATCCTTGAGAAAAATATACAAATTCTACTTTTTTACTATTTTGTGAAATAGACCTTTGATTTTTGTTATATTTTTTAATATTCATTAAACAGAATGATGAAATATGTCGATATAAGAAGAAATATACAAAAAAGGGTTGATCATGTGGGGAATGATGGAGTTCAATACCAAGCACTTTTACAAAAAAATAAAATAATGTTAATTATGCTTTCTATCTCAGTAGTTTTAGCGACGATCGTAGAATTTTCAATTGATGCAGCATGGAAGAATATAGTAACTATTCTAATTGGAGGTTTAATCCTAATAGCAGTAGTTGCCATTGCTCATTTTAAGAAGGTATTTGTGAAGGTAACCCCTTTTATTGCAATAATTGGTCTGGCAGCTATTCTTGGGACCATTATGCATTTTTCAATCTCTGATCAGAATGTGTTTATCGTGTACTATTTGATCGCATGTTCTGTATTGTATTTGGAGTATAAAATTTATTTTGTTGGGTCTATTTTAGCAATTGGGCTAGTAGGGTCCTATTATTTTATGTATGGTGAACAATTGCAGACAGAAATAACGAATACGTTACTTATTTTAGGTCTTGTATTAATTGTTTTCTTTTTGCAGATGAAGATTACAAAAAAACTAGCTAACAATATAGAAGCACTTACAAAAGAAAATCAGCTTCGTTTCGAAGATGAACAAGCAAATAGACAAGGTTTACAAGCGAAGACAAAACAAATTGCTAATGAGTTGCAAGTAATTAGTGAATCAAGTGAAATGAACCATCATTCTTTTGAGGAGATGAACAAAGCTGTTCAAGAAGTAGCCTCAGGTACCCAAACACAGAGTGATAGTGTAAATGATATTACAAATTCTATTGAGAATTCGACTAAAATGATTAAACAAATGCTTGAGAGTACAGAGGTTATTATTTCTGAAACGGGACGTGCAGGAGAAAGCTCTGAATTAGGTAGATTAAAGATTCAACAATTGCAAAAACAAATACATAGTTTTAAATCACTAGTAACTGAAATGGCTAAAAATATGGATACACTTAGTAAACATGTAGGTGATTCAGTTTCTTCCTTACATTCTATTAAAGAGATCACTTCCCAAACGAATTTGCTCGCATTGAATGCTTCTATTGAGGCTTCAAGAGCGGGTGAAGCGGGAAGAGGATTTGCAGTTGTAGCAGATGAGATTCGAAAATTAGCGGAGTTAACGGAAAAAACTACCGAAGTGATCTCCAATAATCTAGCTGAGATCAGTGAAAGTAATGACAAATCGCAAATACAAATGACTAGTATTGCGAAGGAAATGGATGAGAACATTCGTGAGACGGAAGAGACGACATCTATTTTTGAGAACATCAATCATGCGATCCAGAATCTTGGAGAAGAAATGAAGCAGTTTAAAGTACTCGCAATCAATATAGGAGAAGACACGTCAGCGATTGAAATAGCTATCAATGAGTTTGCGGCTGTCGTCGAAGAGGCAACAGCTACAATCGAGGAAATATCTGCATCCGTTCAGCACCATACGGATCAAAATCAGGATGTGGTAAAGCAAATTGAACATATCAACCTTGCAGTGATAGCATTAACAAAAGAATGATTAAAAGAAAAGAGTAGCTTAGAAGTCTAAGCTATTTTTTCTTTATGTGCGTGAAGAGTAATAAAGTATTCCTAGAAGCCTTTCGACGTAGTAAAAATATTAGTGGGACATATATATTAAAAAGTATAGGGAAGGAAGTTTTGTTTCAACTTATTCTTTTTGTCTCGGAATTTGTTGTATTTAGATACCAAGTCATGGTTTCTTTTAGTGCTTGCTCATGAGGGGGAATATCTAAGGAGAACTTTTTATCAATTTTGTTATGATTAACAATGTCCCAAAACTAACATGTAAAATCTCTTTCCATATACCATCGTCCTTTCGTTATCGATCATTATATATATTACTAATTTGATCGTATGATTTTATATATTGGAAGCCAACATATATTTAATCTGGTAAATAAAAAAGAGGCTAATCAATATCTGCCATAGATTAACCCCTTTTGCTATTATAATAATTTAATCATCGTAACATGCGGAATTCCCGCATCCATAAATTCATCTGAGATCGTTTTATATCCCAATGACAGATAAAACGCTTCTGCATGTGTTTGTGCGTTAAGTTTGGCTTTTGGATATCCTTTTTCTTTGATAACACGTTCCATTTCAGAAATAATTTGCTTGCCAAAAGATAAACCTCTATATGGTTTAAGTACACAAACGCGCTCTAATTTACCATAATCATCTACTAGGCGTAAACGTCCAGCAGCTATTGCTTTTTCTTTGTCGTATCCAACAAAATGAATTGCTTCGTTCTCTAATTCATCTATTTCGATCTCAGGTGGGACGTTTTGTTCTTCAACGAATACTTCTCGTCTTACAGCGAAAGCATCCTTTTGTTGTTCATCCGTTTCTACGATATTGGTTTTCATTCTGCCATGACTCCTTATTTGAATGTAAATGTTTCATACACCGTCCAAGCACCGTTTTCTAATTGATACATGAGTTGGAACCGATCAATTGTTTCTTCCATATCAAAACTTTGCATTTTTAAGCTACCAAAAACATCAGAGAATTCATCATCAGATAGTTTTTGTGCGATTGTAATGTGTGGTACAAAAGCATACGTTTGCTCATTTGGTAAGTTCCCGCTGTGAAGCTTTTCGTTTAATTTAAGTAATTCATCCACAGGCTCTACTTTTAAGTAGATCGTATTCGTTACTGGTGAAAAAGAACTTACCTTTCTCACAGACAGTGGAAAAGGTTCAGTTGACTTCGCTATTTCTCTTAATTCAGAGATGGTAGCTTCAAGTTCCTTATCCTCTAAGACAAACGGTTCTTTCACCGTAATATGTGGTGGAATTAATGCGTAATGTGGATCATACCGTTTACGGTAAGAATTAGCTTCATCTTGCATTTTTTTGGAAGGGAAAATGGCAACACCGTATTTCATTTGAATACCTCCAATCATTTTTGTTGTACATTTCGATCATAAAGTTTTCATTTTTTATTATAACAAAAAGTAATTAAAGTTTTCACATTATCATGTTAATCCCACCTAAACATCGTAGTTAGAGCACGAGGCAAGTCATCTTGCCAAGCTTTCCACGTATGTTTGCCAGGTAATTCATGATAGATATAGGAAGCTTGCTTTTGTTCCATTAGTTTTTTTAGAGCGCGATTTGGAGTTAAGAAATTTTTTGTTTCACCAGATGTAGTGACTACATTTTCTTCATCTGTTCCAATTGTATGATAGATAGTGAGTGTATCTAACGATGTTGATTGATTTATTATTTCCATTATTGTTTCATTTACATATGGAGATTGCATGATAACTTGGCCAATTAAGTTTGGATGACTTACGGCAACTTGTAGGGCCAATGTGCCAGCCAACGAATCTCCCATTAATGTTCGTCCACCTGCTACTTGATGCGTTGGCAAGGTATCTTCTAAGAATGGTAAAACTTCCTGCGTTAGGAATCGGATATATGCAGATTGTTTTTTTCCACTGGGATGATATTTATCCTGCCGATCATACTTGTCGTTATAATGAATACCAACGAATATAGTGTTTTCTATCTCATATTCATCATGCAACCGGTCACTAAGTGTAGCAACTCTTCCCATCTGAAAGTAATCGTCACCATCTTGCATGATGCACAGATGGTATTTATTTAAGGGTGTAAAAGCTTCTGGCTGATACCACTTCAATGTGATTGTTTCGTTAAGGAACTTACTATCAATCTGTTCTTCTACCATTTTTCCCTTTCTTCGCATTTGAACACCTCTTATGTATGGAATAAGCTAAGTGTAGCATAGGGTAAGTAAAAAAATGAAAAAATGCGCTTCCAATTATAAAGTGTGTCGTAGTGAACGATTAGTCTATGTAAAAGTAAAGAATCGCTTTTCATCTGAATTCACTATAAAATATAGTAAAGGAGGGGAAGAAATGAGGCATGTAGCCATTGTGACAGGAGCATCAAGCGGGTTTGGATTACTAACTACACTGGAATTAGCAAAAAGAGGATTTCATGTGTTAGCTACGATGCGCGATATTCAAAAGGCAATTATTTTTAAAGAGCATGTGAAAGAGCTTTCCCTATTGGATCGGATAGAAGTATATCCACTTGATGTGACGAAGCAGGAAGATATTGAAGCATTTCAGAAAAAAGTGGAGGAGTTCGATCATGTTCGTGTGCTTGTAAACAATGCGGGCATAGCAATAGGTGGATTTAGTGAACAGATAGAAATGGAAGATTATCGTAGGCAGTTTGAAACAAATGTGTTTGGTGTTATGGCAACCACACAAGCTATCTTACCGAAAATGAGAGAACAAGGAGAAGGAACCATTATTAATGTAAGCAGTATAAGTGGTTTAGTTGGTTTTCCTGGATTGTCTCCATATGTAGCTTCTAAATACGCTTTGGAGGGTTATTCAGAAAGTCTCCGGTTAGAAATGATGCCCTTTGGCGTACAAGTTGCTCTAGTGGAACCTGGTTCTTTTAGTACGAATATTTGGTCTTCAGGTATGGAGATTGCTGGCGGGGTTAACAATGACCAATCTCCGTATGCTACATACATGGAAAAATTAATGGCAACGATGGAATCTGGTAAGAATAAACATGGAGATCCACAGCTTGTAGCAAAACTAATTTGTGAGATTGCGATGATGAAAGAAGTAAAAAAGCTTCGCTATCCAATTGGCAGAGGGGTAAGAGCGCAATTGATGTTAAAACGTTTATTGCCATGGCACAGGTGGGAAAGAATCATTATTAATACGATCTTGCAAGAAAAGTAGTTTATTTGTTGTGTTTTTGTATTATAATAATGCAGTAAAAGAAATTTGTAGAGGAGACAGTTACATGTCTAGTGAAAAGAAATTAAGTACGCAAGAATTAGTAAGGCAGCAATTAGAAAAGAAGAAACAATCCCAAGCTAATGGAAGTAGTAAAATGAATGGAAACAATGCTGGTCACAAAATGAAAAGCCAGCAAACGAAGAAAACGAGTACTACGCGTAGAAAAATGGGAAGCTAAAGCTTCTTAGAAATAAATAAAGGCGATAACACTTTTGCTGTTATCGCCTTTTTTTTATCTAGTATTAAAAAGTAGTGAACCCCACTGATTATTTTGCGAAGCGGTGATTCCCAATGGTGGTTGTAACTTCTCTAGATAAAATCCACTTACTTTTTGCAGTTTCTGGATTATAGAAGTAGAGAGACCCACTTCCTTGGCCTCGAAAAGCAATAGCTTCATTAACAGCTCGTTTAGCTTCTGCATTTGCCGGCTTATTTATCGCCCCATTTTGTATTGGTGTAAAAGCATAATATCCACCAGCAGAACGTTGATTGATAACACTATTAATCGTGTTTGGAAATTCCTTGTGATCCACACGATTTAGAATAACCGTTGCCACAGCGACTTTTCCAGCATAGGATTCCCCTTTAGCTTCTGCATGTACAAGTCTTGCCATTAGATCTTTCTCCGCATTTGTTACCGTATCAGGAATTATTAGTGTTTCCCCAGCGTATAACATGCTTCCTGTACGATTATTTGTACTTAGTAAACTTGATAAAGGAACACCAAATTTATTGGATATTTTCCAAAAAGAGTCCCCAGATTGAACTTTATAGGATGCAGCGTCTGCCATGTTTGGTAGTGCCAAAACACCAATCGATAATGTAGCAGCGATCATGATCTTTTTAAGTTTTTTCATTTGTGAATTACCTCCTAGTAAACTAGTTGTCTACCTAGAAGGTTAGCAGTTGTAACATTGTTTAGCATTAACCAATAAATAACAAAATCAGTTAACTAGAAACAAACATAGATATTTTAATAACCTTAGGGGGAAGAGGAAATATATTCTATCAATCAAATCCAACCATCTATTTCAAAGAATGGCAGAAAACGGTGCTAGTATGACAGATGTTACGTTCGTGTAACGGAAAAGTGTTAGGGAGATTGGAAGTTAAAATTCGAAGAAGAGGATAAGACATTGCATTTCAACTATTGTTAGCGAAAGACAATGTCTGTGGGAACATCAAAAGAGTAAAAAAGAAATAGCATAAACCCAATCGAAATAGCAATTGCAACCAATGGCTTACTATGATGGATACGTAAAATGACAAGCATTACAAAAGAAAAGAGTACAGACCAGGAGAATGTCCAACCATGATCGTACACTATTCCACCTAGTTGGAGTGTAATCCATTCATTAAAAGCGATAATAAATGTCCAAAGGCAAATGTAGCCGAATTGTTTACCGAATGTTTTGGGAAATTGATATAGATACACAAGCATTATGGCTGGATACTTGATGATCATAATGGATAGTGAAATTTGTGTATGTGTGACACCGATTTCATCATCGATGCCATACGGTTGGAATTTCCACATTGGATAGAAATCAACGAACAACCATTGATACAGTATATCTCCAGTAATAAAAAATAATATAGTAGGATAATATTTTCTCCAATTTCTCCAATCTCCCCAGATGATGACAAGTACCAAATAAAATAATGAATAGAAAACACCCAAAAGACCACTACCTTAAAATAGATAAATATAAATACTTATTTAAGATAATGTACTTAAAAGCTATTTTTCATACCTAATTTCCAAATAAATTCCATTTAATTAGAAAAAACTTGTTGAAGTTGCGGATCTTTATGTAAAAGCTCTATTGCTTTATTTTGATATGTTTCATCGTGTAAATAAGTAAACCGATTTGGTTTAATACTTGGACCGAGCTTAATGGCTTGTTCATACTCATCCTTATTTAAAGGAATTTCTTTTATATAATTAAAAAAACCAGTCCGAGAAAAAACTTTATTCATCCGCTCCACACGATGTTCTTGAACTTTTGCGATAAGATAAGTAGCGATTCCGACTTGAATTCCGTGCATAGCTGGATTTGCAGCAATCTTATCTAGTGCATGTGAGATAAGGTGTTCAGATCCACTAATTGGAGCGCTATTACCGCTAATGACGGTTGCAATACCTCCCATCGTTAAAGAACTCACAAGCTCTTTTAGAAAAATCGGATTTTTGATATCATCCATTGGTGTACGAATAAAGCTATTGACTGCTTTTTTACTTAACATTAGTGCAAAGTGGTTTACATTGCTCACCCCATTTTCCTCTTCAAACTCCCAATCATATAAGGCGGTGATGTTAGACATTAAATCACCGATCCCAGCTAAAATGAAACGGTCAGGCGCTTGCTTGATAATGTCCAAATCAGCAATAATGCCATATGGAACCTTGGCAGGTACAGTCGTTTTCTTTTGGTTAACAATTAGTGAACAATTGCTACTTGCAAAGCCATCGTTGGATGGAGAGGTTGGGACACTGATAAAAGGAATGCGGCGTGAAAAGGCAATATACTTCCCATAATCAATAACAGTACCCCCACCAACAGCTATAACAACATCATGACGCTCGAGGGAAAAAGCTAGTGAAATAAGGTCTTTGATGTCTAAGTTTGGCTCCATTCCAATAGTATTTACTTTGATCGATGATAAAGAATCCTTAATCGAATGTTCAAAGTTATCAAAAGTAAATGCATCAAATAAGATAACAACATTGGAAAAATAATGTTTTCTTAAGATTTTTTCTAATTGATAAACGGCTCCATTATTGATTTCTAGTATTGCAGGGATTGGGATGTTGGTAATTGGTTGTGACATAAATGCAATATCTCCTTTACATAGCTATGTATTGTATCTTTTGTACCTATCATATAGGTGTAGTGTCTGTTAATCAAAAAAATTCATTAAAAAACTTCCACATTAGGGAAAAATATGTTAACCTATTTTTTGTTAGGTTAACATTAAGAGGGGGATTTATTATGAATTATACGAATTCTAAACTTCGAGTTATTATTATTTGTGGAATATTTGCAGCACTAACAGCTATCTTAGCGCAAATTACAATTCCGATTCCAGTTGTTCCAATTAGTGGACAAACATTAGCAGTTGGTTTAACTGCGACTATTATCGGAAGCAGGTACGGAGCAATTGCAATGATCTGTTATGCGTTATTAGGAGCTGCAGGTGTGCCTGTTTTTGCTGGACTTAAAGGCGGGGCGCAAATATTGCTTGGACCTACAGGAGGATACATATTTGGATTTATATTAACTGCGTATGTGACGGGTTTAATATTGGAAAAAACAAAATACACGCTAACGATGGCGATGATTGCAAATACAGTTGGAATGCTCATTACATTGATTTTTGGCGCGATACAGTTGAAATTCGTGTTGGACTACACATGGGCACAAGCAATTGGAACGGGCGTATTCCCATTTATCGTAGTTGGATTAATCAAAGCATTCTTAGCAAGTTGGTTGGGGTTAGCCGTAAGAAAGCGACTGCTACAAGCGAAGCTACTACCACAGTTCCATAAAGCGGCTTAAGGTATTGCTGAAAACACACCTTATCTTCGGTAAGTTGAGATAGGGTGTGTTTGTTGTTTAAATGGTGATATTTGATATTGACAGATTTATGGTGACCGATTATATTAATACTTACTTAGTTTAATATTTTTCATGATTCCGTAGCTCAGTTGGGAGAGCGCTACCTTGACAGGGTAGAGGTCGCTGGTTCGAGACCAGTCGGAATCATTGCAAGAACCTTTGATATTAAAGGGTTCTTTTCTTTTTGTTTCCACCTAGTTTATGGGGTGGAAATGATAGTTGGGGACGATTTGGGGACGAACGAATTATTATCATAACCCACCACTAATTATTTGAACTTTCAGAAAATAAGCCTGAGATATAAAATTTATGATACAATTAGTGTGTAACGAGAGAATACAGGGTAATAATAGATATTATTAGATTTTTCTCTTTTTGAAAAGGGTTTTTCTAAAGTTTGTCGAAATAAATTCGGACAAGCATGATTTGGAGGTAGAATAATGCCACATATAACCACATTCATTTATTCAGAAGAAACAAAAAACACACCTAATAACAAGTTAAATGTTATCAATCCTTTAAATGTTTTTCGACCAGCATTTGTCCCAGGGATGTTTTCATTTTCGGTTACATTCGGTGTTATTGGGATAGACGTCACTGAAAAAGGTCATACTGTCCGCATTAAGTTTAGTTCATCTGATAAAAGGGATGAACCAATAATTGATACAGAAGATCTCTCACTTGAGAACATACCATCAGAAACAGCTACTTTGCCACCAAATTTAAGGGGTATTATGGGAAGTTTAGATTTTAGGAATGTTGTGATGAGAGCCGAAGGTGAGTATTTCACAGAAATTTTTGTTGATGGCGATAAATTGGGTGAGTATCCGATTTATGTATTGGCAGGTGATCAAGGATGACTGTAAGCGAACTTACTATTCAAGATATACCAAACCAGAATAATAACACATCTTTTGAAAAATCTTATGGTGGTATGGGGAATAAGTTAGGATCCTTTGTTTTAGCAGGTAGATTAAATCCATTCCTATCTGCTTCCATTGATGTGCCGAAAGAATCAATAATTAAATTTTTTGACGGTCTAACAAAAGGAACTATTGACTACTTTGAATCAACTAAACCTAATCAGTTTGTTTTATCTGTGATTAAAACAGGAGTTAATGAATACACTAATAGTAGCTCGCAAGTAATGCTAGATGCCCAGGAGGCGATTAGTGTTATGAATAAAAAAGATAGAAGTATTGATATTGATATCGAATATTGTGTTGAAGCAATGGATTCATTTAATAATATCCCAATTATCCCACCTAAAGAAATAAAAAGTATGAAAATCTCCTCAGTTCAAAGAAAAGAGAAAATTATACTACAACCAGATGCAGATGATTTTATTTATAATTCATCTGAGTTTGATGAATTATAACGAGGTATATAATGTCAAACAATTGGTATGAATTGGTTAATGATGATTCTTTGGAACAAGGGGATATTTTTAAAGAAGTGAATGTTGTAATTCCTACAACAGAATTATTAAATGGGGATTCTGATACAATAGATGTAATTGCTTATGATGTTATAATACTGACTCAATCGTGTGATTTAGACAACAGTAAAACACCTTGGGTACAAGTGACGCCTATAACTCCATTAAGTGAGATGCAAAAAATTAGTGAAGTATTTGGTCATAAGAAACCGTTAGAAAGTCTACGAAGAGGACATGAAGCAAAGTATCACTTAATAAATGAGTGTACTATTAGTGGATATGAAGAAGAGATATGTCTAGTTGATTTTAGGAATGTATTTACTGTTCCATTCAATTATATAAAAGACAAAGCTTCTATTGGAAATAATAGATTAAGATTAAAATCACCTTATAAAGAGCATCTTTCACAAGCATATGCCAAATTTTTTATGAGGGTAGGATTACCAAGCGACATACCATCTTTTCGTTAATAAAGCACGCTCCTAATTTAATAGGACGTGCTTTTAGTTTGTATTCGATCAAAAATACTATCCAATTTGTTAGCAGCTTCTTGATCTGCTATCTCTAAAGCATGACCATACGTATCCATTGTAATCCTTATATCTGCATGTCCTAATCTTTCCGAGATAATCTTTGCATGAACCCCTTGGTTAATTAATAGGGTTGCAGATGTATGTCTTAGATCATGTAGACGGATATAACGTACTTTCGCTTTTGTAGTAAATCGTCTCCACCATGTAGTAGGCGTTGTTGGATAAAAGTGTTTTCCGTCAATATTGCAAAAAACAAATTCATGTTCATTTTCTATCCATGAATCTCCAGCATCATCTCTTTCAGTTTCCCAATGCGACTTATATTGTACCAATTCTATCATGACTGAAGCAGGTAATGAGACAGTACGCGCCTTTCCAGACTTGGTACTTTTGATAATTGGTTTATTATCTTTACCTCTTCCTATAGACTGTCGTACATGTACTTTGTTATTTTCAAAATCAATATGTTTCCACTCAAGACCCAATAACTCACCGCGTCTTAATCCAGCTGCTAAAGCTAAAGAGGTAAATACTCGCCAATATAGTGGTTGATTCTGAGCATGTTCAAACAATTCTTCAATTTCTTTGTTAGTGTAAACATTCACTTCTCGCTTATCTTCTTTTGGCTTTTTTACATTTACTAATGAATTACTGCTTATTAACTGCCACTCAGTTGCACGCTCCATGATGTTTCGCATAACACGGTACACATACTTTTTTGTAGAAGAAGATAACTGATTTTCCGTTTTATCTGTGCGCTTCAGATCATCTAACCAGTTTACTATGTGGATCGGTTTAATTTGGTCTAACCTTTTGTGCGAAAATGTGGGCAGTATATGATTCTTTATGTGAGTTTGATAAATTGTTAGAGTTTGTTCCCCTAATTCCTTACTAGCGTACTTTTTTCCCATTCCTTAACAAAATCACCAAATAGTAATTTCTCAGGTTTTATATATTCACCTGCTTCCACTTCAATTTTGAATTTTAGCAGTTCTTCATCTAAGTAGTTTTGCAGTCTTTTCTTTGTTTTTAATAACGCAGCATCTTCAATACGAATAGATTTACTTCGTTTTATTCTTTTGCCGTTAGCATCGTATCCTGCTTCTACTATTAATCTCCACGAATTTTCACCTCTTTTTTCATAACTAGCCATCGTTCGAACCTCCCCAGTCTATGAAACTAAATATCTATCCATATAAATGACTTCCTTTACATCCACCACTCGTATAATAAGTTGATTTATATCCTCACTTATACACCCTTCATCTATTAACCTAGATTTGATGTTTTCTAGATTTACTCCGAAAAAATTCTTCTTATCCTCATTGACAACCAAATCACTAATAAATACAGATACACTAAATTCCATATCGATAAAGTTCTCAATATCATCCTTTTGAGCGTTTTTATCTATTTCCAGATAAAGAGTTTGTTTGCTCCAATCAATATTTTTCACTACAAACCATTGAATCGTTATTGTTAACAGTTCTTCCTAGTAAAGTCATTCATACTATAGGGACTACATCTGGTAACTCTAAACATGATTTGGAAAGCAAAAGGGTAATGGAGATCAAATTCAATAGAGGAGCAGTTCCTTCTATAGATTACGAACTTGTAGATGAAAAAAGGGGAGGAATATTCTGGATCCTATAATCTAGAAGACCACCGTGAAAGTTTTTTATATTTGTTTAAGTTATTTATCTTATGGAATACTGATTCATCTATAAAAATGAAAAGAGAATTACTAAAAGATAGATAATCAAAATATGAAGGATTACAAAAAAAGTAATAGAGTTGAAGAGGGAGAGGGGTTTTAGATCCTCTCGATCTCCTGGATTTCTTGAATTTCTTTATAGCTATTTATAACCCTTTCAAAAACGAGAAGAATAAAAAAATATAATAAAGAGATCCTGACCAAGGTATGGACTGAATCATAGTAATTATGATATGCACAAGTGCTATTAAAGAATAAGATGTCCATAATCCTAATTTTCGTTTTGCCTTAATTAACTTTTGCTGATCAGTATTTTCTGGTATTAGATATACACGGATGAACAAATAGATAGCACTATGAAATACTGCTGCAATAGTAATGTAGTTAATTGCATATTTTGTAAACTCTGCCTGCCAAATAATATTCGCAATAGCTTCTGCGGTGATAGCACTTGCGAATGATATATATAGCAAAAAGAAAAAGAACTCAACTAAAAATTTAAATGAGTCAATCTTAGGAAAAGAGTCACTATAAATAATGAAAACTTTAAGGATGTTCTTTGAGAAATTATACTTCTGGTTAAAAAAGTTTTGCATTAGAACCAGTAAAAAAGGAAGCATAATCACTAAAGGGATTTTAAAAGTACTAGCATCAATATCCACTGATGGAATTAATGTTGATAGGGTTACTGATATCGCAATAAATATAATGTAAGAAACAAATATTACAAAAACTATTGATACCATTCGTGCAAAGAATAAAGTGATTAATCCTTTATTTTCTAGTAAGGATTCTTCCATATTTGAAAATTATTCAAGTAAATGCGTTAATGTATGTCTCATTTTCCACCTCCGATATTATTATCGGATTAATGCACATATTTTTAAATTGTTCTACCGGCACACTGGAGGACACTGATTAAGTAAGTTGCACATGCAGCTGCTTAGTTGGTGTCCTTTTATTTTGAGAAAAGTAGTGGTTTCATGCACGGAGCTATTATTTTTCTTTCTAGCTATAACTTTTATCGCTTGTTTTCGGCCCGTATATGTTGTCGTGATCAAGATTGCTGGGTGGATGATAAGTGAGCGAACAAATGAGGAAAGAACTAACTAAATGGTCTGAAAACAAGCACAAAAAGAAAAATAAGAAGAAGCGAGAGAACCTGTCAAAATCTGATTTAATAGAATTAATGGGTACCGATCGACCAATATACAAACGTGGTAAAGGCGGAGCATTAAAACAAAAATAAGAGGAGTTGGTTGTATATGTCTCAAATAACTTTTTAATTTACCAGAGATCGATAGAGAAGCGACTCGGAATGCAGTTGAGAAACTACTGGAGAGATACAATATGTATTTACTTATGGATCCAATAGATATGCAACCAAAGATCACCACTTCATTTACGATTACACCACCGACATTCACCAATCAATTCCATTCTAAAACTGAAAACTTAGTTGTAAATAAAATTGATAAAGAAAAGGAACGCCATGACTTCATAAGTAAGATTCAAAAAGCAGTAAACCGTCTAGCATACAATGAGCGATCAGTAATCATTAAAAGGTATATGGAGCCTGTTAATATCTATGATTACGAGGTTTATAATGATCTAGGTTTCAGTGAAAGAAAATATTATAGATTAAAAGGCCGAGCGTTCTATAAATTGGCTTTTATCCTAAGAGTAGAAGTTTATTTGTTTGGTGTTCCAACTGTGGAAACAAGAATAGTCAAAACAGTTTATGTGAAGTTTGTGAAGAGGAGGTACTAAGCAATGAATGTAGTGCAACCGATTAGGGACTTTGAAACACTAGAGGGAATGAAGAGAAGTTTAAAAACAAGTAATGAGCGAAACTATATTCTTTTTATGATGGGTTTGTACACGGCACTTCGAATATCCGATATTTTAAGAGTAAAAGTTTCTGATATAAAAATGATTATATAAACATCAAGGAAAAGAAAACATCCAAGTACAGAAGAATATATCTGCATCATGATCTAAAGAAAGCACTTAAGGGTTATGTCGCTAAGAAAGAACCTCATGAGTACCTTATAAAGAGTCGAGAAGGCGTCAACAAACCTATAACAAGAGCAATGGCTTATAACATACTAAATGAAGTTGCTAAAGAGTTTGGATTAGACTCCATTGGTACGCATTCATTGAGAAAGACATTTGGTTACTGGGCATATAAAGATACAAAGGACATAGCAGCACTACAGAAGCTATTCAATCATAGCTATCCAGAAGAAACATTACGATACATTGGTATTGAACAAGATGGTGTGGACCAACTATTGAAGAATGCATATCGAAGAGCAGGAGATTATTAGATGGTTCTGACGACCATCTTTTCTTTATAACCTTATTAATTAGCTTCAAAACAGGGGTGTCAAACTCATTTAATAGCAATTACTAAAACCATTGTCATATCTAGGCTTAAGTGCTATTGTTGAATTTGACAAACCCACTATTATATTAAACTCAATAACTAGTATTAGGGGTGATTTATTTGAAGATCCAGAAGGCTAAAGAATTGAATGTTGAACTACAAGAATATGTAAAAGCATATGAGTCATATCAACCTAAAGATGTGAAGGAGGAAGCAGTAAAGCTTTATGCAGAATTAGAAAATGTAAATATGGTTGCAAAAGAACTGAATGAAAAAGGGTATCGAAAAGATGGGAAGTTAGTAGCTGGTAAGGTGAGACAAATGAAGATAGAAAGTAATGATGTTACAGCTATGTTAGATAGCTCTTCCAATCCCGGAGACAGATTACATGAGATTGTTAAAAAAACATTAAGTAGAAACAGGAAGCGGAAAGGTATAAGTTAGGCAAGAATTAGCGAATGAATATTGTTAGGTTAGGGTAGTTTCTAAGATATGGAGAAATTATTTAAGGAGTGAATATCTTGAATACACAATTTGATACTTTTTTTGAATTAAGTAAAGAGGAGTATAAACAACTCTGGAAGGAATGTATATTTGTATTTGATGCGAATGTCTTATTAAACTTATATAGATATACTGAGTCCACTAGAAATCAGTTCTTAAAGACAATAAAAGAAGTAGAGGATAGAATTTGGATCCCGTTTCAAGTAGGTTTAGAATTCCAAAAAAACAGACTAACTGTAATTCAGGATCAGTTAGATTCATATGGTAAGATAACTAATACAATTCAAAAAAAATCTGCAGCTATGTTGTCAGAACTTGATGAGGAATTAAAAGATTACAAAAAAAGACACCCAAGTCTTGATTTGTCCAATATAAAAGAGCGAATTAATAGTACATTTCAGGACCTAATATCTGATATAAATAAAGCCGAAGAAGATCACCCAAACCTTATGCAAAATGATGTAATTTGGCATAAGATAAACAATTTATTTCAAGGTAAAGTGGGTGAGCCTTTTGATCAAGAAGACTTAGATGAAATATATAAGCATGGAGAAAAAAGGTATAGTTATAAGATACCTCCGGGTTATGAGGATTTGAAAGAAAAGAAAGGGAAAATAAAGTACTTTAATGGATTGTACATAAAAGAAGAATTTGGAGATTTAATACTTTGGAAGGAAATTCTTAAAAAGGCTAAGACTGAAAATAAACAGATCATTTTTGTTACAGATGATGAAAAAGAAGATTGGTGGGAGATAGTAAAGAGGAGAGTAACAATTGGACCTAGATTTGAATTAATTAATGAATTTAAATCGGAGGTTGGAACAACTTTCTATATGTATAAAACACATAGGTTCTTAGATTATGCAAAGGAATACTTGCAATCTGAAGTTGATATAAACGCTATTAAAGAGATAAAGAATTTCAGAGAATCACAATGGGATAAGTATTTAAGTGAATTAGATAGCACGGAAAAAGATGAGCTAATAAAAGAGCTAAAATATAACGATGAATTAAGTGAATATTTAAATGAATATATAAATGAAAATTTTACTCATGAAGAGCAGTTTGATATGTTATCAAATACTAGTAAGCGAATTCTAAAGAAACGCAATAAGTCACACTATAACCATGAATATAAAGTTGGCGATTTTGTAAAGCATAAAAATTGGGAAACAGGTGAAGTATTAGCTACGGCAATAAATCCTAATAATGGTTTACAAGAAATAACTGTTGAGTTTGATACAGTTGGTACAAAAAGACTTTTAGCTAAATATGCACCAATAGAAAAGTTGAACTATAAATGATGGCAGACTTATGGCAGAAAATGTGCAGAATAAATATATCTAGATAAGTTAGTATTTTAATAGGTGAAGAGTATGAAACCATATGCAAAACAATTCTATAAATCTAAAGCGTGGCGACAATGTCGTGACGCTTATTTTATTTGTCAACATGGATTGTGCGAGAGGTGTGGTGATCCAGGCTTGATTGTACACCATAAAGAATACATTACTCCATCCAACATTAACGACCTAGATATTACATTGAACCATGATAACTTAGATTTGCTTTGTCAAACATGTCTCAACCAAGAACATCATGGTGCAAAGCAATCTGTTGTTAGAGATGATGTAATGTTTGATGAACGTGGCAACCTAATTGCAAAGTAATGTGCTATAGTCCCCCCTAAAAATAATAAATTACGTGGTGCCTCGGGACCGAAGGGGACTTAACTTTAACGCACGAGTCGTTCCACATGAGGGGGCAATAAATTATGGCGAAATTGAGTAAGGTAAAACAAGATGAAAAAATTTCCGAAGAGATAGCACGAATTACTCAAATCTTTAAATCTATACCAGAAGATAAAAAGAAGGTAGCTAGTCGATTGATTGAAAGGGTAGCCTTCATGACTATCACTTTAGATACTCAACATATTATACAACGAAATTGAAATATCTAACGAGATCATTATTGGAGAAAATTATAAATTAAGTCCTTTATACAGTGAAATCTCAGTTTTTTGAAGGCGATAGCATATGTCACATATGTCATGGGACAAGTGCTAATGATGGATTAGACGAATGGGCTGGAAGAATAGGCAGAAATAATAATATGGATTGGGTGAACGCTGGAATAAGCGGTGGTACAGTGACTTATGTTGATGATACAAGGCACACAATTTCACGCTCAATAGGTGCTATTAGATCGGATGCAGAGTATATCATCCTTTAGGATTTCTATATTTCGTAGTCGTAGCAAACATAGAACATAAACAAGATTTAAAAAATGGGAATGAACCTAAAACAGAAGAAGAAAAAGATAGAGAGTGGTTAGATGACCAATGGAAGTAGTATTACTGTGCTTGAAGAAAATCCGTAACAAATATAGAGTGAACAGAAGCCGAATAAGAGGCTTATTTTGTTTAAGATGGGGTAAAATAGCGTAATTCTTGATTTTTGCTTAAGAAGGTGAAAACAGATATGAAAGTTTTCCGGATCAAAGCAACTAGTGTTGGTTATGGTGAAGATGAAGCTATGATAGTTGTTGCAGAATCTGAAAAACAAGTCTTAGAAATCGCTAATCAAAATCATTCATGGAAAGAATATGGAAGAAAAAATTTAGCAGGTAGAAAAACAGACTTTGTTACTAATAGAATGTTTTGGAATTTTAAAGATTGGCAGAAATCTTTGATAGTATATGAAATTAATCTTTCTAAGCCAAAGTCTTACAAGTATCTACATTAGGAGACTAAAAGGAGAACAGTTTTTCTTTGTTCTCCTTTTAGTTTATTCATATTCAATACTGCTGCCTTTAACAACACAGAAGTTATCTACATCACGGGAGATTGATACAGCATTTTGTAAATTAACTTGGTTGGTCGGTTTATACTTAACATTTAAGTTGAATTCCCTAATTAGTGAAAAAATCAACTCGTGTGCAATTTGTCTAACTATTGCAAAGTGTAAGTATTTATACGGAATGCCTTTTTGATAAGGATCTTGGTCTATAGGTTTGTTAGTTAAATAAAACATACTTTCAGTAGCCTTAGAAATCTTGTAATATTTTTCAACAACACCTTCATCAACATGGGTGCCACCATCTTGATTGGCCATGAACCATATCATTTCAAATCTTGTAAACGTCAAATGATCACTGACTATAATCTTTTTGTTCCACCATTCATCAAAGCCCATCCATCTGTTGCCTAGGTATTTTTTCGGTTTGAATATTGGTAGAAATATCGGTTCGCTTATAATCTTGTTTGTACTTTTGTCTTTTGTACGAATTACACACATGAAAACCATGCTTAGAAAATATACAGCGTTTTTTGGTAAAAAAGAAGTGTTGTAAAATTTCATTTTATTCTGCATATCCAAATGAGTTAACAAGCTTGTTGAAGCTCTTGTTTGATTAACTAAAGTTCGTATATAAGTAGCTAATTGTTTGGAGGCATTGAACTTTCCATTATCATATTTTTCGCAAGCTTCAACCATAAATTCGACTTGTTCTTTCAATATATCAATATAATCCGATTGTTCGCGTTTAATTCTTTCTTGTTTAGCTATTTTATCCACCTCCAATCTACAAATAATGCCAATTATATCGTATACATGGAGATTTTTGTTCTTTTAGAAGGGAAGTGACTCTGTCGCGATCAAAAATGAAGGACTCTCTCATACTTTGTTGAATTATATTCATAGAAGGAGGGAGTTTTTTGATTGTTAGTTTTATAATTTTAATTATTTTTTTGATTTCTGTGGGTTCAATGCAATATTATTTCTTTGAATTTGATTTGAATTTTTATGAAAGTATAGCTATAAACCTAATTAGTAGCGTTATTATGATATTTCCAACTGTGTTTATTTTAGAAAAGTTGATTAAAAGACATAATAAAAAGGTACTAGAAAAGAATGAAAAGAGTCAATATCTTAATACTTTAAGTACCAGGCATAATATATTAACCTCACAGTTAGAAATGATTTTCATCCATTTTGTTACTAAAAAACCTGCAGATATAAGGGATGAATATAGGGATATAAAATTAACTTTAAATAAATTAGATAATTATGTTGATGAAGATTTTTTAAGGAATGGCTATAAAATACATGTCGTTGATCCGAGTAATACATTTAATTTTCAAGAGATCAATTTATCTTATCAAAAATTTTGTAAATATGAGTTTAAGGACAAAACATTTAATATTATTGCGGACTATACTAGCAGGTATGTGGTATTTATTCCGAAAGCAGTATTGGAATCATTATTTAAAATAGAGGATACAATAAAAAATAATATTTTTACGGTCCCAGAAGATCATGGAAGTGATTTTGATATTAGTAAAGCGAAGTTTAATCCAAATCAATTTATCCAAGAAATAAGAACCATAGGTAATGAAATTGTAAAAATGAAGAAATATGAAGGTTAATGTTTTTAAAAGCTCACTATCCAATAGGCTATTACTTATGTATATTTATCCTGGAATATGTCAGTCATAAAAAAAGAAAACCCTTCGGACTTCGTCAAATCTGGGTTTGGACCCCGTGTAACGATTTGATAGTTTCCTGGCAGGTTATCTTATAGTTATTGCCAAAATTAAAATTAAATATACATACTTTATTAAAACGGATTAAGCTAGTAAAAATTAGGAGCCTTGGTTAAGGCTCCTATAACCAGTCTTTATCAATTATATCGATATTGTCTAGAAAATAAGAGACAATTTCTGAGAAAGAATATTTCGTGTCTCCTAAAACATAACCTATATTGCCACTATCATCTCTGTCATTACCTCTGTTGAAAACTGGTTTAACGTTATTGTTTTGGATTAAGGATTTTGCCAAGTCTATTGCAACTCTTTTATTATCGTCCATAATTAACACCTCCTATTAGAAGATATTTGGACTAGCTTAAATTTATGCGATTTTTATGTACCAAATGAGGTGTGTTTTTATGATAAAAAAGGAGAGGAAGGAATGGAAGAAGCTCTGTCATAAGTGAATGAAGAAATAAAGAGCCCACAGGTGGTTACCCCCAAAAGTTAGAGTTTTTATTATGCTGCAGATTGGCTGAATTGAGTTCGGTATTCTACTGGACTCAATCCAGCCAATTTTTCTTTTGATCGTTCATTGTTGTACCAGTTGATATATTCTTCAATCCGTCTTTTTAATTCTTCAAAGGGCAAACGTTATATGCACACATGCGAAAAGATTCTAGAGGTGTTCGTGTAGGTGACCAGGTAAAACAAAAGCAACAAATTGGTGTGATGGGCGATACAGGACATTCTTCTGGTCAACATTCCTATTGAATCCAGGTATAAATCCTAACAATTTACAAATCGGGCCTTGTCCCTATTTTTATAAGCAGAGGGAGCATCTGGTCCCAATGCCTAATCTTCAAACCCTCTTTCTGTAACATAGCCTTCCACACTCCATATGTTAAGCTGTTGTTCCTTTGCGCGATTCTGTGCCTTCATTAATCTGTCAAAATTCGTATAAGGTGGATCATAGATATAAGCTAATCGTGCGAATCCTTCTTCTAATAGCAGTTCGTTGAATAATTTATCCTCGACCCACAAATAAGCCAAAAGTCGATCATATTTGTCTCTTCTAGGACCATCATATTCGAGACGGACTTTTTGCCCTGTTAATTCATTTTCTGCAAAACTACTCGCTTCAGGACCATATTTTTGGACGGGGCGATCTTGTGCTTTTGTTTCTGGCGTGTCCACTAGTAATAAACGAACAGTTTCTTCCTTACCATCTATATTCACTTTCATTGTATCGCCATCGACTACTCGATTTACCTTTGCATCAACTAGCTCGGATTGCGTTGTTTCATTTTGTGCGGTCGTAGTGTTTTCCTCTTCAGGAACTGGACTCTTTTCGTTTGTTCCAAGTTGATTGGTCATACATCCACTTATAGAAATTCCAAATAGGATAGCGAAAAACAATTTTTTAAACATAATGATTGCCTCCAATTCTTCCTTGTTCATTGTAAGGTAAATGGCTAAGCAAGGGAAGAAAATCATTTAGAAGGAAAATAATTGAAATTATTTTTGAAAAGAAGCATGAATTAATTGTGATGTTACATACAATATGTAGTGATTGTTTAACGATTTTATGTTTGAGGTATGAATAGTCTATGAAAGTAACATACTATCAATAAAAGTGAGAGAAGGAAGTGTATCTATGAATATGGTGATGATAATCTATGGGGTAATTGTCCTAATAGCTTTTTTTGCGAGTTATAAATATGTAACGTATATGATGAACGAATCCGATATAAACCTAAGTACGAATGTATTTGTTTCGAGCATGATCAACTTGGCTGCCTTTACACTCATAGCGTTTAGTTGGTTTATATATCTTGGCACAGAAGGAATTTCTACATTTCTGAATGGACTGGAGATGGGCGCTTGGGTGTACTTAAGTAGCGAAGTAATCTTGATTGCTATTCTGCTATACAAATATAAGAAAGAAGAGATAACTACTGGTGCAACGGTATGCTGGGATTTTATTAGAACAAATAGTTTAAAAGCGTACGAAACAATGAAAACAGTAATGGAAAACCTCGCTCTTTTTATAAGAAAAAGAAAGCATAATAATTAAATGAGATAAGGTGCCTGAATCGTTGCGATCCAGAGCACTTTATCTTTATTGTTGTTCCATTTGGAATCTAATTTTTTTCATTTGTTCTTTGAATTGAGCTTCTTCTTCTTTTGAAATCTGTTTGTTTCCATATCTTACATTTTGATACAAATCGATTCCTTCTAACGGTAGTTGAAGTCGTTTAAACCAATCGGTGAGGCTTTCTCCCCGTTTTCTTCCACATCCTCGTTTGTGACTGAATTTCTCTAAATCAAAGATTTCTTTTCGAATCATATTGTTCGGTTTTTTTACCACGAAAGGAAATTTTGCTTTGTCTTGTGTTTGTAATGCTGGCAATTTAGATATTGTTGCATAGACATTTTTTTCTGTTGCAATTTCTCTGTGCATGATTTTCCGGAAGATGACGAATGAGGCGATTACAACCAAAATGATAAGGAAACTATTTAAGATCCAGTAGCTAATTTCTGTAATGTTCACTTCATTAGCCGTAGCTACTGGATTCATTTCATTTTGTTGAAATCTAGTAAGGTTCCCCTCCATATTGTCCTTAAGCTTACGTTGTTCATCCTCATAGGAAGACATATCAAGATGTATCCATTCGTCTAATAATAGAAAGGACCACGTTGTAATAGTCACAAGTATCTTGCCCAAGAATACATAGACCCATCTGATAAAATCAAAGAGTAACCATAGCAAGGTGCCTACAATAAACGGGCTAGATAAAAGAAACAAGATTGCTTTTTTATTGAATCTATTATTTTGATTCTCAATGAAGTAATTGCTAAATGTAGCCCCACCTACTAGAACAAAGAATTGTAATAAAACAAGAAAAATCACACCTGTATCATTAGAGAAAACTAAAATTCCCATTACGATCATGAATGTTAGGACAAATAGAATAATCTGATGATTATGATTGGCAATTTCTTGGTGTGCAATGTATCTCCAACAAAAAACGATGGCGACTAGTAGACTTATAAATAAAGGGTAATGTAATAGAAAATATGCACAACAGGCTATTAGAAAAGTTGTTATTACAATTGGACCAAACTTATTTGAATGTTTTCCTACTAGAGTGTAAGTCGTAATCGATCCAATCGTTAAACTCAAATAAAGGACCAAAGAGAAAGTCTCGTTTGCTAGAAAAAATAAAAGCAGGAGGATAAAATAAAACACGATCATCTCACTAAGCCATTGATAAATTCTAGTTATCAAAAGGTTTGCTTCCATCAGATTCTCCTCCTATAACCGTTTAATCCAATATAGATCTTCTGTATCTTGAATGGCAAAAACTTGTGTACCTTTTTTCTTCCATGCATGCAGATAGGAAAGATCGTGAACATTTACTTCGCCAATATAAATAATAGTTCTATGTTGGTGTATCTGTTTATTTAATTGATGTAACAATTTACGAAAGGAATAAAGTCTGTCACTCGATTTAACTCTAGCTAAGAGATTTAACAACCTTTTTAGATGGATTTTTCCTTCACCTTTGCTTGTCTTCATGTATCCAACTGAACCAGCTGATTCTATATTTATGTGTAATTCAAACGGTAGTCCTTGCTGGGTGGCTGTATAGCACAATTGTGTAGCAACAGAAAGGTAGTCTTCTAACTTTTTTGAAATATAGGCATTTCCAATTCTGCTAAACTCTTCTGTATTGATCACGATCGTCCAAGACATATCCCATTTACGTTCAAATGTTTTTGTTTGTAATTGCTGCATCTTTGCACTTGCTTTCCAATGAACGCTTTGAAGAGAATCAGACATGACATAATTTCTAGTACCAATGTTTTCGGACAAATCTTCAAAAGGGGAAATTGGTGCCCGATTATTCCCATAGTAATGAGTCATAATTTTTTCCAAACCGTGAACAGACTTCGCCTCAGGATAGACAACAAGTTCTGTGGCAGGCAATGTATGTAGTTGTAACGTAATATTTTCAAAACTGAACATATTAGGAAATGTGTAATATAAATGAGAGATCTTGGTTACCCCTCGTCGTTCGGCTTTAAAAGCACAAGTAACGACAACTTTACTAGTCCCAGGTATGGATAGTGGGAGGGATGTTATCGTTAAGTCATCTACTCCTTTTGTTTGTTTAAAATTCTGTTCCTTCACAGTTGCATTCGTAGCAAAAGTAAACCATCCATTTTGAATCGGAATTTTTGAATGGTTTTCGAACGTTAACGGAATTTCAATTTGATCCCCAGGACGCATTTGGAATACGCCTTTATCAGCATCCATGACTAGCTTCGTACCGACAAATCGATTAAATAAGATAGTCAATAATCCAAAAGCAAGGATAAAAGCGGCAAGCAAATATAATATTGATCGGTCAAACATGATACCGAAAACGATACAAATAATCCCAATATCTATAAGAAGTGCGGTTTGCTTTTTGGTAGAACTTTGCTCTTTCTGAAATAAAATCATTCTTTTACCTCTAGTTCAACAGGAACATCTACGGCTTTCACCAATTCTTGTACGACTTGTTTGGTTGTTTTTCTTAGCGCTGCTTCCATTGTAAGAACGAGGCGATGACCGAAAATATCCATCATTAGATTTTTTGCATCATCAGGAGTGATATACGATCTCCCTTTTATGAAAGCACGTGCCTGGCATGCGCGCATCCAACCAAGCACTGCCCGGGTACTTATTCCTACCTCAATATCAGCATGTTCTCTTGTTAATCTGGCTATGTGTAACATATAGTCCACAACTGTCTCTGTTACTTCTATTTCTTTCACTTTTTGCTTCAAGATTGCAATTGTTTCTAATGACAATTCCGTTTCCAAGTTATCTAATGGCTCCATGATACGATACGTCTCAAGGATGCTTTTTTCTTCTTCAAAAGATGGATAAGCCATTTCTAGTTTGAATAAAAATCGATCGAGTTGTGCTTCAGGTAATGGAAAGGTCCCGTGATTATTGTCAATTGGATTTTGTGTTGCAATCACGAAAAAAGGTTTTGGTAAGGTGATTGTTTCGCCATCAATAGTTGCTTGATGTTCCCCCATTGCTTCTAGCAAACTAGATTGTGTTTTTGGTGTTGCTCTATTTATTTCATCAGCTAGCAGAATGTTAGTAACTACTGGGCCAGTTTTTAATTCGAATTCTTGCTTTTTAGGATTGAACAATTGAATGCCTGTAACATCACTTGGCAATACATCAGGAGTAAATTGTATTCTGCTAAACTTGCCGTTAAGGATTTTAGCAAAACTCGTAGCTAGCTTTGTTTTTCCTGAGCCTGGAACACTTTCTAGTAAAACATGTCCATCTGATAACAAGGCAATAAATAATTTCTCAACGATCTCTTCTTTGCCTATAATCACTTTACCTATTTCTTTTATTGCAACTTCTACAGCCTTTATCGATTCATTCATCATCTTGTTGACTCCCCTAGCTAAAATTATATATTTTACATATTTTATCACAGAAGGGGTGGAGAGTGCCTAGTTTAATCACTGTATTAGAGGGAATTAATATAGGTATATTTTAGTAAAAAAGGAACCAAGATAGGTAATAATTGTTCGCCAAAATGTAAAAAAGGCAGGCGGTCGTAATTAGTCAATCAGAATATAAGTTAAAACCACTATCCATTATCATCATCTTTCTCGTTTTCTTATTTGAAGTTTTAAGCTTCATTTTCGTATTACAATACCTTGATAACCATACTTTTATGGTTGTGGTACACAGTTTATTAATTCTCAGTACACTTTTCTTACTTATCATCTTATATAAAGAATTAATTAAGTCGAAAAAAGAACCTAGTGATCCTGACGATCATTTAAATAACATCTTTGACTCTTTGGATGTAGCGATATGGTCTCATAACTTAAAATCAGATGTTTTATTAATAACACCTGGCATTGAAAAACTTTATGGCTACAAGCAAGAGCAGTTCTATCAGGATACATTACTATGGAGAAGAGTAATACATCCCGATGATTTATACGTACTAAGAGAAAGAGAAAATAGCTTTAAATTAGGCAAGCCTTGGACAAGTGTGTATCGTATTAATCGTCCGGATGGAGAGGTTCGTTGGATTCAAGACAAGGGCTTTCCGACGTTAGATAAGCATGGTGCACTCGTTTACTTTGCAAGTGTGCTATTTGATATAACAGATCGAAAGGAAAGTGAGGACCTTTATCGAGGACTAGTTGAATTATCCCCTGATGTCATTGCTGTTATTTATAATGGTAATTTTGTATATATCAATGAATCAGGTGTTAAGATGTTAGGTGCAAAGAATCAAAAGGAACTTCTAAATAAGTCGGTAACTATGTTTTTATCTAACGATGAATATACTAAGATTCAGAACCAATTGAAGGATTGTGTGAAGAATGAAAAATCAATGTCACTTCGGATCGAATTATCGATAACAAGATTAAATGGAGTGCCCATGGATTTGGAATTATCGATCATGCCGAACTTATACGGGGGGCGGAAGGCATTTCAATTAATTGGTAGAGATATCACTGAGCGCAAAAGATCTGAAAAAGTCATTCATCAAATGGCGTATTACGATAGTTTAACAGGAGTTTCGAATAGGAATGGATTAAAGCAGAAATTGGATGAGCTAATCAACTATCGTTCAAGTGTTACTTTTGGTGTGTTTTTTTTGGATTTGGATCGTTTTAAACTTATTAATGATACGAGAGGACATTCAACAGGAGATTTACTCTTAAAAGCAGTAGCAAGACAATTAACAATGATTGTACAACATGACGGACAAGTTTTTAGACAAGGCGGAGATGAATTTATCATACTTCTTGAAGGAAAAAGTAAAAAAGAAGTACGAGCTTTTGCAAAGCAAATCTTGCATGTATTCTCTATCCCAATAGAGATCGAGAAACAAGAGTTCTATATTACACCGAGTATAGGTATAAGTATGTATCCAGAGGACGGAAAAGAGCAAGAAAGTTTATTAAGAAGAGCAGATGCTGCCATGTATAATGCAAAAGCACAAGGTAAAAACACGTTTCAATTTTACTACGCTGAACTTGATAAAGGTACATCTAGAAAGATGGAACTAGATAACGCTTTAAGAAAAGCGATTGAATTAAATCAACTATTTCTTTGTTACCAACCTAAAATTCACTTAGAGACGGGTGAGGTGTTAGGAGTGGAAGCATTACTTCGTTGGGACCACCCTTCATTAGGATTAATTTATCCAGATGAGTTTATTTCACTCGCAGAGGAAACAGGATTAATTGTGCCAATTGGTCAGTGGGTAATCCAAAGGGCTTTGGAGCAGAGTAAGGATTGGGAAGAAAAAGGCCTAGGTAAGATTAATGTAGCAGTAAATATATCTGTAAGACAGATGCAAGACGATTCCTTTGTTAACACAGTAGAGCAAATTGTTGAAGATGTAGGAATGGAACCCTCTCGACTTGAGCTTGAAATAACCGAGAGTATTATGCAGGACCCAGAGAGGTCTGTAGCTATATTGCACAAATTAAAGGCTCTAAACATCATGTTAGCGATCGATGACTTTGGCACGGGCTACTCATCCTTAAGTAAGCTTCGATATTTACCTATTGATCACATTAAAATAGATAAATCATTTGTCGATGATATACCTGACTTTACGGAAAGAGGATCGATTGTAAAGGCTATAATTGAAATGGGCAAAAGCTTAAACTTTACCATCATTGCAGAAGGTATAGAAAAGGAAGAGCAAATTGCATTTTTAGTTGAAAATTCATGCATTATTGGACAAGGGTATCACCTAAGTGTACCGTTGACTGCAGAGCAAATAGAGCTCTTCTTGAAAAAACAAATGTAGATTCATTGTGAGTGTTGAATAGGAAAAAACTTGTCGTATCTCTTATGAAATGGAGATACGACTTTTCATCGGGACTATAAATTTGTCATATTGTCATGGATAATGATATAAAATGGAGGAAGACTAATGTTTTCATAAGATGTGATTCGGAGGATTGTCATGAGAAAAACACTGCTTATATGTATTTCTTTTTTCTTGATGGTGACTGCTATCTTTAGAAAAGTGTATAAGGATACCAATCGATTTAAAGTGAACAATGTGGAGTTTGTTACGAACAAAATTCCTGTTGGCTCAAACTTTACTATTTTGCAACTAACAGATATACATAATAAAGTATTTGGAGAAAACAATGAAGAACTAATAGCTACCATTAAAAGTAGGGATGCAGATATTATTGTTATCACCGGAGATCTAATAGACAGATTGACGGAAGAATTCGATCATGCTTTTCATTTGATAGAAAAACTCGTGGCGATCAATGAAAAGGTATATTATGTATCTGGTAATCATGAGTGTGATCACCCTCATAAAGAATTGTTCTTTGCTGGTTTAAAAGAACGAAAAGTAACGATTTTGGACAATACGAATGAGCTAGTAAACATTAATGGTGTGACGTTTCAATTAGTAGGAGTAGCTAATGCTTCAACAGGACATCATCAGTTATCCCGCGCTTTAGCAAATATAAAAAATGATTATTACACGGTTTTATTGTCTCATGCCCCAAATATCATTGATGAGTACCACGATGCAAGTGTAGATTTAACTTTATGTGGGCACACACATGGTGGGCAGATAAGGCTTCCATTAGTTGGTGCCATTGTCGGACCAGATAACACATTTTTTCCGAAATTAGACAAAGGCACGTTTGAATTAGATCCTAACCAATATTTATACATTGATAGTGGGTTAGGAACTACGGCAAGACCAATTCGTTTTATGAATCAGAGTCAATTTAGTTTTATAACGGTTAAGCATGAAAGAGAAAAAGGATAGATAAGGGCTTTGACCTCTTATCTATCCTTTTCTTTTATTTGAAAATACCAAATGGTTTTCCAACAGGCAATGTTACTTTTCCGAAGTGTGTATTTAGTACACTTGCAGCAGAACCATAGAAACTAAAAATAGCAATTAAAAGTTCAGAGATAGCTGCTAATAAATGCATTGCTTCCGTTGCGATCCCTAAAGTCGATAGGGAAAGACCTATAAATAGAAAGTCAATAAGCACAAAAATGATAAATAACACTTTACTTGTTTCCATCGCTCCAACAGTCATAAACATACTAAAGATTAAATAACCAATAAATGCAACACCTAGCTGCTTAGTATCGACAGCTGCAGCTGCAGCTTCACCAAATACCCCATATTGAATTAACCAGGATGTACCTACACCTAGCCAAAACAACCCGAATGCACCAAAGGCGGTTGTACCAAAAGTGTTATTGTGTTTAGCGTCTTGAAGACTAGCGATTAATTGTGCAATTCCTCCAAGAAAAATAGCCCATGGTAACACAAATGATACTTCGTTTGTCCATCCTAATTTTGAAGAAGATGCGACAAGTGTAACCATTGCTAAACCAAATAATCCTAAAGCAGAAGGATCTGCTGTGATGATTTGGACACGTTGAATTTGTTGTGATTGATTCATGATGTTACCTCCTATTAAACATACTTGTCTAATTTACAGAAAAAGCACGTGGTTGGCAATAGAAATTTTTAGTGATTGAAGAATTATTTTATTATTTAGGATGTTCGTTCAAAGAAATGTCATACAAGCTACTTGATCGACATGGTACATAAATACAAACCTTTCCGAACATATTAAACATATGTTCGGAGGTGATCGTTTGGATAACAAGGAGTTTGAACGCATTTATGATCAATACAAAAACCAAGGAGAAGAGCAAGGTACTGAACAAGGAAAAGAAGAAATCGTAGCTGTTCGAAAAAATGATGATGGAGATCTCATTGCATTTAAAACAGAATCGGGTAGAGAGTTGGATTATTTGACTGCTCTTGATGAAGCAAAGGCAGGTAAACTTGCACATGTGGATGTGTTTCATAAATACGGTAGAGATATCATTCGTAGTGAGCCAGACGGAATCAAAGATAATAACTTAGATCAATTGAATACGTTTTAATAGCCAACTGTAAGTAAACGGAAATAAATGTAAGAATATCTTACGATAAAGGGTGTGTGCGACATGAATCAAGAAGTAAAAGTAGTGGAAGAACTTCAAAAAATGATGACAACAAACGAGGTACCAGTATCTGTTCAGGAAGATATTAATGAATTATGTCAAAAGTTTTCACAAGGTACTGCTTCTCTTAATGAGTTACAACATGGTGATCCATTTATAGAAGAGGTAGTACAAAAAGCAATTAAACGAATCGAACCCTAATACTAGACAGAAGGGCAGGTGAACTTGTTCTCTGTCCTTTTTTCTGTTTTCTCCGGCTAGAAACTTGGTGTATAATGCTTAAATAGTGCAAGCATTTATTTTACATACAAATGGGACTTGATTGGCTGTCCCAAAGGAGTCAACATGAAAAATCGTACAATTTCTTCTCACAATATTCGTGTTATGTTTTGGATAACTTTTTTTGGAACAATTAACTTTATCGCACCTGTATTGACGCTTTTTTATATGGAACGAGGCTTAGAAGCTTCACATATTCTTATGTTGCAGTTGTTTTGGAGTGGTGCTGTCCTAATCGGAGAGGTTCCGGGAGGTGTTGTAGCCGATCGATTTGGGGCAAAAATATCTTTTGTCATTGGAGTAATTGTAAAAATTGTCAGCATTATTATTCTCATCTTCGCTTATGATCCGTGGCTATTCTTCCTATTTAGTGCCTTAAATGGTTTCTCTGTCACGTTCTTTTCTGGAGCGGATGAAGCATTAGTCTATGAATCACTTAAAGAAGACAATGATCACCATCGAATGGACCGAGCAATGGGAAAAATTCAATCTGCTAGTTTTGTTTCTATGATTCTAGCGGTTCTTTTTGGAGCATACTTTGCCCAGGATTTAAGAGATGAGCAATTTGTTATGTTACTTGGACTTGCGGTAATCTTTCATCTTGTTGAACTCATTCTAATCTTTTTTGTGAAAAGTCCATCTAACATTAGTCTGTATCGGGAAAATCCATTTAAACAAGTATTGACTGGTGTCAAAGCTATTCGAAAAGCACCGACTCTGCTACTATTATTTATCAATTTCACCCTTGTTTTTATTCCCGCAGATTCCGTGTATGAGGCATTTAACCAACCGATTTTTACAAACGCTGGGTTACCCGTAGTTATGATCGGTGTAGTCTACTCGCTAGCAGCTATTTGTGGTTATATAGCTTCACAATCAGTAGGACGCTTAACAAGTAGATTTTCTAGAAAAGGATTAATGTTTGTAACAGGAATTTTATCCTTTATAGGGTTGCTATTATCTGCTTTGTACGGGGAGTCATTGTGGCTTGTATTAGGCGCGTTTTTTGTCTTAAGAATTGGACAAACGATCCGGCGTCCAATCTATTCGCAGTTAAAAAACGATTTAATTCCATCAGAAGTTCGTGCTACTACGATCTCATTGATTGCAGTACTAGATTCTACTTTTGATCTTATTGTTTTCGGGTTTCTGTCATTGATTGCGTTTAATGGGTTAACTAGTATCTTACTAGCAAGTAGTCTAATAGCATTAGTAGGCACACTTACACCTATTCAAATGAAAAAGAAATAAGTCTAAAAACTAAAAGTATAGGCTTCATACCTATCCTAATTAATAGTAGGGACATGTTTGCCTGTCCCTAAGTCCTATTTTCACAAAGTTGATATATATGTCATACTTTTTTCGTACTTGTAGTTAAGATAATACTAATTAGTATGTGTGGGAGTTGAGTTTGTTAAAAACTTAACTCCTTTTTTATTTAGCTAAAAGCTACAAATAGATAAATAGCTGTCCTTCCGCTACAATAAAAGGATAAGATTTTAACTGTGACAATTTTGAGGTGATCAAGGTGACAAATATTTATTCGCATAACTATGCGAAAGAATTAGATGAACAGGATGAACTAAAAGTTTTTAGAAATGAATTCTACATAAATCCAGATAAAATATACTTAGATGGTAACTCATTAGGACTGCTTTCTAAACAGGCTGAAAAAGCGGTTTATACGATTATGGAAGCTTGGAAAAGTGTTGCAATTGATGGGTGGACCCAAGGTAACCAGCCATGGTTCCATCTGTCTGAACATATCGGTGAGAAAATGGCTCCTCTAGTAGGTGCTAATTCAGATGAAGTAATTGCTACAGGTTCTACCACAACAAATCTACATCAATTGGTTGCGTCTTTTTATAAACCAGAAGAAAGTAGGACAAAAATTTTGGCGGATGCATTAAACTTTCCTTCCGATATTTATGCTCTGAAAAGTCAATTGCAATTGAGAGGGTATGATACCAAAAAACACTTAGTCCAAGTAGAAAGTGATAACGGTCATGTATTAAAGGAGGAAGATATCATTGCTGCTATGACCGAAGAAGTAGCACTGATAGTCCTACCGAGTGTCTTATACCGTAGCGGTCAGATTTTGGATATGGAAAAATTAACAGTTGAAGCACATGCAAGAGGCATAATGATTGGTTTTGACTTGTGTCATTCCATTGGAGCGATTCCACATGCTTTACATGACTGGGGAGTTGACTTTGCATTTTGGTGTAATTATAAACATCTAAATGGTGGACCTGGAAGTGTGGGAGGATTGTTTGTACACAAAAAACATTTTGGCGAACAACCAGGTTTAGCAGGTTGGTTTAGTTCTGAGAAAGAAAAGCAGTTTGATATGGACCATGATTTAACACCTGCCCCGCATGCGGGTGCATATCAGATAGGTACGCCACATGTGTTAAGTGCTGCACCGTTACTTGGTTCATTAGATTTATTTGAAGAAGCGGGTATTACAAAAATAAGAGAAAAATCAGTAGCATTAACCAGTTATTTGCTACAACTATTAGATCATGAGCTAAGTGGTTATGGCTTTATCGTTAGAAGTCCTAAATTAGCTAAGAATCGTGGTGCACACGTCTTCATTGAACATCAAGAAGCTGCACGCATTTGTAAAGCATTAAAAGCATCCGGAGTTGTTCCAGATTTTCGAGCTCCAAATGGAATTAGGTTAGCACCTGTTTCTCTATATAATAGCTTCTCAGACGTATGGCATACAGTACAAAATCTAAAGAAAATTATGGATGAAAAAACATATAAAAACTACTCGAATAAGCGTGGTGTAGTAGCATGACCAACTGGATCGATATCTCGCAACCTTTAACAAATGAGATTGCCCACTGGCCGGAGGATACCCCGTTCTCATATCAATTGACATACACCAAGCAACAAACGGGTTCTGTTAATATTGGTCAAATATTAACTAGTGTGCATACGGGGACACATGTAGATGCACCATTTCATTTTGATGATCAAGGGGAGAAAATACTTGATCTTGATGTCAGTATTTATATTGGCAGAGCAAAAGTAATCGATGTTTCAAGTGTGAATGTTATTAATCGGGATGTATTAAACGGTTTTCACCTAAATGGTGTAGAGCGACTGTTACTTCGCACATCATTGTCAAGTAGTCCAAATCAATTTCCGAAGTCTATCCCAATTTTAGATCCAGATGTAGCACCATATTTAGCAGCAATAGGTATCCGACTTCTTGGAGTGAACATGCCATCGGTAGATCCATTAGATAGTAAGGAATTGCCTACACATCATGCGTTGCATCAAAACGGCATTTATATATTGGAGAATGTGATACTAGATGCGATAAAAGAGGGTGACTATTTTTTGAGTGCCCTCCCTCTTGCTTTGGAAGAGAGTGATGGTAGCCCTGTTCGAGCGGTTATTAGAAAGATAGAAGAAGAAAAATAACCAGCCTCAAGTATAGGGGAGGCTGGGCTTATCATGCTAATTTTGTTTTTTGTCACTCTGGTTACTAGGTGTAACGGTAGCGTTATGATAATTTTTTTGATTATCCGGTTGGGCTTGATTTTTGGCCTGTTTGGCTTCTCGAGGAGCTTTATTATTGGTAAGTTTTCCAATTAGCTTATCCGGTTGAGCTCGATTTTTTCCCTGTTTAGCTATTGGAGAAGTTTTATTGTTAGTAAGCTTACTAATTAATTTAGAGGGCTTAATCTGACTATATACACCGCTTGCCGTGACACCAATGATACAAGCCGTCAGAACCTTAGTAAGAATCCATGAAGGTAAAAAAACGAAAACAATGGCGAGCCCAATTGCTATTAGTGATCTATATTTTTTCGGAAGATTAAATGCATCACCGGTTACAGCAACGACTGCTGCAACGATAGCGGATAGTGTTGCAAGACTAGTTGGGTCTAATTGGTCCATGTTAATCATAGAATCCCCTCTCTCATTTTTTATAATTATTTTATGTAGAAAGTAAAGAAGATGGAAGCTAATGGAGGGCCTAACTTTTACGTGCTTTCGAAAGAAGTCTTCCTTTGGTTGTGTTACTCTGGTTAATCATCTACACGAAATGTATAATTAAAGTAGTGAATTCAGTAAAAAATTGAAGAAAAGGGAAATAGATGGAGGAGATGTTATCTATTCCTATCGACTTTTAAAAGGTTATTTGTACATGAGGGAGGGAGAGATATGGGATTGGACCCGTTAGATATAGTTGGCAACCTACATAAAGTAAAACCTGTATATCAGCCAATTGTTAGTGCGATTAGGCACAACATTGCGGGTTATGAAGTGTTAGGACAGTTTCAACATGGGGATGAATGGATAAGTCTAGGCAACTTTTTTCATGATGAGGATGTTCCAGACGAGTTTAAGGTTGAGGTTGACCAACATCTTTTAGAAATAGCAATTACAGAAATGCTAGAGAAAAATCATGATGGCTTTTTGTGTATCAACCGGACAGCGAAGCAATTAATGGTGAATGATGGGGAAGATTTATTACAAACACTAATCCTGTTTGAACAAAAAGGTTTTGCCATGAATAGAACAGTGATAGAAGTAACAGAACACGATTTTGATGAAGATTTTGAAATGTTAAATCATTTGTTATTGTATTATAAAACCTATGGCATTCAAATTGCTGTTGACCGTGTAGGTGCAAAGAGTTCGAATATAGATAGAATTAGACAATTAAGGCCACATATTCTTAAGATCGATACTAGGATTATTCGTAATCAGAAGTCTGATGGATTTCAAGATATTATGTACTCCTTATCGATGCTTGCTCGTCGAATCGGTGCTGCGTTATTATTTGAGTACATTGAAGATGACTTTCAACTGCATTTTGCGTGGAAAAATGGAGGGCGTTACTATCAAGGGTACTATCTGGCAAAGCCAGAGCCATATATAAATGGAAGTCACCTACTTTCCGTTAATTTGAGTGAAAAAGTTGCAGACTATATTCAACGTGAGAAGTCTTTGGTAGAGGAAAGGCTAAAACATGTTCTCAACTGGGAGAGTAAGGTGAGGGGTCTTCTTCCTCAGTGGGAAGGTCCTAAGAAGATTGATGCTTTTATTGAATATGTCACAAGTGAGTTTGACCATGAAAGTTTTCGGATGTATGTTTGTAATAGCGATGGCCAACAGGTTTCTTCTAACTTCCGTAAACGTGAGGGAACTTGGGAAGTAGAAACGGACAAAATAGGTTCCAATTGGGCATTCCGTCCATATTTTCTAGAAAATATGGTGCAAATGAAAACATGGAGTAGAGGTATTTTGTCAGATATCTATTCAGATATTGAAACCAGAGAAATGATTCGTACCTTTAGCTTTCCCTTAACACCGCAACATTTTTTATTTATTGATATTCGTTACTCCTATATTTATGAAAACGAATGTTTACTTATATGATTGAAAAAACACCTCATGACGAGGTGTTTTTTCATTTCCTTATAGAAATAAAGTGAGTAATTGTGATGCGATTGCAACAAAGATCAAAGCAAACGGATACGCTGCTGCATAGGCAATAGCAGGTTCATCTGAATCAAATACTTGGTTAACAGAACCAAGACCTGGTGTACTAGTCATACCTCCGCAAAGAGCACCTAAAGAATGCACAATACTTAGACGGAACATCTTACGAGCAAGAAAGAATCCAAAAAGGATAGGGACAATCGTAATAAACGAACCACCGATGACAAGGCGCAGTCCTTCTTGTTGAACGACGTCCACAAGTCCTTGTCCTGCGGTTGTGCCAGCACCTGCTAAAAAGAGTGCAAGTCCAATATCTCGGATAACCTGATTCGAAGGCTGATAGTACCTGGCTTGTATCGGACCAAGTTTTCCAAAGTGTCCGATGATTAACGCAACGAATAACGGTCCACCCGCTACACCTAATGTAATCGTTCCTAATCCTGGCAGATGTATTGGGACCATACCTAGCATGATACCAATTAATAATACGATGCTCAGAGAAAAGATATCTACATTTGTTATGGTTAATTTTTTTCTTGTGAACAATCTCTCTACATCATTTAATCGGTCTTCACTACTTACAATTGTCAAAATGTCTCCTCGCTCTAACCGAGTCCTTGCATTTTGATTAAATTCAAAACCACCCCGTTCCATACGAGTCACAGTTACACCATAATTTCTTCTTAAACGCAATTCTTTAATATTTTTACCGATTATTTCTTCTGAATCTACAATGACTTTTCGGAGCTTAATATGATCATTGTTCTTCAAATTTGTTTCCACTTCTTTACCCGCATACGCACAAAACTTTTCTAGGTCAGCGCGCATGCCTACGGTTACTAATCGATCACCCAACAAAATAACGGTATCACTTAAAGCAATAATGTTACGGTTATTCCGAATTACTCTACTTATGACAACAGAATTGCTCCTTTGAAAACGAAGTTCTTTTAATGTGTTTTTTTCAATTGCTGGATTAGTCACCTCAATTGTAGTCACTTGAGGAGATTCATCATTTCTTGCCGGATTATTCTTTCGATGTAAATCCTTTTCTAAATCCACTTTTAGCACTCTTGGTAACAATTGGACAAATAGAACAACGGCTAGGACGCCAAAAGGATAAGCAATTCCATATCCCACCGAAGCAAGAGGATCATTTGTTGCTTCTAATGCTGCTGCGAGGCCGGGTGTACTAGTTAAAGCGCCGGTCATAAGGCCGATACTTAATGCCGGTGATAAATGAAATACTTTCGATACGATAATAGTGGTAATAGCAGCGACTAACACAATAAGCAATCCAATAATACCAAACACAATCCCACTGGAACGAATCATACGAAAAAAGCGAGGACCAGCTTGAAGTCCTACTGCCACTATAAATAAACTTAAACCAAAATTTTGTACAATGGAGGAAACTTCATAACCAAAATGACCAAAAATCATAGCTATAAGAAGTATCCCAGCAGAACCTAAGCTAAGTCCTTTTACTTTTGTCTGACCAATCCATGAGCCCAAAAACAAGATCACAAATAATAATAAAAGTGGCTCTTCTAAAAACTGCACGATAAATTCCACTTTTTACTTCCTCCATACTGTGCTTTTACATTTTACATCTATTATAATGCTTTCGATCTGCAAAAGGATGTTGATTAATAAGTTTCACTAGATTGCCACTTTCAAAGCGTTTTCATTTGAATTTTTTATTAATTTTTATATAGTAGTGTAACAATAAAAAATGTTTCTAGTTGGGTATTACAATTGATAAAAAGGCATCGCTTTCCCTTGTTGGATACGATGCCTTTAAACAAAATAATTCTTTATGTGTAAACTATAAAGATAAGCTTATATCCCCTTCTTCATTAATTTCGACAGTAGAATAACTCTCAAAGGTTTCGAAGTTCGTAATTTGATGCTCCCCAGCTTTTGCAAAGCTCTCCATATATTGTTGATACGTACTTTGGTCTTTTATAATGTGATAATAATAAACCTTCTTACCATTAACGATATCACTATTTACTAGTGAGAATCTTTCTTGAAACTGCTCATTAAACCATTGTCTAGCTTGATCGTGATTTTCAAAATCTGGCATTTCATTACTAATAGTCGTTAGATCGAAATTCATACGATCCACTCCTTTCAAATTGTAGTATGTACTAATTTTTATATGTGAATTCTACTTATGCATATACACAATCTCCTTTAAAATGGAAGAAAGTGTTGTTAATTATTTGTTACGTAATATATTTAGAGATAAAATAAAAAAATAAAGTATATAAAGGGGGAAGTTGTTAATGCATACATATCCAAATGTCTCGGAAACAAAAAGTCTAATTCAAGAACTAGTTTCTATTCCAAGTCCATCAGGAAACACTGAAAGCGTTATTCAATACGTAGAAAATCATATAAAAAGCCTAGGTGTTGACACAAAACGCAATCGAAAAGGAGGGTTAATTGCTACCATTGTGGGAGCTAATGACCAGGAGCATCGTATGTTAACGGCTCATGTTGATACACTTGGAGCAATTGTAAAAGAGGTAAAAGATAATGGGCGATTACGAATTGATTTAATTGGAGGCTTTCGATATAACGCAATTGAAGGAGAATATTGTGAAATTGAGACTGCAAAAGGGGATATCTATACTGGCACCATCTTAATGCATCAAACGTCTGTTCACGTGTATAAAGACGCTGGAAAAGCGGAACGCAATCAAGAAAACATGGAAATTCGCATCGATGCAAAAGTAGATAATGCTGCGGAAGTACATGAACTTGGTATTGAAGTAGGAGACTTTGTTAGCTTTGACCCACGTGTTCAATTGACGGACAACGGATTTATTAAATCACGTCATCTAGATGATAAAGCAAGTGTAGCAATTCTTTTGCAACTGATAAGAAGGATAAAGGATGAAGCTATAGCGTTGCCATATACTACACATTTTTTAATTTCAAATAATGAAGAAATTGGCTACGGTGGGAACTCTAATATAACGCCAGAAACGGTGGAATATTTAGCTGTCGATATGGGTGCGATAGGGGATGGACAAACTACGGATGAATACACGGTGTCCATTTGTGCGAAGGATTCAAGCGGTCCGTATCATTATGGCTTGCGAAAACACTTAGTAGCGTTAGCGAAAAATAATGCCATTGGCTATAAAGTAGATATCTATCCCTATTATGGCTCAGATGCATCGGCAGCCATTCGAGCAGGGAATGATATTATTCATGGTTTAATCGGGCCAGGAATTGATTCCTCACACGCGTACGAAAGAACTCATGAGTCATCGCTTAAACATACGGAAGAATTATTGTACCATTACGTACAATCCCAAATCACTAATTATTAATACAGATTAAAAGGCCTCTATGCTAGTACACTAGTGAGGCCCTTTTGTTTATTCTGTTATTGTGAAATCATGTGATACTTCATATTTCTTGCTGCCTGTTGGAGTCATCCAAGCTTTTAGCACATAGTCCCCAGGTTCAAGGTCTAACTCATTTAAGTTGATCTCAAATTCCAAAGATCCTCCTTGTTTGATGGTCTCTTCTCCGAGAGCCTGCATAAAGGAAGCCACACTTGAATATAGGTAAACTTGTTCACCTTCTTTTGTTTCTACAGCGTAGTCAAATCGTTGCGAACTTGTGAACTCTAGCGTAATTTCTTTTTCCGTTTGGTTTGCTACTTCATATGTGTAAAGGAGTGGATTTGTCTCTGTTAAAACAGGAACAACTTTGCCTGCTATAATCCCATTATCCTCTCCATCAGCACTTTCTTCTTCACCTTCACTACCGTTATCAACTTCATGATTCGTTACTTCACCACTACCGTTTGTTTTTCCATCCTGATTTTGCTCATCACTATCATTAGTGGATGATGTACCACAACCAACTAGTAAAATTCCAATCAATAAAAATAAAACGAGTCTTTTCATACTATTGACCTCCTAGTATTATCTAACTTTCTAATTTATTTGTCGTTTGATCACTTAAAAAGGTTACGATCATTGAAAAAAATATTTGGAGAGCAATGTATATCGTGTATAATACATATCTCAAGGATTTTTTTTAAAAAAAGGTATAATAAATAAATAAAACTGCGTTGACAACAAGCTAGTGAAAGGAAGTTATTTTTTTGTTTACACCATTAAATCCTGAACAATACGTCCGGATTGAGGGAGAATATGACACAACTGTCGTATTTTTATCCATATTGCTTGCGTGTTTTGCTTCTTATACTGCACTATCCATGAATGAACGGATGCAACAAAATAGCTTCTTTAACAAGAACATATGGTTGCTTTTGGCATCTGCAGCGATGGGGTTTGGAATATGGTCGATGCATTTTGTCGCAATGAGTGCGTTTCATTTGCCAGTAATGATGAGCTACAATCATGTACTCACGATTTTATCTATTTTACCTGCGTTTCTAGCTTCATTACTTGCTTTTAATTTCCTAAATAGACCAAAGTCGTTTCTAGCTTTTATATCTTCTGGTGTTGTCATGGGAATTGGTATCTCAACAATGCATTATGTTGGGATGGCATCTATGGAGATGGAAGCAGAGTATGTTTACGATGTGAAGGTATTTCTAACATCGGTGTTTATCGCTATCATAGTTTCTATTGTTTCTCTTATCGTCTTTTCTTCTTTACAACGGTTTATGGCTAACCGATTAATTAAAATAGTTACCTCAATCATTATGGGTTCTGCTGTTGCTAGTATGCACTATACGGGTATGGCGGGCACATCTTTTTACCAAAAAATTGATCAGATGGGGAATCATGAAAGTACGCATCAAATGGATATGTCTTTATTAATCGTGAGTGTTTCTGTGGGGGTAGGTTTGTTATTTGTATTACTATTACTATCGAGTGTGTTAGATCGATATATCGATTATCGCGTAAACTATTTTGATTTTCTAACAAAGCTTCCTAATGGTAGGCATTTTCAAAAGGTGTTGAGTTCTTCATCGACTATTCAGTGTTTAGCTGTAATGGAGTTGAAAAACCTTGAAAAAATAAACACTGATTTTGGCTATGAATATGGAGACGAAATCATTGATTATGTAGCAAATCAACTACAACAAAAAAATCTACCGTTCTCAACGATATATAAGATAGACGGTAGTCGATTTGCGATTTCAATGAATCGTTTAGACCAGTTTCCCTTATTGGTTCGATCCATGAAAGCCTTCGCCGAGCACTGCAAGGAAGCTATTTTTATTATAAATCGAAATATAAAGTTAGAAGTTGTCTGTGCATTGTCAACATCGGCGCAAGCAGAGAATGCTAAGTCAATATATGCAAATACGCTTGCAGTGATAAATCACCATTCCATAACGAAACAAAAACAAGTCACAATCTTTGACCCAAAGATTCATATGTATTCTTTTGAAAGAGACATTGTAGAAGGAATAGATCGAGCAATGAAAAATAATGATTTGTTTCTTGTCTATCAACCTAAGATTGGAAGCGAATCGCTTCAAATTGTAGGATTTGAAGCACTAATAAGGTGGAAACATCCAATACACGGTAATTTGTCGCCAGTGCAATTTCTTCCTGTGTTAGAACAAAATGAGCGTATATTCGATGTGACAGACTGGGTAATTGAAGAGGTTTGTAAGCAAATCGTAAAGTGGCATCAAGCAGGTTATCCTATATGGCAAGTGTCCGTTAACATTCCTGGTGATTATGTTAGCTCCCCTCGTTTACTGGATACGCTTAAGGCTATGGTCCAGCGCTACCAGTTGGAACCTAAGTATCTAGAATTGGAAATGACAGAAACGAGCTTTGTTAAATCAATAGAAAGTGCAATGCGCGCTATTTCAACTTTTAAAAAGGAAGGTTTTATGGTGGCATTAGATGATTTCGGAACAGGTGTATCTTCTTTATCCTATTTAAGGCAAATGCCTATTTCTACATTAAAAATAGATAAAGCGTTTGTAGAAAAAATTCCAGAATCGGAAAAAGATGCTTCTATATTAAAAGCAATTTCCGATTTAGGGCGTTCCCTTCAATTAGAGATAGTCATCGAAGGGGTCGAAACAGAAGAACAAGTGGCCTATATTCAACAACTTTGCCCATCAGTGGCATATCAAGGTTATTACTTTTCAAAACCTTTGGCAGTTGATGAAGTAGTTAAATGGATAGAAAACCACCAAGCAAGTTGATCTGTATGGTAAAAAAGCGTCCACCTGACTCTGCGGTGGACGCTTTTTTATTTGCAACTTATTTGTCGTAACAAAACGAATCCTATGTTGAAAAGATTTTGTCTTTCTTCAATAATGAGCTAACAAACCTTTGCGCATTGCAAACCGTTCACAGTAGATGAAAATACCAAGACCAACGATGAAGTAAAAAATAGCGTTAAATCCTAGTATGAGAAAATCTCCAACTGCTATTTGACTCAAAGAAACACCATCAATCATCACGTTGCGAACGAGTTCTACCCCTTTAACAATAGGGAAGAAAACTAGAAAAGGAAGGACATTACTTTGTACAAATACTAAAGCCGCCAATATAAACTGCAAGATTTGTAGGAACGCTTGTATTTGTTTAAAAACAACTGTCATACCAGCTATGATCAAACCTAGTCCAAACATACTGATAAGAGTGAGTACTAATATGGGTAAGAGTGTAATCACATCAATGTTCAGCCACTGACCTGTAGTAGCCATAGATATGTAGAGTAAAGCAACAATGATGAGGAAATTTACAATTGTGGAAGAGATAAGTCGTGCTGTCATAATCCTCCATATCCCCATTGGAGACATGCTGAGTTGCTCAAAAGTCCCCTGGCTCGCCTCATTCGATATTTGCCATCCGATATCATTGACGACGACCATTGCCAAATACCAAAAAATATAATTTACAATAACATATTGAATGTTGGCATCTTGTGAGCTTGGATCACCAATTAACTTTATACCTGCAAACATGGCAAGGAATATGATATAGAACGTGATGATAAATGCCATTGTATTTGGCAAGTATCGCTTCATCTCAATAAAGTGTTTTCGTATATTTGCGTTAAGAAGATTGAGCAAACGCATTACTTTTTTCCCCCTTAATAATTTTCATAAATATTTGTTCGAAATTAACATTTCTCCGATCAATCGCTTCTACAGGTGTTTCATCCATTTTTAATATATCTATAATTTGATAGATTTCTTCGCTTTTAGCTAGATCGATTTCTAAGATAGATTGAAACGTTTCTTTCTTGTAAGTGTGGTGAGGGAATTTGTGTGAGATAAGACTTAGCTGATGATTGCTTAAGAATCCACCAAGCGTAATGGAATAAGAACGAACCTCAAAAAGCTTTAATAGATTCTTCACACTATCATTTATTACAATATTTCCATTGTTAATGATAACGGTTCTTTCACAAATGTCTTGGATTACATCCATGTCGTGGGAACTTATAATTATCGTCCGATTGTATTCTTTCACGATGGATTGCAGAATAGATCTCACTTCGTAACTTGTTTCTACGTCGAGACCAAGAGTAGGTTCATCCAATAGAATGACATCTGTTTCAGCTGACATAGCAATTGCTATAGCAAGCTTTTGTTGCATTCCTCGTGAAAGGCGGTTTACCAACTCATTTTCTTTATGTTTAAGGTTGAATTTATGTAATAAATCCTGAATTAGAAAAGCAGCATCTTTTCGTGAAACACCGCGGTTCCCTGCAAAATACTCTAAATTTTCTTTTACAGTCAAACGCCAATATAGATTACGATTCCCTTCTAAAACAGCGCTAATATGCTTAAGAGCTTTTAGTCGTTGTGTCTTCATGTCATTCCCGTTTATTGTGATAGACCCCTCATCTGGTGTTAATAACCCGCAGATCATCTTAATGGTAGTTGTTTTGCCAGCTCCATTAGGTCCAAGCAAACCAAGGATTTCTCCACGTTTAACGTCAAATGAAACATCATTGATCGCTTGGATAACCTCCTTTGACTTTCTTTTCTTATATGCTTTTTTTACACCTTCTACTTTAATAATAGCCTCCATGCGCGCACCCTTTCTTCATGTATTTGTTAGTAATTGTAAGGTCAAAAACTAAAATAATCTACATGCTTTGGGAGTAAGTTGTGTCAGTCCTTAGACTGAAATGATATTTTTTGAAGAGCCGTTGGCATTTTGAGGAGTGAAGGATTGTGAGGTTAGCCAAACACTATAAAAAAGCGGAACCTTAGAAAGTCCCGCTGGTGTTCCTACATATTAATGGCAGATTCCTAGATTAAACAAAATAACTTTTACTTGTACGCTGACAACGGCGATCCATAACAGGTGATTACTAATATGGGTAAAATAAAAGTACTTTTTTTGATGAAAGAATTGTTTAAATTTAATTTGAAGGAAGAAAAGAAGTAGTGTTACTGCTGTAAAGATACTAGTAAGTCCTAATATTCCCTTAAAAGGAGTAGTCCATATATAATCATTAAGGCTTGGAATAATTAATGTTGTATCATAATATCCTTGTAAGAAATAAAATCCTACGACCCAAGAAACAATCATCAAGCCAATCATGATCATGCTAGATATATTTATATTCAAATATCTCCCCTCCTTTTAATTCCGAGTATTTTAATTGGTTTAAGATAATTTTAGTTTGAATTGTTGTTATTGTCAACCTTCTTAAATCTTATAAAATGTAAATAGGGAATGAGTCTATGGGTTATTACTAATTGCAGAAACTAGGATGATGGTGTACTATTTGGAAGGTAATGTAATAGGAATATGTTATAATTGAGTCTAGTAATAGGTATTCTAATAAGTTACTATTAAGGTTTGAAATTAGCGTTAATGACTTACAAAATAAACCATGAATTCGTGAAAGTTAGGATGATTTTAGTGGCACAAACACATACCTTTTCAAAAGGTGAAGAAATTGCAAACGCAATAACACATGGAATTGGTGCGATGCTAAGTGTTGCAGCATTGGTAATATTAATTGTATTTTCGTCGTTATATGGAAATGCTTGGCATGTGGTTAGTTTTACTTTATTTGGGTCAACGATGTTTCTCTTATACATGTCTTCCACATTGGTTCATGCACTTCCTCAGGGGAAGGCCAAAGACTTGTTTGAAATATTCGATCACTCTTCGATCTATCTTTTTATCGCAGGCACGTACACACCATTCACTTTTATAGTCATTAAAGGTGCATTAGGTTGGACGATGTTCGGAATTATTTGGGGATTAGCGATAGGAGGGACAATCTTCAAATCCTTCTTTGTCAAAAAGTATCTGTTTACATCAACCCTATTATATATCTTAATGGGCTGGATGGTTACGATGGGATGGAATAAGATCGTTGATAATCTTAACGTGAATGGAGTTATTCTACTAGTTGTTGGTGGTGTCTGTTATACGGTTGGAGCTATTTTTTATGTGTGGCGAGGGTTTAAGTACCATCACGCCATATGGCACTTGTTTGTACTAGCAGGTACGGTTACGCATTTCTTCTGTGTTTTATTATATTTGTTACCATAAGTCAAAAAGTGTAGAGCATCCCTAAGGGAATGCTACTGCATTTTTAATTTTATGACATAATTGTCTTTATTTTAAAAGTAGAAAGTAAGGACAATTACGTACAGTAATTAGCCTGTTACTCTTATTCTAGTCAGAAGAGGGTCCAAATGCAGTATATTAGTTTAAAATGCTCACTTTAGTATTGATAAAGTAAAAGAAATTCATTACAATTAATGTGAAAACTTTCACAATTTTAGTTGGATGGATTGGTGTTTTATCCTTAACTAAGGATTTAACTAAAGGAGAAAGGTTAACTATTAAATGGTTTTTTGGAGACCCCTAAAGCTCAAAAAACATTTATTTATGGCGTAGCCTTTCTTCATTACGTATGTGATGGCGTGCTTAATACTCCTTTGTTTTTAGAAAGAAGAACATTGCAATGTATAATAACTATTGCAATGTTCTTTTATATTATCGTTTATCTTCTGGATATACTACCTTAAAGGGACGCATCATGTCGTAATCTTCGTGTTCTAATATATGACAATGCCATACATAATTTCCGGTGTATGGTTCAAATTGTGCAATTACACGAGTTATTTCAGCGGATGGCGCAGCAACCGTATCTTTCCAGCCTCTTTCACTTGGGGCAGGGGCTTTTGGTGGACCGGTAAAGGTAATTTTACCATCCTCATTATAACGATCTAAATCAAAAGGTTGACGATCTAATACTTGAAATTGAATTAAATGAATGTGCATTGGATGTGTAAAACCTGTAACATTCATAAATGACCAAATTTCAGTTGAACCGAGTTCAGGCTTTTCTGTTATTGGACTATCCCAACGCTTATCATTTAATAATAGTAATGGACGGTTATACTCATCACTAGAACCAACTAGTTTTAGGTTTCTGATTGTACTAACTTTATTCTGTGTTAAGGATGGGATCGTGGACAACTTGCGGGGAATAATACTATCATCTTTGCTTGAAAGAGGTTTGTTTACTCTGAATTGCATAATTTCATCTGTCTCATCGTCAGGATTTGCATTTGGACCAAGGTCATTTCTTAGTACAATTTGTTCTCCATGTTGCTTAGAAAAATCTACAATAATATCAACGCGTTCGGATGGTTCCATTTTAATCTTCTTCATTTGTACTGGTTTTTCTAGAAGACCTCCGTCAGACCCAATCTGATAAAATGGTTGACCGGAATTTAATTCTAGTGTATAACCTCGTGTGTTTGAAGCATTTAATACACGAAAACGATATTTTCTGGGCTCAATTTCTAAAAAAGGCCAAACCTTTCCATTAACAAGGATAGTATCTCCTAAAAAAGCGGGTACAATGGACGGACTAGGTAGATCATCGGATGCGTCATCTGGTTGTGTTGGATAATTAAGAGATCCATCACGGTTAAACGAACGATCCTGGATAATAAGCGGAATCTCGTACTCATCAGTTGGTAGATTCAAGTTCTTTTCATGCTCATCTCTTATAATATAGGCGCCAGAAAGTCCTGCGTAATTATTTAATCTTGTAATTCCCATAGCGTGGTCGTGATACCAGAGCATTGTTGCACGTTGATGATTTAGGTATTCATATACTTTTTTCTTAAAGAAAGGTCCTACTTCGCGAAATGATCTAGTAAACCAGGCCTCTGGATAGCCGTCACTCTCGTCTGGTGTATGACCACCGTGCAAGTGAGTGACAGTTCTTACTTCAGGTAATTTAGAATTTAAAAAAGAATGATCTACTGGTAAAAAGTGTTTAGTTGGAAGATTATTTATCCACTTAACTTTAATCGCCTCATCGCGATTAACCTCAATAGTAGGTCCTGGAACCTGCCGATTATATCCCCATAGACGTGTTGGTCTAAGATCTCTGTGTAGTTTTTGCCTAAATTCCTCCATTCTAACTTCATAATAAGCCCCGTTTTTTGTTGTTTGAGGTTTCAACGTATCCATGATCGGAAGCCTATCAACAAATTTTTCAAGTTTAGGACTCAAGATTATCAACTCCCGTCTTAAAGTATTTAATATAGTAGATGTTTGTATTGCAACTTGTGGTAGGGCAGATGCAACAGATTTTTATAGAAGATTAATAAATTTACCTAGAGAGGATATATATAAGGAAGAAACAATTTTTAGAGAAGTTTCTTAGGCCGTTAATATTTGGTTGTTATTATATTCATAATCCCTTGAGACCTTAAGAAAAGAATTGGGTAATTTATCAATTTGCAATCAACATTGTAGTCATGTTATATTATGAGTCCTCATCTGAGGAACCTATCATTTTTAAACGCATCATTATCTTTTATTAATAAAGTGTTGACGTTGAACTATTATATGTGTTATATTATTCGAGTCGCTCCTGAGTGATGGATATTTCAAGTTGTTGCTTGAAGGGGAAAGTTATTGACAATGTTCAGTAAACCTGTTATCATACAGAAGTTGTCAAAAAACAACAACGCAAATTGATCTTTGAAAACTGAACAAAACAATCATTTATGTCAAGCAAGAAAAAAGCTAGTTTTTTGAATGAGTTAACACTCAAACACTTTATGGAG
>NZ_JAOALK010000032.1 GCF_025154055.1 Aquibacillus koreensis
GATTCTGACTCTGAATGGCAGTCGCACGTTATTGATGTCCGAATCAGTGGGAGATTCTGACTCTGAATGGCAGTCACGCGTTATTGATGTCCGAATCAGTGGGAGATTCTGACTCTGAATGGCAGTCGCGCGTTATTGATGTCCGAATCAGTGGGAGATTCTGACTCTGAATGGCAGTCGCACGTTATTGATGTCCGAATCAGTGGGAGATTCTGACTCTGAATGGCAGTCGCACGTTATTGATGTCCGAATCAGTGGGAGATTCTGACTCTGAATGGCAGTCGCACTTAATTGATGTCCGAATCGGTGTGTGATTTTGATTGGCTACTGAACGTCTTCTTGTGCTAATTGACGGTGAATTCAATAATTAAAGTAATATACAGTTTATATAAATTCCGTCGTAACACAAATCCCTAACAAAAGCCCCATACACAAAAAGAGACTATCCCAAAATGAGATAGTCTCTTCCTTCTAGGATGAAGGCTACTTATTAATAAGCGCCATAACCCCATGAAGCACCAATAATTATTAACAAGATAAACAATACGACGATTAGCGCGAAGCCAGATCCATATCCATAACCTGCACTCATTCAATAACCCCTCCTTTATTTATTTCACTTATAGACTATGTCGTTTTTCTAAGAATGGAAGGGCTAAAATAAAAAATGGGTAAATGTCTATATATATTTTGATTTTATGAACTTGCATCAAGCCTTTTATAACAGCTCTTTAACATTATATTGTTTACCATTTATAATTTGATTTTCATTAACTAACACATCCACTAATGTCTTTGCAACCGTATCTGTATCTCTCAAACTTTTATCTTGTTTATATTGACGGAATGTTTCTACATCCTTAAATGATTCTTCACTGGATGACCTAATTTCACCTTGCATTTCTGTATCCATTATTCCAGGGTTAAACAAAATAACTTTATTCATAGTCCCAATTTCATCTTGTTCTACTGCGACAGTTTCTGTAAAGCGATTCAAGCCTGCCTTTGAACTACAATAGGCACTCCAGCCATACACTGATCTATCTGCAGCACCAGATGTAACATTCGTAATTATAACAGGTACATTTGATTCATTCGCCTTGCTTAAAAATAATGCAGTTGTAGTCATTGGTGCAGTAAGATTTACAGTTATATGATCGGATATTGATTCAAATTCATAGTTTTTTGCTTGATCCATTGGCGATACGGTTCCAGCATTATTGATCAAGTGAACACTTTCTACTCCATTTAAAAAAAACTCATTTGCTATTTCTGTAAACACATCGTTTACTTGTTTTATAGCAGATAAATCACAGGCATAATGTACGTAAGATACCGAATGCCGCTTTGCAACCTTTTCTAGCTCCGTATTTTTCTTTCTTGATACACCAATAACATGAAAATCTTCTTTAAGTAATAACGTAGCAATTGATTCTCCTAGTCCTCTAGAAGCACCGGTAACAATCGCAAACTTCATCGTTATGTTCCTCCCCTTCCCTATATGTAGTTATGTAATTGCTTATAGATCGATACAATTTCATCCAATTTCATTCTTACCAATCCACTTGATGATGGCGCAACAAACTCAATTGAATTAGATATGGAATCCGTCTGTTTTCCCCAGGGTACCTTTTTTTCTTTACTAAATTGCTGGTACACACCTTTTCCAACAAAGCATACAACCTTAGGACTGTACTTGTTAATCTTTTCTAAAAGCTCCAAACGACCTTGTTGGTATTCTTCTTTCGTAATCTCTGCCGCTTCCTTTGTTGGTCTTGCCACAATATTAGATAAACCATATCCAATATTCAATAACGAACGATCTTCTTGCGGATTCAGCTTTGTACTAGTTAAACCAGATTCATATAAAATAGTCCAAAAACGGTTATTGGGATTTGCAAAATGATGACCTGTTTCGGAAGAACGAATACTGGGATTAAATCCCACAAATAGCACTTTAAGATTCCGATCTATGTAATCTGGAATGGGTTGTAATTCCATTAAGTTATCCACCTTTATTATAACATTTGCCTCTATATTAACATGATAGCTCTCCTATTACTGTATCTTTGATTTTTTCATTATGGATCCCATTATCAAAAGGCTATAGCCATATTGATAACGGGGCTCATTCGCATGTTATTCACTTGATTCTGTAATATTGAAAAACATTGTCTCGTCCACTTCGTCCTCATTTTGTTTTTTCCTTTGTTCCGTCTTCTTTTTATCTTTACCCATGACTCCATCCGATTCATAACTCTTTTTAAAAGGAAATTGCTGATCTTTATTCATGTTGTCACCCTCCTTTTATACACTTATCTTTCACCTTGCTCATGATATGTATACAGTTTTGGACTTGCAAAAAAAAAACAAGCACTGATTATTTTTTAATAATCAGTGCTTGTTTTCCCATCTGTTCCCATGCTTGTTTAAAAGTAAAACGGTCAACCTTTTTATTTTTCTCACCATAAGGATCGTTGATATAGATATGCGTATCATCATAACCAGTAACGACGACACTATGCACACTGTAAGTGACTTCTATATCACCTGAACGTGTTTGCCATGTTTCAAAATTATAAACAGGCGTATTGTTTGAAGTCGTAATCACCCAGATCGGCATGCCATGATCTAGATAGTCTAATATAGTATCCATTTCAGATCCAGTCAGATTTACTGCTTTTTCACCAACATAGGACTGCGCAAGTTCTGTAATCGGCCGATGATAGACACTTAATCCAGGTCCATCTACCATATCACCAACGAAACCTTCATTCGGATGACCTTTTAGTCCATCTTTATAGGTTAAAGGGACTGTTGCGATCTCATCTGCTAGCTGATTTTTTGATACCTCTACCCCGTGATATTGAAGGATCATGGCTAAACTTGTAACTTCACAGCCATTATATAGCCTCGGGCTTTCCATTTGGTTTATTAATGGAACATCTAGGGGAAATTCCATTGCATTACTGATTTTGATGCTTAGCTTTTCATGATACGAGACCTGCAAGTTATAATCTAATTCCTTCTCGATAAACTGTAATGGAATAAACGTCTTTCCATCAACATGAAGCGTAGTATATTTCTGATTAGCCCTTTTGTCTAACGAAAGTTTTTTTGCAATTGGTTCATCTTCGAATGGATTAATTAATGGGAGATTAATAGATTTTTCATCATAGTTTACTGTTACAACATGAAGGAGTGGGGATTGTATTACATTTACACCAAAAAAATAATCAAGCAGATTAATTGGAATATAATAATGGTTTTGATATTGAATAACTTTTTCATCGATCACTATGCTATTAATCGTTAATTCTACATTATCTATATTTAAAAGCTTACGAAACATATCATCTCTACGATCATATTGAAGGGTGTTTTCATTCGCTTGAGCTTTATCCATTTCAATATTGGATTTCATGTTTACTAAAAGAATCATAATGCACAAGAGTATAATAACAGAAATAGATATGTATTTTGAGGACATTCCTTACTCCTATACTTATTTATTTTTGTACTAACAAAAAAATCGCATATCATCATGCGATTTTTTTACTTAAAACTATTTTTATGGCCGAAGTACTACCTTTATGCAATTATCTTCTTTTTTGTTAAAAATATCATACCCATGTGGTGCTTCGTCTAAAGGAAGTTCATGTGTAATGATTTTTGTTGGATCGATTTCTCCATTTACTACTTGTTTATATAGAGGTTCCATAAAAGATCTAGCATGTGCTTGCCCCATTTTAATATTTATGTTTCTAGAAAAAAACGGTCCTAATGGAAACATGTTATAAAGACCGCCATAGACGCCTGTTATTTGATACGTTCCACATTTTTTCACTGCTTTTGTTGCTATTTGAATAGGTCCGATTGTACCACCCTGTAATTTTAACTTTTGTTCAACAAATTCGAGTGGTGATTTTTTTCCATCCATACCTACACAATCAATAACAACATCTGCACCACCCTTGGTAGTTTCCTTTAACACTTCTCCCATATCCTCATGCTTGGTAAAATCAAATACTTCCGTTTTATTCACTTGTTTTGAATGCGCTAAGCGATTTTCAATATAGTCAACTGCAATAACCCGCTTAGCTCCTTCCTTCCAAGCAAATTCTTGAGCCATCAATCCAATAGGACCACAACCAAGGACAATAACCGTGTCTCCTTGTTTCACACCAGCATTTTTCACACTCCAGTACGCTGTAGGAAGCACATCTGACAAAAACAATAAAGAGTTATCTTCCAACTCACAGCTTTCAGGTATTAGAAATGGTGTATAGTTTCCATAAGGCACTTTTAAATACTCTGCTTGCCCTCCTGGATGGTTGCCAAATTTCTCGGAATATCCAAAATACCCTCCAGAATCATAATGTGGGTTAGCATTGTCACACTGACTTTCATGGTGTTCATTACAATATTGACAATGCCCACATGCTACTGTGAAAGGGATAACTACACGATCACCTTTTTTCACTTTCGTTACACCCGGGCCAACCTCTTCTACAATTCCCATAGGTTCATGCCCAATACTGTAACCAATCGGTAGTGGAAAGTTGCCTTGATATAAATGTAAATCAGAGCCACATATCGCGGTGGACGTCACTCTTATAATTACATCTTCTGCATCTTCAATTTTAGGGTATTCTTTCTTTGTGACTGCAACCGAATATTTTCCTTGATACGTAACAGCTTTCATTTGCTTCTTCCCTTCTTCCATATGAATTCTAGTTTATCGTTATCTTAAAAGAAACAAATTATGTAAAAGAATGGTGGAGGAAAGAAAAAAACAAAGTCTGACGTTAGCGTACGGAGTGTGGGGTGAGTTCTTGCCCATATATTCAAGTAAAAAAGCATAGGAACTACTCTCCCATGCTTCATTTTGTTTATTATTTTTTAGAAATAGCAATCGCCTGTTCAAATGCAGCAATAATATCTGCTTGGTCTTCAATACCTACTGAAATTCTAATTAAACCTTTCGTAATACCAAGTTCATCTTGTGCCTCTTTAGGAAGCGCACGGTGCGAGGTAGATAATGGGTAGGAAACGGATGTTTCGACTCCAGCAAGTGTCGGAACAATCTTGACCCACCCAAGCGATTTGAAGAATGTATCAATGTCACATGAGTTCGTAATATCGATCGATACAATGGCACCGTTCCCTTTAGGTGAGACCGATTTTGGATAATAAACTTTATCCACATACTCATTGTTTATTAGTGCATCTGCTAAAGCTTGTGCATTCTTCACATGTCTTTCCATTCGTACACTCAATGTCTTAATACCGCGGCAAGCCAACCACGCATCAAAAGGACTCAGATTGGTGCCTATATTAACAACTTTTGTTTTAGCTTTGGCTACAAGCTCCTCTTGACCAACCAATACTCCAGCAGTTACGTCACTATGACCACCTAAGTATTTCGTAGCACTATGTACAACTAAGTCAACACCTTCTACAAATGGTTGGCAAAGATATGGAGTAGCGAATGTATTATCAATCATTGTATAGAGATTGTGTTTTTTGGCTATAGTTACTACTTCTTGTATATTCTCCACTCTAAGTAGTGGATTCGTAATCGATTCCGTATAGATTAATTTCGTGTTTTCTTTTATATTATTTTCAACAACTTGTGGATCATCAAAATCAACGATTGAAACTTCAATACCAAAATCAATTAACTCATTCGCTAACAATTGATATGTCCCACCATAAATATCTGTAGATGCAAGAATATGATCTCCTGCTTTAGCTACAGATAGCACACCTACCAATATAGCAGATAACCCTGAAGAAGTTGCTACACCACTAGGTGCACCTTCTAATTGAGCAACAGCACTTCCAAGTTCATCTGTATTGGGATTCCCAACACGTGTGTATAAATATTCTTTTTTTCCCTGATAAAAGCTTTCTAAATCCTCTAAATCAGTAAATTTAAATGCAGATGTTTGATAAATAGGGGTTACTTTACTATCGATGGAGTTTGTACTTTTCAATGCTAGATGTACAGATTTTGTATCAAAATGTTGCCCCATAACTGTCTCTCCTTTAATTATCTTTTTATTACTCTACTTTAACGTATCAAACAAAAAAAGCCAATAACCTACAATTAAGATTGGTTATATATGCACCTTCATCTGTTGTTTCTTTCGATTACTTATTCACTATACGCAAACTCATATTGATAAAAGGTCAAATTAATTCTACTGTTTGAACTAAACGCTATCCCTTCTTTTTCCAACAGATATTTTTGTGTTTCAAAACCCTCGCCATTTAGGCTAATCTCGCCTTTACTATTGATCACACGATGCCAGGGTAAACCATGCTTTTTACTCATGGTATGCAATAATCTTGCTACTTGTCTGGCACCATGGGGGTTACCTGCACTTCTTGCAATCTGGCCATATGTCATCACTTGCCCTTCTGGAATACTTTTAATAATAGAAATAGCTTTGTCAGTAAAACTATTCATAACTTCCCTCCCAAATAAAATTGTAAAAAAAGGATAAGCATGTCGACATCGCTTATCCTTTTTATCAACATATTTTATTATTTTTTCATCCAAGACACGCACAGTGTTCCGTGTCCAGTATGTACACCTGCTACTGGAACTAACGACTGTACCCTTATCTTGAGTTCCTTATGCACTCTCTCTAACTCTTCTTTCCAATTAAGTGCTTGTTCTTTTACTCCAGCATGGGAAATACAAATTTCTTTCAGTTGATAGGTCGCAATTGCCTCCTCTAGTACTTGAAAGATTTTCTTATGCGCACGCTTTTTTATACGAACTTTATCGTCAACAACAACTTTACCGTTATCAAACTTCAAAATAAGGTTTATGTGCAATAAGTTAGCAAATACGGTCTGTGTAGTACTGACCCTTCCACTTCTCTTTAGTTGATCTAAACTTTTGGGAAGTAGATACATTTCAGTGCTATTTGGATAAGTCTTTAATACAGAAGAAATTTCTTCAAAAGAACTACCCTTTGACTGCAGATCAATTCCATTTTCAATCATCTTGCCTAAACAGTAATCGCCGATTCTTGAATCAATTACCTCAACAGGAAAATCAACTTCCTGAGCCGCACTTACTGAACTTTGATATGTGCCTGTTAATTCGCTTGATGCGTGAATAGCAATGGCACAATCATATTTCTCTTCTTTTAGTTTTTCGTATAAAGAAACAAACTCACCGTATGCAGGTTGACTTGTTTTAGCCCCTTCACCATAGTTCTCTAGAAGTTCATAGATACCTTCTTTAGAAATATCTACATCTTCTCTGTATGCTTTATTATCAATAATCACAACCATAGGTAAGACATGTATATTGTGTTTTTGTATATATTCTGCTGACAAACCACACGTACTGTCAGTAATCCATGCAACTTTCATCATTCAAACCCCAATCATAAGTATTTGGTACTAACACCTACTTCTATTTTGATAGAAGTTGAGTTAAACAACAACATTTATTTATATATAACACAAAGATTTTTTTCAATTGTGTATAAATTGACTTATTTTTATGCAAAACGATAATAAATTAAGATAAAAGTTGATAAAACAAAGATAAAATTAAGAAAAACAAAGACCATCTGATCAAACCTTGTTTTATGAATCTTTACCGGTGGATTATAGAAAGACACCCCTTCTATAATGAAAAGAATTAATACAACATGAATCATAGCATGTCCAATGATTTCTGTCATTCCAAAAATAGTCGTAGTTAAAATGAATATGATGGTTACTACAACCGCTAGAATACGATTTAAGATTCCAACAACGAGTAGATAGCCAACAACAAACTCGATAAATGCGGCTAAGACAATAAATATAAGAGGGTCAAAGCCAAAGGTTGGTACTTGGTGTGTATGAATAATATCAACCGTCATACCGGGGTACACCCATTTTTCTACAGCGACCCAACATAAGCTAAGTCCGGTGCCTAAATATAGAAATGGGAAACCCCAATTCTCAAATTTCGTATTCCATAATATTAACACGCCGATAATGGCAATGTAGAAGCCATAATCAAGCATATAGAACCAGCCCGAATCAGTCCACTGATAGATAAATAAACCTAGCATTATTATCGCAGCACATTTGGTAGCAAGGTGATGAGGTATTAACAAACCAACAATAATAAGCCACATGACCACAGCTTCCCAGGTTTGTGTTATTGGAAAGTCTGGAGCAAACATAGAGCCTGAGAGCACCTGAATAATAAAGGATAATGCAGTACCATATTTTAAAATATGCCTAGAATACTTTCTTAAATTAGATAGTGTTTTATCCATTCTCTTAGCAATGGGAATATCCAGTAACTTGTTCATGACTTGTGACAAAACAGCTAAAAGTACCGCAACCAAGAGAGACACTGTTATAAAAAGTGGAGAAAGTATTTCTTCAATAGGCACTTTCTCAGCCGGTACCTTTGCAAACCACTTCACATGGCCTCCGACTATAATAGGAGTTAAAAGGATAATCGAGAAAACTACAAATGAGAAACGTTTTATTGACATAGTCGTACTCCTTTCATCTTTATTGTTTATATTATCTGTCTTTAGACTCGGATTATGAATATTTAATTCTAACAAAAATACCTTTCCCGAATTTTTCGGAAAAGGTATTTTCATGTATTCGATCACTACTTGTGATACCCACTTAAACAGTAAGATCATACTAGTATCGATTCCTAAATTATTACTTTAAATTTAGTCTCCAGTTAACTTTTGTTCATTACATAATCATTATTTTTTCGAGCATGATAAACGTACTTCTATCTAGAAAGGAGAACTTATAAAATGGAGCTATCTGAATTATTGCTTCGAATTGGTTTGTCTTTCTTCGTTCTACTTGGATTAACAAGAGTAATGGGAAGAAAAGAATTATCACAATTAACTTTTTTTAATTTTGTATCCGGAATTGCAATAGGTTCGATTGCAGCTAATTTAGTTGTAAGTCAAAACCTTAGTATTCGTAATGGTATTATTGCCCTAGCAGGTTGGAGTGCATTAACTATTGTAATGGGACTAATTGATATAAAATCAAAGAAAGCAAGAAAATTCATCGAAGGCGAACCATTAATTCTAATTAAAAATGGACAAATTATGGAATCGGCACTTCGAAAAGCAAGATTAGACATAGATGCATTAAATGCAATACTTAGAGAAAAAAATGCCTTTTCTATCGCTGATGTTGATTATGCCATTTTTGAAACGGATGGGAAACTATCTGTTATGAAAAAACATAATAAACAATCGGTTAAAAGAAGTGATATGCTATTGCAAAAAGTGGCTGATGATGTGTATCCAATGCCGACTGAAGTTATCTCCGATGGTACCGTAAATCAGAAGAACTTAGAGGATTTAAATTTAGACAAAAAATGGATAGATAAGCAACTAGAAGATGTTGGAATAAAGGATGTTGGTGACGTTTTTTATGCAGAATTACAAAAAGATGGAAGCCTATACATCGATAAGAAAAATGATGTTATACACTAGATATATTTAAAAACCGCCTTTTTAATTCCCTGTATAAAAGGCGGTTCTTAATTTAGTATGAACATAATTTTTCACCTTCGCTCGAATATTATGGAGGATGGTAAATTAGATTCTGAATCTAAGGAGTTTTTTCTTCTTTTGCGGAAACTAATTTTTTCAATGAAGGTTAATAATCCAAAAACAACAAAAACCGTCATCGTTATAATAAATAAGGATAGAAGCATGAACGCAAACCCCTTTCAGTCATTTTCTACATTCTTTCACTATTTTCCGTTGTTTAATCGCAAATACTAAAATAAATACTACATATATTAATTATCCCACGAATACCGTATTCAGACTTCTATTTATGTGTGCTATAAAGTCCATATTTTTATTCATTTTGTTAACAAAAAAACTGCACCTACGAGAGGTGCAGTTTAAATAAACTCCAAATATATTTTATTAGTAATGGGCTGCGTGACCAGTAGATAAAATCCAGATTGAACCAGCAACAATTACTGCGGCAATAAACACACTATAAACAATATTAATCGTATTAATCATTCCAGACTTTCCTTCATTCATATGCATGAACATAATTAACTGCACACCGGCTTGGAATATTGCTAATGCCCCGATGATCCACAATTTCACGGATGAAGTGAAATCTGTATAGAAAACAATTGCTGCTAATACAGTCATGACAATCGACAAAAAGAAACCAAAGACCATTTTACCAGGGAAGATTTTGTTTGTTTTTTCCAACCTACATCAACCCCTTCAAGTAAACGAAAGTAAAGATGAAAATCCATACAACGTCTAAAAAGTGCCAGTATAAGCTGATAATAAAAGTCTTACGCGCAGTAACTGGCGTTATACCGCGTTTTACTAGTTGAATAATTAATAACGTTAACCAGCCTATACCTAGTGTTACGTGTGCACCGTGCGTACCTAGTAACGTAAAGAAAGCAGATAGAAATGCACTTGTTTGCATTGTTGCCCCTTCGTGCACATAATGAATAAACTCATTAATTTCCATGTACAAGAAACCAAGACCAAGCGCCATTGTAATAAGCAACCATGTAATTAAACCTTTCAAGTTGTTATTACGCATTTGGTGGATCGCTAAGCTACATGTAAAACTACTCGTTAATAGTAAAAATGTTTGGATCATAACATCCTTCATAATGAATATGTCACTACCAGCTGGGCCACCAGCAGTGTTATGTTCTAACACTGCATAGCCAGCAAATAATGTTGAAAATAGTACAATCTCTGCACCTAAGAAAATCCAAAAACCTAATATATTCATTTCATTTTGTTTCGTTGAATATTCTAATGGTAAAGATGTTCCTGAAGCCATTATTGATCACCCTTCCACTTGCGTTCTGTATCATCTAATCCTTCTGTCTTTGTAATTTCATCGACAGGTACATAATATCCATCATCGTAGTCAAAGGAGTTTGCAATTAGTCCACCAATGATTCCTAGTGACCAAATCGCGGCTAACGTGAACCATTCGAATACAAGGAAAAATCCTACGATACCAAATGCAATACCCATTATAATCGGAATGCCTGAATTACTTGGCATATGGATCGGTTTTAAATCTTTTTTCGTAAAGGCTTTTATTCCTTTTTTCTTCATCTTCCATAACGGATCAATCGAATCCACTTCTGGAACTACCGCAAAGTTATAATGTGGTGCAGGTGATGCCATTGTCCACTCAAGTGTACGTGCATCCCAAGGATCATTTCCTACTTCACGAGAAGCGAAACGGAAGCTCCAATAAATGTTGTAACATAGTGCCGCAAAACCTGCAGCCATAATAAGTGAACCTACTGCTGAAACACCTAACCATGCTTCCCAACCAAGACCTTCTGAGTACGTGTACATACGACGTGTCATTCCGTCTAAACCAACAAAGAACATTGGCATGAACGTCAGGTTAAATCCAATTACAAATAACCAGAAGTGCCATTTACCGATTTTTTCATTAAGTTTGAATCCGAACATTTTCGGCCACCAGTAGTAAAGACCTGCAAATACGGCGAATACAACACCAGGAATTAATACATAGTGAAAGTGGGCCACTAAGAACATCGTATTGTGATATTGATAGTCAGCTGCAGCCATCGCTAGCATAACACCAGTTACCCCACCAATTGTGAAACATGGGATAAATGCAAGCGACCAAAGCATCGCTGTTGAAAACTGAATTCGTCCTTTTCGCATCGTAAATAACCAGTTAAATATCTTTACACCTGTTGGGATCGCAATCGCCATTGTCGTTATGGAGAATACGGAGTTAACCGCCGCACTATTACCCATTGTGTAAAAGTGGTGTACCCATACAAGCATACTTAAGAATGCAATACCAACAATCGAGATAACCATTGAAGAATAACCGTAAAGATTTTTACGAGAGAATGTTGAAATTACTTCTGAAAACATGCCAAAAGCTGGTAATACTACAATATAAACTTCAGGGTGTCCCCATAACCAGAATAAGTTTAACCATAGCATCGGGTCTCCTCCACCAGCAACGGTAAAGAAGTGTGTTCCGAATAAACGGTCTAATGTCATAAAAGCTAAAGCTACAGTTAAAATTGGGAATGCTGCAACAATAATTACTGAAGTAACTAGTGATGTCCATGTGAACATCGGCATTTTCATCAATGTCATACCAGGTGCTCTCATTTTAAGAATCGTTACTATAAAGTTGATTCCTGTTGCAAGTGTACCAATACCAGCAATCTGAAGTGAGATTGCGTAATAGTTGTTTCCTACGCCTGGTGTAAACTCTTTACCAGCCAGTGGGAAATAAGATGTCCAACCAGCATCAGGAGAACCACCAATAACAAATGAAATGTTAAATAGCATTGCTCCAACAAAGAACGTCCAGAAGCTAAGTGCATTTAATTTCGGAAATGCAACATCTCGTGCACCGATTTGTAGCGGGATTACTACGTTCATAATACCGATTAATAAAGGCATCGCCATAAATAAAATCATAATGACGCCGTGCGTTGTAAATATTTCATCATAATGCTGGGCATCTAAGAATTCCATATTCGGGCGGGAAGTCTGTGCCTTCATCATCAGGCCATCTACCCCACCACGGAAGAACATAATTACACCAGCTAAAATATACATGATACCGATTTTCTTATGATCAACCGTTGTAAACCATTCGCTCCATAGATATTTCCATTTCTTAAAATAGCTAATACCAACGATAAGCGCGATCATTGTGATTAAGATAGCGATCTGAGATGCTAAGATCATCGGATCACCAGTAACTAATATTTGATCAAGACTCATGCTTACTCGCCTCCATTTCCATGACTGCTATGACTGTCATGCCCCTCATGACTAGTTCCATTACTTTCTTCCGGTGTTTCAGAAGTTTCATCTTCTTCGTGGTCACCATGGTCTCCATGGTCACCATGAGGTGCTTTATAGTTACTAAAATCTATAAATTCCTCTGAATACCCATGAGCATGGTCAATCCATTGAAGATGCGTCTCATTAAATGTCATACGCCCAACATTTCCTGGCTTAATAATTTCCTTATATTTCTCTGCTGTTAATGTATCAGCAGTTGCTTTTACTTCTTCAACCCATTCTTCAAAATCAGCTCTTGTTTGCGCTAAGACCTCGAAGTCCATGTGTGCATATCCTTTTCCGTTAAAACTAGTATTTCTACCAATATAAGACCCTGGATTATCAGCTACTAAATATAGATTCGTTTGCATATTAGCCATGGTGTATTTTTGTCCACCAAGAGCTGGAACCCAAAATGACTGCATCGTACCTGTAGAAGTCATCTTAAATTGCACAGCGCGGTCTTCAGGAATATTGATATAGTTAACTGTTTCAATATCTTGTTCAGGATAACTAAATACCCATTTCCAGTCGGCAGATGTAACGTGGATTACTAAAGGTTCTTCATCCTCATATCCTTCTGGAACTCCTTCCAATTCGTAAGTAACCATAACCGTTGGGATTGTTAAGGCAATAACAATTAGTACTGGTATAACGAACCACGTGATCTCTAGTGCTTTACTACCTTCTTCCTCTTCGGGTTCATAATCCATATTGTCTTTTCTTTCACGGTATTTCCAAATGATCGTTCCGAATAGAATAAAAACTATTACTACGATCACTGCCATGAAAATAATGGAATAAATAATTAGATCTGATAAATTGCGTGCAACCGGTCCTTGAGGATCAAATACAACAAGTTTATTTTCACATCCAGTTAAGGTTACAGTTGTTAATGCGATTAGAATAATAAATAGCAGACGACGAATTTTCTTCACAAAAATATCTCCTTTCTAACTAAAGCGGACCACTTTTTCTATACATGCCTTGAATAAAATAATTAATAAACTTAAGCGTTTATAAAGTGCATAAAATATTCCTTTAACTAATGAATCATTTTGACATGTAAATATGATGAAAGTATGAAGAAATATTTTTAGACATAAAAAGTTCACATTTACCCCCTGCATCTATGCGCTATTTCACAGTATCGCGGATTCGGTTGCTTTTTAGAAGGAAAACATTTTACTATATGCGTGTTTTTCTTTATGATCAAGTGGAAGAATAAGAATATATTATTAATGGAATGCGAGTGAAAAATATGAAGAAACCTAAGGTTCTCATCGTGGATGATGAAGCCCAAATGCGCATGTTATTACGCATTCATTTACAGGACTCTTATCAATTATTAGAAGCATCTAACGGTTATGAGGCAATAGAATTAGTAGAGAAAGAACCAGTGGATATTGTTTTGCTAGACATTATGATGCCAAATTTAGACGGAAAACAAGTGTGCAAAAAAATACGAACTTTCAATAAAGATATCCCTATTATTTTACTTACCGCATTAAATGAATCAAAAGATAAAGTAGAAGGTTTAACGATCGGCGCAGATGATTATGTCGTAAAGCCTTTCGACCCAGAAGAGCTTGCAGCAAGAATACACGTTCAATTGAGAAGAGTTCCTGCCCCATCAACTGAAGGCTCTATACTTTCTATAAATGAGCTAATCATAAAGCCTGAATCAAGAGAGGTACTTGTGTCTAACATCCCACTTAAATTAACGCCAAAAGAATTTGATTTATTATATTTGCTCGCCTCCAATCAAAATTGGGTGTACACAAGAGAGCAATTACTAGATAAGGTATGGGGTTTAAATGACATTGTCGATATCCGCACCGTGGATTCGCACGTCCGGTATGTACGAGATAAGCTAAAAAAAGCTGGACTGCAGGTGCAACCGATAAAAACCATTTGGGGTGTTGGTTATAAATTTTCCTCAGGTGATTCGGAATGAAGCTAAACAGTGTGGTGACAAAATTAGGAGCTACTATTCTTTTCCTTCAATTAATTATCTTGATACCACTAGGATACATCATCGTACAGATTGTATCTAACTACTCTTATAATGAAGTAGAATCGCAACTTATTGACCTGTCTAGAAAATACGCACAAAGCTTTACATCGGTAAATGATCAACATGCTTGGGATTCTATTTATACTTATACAGAGGTCACCGGCATGAAAGCTGTTTTAATAGACCCAGATGGGCGTATTATTTCAAAGGCAGGACTAAGCGAACTAAAAGAAGAGGGCCTTTCGACTCCCCGAGAACAATCGTTACTAAAATCAGGTACACCTATAAATACAGAATACATAAATAACGACACCCAATACTTAAAGGTTGCCCAACCGATCATGGCAGGCAGCACTTATACAGGAAGTATCTATCTTTTATCATCATTAGACTCAACCTATCAATCGGTTTACAATATTACAAAATTAGTAATCTTGGCTAGTATTGGTGCAGTGGTATTAGCGATTGGCTTTACTTTTTTTATGTCGATAAAACTTGCTTCTCCACTGTTACAAATGGAAAAGGCAACCAAACGTATTGCAGATAAAAAAGATTTCAGTACGAGAGTTACCTACAAAGGAAACGATGAAATTGGATCTCTTGCAAATGCGATCAACAACCTGTCCCAAACCCTAGAAACATATCAAACAAATCGGAATGAATTCTTTGCTAATATTACACACGAATTAAAAACACCTCTTACCTATATAAAAGGGTACACCAACGCCTTGAAGAAAAAGCTCTATCAGTCAGAGGAAGAAAAAGAGACTTATTTAGATATCATTGAAAAAGAAACAAATCAAATGAACAACTTAATGGATGACTTAATGGATTTATCTAAGATCGAGGAAGGGAAATTAAACCTTCATAAAGAAGATATAGATATAACAGAAGTCATTGATATGGTGATAAATAAAATCATGATAAAAGCCAAAAACAAAGGAATTACTGTGTCATATGAAGCACCTCCTGAGGGTGTAGTCTTATATGCAGATGGTCAACGAATGGAACAAATATTAACGAACCTGTTAGAAAATGCAACAAGATACACAGAAAAGGGAAACATCCTTGTTCGAGTTTTTAAACATTCCAAGCAAATCAAAATAACTGTAGAAGATACAGGGATAGGTATTTCCGAAAAAGATGTACCGTATTTGTTTGAAAGATTTTATCGTGTTGATAAATCACGTTCTAGGTCACATGGTGGGACTGGTTTAGGATTGTCGATCGTAAAGAAACTGGTAGATATTCATGATGGGGCAATTGAGATACAAAGCAAACTTGGAGAAGGTACAACCTTTATTTTATCTTTCCCTATGGATCAACATAAATAATTTATGATAGAAGGTGTTATATATGGAAACTGTTATCGTAACTGGTGCAGGAAACGGAATTGGAAGAGCAGTAGCTATGGCATATGCAGAAGCAGGTGCACAAGTCGTTGTGGCTGATGTAGATGAACAGGCTGGGAGGAAAACAGTTAAACAAATTCAGACAGATCTTAATGGTAATGCAGTTTTCGTTCAAGCAGATGTTCGGAAGCCCGAAGACATTGTAAACTTAATGGACAAGGCAATAAATCATTTTGGTCATATACATGTTCTGATCAATAATGCAGGTGTCTCTCGCTTTACATCTATTTTTGATATTACGGTGGATGAATGGGATGACGTAATCAATACAAATTTACGTGGCGCCTTTCTTTGTGCCAGAGAAGCAGCAAAGCATATGCGAACGAATAAAGATGGAGGTTCTATTGTTAATATTGCTTCTACACGTGCGTCCATGTCCGAGGCAAATTCTGAAGCTTATGCTGCGACAAAAGGTGGGATTTCATCGCTAACGCATGCGTTAGCAATGTCATTACAAGAGGAACATATCACTGTAAATGCAATAAGTCCTGGGTGGATTGAAACAACTAATTACGATTCATTACGTGAAATCGATCATGATCAACACCCTTCTAAGCGTGTTGGGACTCCTTCAGACATCGCAAGTGCCTGTCTATTTCTAACTGATCCTAAAAACAATTTTATCAATGGAGAAAATTTAGTTATTGATGGTGGCATGACTAGAAAAATGATGTATGAACATTAGACAAAACAAACCATTTGGATAGGCTCCAAGTGGTTTGTTTTTATGTCAAGCTAATAACGTCGTATTAGAGTTCCTTGTAAACAAACGCTCTTGTCTTTTTGAAACCTTCTTTTTTATAAAAAGTATCGGCCATGACATTCTGCACCCAGTAATCAAGCTCTATTCTTTTTATTTCGTTCTTCCTCGCTACACTATACAAAGCATCCATTAGCTTTTCACCATATCCTTTTGATCTATACCGTTCATCAATTGCGATCTGATAAAGAAGCTTAACATCTTTCCTAAAGGGATTGTGTTTATATTCTATTATTTCAGCCCATGCATACCCAACTGCATGTGAATCGTCTTGTACTAATAAAAACTTGCATGTCGGCTCTTTCATGATTTGCTGAAAGAAATATTTTATATTTTCATAATCATACGGTTTAAAGACATCAGGATACCACGAATGATGTAGATCATGGACCGATTTGTTCAAACGGGCAATCTGTTCATAATCCTTTGATTGGATAATTTCCATAGGACACCTCGCTTTTGCTTCTACTTATTATAAGATTGTGTTAAAGAGTTGATGGAAAATGCGTCGTAACATATATGGAAAACAAGAAATTTTACAGTGCACTAACTAACTGTCAGTGTTTGTGCTCTTCTCTAACTATAAATGACTCTCGGGTCTTATTATAGTTAATTGTGCACTTCACTTACTATAACCACCTCTCAAAAAAGACTGAAGAGCCGATTAGTGTCCGAGGTTGTCTCAACTACGGACAAGAAAGAGAACGAAGAGCCCATTGATGTCCGAAGTTGTCTCAACTATGGACAAGAAAGAGAATGAAGAGCCGATTAGTGTCCAAGGTTAGCACAACTACGGACAAGAAAGAGAACGAAGAGCCCATTGATGTCCGAGGTTGTCTCAACTATGGACAAGAAAGAGAACGAAGAGCCTATTGATGTCCGAGGTTAGCACAACTACGGACAAGAAAGAGAACGAAGAACCGATAGTTGTCCGAGGTTAGCTCAACTACGGACAAGAAAGAGAACGAAGAGCCCATTGATGTCCGAAGTTGTCTCAACTATGGACAAGAAAGAGAACGAAGAGCCTATTGATGTCCGAGGTTAGCACAACTATGGACAAGAAAGAGAACGAAGAGCCGATTATTGTCTGTATTCTTCATTAACTTACTGTAATTAGCCCTCGGATCAAGTTATAGTCAGTGATCGTGTTCCTTGAGAATATTGGCTTACGACAGAGTTTATACATTTTTTGCAGTACGTACTACCTCTTTTAATGAATACTTTCCATCTGCTTAGATTATAACCCATTAATGAATTTGATCAACATCATGCTTGGCAGGTTTCCACGTATAGATACTGGTTGTAATACCAACTACAAGGATGGCAACAATTGAAAGCAATAATGTATTCATTGATATTAGTAATCCCCCCACTAAGATAACAATCGAATCAATTAGAAATATAATAATTCCTACATTTATCCCGGACAAATCCGAAATAAATTGGGCAATCAAGTCTGTTCCACCAGTACTCGTTTTGACACGAAGCATGATCCCAATGCCAAGTCCAACGAATATCCCACCAATAATAGAACTAAATGGCGCATCTAGTTGAATCGGGGCGCTTCTGATCGTACGAAACAAATCAATAAAAAAAGAGGATACTAATAGACCGTGTAAGCTATTATAGAAATACGTTCTATATTTAAACCACGCAATAACGAAGATCGGGATACTTAACAAGATAATCGTAAGCCCAATTTTCATTCCCCAAATATATTTTGCAATTAGGCCAATACCAATCATTCCACCATCGAGGACATGATATGGTACAAAAAAGTAATTCACTCCAATTGCCAGTAAAATACTGCCTATAACAATGGCTAGTCCTTTCTTTAAAAAATACAATACAACACCAACTTTGTTAACAGAATGTGTTGTAGATGTATATGCTTGTCTTTATGAAAGAATTAATGCAAATAAAAAAAAGCAAGCACAAATGCCTGCTTCTTCTAATTACTTTGGTTTATTTTTTTTGTAATTTCCACTTGTGTTAACTTATTCTCCTCCACTTTCTTAATAACAAAATGTAGATGGTGGTACTCAAGATCTTCTTCCTCATCTGGTATATAGCCAAACTCCTTAAGTAAAAAACCTGCTAGTATATCCTCATCTTCAGGTATTTTTGTTTTAAACACTTCGTTTAGTCGGCGGATTGCTAACTTCCCATGACATATGATGTGGGACTCTGTTAGTTCATCAATCAGTACATCTTCTTCTTCATCGGTCTCATCTTCTATCTCAAGCCCAATCATGGCTTCGATAATATCTTCATTAGTGATGATACCTGTTGTCCCACCATATTCATCAATAACAATAGCGAGGTGCTTTTTCTCCTTTAACATCATTTTAAAAACTTTTTCGATTGAAGCCGTTTCTGACACAAATAAAGGATCTAAATCAGCAAAATCTTTTAATTGCTTGGCAGGATTTATCGACCATTCCAATAAGAGCTTGGAATGAAATACCCCTACAATGTGATCCATGTTATCTTTATATACTGGATATCGTGTATAGTTGTTCGATAGTACTATTTCTCTTGCTACTTCAAAGGTAGCATCAGATGGAATACCTTGAATATCAATTCGGGGTGTTTTTAGTGCATCCCTTACGTCCTTGCTATAAAAATCAATTGCACCTTTAATATGATGCGTTTCCTCATGGTGGAATGTACCCTCTGTAAGCGCAATGTCAACCATTGTTTTTAATTCTTCTTTTGAAACAGTAGCCTCGTTTTCTTTTCCTTTGGAAAGGAATCTGATAACTGCATTTGTAAATTTCGATAAAAGAAAAGTCAGGGGTTTCGTAATAATAAGTAAAATACGTATTGCAGGAGCAACCATGTAAGCAATTTTATCTGCAAAAGTAGCTGCAATTGACTTTGGCAGTACCTCTGCAAAAATAATCAGAACAACTGTAAGTACCCCCGTCGCAATTCCAACATTAATCCCTCGATCAATGGCTACAATGGTAACAAGGGTAGGAAGCATAATATTTGATATATTGTTGCCAATTAAAATGGCAGTAATCAATTCATTTGGATTAGATATAAGTTTTAGCAGTCGTTGTGACTTCGGATCCTCACTCTCTGCTTTGGATTGGATTTTTGTTCGATTAACAGCTGTTAAAGCTGTTTCACTACCAGATAGAAAAAAAGACATGACTATGAAAAAAGCTATTGCAATAAACAATTTTTTCCTCCTATTAGACAAACGTTAACTTTCCATTATTATTTTAAGCATTTTCACTTTATTATTATACAATAATATCGTTCACTTATTTAAAACTAAATAAACCGTCAGAATGAATTTCCAGCTTAGTAACCACTAACCTCTGCTTACATATTAATTTGTTTATCATCACATACTACGAATTAATTCTTCTGTGAAACTGGAGTGGAATCAATGGAACTACAACTAATTGAAGTTTATATCCCTAAGCAGTCACTTCAAAAGCTATTGGAAAAGATTGAAGAATATAGTACCATTTCTTACTGGCATACCGATCCATCGGATGACCAATCATTAGTACGAATACTTGTAAAAAAGACACTTTCTGAAGAAATCCTAAATTTTTTAGAGATGGAAGCCAAACACGATGAGCATCTTCATGCTTTACTATATAACGTTCACACCTATATCCCTCGAGTCGAAGATGAAGAAGATAACAATCCATCTACTAATGATAACCAAGAAAAAAAAGCTGAGCTGCTCCGTGCAAGTAGACACGAGTTATATACAGTTGTTCATTCCTCAAGCGAGATTACACGAAGTTTTACTTGGTTTCTATTATTATCTGCAATTGTTGCGACAGCAGGAATCATTAAAAATAGCCCTGCAATTGTCATCGGAGCAATGGTGATTGCCCCATTGATTGGACCATTTACTTCTTTAGCATTCGCTGCTATTTTAGGTGATTATAAATTAATGCGTCAAAGCGTAATCACATCACTCTACGGACTAGTAGTACCTTTATGTATTGCAGCTGCTGTAGGCTTTTTCTTAGAGTTACCAGTGGAAAGTGATGAATTCCAAGCTCGCACTCAAATTGAAATGATGGATATTGCAGTTGCTTTAGCAGCTGGAGCAGCTGGGGCATTATCTTTTATTAAAAGGGTATCAGAGGCACTTGTTGGTGTAATGGTCTCTGTAGCACTATTACCGCCTACTGTAGTGTTTGGTATGATGCTTGGTTCTAGTAATTGGACAGCATCCGTTACCCCTTTACTTCTTTTATTAGTGAATATAAGCTCCATTATTTTATCGGCTATTCTTGTATTTTGGTTCAGTGGTATTAAGCCAGTTAATTGGAAAGAAATACAGACTGCAAATACTTCAAGAAAGTTCGCGCTAATCTTTGTTAGTATGGTTGTTTTCATATTATGTATTGTTATTTATATTATTTCAATCTAAATCGTTAATGTTACAGATGAGTCCTTATGTGGTATAGGTAAAAGAGTAAATCACAAACGAAAGGATGATTCATCTAGATGCAGAACAGAAGAGATAATGATTATGTTGAAGTTCTACTTGGCAAATATGATTTATTTTTCAAAAAGTCTTATCAAATCATATACAATATCAATGACTTTCTCATTGCTTTATGGTTCCTCATTGGAAGCATTTTGTTTTTTTATGAGTCCCTGAAGAACATAGGAATATGGCTCTTTGTAATTGCAAGTGTACAATACAGTATTCGACCGTTAATCAGGATAATTCATTCTATACACTTGAAAAGATACATTCAACAAAAAGATAGAGACCACCGCGCTTAACTACGTTATACTTTTGAATATAAATAAACAGCATGAGTAACCATGCTGTTTTTATTTTGAAATAGGATTATGTAGTATATAATATAAATGCTAAATTAATGGTAATGAAAAAGTAAATATTGTCCCTTTTCCTTCTTCACTATCGATTTCAACCGTACCACCGTGACTCTTAATAATGTTAAAAGATATAATTAATCCGAGTCCTGTTCCTTCTTTTTTAGTTGTAAAAAATGGTTGCCCTATTTTATCTATGACATCTCTTGGTATTCCTGGTCCTTCATCTTTTATTTTTAACTGGGCAAACCGATCTTTCTTACCCACTTCTACAGTTATAGTACCTTTATTCATAATTTCAATTGCATTCTTCACAACATTTATAATGACTTGTTTTATTTTCGTATCTTCACAATCAATTATCAAATCTTCTTCATGTATATTTGTTTCAATTATGATACTTTTCATAATTGCTTGCGATTCTAACAAGATAATTACCTCATTCACTAGTTCTGCCAAATTATGGTGTTCTCTTTCTTCAGAATGTGGCTTGGCTAATAGGAGTAATTCGCTCGTAATCTGCTGAATCCGATCTAACTCTTTTTCAATAACTTGATAGTACATATCATTAAGATTATCCTCTTTTAGCAACTGAAAAAAACCTTTGATTGTCGTTAATGGATTTCTAATCTCATGACAAATGCCTGCTGCAAATTGACCTGCAAACGTCAGTTGTTCAGATCTTAGTAATTCATTTTCCGCTCTACGTTCTAGCTTAATTTGTTCCGTAATAGAAGGGACTGACTTAGGATTATGATGAAAATAACTTGAAGGTACTAATGAATCGTCTGTCATAAAATACTCATGAACAGTAAGTAGTTTTGTAAGAAGCGTTGCTGAGATTTCTCGACCATTATATGCACAAACGCAAAAAAATTGTTGCTTACAAATATAGTCATTACAGTCTGATTCATATGTTAAAGTCTTTTCGGGATGACCTACCTTTACATTTCCCCATGTTCTTAACGGAATTTCATTTTGTATGTATTGATCAGCAAGGTTCGTAAATAGGTCATAAGATTGTTCTTGATTCTCATACAGCCAATCTTCCTTCAAAAAAATTACTTGATCAATTAGATGCTTTGCTACTGCATGTTTTTTTATTCTATCTTGCATCTGAGTAACACGGACATCAGACTCAAACACAATGATGTGTTCTTTATTTTCTAACCCTTCAACAATATAATTAAACAAGTTGTCCACATATTTTCTTTCATCATCATACACATATAAAATATGTCCACCACTAGAAAGATTATTGTGCTTCATATGAAATTTCTTCTCTAATTCTTCTTTTGACTTTACCATAATTTTTCCCTTTCGCTTCCATAAGTTTATATCCATTATAGTTTATTTATTATAACAATAATAACCACCCTAGGAAAGAAATAGAATTTAAATTTTAATACTATTGTAATTATTTTGTTAAATAATTACCTATTTTTTACTATTAAGTACTGCTTTCATATTTTCATCAAAATTACACATACTTGTAAGTATATTGAACATCTTTTTTAAGGAATGATTTTGATGCATGTAGTTATTACCCTCTTTGTAATCTTTTCGGTTTGGCGTTGGGGTGATTGGAGAAATTGGAAAAAGTACCATACGGTTATGCTTTATTTTGCAATCGGTAATCTTACTTATAATTTTTTAACAGCAAGCTATTTTTTATGGCGCTTAGATTCTGATTTCCTTTCCAATCACACACTTACAGAAATGTTGTACACCTTTATTGTTTTTCCTGGTTGTGCACTACTATTTGTAGGCAATTATCCAACTGGAAAAGTGAAGGTTCTTCGCCATTATGTTTGGTGGATCACAATTTTTGTTGCAATAGAATGGATTATGAGCCTAACCTCTCATATTGATTATCAATATGGTTGGAGCTTAGCCTGGTCAGCTGGATTTGATATCTTTATGTTCCCGATGCTTTGGTTATTTTATAAAAGGCCATTAATTGCTTATATCATTTCCGTGCCAATTGCCTTCTTCTTTATATGGTATTTTGATGTACCTGTTCACTTACCTGTGGAGCAAAGGTAACTGTCACACTTTTTTTATACTTACATATGTTGCTACTACATATTTCATGTTATCATATGAATATATGAACATATGAGTATAATGAGGTGATATTTTTGGGGCATGAACATAGTCATGATCACCACCATGGTCATAATCATCACCATGGTGCCAATAAAAAAGCTTTATTCATTAGCTTTATTCTAATTGCTTCTTTCATGGTTGTTGAAGTAATTGGTGGCCTTGTAACAAATAGCTTAGCATTATTATCGGATGCAGGGCATATGTTAAGTGATGCGGCTGCATTAGGGTTAAGCCTGCTAGCTATAAAAATTGGCGAAAAGGCTTCCTCGTCTACAAAGACATTTGGGTACAAACGTTTGGAGATATTAGCCGCCTTTATTAATGGCCTAACATTACTTGCTATTTCCCTATATATTTTTTGGGAAGCATACCATCGTTTCTTAGAACCACCAAATGTTAGTGGCGGAATGTTATTCATTGCTATTATAGGTCTGATTGTTAACATTGTTGTTGCATGGATCTTAATGCAAGGAGATACGCATGGAAATTTAAATATGCGCAGTGCGTTTCTCCACGTTATGGGTGACTTATTAGGATCTGTTGGTGCAATTATAGCCGGACTATTAATCATATTCCTAGGTTGGAACATTGCAGACCCAATTGCAAGTGTCATCGTTGCTATTCTTATTTTAATAAGTGGATGGCGTGTAACCAAAGACTCTTTTCATGTGTTGATGGAAGGAAAACCTAGTCATATTGATCTTAAAGTAGTAGAAGAGAAACTCCTTTCCTTCCCAGGGGTGAAAAACGTCCATGACTTACACATATGGACAATTACTTCCGACTTTCCAACATTAAGTTGTCATCTAGTAGTGAAAGAAAATATAAATCGTGATGACCTTTTACATGAAATATCACATGTTTTGCAGGATGAATTTCATTTAAAACATACAACGATTCAAATGGAAGGCGAAACATCGAAAATTCAAGAGCATGAACAGTCATGTAACTAGATATAAAGGGGAAGTAAACAATGGTTGAGGAACTGAATAATCCAGAATATAAGGAACTTGATGAAGAAACTTTATTTATCGTTTCGCAAACGTTCAAAGCATTAGCAGATCCGACTAGAATTCGAATCCTTCATTTACTTTTTGAAGGGGAATTTTCGGTGAATGATATTTCAGAAACTCTTCAACTGAGACAGTCAAATGTATCACATCAATTACGATTTCTAAAAAATCTCAGGCTGGTGAAATATAGACGCGATGGAAAATCGATCTATTATTCACAAGACGATGAACACGTAATGCATATACTACAACAAACGATTAACCACGCATTGCATTATTAGTCTTCTTTTTAGGGTGTCAGACTTGATAGAAAGTATCTAATTCCATTAAAGAATGTAGGTTGAGGCAGTGCCCAATGATAACGGGTGCTGCCTCATTCTATTTTGTATAACTTTTTCATGGGATGTTTACTTTTTTTATTTGACCGTAACTGTTTCTGACTTCTATTTGCTTATGCTTGTTCTTCTTGTCCGATTTCAGGGCTGATTCTGACTTCTATTGGCTTATGCTTGCTCTCCTTGTCCGAATTCAGGACTGATTCTGACTTCTATTGACTTACGCTTGCTCTCCTCGTCCGAATTCAGGGCTGATTCTATAAATACGCAGTCTTAACAACAACTTTTTCATAAAATCATTCCCCCCTATTTCCCTTCCTATTGCATAAAATAGATACAATCAAAAAATAATAAAGTTGTATCTACACGAAGGAGGAAATACTATGGCAGATAAACCGTTCCAACCAAAAGACACTGGTAAGCTTACAAATTTTCATTATGGTACGGATAAGGATGACCGCGAGGAAGAAGCGCTAACCACTGAAGGTACAAAAGATATGAATCAGGTTAGAAATAAAAATAAAAAATAAAAACACACGCATGGAGATGATAATTTATCATCTTCATGCGTATATTTCTTTTAGTTTTTTGCCCCTTGTCTCTCTAAAAACGCATCAAGTACTGCACGGTGACTTCGAACCATGGTATCTGGCATGTTATTAGCATCAAAAAAAGAACATGTTATCGATTCATCCGGGTCAATTACTAATTCTCCTTGATAACTATATGTATAGTAAGCCACCGTCACAACGTAAAACTCATCCCCTTTCTCTGCTTTCACAAATTGATCTGCTCCTGAATACACATCTAGCAATTGCAAGTTGTCGATCGTCAGTCCTGTTTCTTCTAATACTTCGCGTTTGGCCACTTGTTCAGTAGATTCTCCAAGTTCCATTAATCCACCTGGTAATCCCCACACGCCGTTGGGATAGGTACGTTGTTGCAACAGAATCTTACCTTTATCGTTTACGATGATTGCTAAAGCACCTACAAAAATTAGTGGGCGATGTCCAACTAAATCCCTTAACTCTTCTATGTATCCCATTCTATCCCCCACTTTCTTTTGTTTAACAAAATTCCTTATTACTGCATTGGGTTCTGATAGTCATTGATTAATAAGTCTTACTGATCTCCATTATAAACTTCCCCCGGACGTGCCACAATGGAAACATGGGGACGGTTCTCTTGATTCCATTTGATCTTCTATGTTCCACAATTCAAATCTAGTCACGTCAATTGTGTTTAGTGTTACCACTAAACATAACTTTTCCCAAATTAAAAAAGCAGGCTAACGCCTGCTTTTTAAAGGTATTTCTTTACTACTTTATTGCCTTCATATGAGAATAATACATGTTTATCTTCGATTACTGTTTCCATGTGAGTAGTTCTACCCCAAAGTTGATGGATATAAGGCAGTGTCTTTTCTAAATATTTCAGGTCTAGCTCGACTCCTTCATAGTGATGCTTTAAGTACAACTCACCATTATGATAATAGTCACCATCTTGAACTGTAATATACGGAAATCCACCATTGAGCCTCATCGTAATTAGTTGATCTCGGACATTCTCCCAGTTCTTATCCGTAATTTTATATTCATTGCCCTGCTTTTGAAATAAATATAAATCTTCACGATCCACAAATTCTTTTGTTAAGTAGTTTCTGATAAATGATATATCCGACTCAATCTCACGCACTTCAAACATCTTTTCTCGACCTTTACCCGGCTTAGCTCCCCATCGTTTCATTTCATCTGTTGGATTATCAAAACGTTCTTCAATGTCTTCAAACATTTTCACCCCGAGATAGTATGGGTTAATTTGTGTCTTTGATGGTTGAACTACACCAGCATTTAAAGATGCAAATTCTATCGCCTCATCTGTAGTTAAATCCATTTCGCGGAGGATTCTTTGGTGCCAATAGGAGGCCCATCCTTCGTTCATAATTTTAGTTTCTAACTGTGGCCAAAAATATAGCATTTCCGCTCGCATCATGGTGAGAATATCTCGTTGCCAATCTTCCAAATGACGACTATGTTCTTCAATGAATAAAAGCAAATCTTTCTCTGGTCTTGGAGGAAGTTTCTTTATCCTTTTTCTAGGTGTTTTATTATTGGCATTACCTGAATCATCTAACTTCCACAAATCATCATATGGTGTTTCTTTCCTTATAGGGATGTCTTCTAATTCTTCCGCATCCCAATCAAGATGACCTTGTACGAGTGATGGATCAATATGCTCCTGAATGGCGAGTACAGCATCTAAAAAGGATTCCACTTCCTCTATCCCATATTCTTTTTCATAAGCAGATACACGCTCAGCTGTAGCAGACATACTTTCAACCATATTCCTTTGTGTGTTTTGAAAACGAGCGTTGTTCTTAAAGAAATCACAATGTGCAAGAACATGAGCAGCAATTAGTTTGTTCTGAATCAGACTATTAGAGTTTAATAGAAATGCATAACACGGATCTGAATTAATAACCAACTCATAAATTTTACTTAGCCCTAGGTCGTATTGAAGCTTCATTTTGTGAAATTGTTTACCAAAACTCCAATGCGAAAATCTAGTAGGCATACCATATGCACCAAATGTATAAATAATCTCAGGAGGGCATATCTCATATCGCATTGGATAAAAGTCAAGACCGAAACCTTCTGCAATTTCAGTTATTTCTTCAATCGCTCTTTCTAATTGTTTATGATCAGCCTGTTTCAAAAACGAATTCCCCCTTTAGAAGAAGTGTTACCTATACTATATGATGCAAATGAGAAAAGATGAAAAACTTGGACATTCAACATTAAATAATATCGGATAGATAAAAAATACGCATACAAAAAGAGCCCACTAAGGGGTAAGTGGGCTCTCTGTTTATTACTTATCTGTTCATGTAATTAAATCTTTATAATTTAGAATCAAAGTCAAATGAATCCTAGCTGTGTTCTTATCCATATCGTTTAAAAAAGTAAAAGTATTTTTCATCGACTCTTCACCAATAAATCTACAGCTTCCTTCACAATTTTCTCCGAGTTCTCACCATTTTCTTCCGCTTCACGAACACAACTCACTAAATTGGAACTTACAACCACACCGATCGTACGGTCAATAGCTGTTCGCGCCGCAGACATTTGTGTAATGACATCTCTACAGTCCGATTCCTCTTCCATCATCTTCAAAATACCTCGTAACTGTCCTTCAATACGTTTGACCCTATTCTTCATCTGGTCGGTATATTCCATTTAGTATTCCTCCTTACATAATGTTATTCACACTTGCAATCCGTGATTGTATAACTAGAGACTTTAAATCCTTTATTTCTTAAGAATCTTATGCCTAAGTTTTTTTCCATAACGTCTGATGCGATCACGTGCACCTCTTTAGATGGAATCTCACGATAATATCTTTTTAAATAAGCAACCGGCATGGTGATTGATCCCTTTACTTCACGTTTTGAAGAAGAATTATAATCCCGAATATCCAGTTTTAATTTCAACTGTTCTATTTGATCGCTGTTTACATCTATACAAGGTATCCCTTTAATGGGAAAGTACCGTAAATACAAAACATATAAGAATATAATGATAATTAGAGAAAAAGTTCCAATAACCATAGGTAATCCCCCTATCTATATGTGCACAATTAACAATAAGATATTATACCCTTAAGGGTATGAATGTCAACATAATAGTTATTTTTGTTAAAACAGGTACTTTTCATTTTACGCTTGAATGTGGTTTATTTTCAACAAAAATTACTCAACATTCTATTCTAACCTTACAACAATTGATAAAAGATACAGGTAATATCTTTTGATGGGTTAAGGATGACCACAAAGCACTAAAATTAGGATAACATGTTAGCCCTCGTTATAAGCAAAACAACTAAAGAAATATTCCAGTGATCTTAGGAAAATGGAGAGAAGCTAATGATATATAGAGGAAAAGCATGAATAGATATAAATAGGGAGACTAGCGAAATCAACATGTTGAAGAGGGAAGCCCCCTCCATCAACATTGATTAAAGAGTATGTAAAATAATAAGGAATTTATATAAAGTAATCCTTATAATAGAAAAACGTTACAATCAATGCTACTACGCAATATAGTATTGCTATATAGAAAGCAACATTCGGTTCAAACTTTTTATCTTGTTGCTCCATTTTTATTCCTGTAATTCCCTGTCCGATCATCTCTAAATTTTTACTTGTGTAGCCACCTGAAGAATTGAAAAAACGTATTGTTACAGCACCTAACATACCTACAACAAATGAAAAATCGATATAGTTTTGATTAAAGAGTATAGTAATACCATAGTTTACAGCTACCAATATAGCTAACGTCGCAATTGCTACTATAACTTTCTTCACAAAATCCCCCCTCGTTCTAAAATTCTACGTTTCCAAAGTAAGAAGGTTTCACTTTTTTCACCAATTAGATGGAGTGATTTTCACAAATTCTACACTTCAAACCAGTACAGATGGATATTTATGCTAATATATAGTTATGATGTAGGTTCGTAAGGAGAGGGTCCGTTTGCAAAAATGTGAGAGATGCCAGCGCTCATTTAAATGGTGGGAATTATATAAATATAATGTAAAGAATGCTAAACTTATTTATTGTAATACGTGTAGTACAGAACACGAGTTAGAAGGATCATCTATTCTTGTCATTAGTTTAATTGCTATGCCAATAGCAATTATGAATGTCTTCGTTATCTATCTGTTCGATTTACCTGTACTTTTTATATTCATAAGTAATATATTTTCCCTGTGGATCTTGTCTGGTATATCACCCTTTTTTATTAGGTATCGATCAAAATTCCGTAGTAATTACAAAACAAATTAGATTAGACTGGTGGAAGGAGATGAAATAAATGAAATTAAATTATCGTGTCATTTGGCGAATCATGGTTTCTCTAATGATTTTAACAAGTATCTTATCATCCGTTGTTTATCAACAATATCTATCTAGTTCTTTGTTACTTATATTTGCACTAATTCTCGTATTTGCCTTTTTACAAGCAGAGAAAAAGGCTAAAGAGGAGAATAGATAAAATGGGAAAAGGAACGTAACCAAACCCTATATAATGTCCCCTTTGACTAGCTCTAAAAACAGAGTTAGTTTTTTTGTGTATAATAATCTTAAACTATTATAAAAAGAGGATCGGGAATAGATGATCATTACTACTGCAGGACGAACGTCCAATGAATTAATAGCAAAAGCAAAAGAACTATCTATGAAATATGAACTACCATACAAAGAGCGGAATGGGGTTTCTGTTGAATCTTTACAACAAAAGCACCAAGATGACGTTATTGTTGTTGGAAAAGATCGTATCTATATTGCTCCTCTTCATGACAATGCCAAGTTGTTTTTTCATCCAAATTTAGCAATGGTTCGGGCAAAACGAATGTTTAAAGGTGAAGAAGAATCCCTCGTTAAGGCTGCTAAGCTAACAAGTGGGATGTCTTTTTTAGACTGTACGTTAGGGCTTGCTTCAGACAGCATTATAGCAAGCATTGCAGTTGGGGATAGTGGTTCAGTGACTGGGATAGAAGGAAATTCATTATTATTTTTCTTAGCAAATGAAGGTTTATCGTCTTTCACAACCGGAAATTCAGATTTTGATCAAGCAATGAGACGCATTCATGTTGTATATGGAGATCATTTGTCTTTTTTACAACAGGCAAAAACAGGTTCTGTTGATGTAATATACTTTGATCCGATGTTCCATGAAACGATAGATACCTCTCATGGGATTAATTCAATAAGAGGACAAGCCGTTATGGCTCCCCTTACCGCCAAGGTCATAGATGAAGCAAAGCGAGTAGCTAGACAACGGATTATTTTAAAAGACCATTGGCAAAGTGAGCGGTTTACACAACTAGGGTTTATACAGCACAAGCGAAAAACTTCTCTGTTTCATTATGGGACAATGGAATTGACAAAAGAATAACGCACGAGGTTGGAGAATCCACACCCCGTGCTAAAAGATTATATCTCTTTACCAGAAGCACCAACATTTTTTTCCGTGTTTCCTCTTTGATTCGCCTTTGGATTATTCCCTTCTTGTTGTCGATCAGGTTTGCCTGGGGAAATGCTCTTGTGTTTTTCTTGTTCATTAATGAATTTATCGAAGTCTTGATTAACCACAAAAAAACCTCCTTTTAATCAAATTTAGTTTTCCCTAACATGGGGAAGCTAGTCTGATCAAAAGGAGGCTATTATTTATTCTAAATTCGTTGCTTCTGCATAGTAATAAACCAATGTTTCCATCCCTTTTTCAAAGCTATCTAATGGAAAACTCTCATTTGGAGAATGGAGACGATCTTCTGGTGTACCAAAACCTAACAACACTACTGGTATCTTATATTCAGAATCAATCCATTCGACTACTGGAATAGATCCACCCATACGAACATATACCGCTTCTTTCCCGAAAGCTTTTTCATAGCTAACCGCGGCTTTCTCTATTAACGGATGATTAGGATCGACTTTATACGCTTTTGCCGATAATGGTTCACGCTTGATGTTTAATGTAACACCAGGTAAAACATGTTTTTCCAAGTGCTTCACTAATAATTCTTGAATATGATTTGGTTCTTGTCCTGGCACAAGTCGGCAGGTTAGTTTAACCGTTGCAGTTGATGGAATGATCGTTTTCGTTCCTTCTCCTTGGTATCCACCAAACATGCCATTGATCTCTAATGTTGGACGAGCCATTGTATGCTCTTTTGCTGTGTACCCTTGCTCAGAGACAGTTTCTGTTACTCCCGCTGTTTCTGTGTAATTTTCTCCAGGTACTTCTTTAATTAATTGTCGCTCTTCATCCGTCATAGGTTCTACATCATCATAAAATCCTGCTACTTTTACAACTTCATTTTCATCTTTTAACGAAGCAACTAAATGCGCCATTGCCATTGCTGGATTTCTTACCGCACCACCATAAATACCTGAATGCAGGTCACTAGAGGGGCCAGTTAAGGTAAACTCTAGGCCCGTAAATCCTTTTAGGCCATATAAAATCGTAGGTTGTCCTTTTGCAACCATTCCTGAATCTGAGATCACTGCAAAGTCTGCATTAAATTGTTCTTTTTTAGTCTTAAGGATCTCGTAAAGGTTTTCACTACCAATTTCCTCTTCTCCTTCAATACAAACCTTGATGTTAATCGGTAGCTTTCCTTCTGTTTTCATAAACGCTTCAAACACGGCTAAGTGCATGAATACTTGTCCTTTATCATCACTAGACCCACGTGCATATAATCGTCCTTCGCGAACCTCTGGTTTAAACGGTTCACTTTTCCATAGTTCTACTGGGTCTGTTGGTTGGACATCATAGTGTCCATAGAATAGGGCAGTTGGTTTATCTTTTCCAGCACCCATCCACTCTGCAAAAACAAGTGGATGCCCTTTTGTTTTTTGCACTTCAACGGTTTCAAACCCAATCTCTTCTAAATACGCTGCAACAAAATTAGCCGCTTCCACAACATCCTGTTTATGTACACTATCCGTACTAACACTTGGAATTGACAAAAATTCATTAAGTTTTGCCAAATGTTTTTCCTTGTTGTCTTTTAAATATTGAATTACTCGTTCTGTCATGATTCACACTCCTTGTTAAGCTCTTTTTTTATTGTATCACCGTTTCAAGCAAGAATCACTTTGTTAATGAACGAAAGCTTCGATGATGGACCCCACAAACATAAAAATAAAGAAACTAAATGTCATGATTACATTAAGAATTACACAAAACTTACTTTTCCCGAACACACCGAATACAATGCCGATTGGATTAATAATGAACGTGAGCATCCAATAAGCAAAACCATATTGAAAAAGAAAATTTGGTAACCACGAAAGGATACCCAGAAGAAAGCAGACCAATGATAAACTAACATACGTTTTACGTTGCCTTATCGCCTCGTTCATGTTTGTTCATTACCTCCACATTATTTTCTTTTTATTTTACATGTTTTTCCATGCAGCTGCTATGATTATTTTGATAATTCCCTTTTAAATTGAAACATACAAAAAGCAGACTTCTGAGAGAAGACTGCTTCTTTATTTATTCCATTGCCTGTTTAAGATCTTCCATTAAATCCTCGATATCTTCAATGCCTACAGACACGCGGATTAATCCATCTGTAATGCCTAGTTCTTCACGACGTTCTTTAGGAATAGATGCATGTGTCATTTTGGCAGGAATAGAAATTAAACTTTCTACAGCACCAAGACTTTCTGCAAGTGTAAAGTATTTAACACGACTTAACACTTGATCAGCCTTCTCTGCACTGCCTACATCAAAGGAGATCATACCTCCGAAGCCGTCCGCTTGTGTTTTGGCAATGTCATGACCTTTATGCTCTAGGCGTCCTGGGTAATAAATCGTACTTACTTGTGGATGATTTTCCAAAAACTTCACCAATTCATGCGTGTTTTTTTCAATTGCTTCCATTCGAAGGCCTAATGTTTTAATACCACGCATTAGCAACCATGAATCTTGTGGTCCCAAGATACCCCCAACAGAATTTTGAATAAAGTGAAGATCCTCCGCTACCTTGTCATCGTTTACAACGACTAAACCAGATACAACATCACTGTGTCCACCGATGTATTTCGTTGCGCTGTGGATTACAATATCTGCACCTAAGTCAATTGGTTGTTGCCAATATGGTGTTGCAAACGTATTGTCTACAATTAAAAGAAGATCATTTTCTTTTGCGATATCAGCCATCTTCTTTAGGTCTGTTATTTTCAATAATGGGTTTGTTGGTGTCTCGATAAATAAGGCCTTTGTGTTTGGTTTGATTGCTTCTTTTACTTTTTCTGGATTGCTAGTATCGACAAAGGTATGATCCAAATTAAAACGGTTCAGTACTTTTGTGGTTAATCGATAAGATCCACCGTAGACATCATCTGTCATTACGATGTGATCTCCTGTGTTCATTAGCATCATTACAGAAGTAATGGCTGCCATACCTGATCCAAAGGCAAAACCCGCTTTGCCGTTTTCTAACTCAGCAATCACTGTTTCAAGTGCATGTCTCGTAGGATTTCCTGTTCGAGAATACTCATAACCAGTGTGTTTACCTGCTGCTTCTTGTTTATACGTACTCACTTGATAAATCGGTACAGAAACCGCACCAGTTTTTTCGTCACCAGTAATGCCTCCGTGAACCATTTTCGTTTTGCGTTTCATCGTGTACCTCCTACAAAAAGGTGAAGCCTTGTCTTAAGCTTCACACTTTAGAATTCATAAATGTTTTTACTTAAATATCTTTCACTACTATCTGGAAATATCGTTACGATATTCGTACCTGGTTTTGCTGCTTTTGCTTCTTCTAATGCAGCGTACATGGCTGCGCCTGAGGAACTCCCTACAAGGAGCCCTTCTTTCCTAGCTAATTCTTTTACGTAAAGAAATGCATTTTTATCCGTTACGGTATGAATGGAATCAAAATATTCTGGATCCATGTAGTCTGGTAAAAACTCCATCCCAATACCTTCTGTCTCGTGTGGTCCTGATTCGCCACCTGCAATAATCGATCCTTCTGGTTCTACAATAGCTGTTTTGACGTTGGCATTTTGTTCTTTCAAATACCTTGCAGTTCCCATAAACGTTCCACCAGTACCTGCTCCAGCTAAAAATACTCCGACATCGCCTTTAAGGTCGTTCCATATCTCTGGACCTAACGTTTTATAATAAGCCAAAGGATTAGCATGATTAGCAAATTGTTGTGGCGAATAGCTATTAGGCGTTTCTTTTACTAATTGCTCCGCTTTCGCAATCGCACCTTTCATACCGTCTTCCGTTGGTGTGTGTATAATTTCAGCACCCAATGCTTTCATCAATGCTTGCTTCTCTACACTAAATTTTTCAGGGACACAATACACAATGTTTACATCCTTGTTTAGTGCTGCAAGCGCAAGTCCAATCCCAGTATTCCCAGCAGTTGGTTCAATAATAGTACCACCTGGTTTTAATTTACCTGAATTTAATGCATCTTGCAGTAGCTCCAGCCCAAGACGGTCCTTTACACTTCCACCTGGGTTATAAAACTCCAACTTCGCAAATAAGTGCACACCCTCTGGTAGGGCAAAATTCGTTAATTCTACTAATGGTGTGTTTCCAATCAACTGGTGCACATTCCTATATAAAGCCATCAAATTATCCTCTATTCAGCAAACACAATATGCCATTCATCTTTGCCTGTTAACATCTTAGAAGCAATATCCTTTGCTCCTTCAAGACTATGATTAGCAGCCCAACCACATTGCACTTCATTACAAGCTGGTACTTCATCTGCTTCTAGCACATCGTTTAATGTTTTTTCTAAAGCTTCAGCAATATCTTCAAAGCTATCATTGTTTAATACTGCGAGGTAAAAACCAGTTTGGCATCCCATTGGACCAATATCTAACACATTATCCATATGGTTACGGATATTCTCAGCCATCAAGTGCTCAATGGAATGCAGTCCCGGCATATCCATATGCGCTTTGTTTGGTTGTGTAAAGCGAATATCATACTTATACACTTTGTCTCCACTTTGGCCAGTTGTAACACCTACCAACCGAATATATGGTGCTTTTACTTTTGTATGATCTAGATTAAAACTTTCTACATTCATTTTTTTGACCATTTCTTCCACTCCCTTTATCTTTTTCTTATTTACTACTCTTTCTCTGCTACGATTAACCATGCAAATGTATTCATTTGTTTAAATGTAACAAAAAAACCATGATCGTTAAATATTTTTTGTAACGTATCGATCATTGGATAGTATTCTGTAGATAAATCATATAATAAATCTTCATACCCATTTTCTTTTGCATGTTGCAATATAGACTGTTTCGAATCTTCATCTTTGTATGCAGTATCAGCAAAAACGACTTTTCCATTTTCAGGTAACAATTCTGCGAATGATTGGATTGCTCTATCTTTTTCTTCATCTGTTAAATGATGAAATGCATACGTGCTTACAATTGTGAAAACAGGAACTTTAGGTGTAGGAAAATTCAGAAAATCCCCATCATGAAGCTCTAATTCAGGGTACTTCATGCTAGCAGTTCTTCGCATCTCAGGAGATGGCTCGACCCCAATGACATAATGACCTTGGTCTAACATTTTTTTTGATAAGTTGCCAGTTCCAACACCAAATTCCAATACATTTCCTTCTGCCTGTGCTGCAACTTCTGTTAATATTGTATCATAATTTTCAAAAACGGCGGCATACTGTGGGTCATGTCCTGTTACCGTATCATCATAGGAAGATGCCCATTTATCAAATAACTCAACAAACTCTCGCCCCATCTATATTCACTCCATTACGATTGTTTTTTAATTCCTATTAATACACTATGAATTATCGGGATTTAAGTTAAATATATCATACAAAATGGGCGTGATCAATTTTAAAATATGTAGTTTTCTAATCAAAAAAATAGAGGTGCTACAATTGCACCCCTATTTTTTCACAGTCCTATTTATCGTGCATCCGGAAAGATTCGATCAATCATGTCACCAAACTCGTTAAAAAATCCATCGTCTGCTTCACCCAGGTTATCCACATTATCCTGATAGTTATTCGATAAATTAACAAAATCAGGATCAGTAGATACATACACATTATCTACATCTTCATTTACTTCTTTTACAATTAGTCTAATTTGATTTTCGATGTCTCGACTTACATTATTCCCATTACCACCATTACGTCTATTCATACCATCGGCGCGATTGTTTAATTCAACTGCAACGTACGCATTATTTTTATTCGTTAACACATATGCGTCATCAATAGCATCAATTTGATCTGTAATACGATCGCCTATTTGGTCGGCAAGATTATATGGGTTATTATTGTTGCTTATATTTGTACTCGTATTCCCATAAATATCATTTGCTCGATCATTTATATTTCGGTTTCCCGTTAAACCTTCACGGGTTGGTTCATTCATTCTAACACCATCTATATTTGAGTTAGCACCATCATAGGAACCATGATTTTCCCCATGGTTATCGATTGCATTTCTGGTTGTCGTATTCCCATACATGTTCTGATGTCGATAGTTATCCATGTTTTGCCCAGTGTCATTAGCGTTTGGGTTCTGTCCATTATTATATAAAGGAAAATCAGTTGTGCTATTAAACCTTGTTTGCTGCACCCCATTATCCAAACCTCTGTCTTGTCCGAGTTCATTTTCATTTGCGCCGCAAGCTGTTAACGATAAAGTGGTAGTTGCTAATAAAGCAAAACCTGCTGCTCTCAAATTCATTGGCTACTCCTCCTTTTAAAGAGTCATTCTTATTATGCTTCGGAGTTTTTCACTTATTCAATTGCACAGGAAGCCAATGTTTGGATTTTACAGTTATATTTATGAATAACAAGAACAAGTTATAAAGGCAAGACATATAAAAAACTATACGCTAAGTTATGGAATAGCAACCAATAATGATCATAAGTCGTATAGAAAGGGTAGGGCATACTAGTGATAACCCTTCAACATCAGTAGGAGGCAAACAAATGTATATCCCAGATTACGACAAAGCATTGTATTACACGTTATGGGGCCAATGGGACGATTTGCTTGTTCTCATGGTCAGAACCAACGATGATTTATTATCAAAAAGAATTGAAGTTTTTCTTCATGCATTCCATTACCACGCAAAGGAACAAGAAGTGATGAACAGTCATGAAGAATTATTACGTTATATAGACCATGCGATGGGGCAAACCCCAGCAGCTGCGATGATGGAAGTATAAAGAATATAAAAACGCTTGGAGTTGAACTTGAACTCCAAGCGTTTTAAAATAATCAAACCCTATTTGGTTTAACTTCTGTATCTAAGTTTTTATATTTCACTTCAAATAAATCTCTTCGTCGGTCACGTAATTGTCTTACTGTACCTGAACGTCGTTGTCTTCGTAAAATCTCTAAATCAACATCACCAACAACAACTGTTTCAATATTCGGATTACATTCTCCAATAATTCCATCTCTGGCAAATTCAAAATCAGATGGTGTAAAGATACCAGACTGTGCATACTGGATATCCATGTTTTCCACCTGGGTTAAGTTTCCTACTGTTCCAGCAATCACTGTATATACTTGATTTTCAACTGCACGAGCTTGCGCACAATAGCGGACGCGCAAGTATCCTTGACGATCATCTGTACAGAATGGCACAAAAATGATATTTGCACCTTGATCAACTGCATATCTTGCCAATTCAGGGAATTGAATATCATAACATATTTGAATGGCAATTTTCCCACAATCTGTGTCAAATACTTTCACCGCATCGCCTGGTTGAATTCCCCACCATTTGCGTTCATTAGGGGTTACATGTATTTTGTATTGCTTTTCGATCGTTCCATCACGACGGAATAAATAAGCAATATTGTAAATGTGATCATCTTCTTCAACAAAGTGAGAACCACCAACAATGTTCACATTATATTTAACAGCTAGACTCGTAAATAATTCAATATAATCTTCCGTATAACTGGCTAATCTACGAATAGCTTTGGATGGAACCTTTTCTTCAAGAAAAGACATAAGCTGCGCAGTGAAAATTTCAGGAAACACAGCAAAATCAGAGTCAAAATCATACGCTACATCCACATAATATTCCACTTGTTTGGCAAATTCCTCAAAAGAATTTATACTCTTCATCATGTATTGAATAACTGTAATTCTGACTGGATAAGCGGTTTTAAAGTGTCGCTTTGTTTTTGCTTTATAGTCAATATTATTCCATTCCATTAATGTTGCGTATTTTAATGATTGGCTGTCATCGGGAAGGTATCCTGGATTTATACGCATAAGTGTAAATCCATTCATTATTTGAAATGTTAGAACTGGATCATAAATATTTTGCGTATTTACTTCTTCTACATATTCTCTTGGTGTAAGCTCATGCTCATATTTATGGTAATTTGGGATTCTCCCGCCAATAATAATACTTTTTAAATTTAGCTCACGCGCTAGCTCTTTTCTAGCATCATACAGTCTTTTTCCGATCTTCATCCCACGGAAATTCGGATCAACCATTACTTCGATTCCATACAAATTATATCCCTCAGGGTTATGATTTGTAATATACCCTTCATCAGTAATGTCGTCCCACGTATGCTTGTCATCATATTCGTCAAAGTTAACAATTAAACTGGAACAACTTCCAATAATCTGACCATCGTATTCGACACAAAATTGACCTTCTTGAAACAAGTTAAGGTGACTTTCTAAATGCTCTCGCTTCCATGGTTCCATATTTGGGAAACACGTTTTCTGCATTTCAATAATTTCGTCAATATCTGCATAAGTAATATTTCTTACTTCAAGCTTTTTTTCAAAGCTTGATAAGTCCAATTTTTTAGACATGAAACTACCATACCCTTTCTTCATTAATACAAGTTAGTCTATTTTTAATAAGTGCCTCGTTCTATCTTCCTATACTTTTTAATTCTACTTTAACTAACTTTAATGAACAAATTTTTAATCTGAACGGGTTGGTCATATCTTTAACTTGCTTTATTTAAATATTCCTTCAGATACAAATAATCTCCACATAGCACAATAAATACGGCTAAAATATATTTGCGATTTCTTTCTAATGTTTTTTTACTAACAGGAACTAATGGTACTAATTTATTCATCGGTATTTTCTTTTTATCCATCACATATTCTCTTAACGAAGGCTCTCGATATAAAATGTGTGCTACTTGAATAGCAGACTCCCTCGCATCACTGTGTTTTGGGGAAATCTTTACTAACTCCTCTAAAGTAATATCATATAAGGATAACGCATCACAAAATTGGTTGATCTCCTCTCGTTGACGCCATTGCTCTTCTTCATTTTGGTAATTCTCTTTAGCGACTACCCTCTCTACTCGGCATTCCATTTCTTCTGAATCGAAAAAATCATCCAGTGGAATCCATACGGCTTTCCTGTTCTCTTTCCTCAAATAGTCAATTGTTTTTCTTTTAATAACAAGACTTGCGAAGGATAAAAAAGAAGTTCCTTTATTTATTGAATAGCCAATCATTGCCTCATAAAAAGCGTATAAGCCAATGCTAAACTCATCATCTTTTTTCGGATTTATATATCTTTTACACACATGTGAAACAACCTTAGCAATAAATGGTTGATAGTTTGTTAATAGAGTTTGTTGCAACTCTTGGTCTCCCTGTTGAACCAATGTAACTTGTTCTTCTAAGGATAGTTTGACTTCATTGTTTGTTTTACAAAGACTCAACATTTATCTCACCACCGATTTTCTCTGTTTTTATGTAAGCTTAAACTCTTTCATTTAGAAAAAGCCAAGTAAGAACAATGATAGCTTATCTCTATTACCGTATCTATCAGTTTTCATTTACATTTTGTTTAATTTTCATATCAAAAAATAGGAACAAATCACTAAGTTCTTAATCAAACTGCAAAATTCCTGTTAAATTATGTTAGAATAACGTACCTATTTTCTTGATTTTAAGTCGTAGTTTCCATAAACTCCGCAGCAACACGGAGAAATTAGTGAATTCTATGCAAGCGGCTATGAGAGCCCTTATTTGTCCTTTTTAGACCGTTTTTTTATCTGAGCGGCTATACAGTACGTTATCTTAACAAATCGCCAATGAAATTAATCGAGTTTGTGCAAATAAGGGCTCTGGTGACCGCTAAAACCATATATCCTTAGATTTTAGGCTAATAACGGATCTCTTAGCCGCTAAAGTTAACATAGATTTCTGAGCGGCTGGTTACGACGGAATATTCATCTACTGTGCCTTAAAATAACATTAATCAATCCTTGTTTACAAAAAAGGCCATGCGTACGAATACACATGGCCTTCTCTTATTCATTCATTTTTTCATGATAATAATCAATTGGAACAGCTAACCCTACTTTTCCATGGGTGTCGTGCTTTAATGTTGCAAAGATAACACCAATTACTTCTCCATCGCTATTAATCACTGGACTACCACTATTCCCTCGATAGACAGGAGCTTTCATCATTATCACTTCTTGATCCCATTCTTTTAGGTCGGTATATCCGATTAGTTCTCCTTCGTTCGCAATGCCATTAAATTGCAATGGATTACCAATAAAGTGAATATGCTCATGGTCAGAGAAAGATGAATCGTTTGCCAATGGTAAATAAGGAAGATCATTGCCCTTTACCTGCAGTACAGCTAAATCAATATCTGGAAACTCATGGATTACTTCTGCATCATAAAGTCCTTGCTCTGGATAAGCTACTGTAATTATTTTCTCCGCTTCTATTACATGGTGATTTGTAATAATCAATCCATCAGGAGAAATAGAAAAACCTGTTCCTTTACTTTCGGGTAATTGAACGACAACTACCGATTCTTGATATTCATCAATCGTAGGATCGGTCATTAATTGCGCGGACGTGACAAGAAAATCAATTGCTGGTATTGAAAATGTCCGCGGTAAAATCGCAACCACATTGATAAGCATTGCAATTGCAATTAACCAAAAAGCCCATTTAGGAAAAGGTCGCTTTACTTCATGCTTTTCCTCTTTTTCCTTTTGCAGAGCATTTTCTCTCTCCACTTTTAATATTTCTATTAGCTCTTCATGATCTATTTCCTCATATAAATCTTCATCTATAATATCTTGATGGTAGTTATCTGATTCCTTCATTTTCACACCTCGCATGGAGACCATCAACAATAATAAGGTATCACAGGTAATATTAGATGGCTGGTTCTCGTAATTTCCCTTGTTGCATTTGATACATTTGGTAGTAGATTCCCTGTTGCTCTAACAACTCGAGATGATTACCTTGCTCCTTCATTATACCATGATCTAATACGTAAATGTGATCTGCTTGTTGTATCGTCGACAAACGATGCGCAATGACTAAAGTAGTTCGACCTTGTTTAATCACTTCCAAGGCTCTTTGAATCACCGCTTCTGTTTCTGTATCAATATTTGCCATAGCTTCATCTAAAATAAGAATTGCAGGGTCAAAAGCAAGCGCTCTAGCAAATGAAATCAACTGACGTTCCCCCATTGATAATGTTGATCCGCCTTCTTTAACAGGTTCATCGTACCCATTTGGAAGTTTCGCGATAAATCGATTTGCCCCTACCGATTCTAAAGCCCTAATCGCCATTTCCCGGGAAATCTCTCGGTGATTCATGGTGACATTCGACAAAATTGTCCCTGTAAAAAGAAATGGATCTTGTAATACAATACCCATGTGACTTCTTACTTGTTGTCTCGACATCGATTTCGTATCAATTCCATCAATCATGATTTTCCCTTTTTGAGGATCGTAAAAACGAAACAGTAAGTTCATAATCGAACTCTTACCTGAACCTGTGTGACCAACAAACGCCACGGTTTTACCTGGTTGAACATCCAATTGAATATCCTTTAGTACATACTCATCTTGATCGTACGCAAACCACACATGATCAAACACGATATGCCCCTTGAACTTGGGTACTGGTTTATTATTTATCTCTTCCCCATCATGATCAATCAGTTCAAAAACACGACTAGATGCTACGCGCGCTTGTTCTAGCAATGGCAATTGGTTTACCACATCGTTGACTGGCCCGAATAATCGCGTTAAATAATCAACAAATGCATACAGCACACCTGCACTAATAATACTTTCAACACCCAGTGAAGAGGAACCAAAATACCAAATTAGCGTTACAAACGCCAGATTCCTGAGAACATTTACTAGGTTATGTGAAGTTAATGCACTCAGTCGAACTAGTTTTTTCTGATAAAGAAAATGACGTTGGTTTAATGCTTCAAATTCCTTCTCTACCTGGTTTTCTTTCTGAAAAGCTTGTATGATCGACATTCCTCGAATCGACTCATTAATATTTCCATTTATCTCACTCACTGTTGAACGAATAACTTTATTGTATTTAGTTCCAAAGTACTTATAAAACTTCATCCATCCATACATGATTGGAATGAGTAGCAAACAGAAAGCAGCTAATTTTGCATCTAATATAAATAGAGCAACAAAGATTCCAAACATGTAAATTATACTAGTTACAAATACAGATAATACACGTTCATATAAATCTCGTATCGCTTCCGTATCATTTGTAATTCTTGCTACGATCTTACCAGCTGGACGGTCGACAAAATAATTGATTGGCACTTTTTGCGTGTGATTAAATACATCATTTCGCATCTTTTGAACAATTCGATTCGATGCTTTTTGAAGCAAAAATGTTTTTCCAAATTGAAAAATAGCGGCAATCAATAATAAAGCCACATATAAAATTAGTAAGTAGACAATCGGTTGTTGTTCAGGTTTAAAGAAAGAATACAGCTCATTGATCGATAGTTTATCTGACTCAATTGTCAAAGTTTCATTTGGCGATTCTACCGTAATTATGCCATTATCAACACTTCGATTACCTTGAAGTGGAATCTCCTCATTCACCCAATAATAATCCCTACCTATTTGTAGAATAGTAGAGGTGTCTATAATTGTTGTTTCCTCATCATCTAATCGGTCTGCACGAATATACCATGCGTTGTTGTATTCTACTAGTCGGCTAGTGTCAGTGCCTTGCTCTACTTGATACCATATCGATTCAATGCCTGTAATATGCTCATCGATGATTCGCTTAGCAATAAAAGGTCCTGCCAACTCAAGTGAAACGGCTACTAATAAACAAAGAAGTCCTATGATAATTGTCTTTTTATAAGATAGAGCATATTGGAACAAACGTTTTTCTGTAGATCCATTCATCAGGAAACCACCTCCTGTTGTTCCAATTGTTGTAACTTAAATTGCTCACAATACCAACCTTGCGTTTTCATAAGGTCTTTATGTGTGCCTGATTCTATAATCTTACCTTCATCTAAAACAACAATAAGGTCTGCGTGCATAACTGCAGAAAGCCTGTGCGCAGTAATACACGTTGTTTTTCCTTTCCGTTGTTCTTTCAAATGGTCAATAATCATAGATTCCGTTTTCCCATCAACTGCAGATAATGCATCATCTAACAATAATATTTCTGGGTCTTTAATAAATGCTCGAGCAAGTGCAACTCTTTGTTTCTGCCCACCCGACAACGTTACACCGCTTTCTCCTACTTTTGTATCCAATCCTTTTGGCAAACTTTCTATATCATCTAGAAAATGCGCCATTTTCATCACGTGTTTAATCTGATCATCCGTTGCATCTGCTCTTCCAAATTGAATGTTTTCTCTGATCGTCTTTGAAAACATGATTTGATCCTGGGGAACATATCCGATCCATTCTCTGGTTTTATCTAGTGCTATTTCTTCAATTGGAGTACCAGATATAAGCAGATTTCCTGTTTTTCCTGGGTACTCTCTTAATAATTGTCTTAACAGTGTTGTCTTACCTGTACCCGTTTTGCCAACAATTCCAATTGTTTGACCTCGATAAATTGTAATATTGATGTCTGAGAGACTCCATGTTTTACTATCTGGATAAGCAAAACTTACATGATCCATCTTTATATGTTCAGGAACACTAATATCTTTCGGATTCAAAGGTACGTTAATATCACTCTGATAGCTTAACGTATCATTAACACGATCAAGTGAGGCATTTCCGCGTTGCATCACATTAATTAACTCACCAACGGCAAACATTGGCCAAATCAACATACCTAAATAGACGTTAAAGGATACGAGTTGACCTAATGTTAGATGGTTATGGAAAACTAGCGTTGCGCCGTATCCTATTCCTATCGTGTAGGAGATCCCGATCAATACTTTCATGGTCGGCTCAAATAGGGCGTCTATTTTAGCTACTTCTAAGTTTTTGTGATAAACGTCTTCTGTCATGTTCTGAAAACGTTGTTCATCTTGCTTCTCCTGAGCATATGCTCGTATGACTCGAACCCCTCGAATCGATTCCAATACATCATTATTCATATCACTAAAAGCAGCTTGTGCTTTCATGAATCGTTCATGAATTATGCTCCCATATTTATGCATGACTACTGCCATAATTGGCAATGGAATGAGCGCCATTAATGTTAATTTCCAACTAATTGTAAATCCCATTACAGCAATAATCATAAACATAAAAATGCTTGAATCGACCAAAGTTAAAATTCCGAACCCTGTTGTCATCGATATCGCTTTTAAATCATTTGTTGCTTTAGCCATTAAATCTCCAGTTCGATATTTCCCAAAAAAGGTTGGTGTCATTTTCAAAAAGTGACGCATTAGCTTCGATCGCATCAACCTTTCCATAATAAATGCTCCACCGAACAACGTATAATCCCATAAAAAGGATATAGTATAACTTAAAACAATCAGTATCCCATAGATCATTAAGATATCTAATAAACTCTCCATTGTTAATGTACTATATTGTATTTCATCGATGGCCATTCCAATTAACTTAGGTGGGATAATATCAATGATACTTGCAACAATTAAAGCAAGAATTGCAAACGTATATCTTTTCCAATACTGTTTAAAGAACCAATCTAATTTTCTAAATACCGAAAACATCCAATCACCATCCTCTCTAGATTCACTATCCGCTTTCTTTCCATTCTTCTAACAATTCCATTCTCCTTGTAACTTTCATCATCTTTCATTTCTCCTTTCCATCATTAAAAGATTTACATATTAGTTTTTTGAAATAATAAATACCATTTGATCAATTAATGGCAAGTCTTTTTTAAACGTTACGACAAAAACAAATGTGTATCGTTTGATAAAGTCAGTAAAAAACCAATCGACCTTCCTAAACATAGAAAACATCCAATCACCTACTTTGTTGTTTATTGTGCACTTATCCGCCTTCGTTCCTTTCTTCCATACCTTTAGATATTAATTTAAAAATCATTTGATCATCTCTCCCTTTTCTTATTTGATTTATATTAAAAACTGGAAAATCCAGATTTTAAACACTTTTACATTTTTTTCCTTCAAGAAACAAAAAAACGCACACGTCCCTAGACGCATGCGTTTTCAAATAGAAAAAAGGCCACGGACAAAGGTGTGGCCTTTTGTTATAAACATCATAATTCATATAAAAGTTATCAACCGATTAAAACGGTTCTTACTTTTATCCTATGATTACTGTTCTATTACCTGAAGGCCACTTCGTATATACAATTGTTTTAAACTTACTACTGTTACTTTTTCCATTTTTGGCGACCTCCTTTTGTAATATTTGCTTTCTAAATTATAGTACGCTTCATTTGGTAAGTCAATGCAATTTTTCATATTTTTGTAAATATTACTATTCTTTAAATCTATTAAAAATTTGAACTCTTCAGTATATATAAATTGCAACCTTTTTTCACTTCCTTTATTATAAGTAATTAATTACTATATTATGATAAATGAGGGGAGAAATTTATCACATGTTATTAGAAGACATCCTAAAATACAACGAGCAATTTGTAGATAACAGAGATTACGAACCATATGAAACAGACAATTACCCAAATAAGCGAGCTGTTATTTTCACATGTATGGATACAAGGCTTATTGAACTGCTTCCAAAGGCACTCTATTTAAGAAATGGAGATGTGAAATTTGTAAAAAATGCGGGAGCTATCTTAACGGATCCATATGATAGTGTTATGAAAAGCTTGTTAGTTGCTGTCCATGCATTAAAAGCAGATGAAATATTTGTCATTGCCCATCATGGATGTGGTATGAATCATTTTGATACCGAAGGATTTATCTCAAAAATACAAGAAAGAGGTATTGATAAAAGTGCAATCGAATCGATTGATACTGATTTACATGAATGGCTACAAGGTTTTGACGATGTCGAAGCATCTGTAAAAAAATCAATTAGTGTGATTAAACAGCATCCACTATTACCACCTAACATTCCAGTCCATGGGCTTGTCATTGATCCACATACCGGAAAATTAGATTTGGTCAAAAACGGGTATTAAATCGTCATCTTCACAAATAATGTAAAAAAGCGGACTTTATCATAAGTCCGCTTTATTTATGCCTAAGTTAAAATCCTCATGTAAGCTTTTCCTTTCGTTATTTTCTTATAGGATTTTTTATCCTTTATTTTGTATTACTATTACATATTTTCCATCATTTCCATCCATACTATTATTATCTGTAATCTGGAGGGGCAATCATGAGAAAGCAACCGATTAGGATAAAGCATGGAAAAAATAGTGATTTTCCTCTGTCCATAGAAGTGTTAAAACAGAAGGTAAAAGAACAGTTACAAAACATTCCCGACATTCTATTTCAACAATATCAAATACAAGAAAAAGACATCCTCATTTTTTACATTGATTATCAAATTAACAAAAAGCAATTAGATGATAGCCTGTTAGATACCATTTTAAATAGGGATATACAGTGGAGTACAGATAAGATCTTAAATGAAGTTCCTATTGGAAATGGAACAAAACAAACGAAAATAGATAAAATGGTAACGGAATTAATAGCTGGTGCAGTAGGTGTTTATGTTGTAGGTGAACCAGATGCAATTACTTATAACATAGCGAAGCAAGAAAAAAGAAATCTGCAAAAAGCAGAAACAGAATCACTAGTACTTGGTCCACAGGTATCATTCACAGAATCCTTAGCAACTAATTTAAATGTAATCCGTTGGCGTCTCAACACACATGATTTAGTAACAGAAAAATTCATCATCGGTGAGCGGGGCCAATCTGAAGTAAGGATGGTTTATTTAAAAACGCTTGCCAATGACACAGACGTCCAAACGATGAGACAAAGGCTTCAAAATTTAGTTGTGGATGAATTAGAAGATTCCTCCATTTTATCTCAATACATTGAAGATAACAGTACGTCTATTTTCCCTCAATTTTATTTAACAGAGCTACCAGACCGGCTTTGTTACGCAATTGGAAAAGGCAGAATTGGTGTGTTGGTTGATAAGAGTCCGACATCAATTATTGCTCCTAGTACTTTTTTTAGTTTTTTTGAATCAACAGAAGATATCTATATGAGGTGGAACGTCGGATCATTTCTTCGTATACTTCGTTTTGTTGCCATGTTCATCTCGGTTGTAGTAACACCTACATACGTAGCGTGTGTCACCTTTCATTATGAAGTTTTACCGACACCACTCCTAGCTTCACTTGGACAATCGAGAGCTCAAGTGCCATTCCCTCCCATAATTGAAGCACTTTTATTAGAACTTCTGATTGAATTGCTAAGGGAGTCTGGGGCGAGATTACCAACCAAGGTTGGCCAAACGATCGGTATTGTGGGTGGTATTGTATTAGGTCAAGCTGCAGTTGAGGCTGGATTAACGAGTAACGTGCTTATTATTGTTGTTGCTAGCAGTGCATTAGCATCATTTACGGCACCTAGTTATATAATGGGCTCCGCGATACGGGTGATTCGCTTTCCATTGATCATTATAGCTGGGTTGATTGGTCTAATCGGGGTTACATTAGGGATTTGTTTTTTCTTTATTCATCTCATACGCATGACGTCTTTAGGTAGACCATACCTTCTACCTGCTTATCCTTTTAATTGGAAGGACATGGATAACTCCTTTTTCCGTTTACCTTTCACGCTTAGTAACACTAGGTCTACATCCTTTCAACCTAAAGATATGAGACGTTATCCTAAGCAGAAAGCCCAAACGAAAAAAGACATTGATGAATAGGAGAGTTAGGTTATATGGAAGTCAATCATGTTGTTAAACCTAACCTACAGATAAGAGCATTTTATTTGTTTTTTATTATACTAAATATTCAAACCGGATTAGGCATACTTGGTGCACCACGTCATATTTTCCAAGAAGCGAAACAAGATGCATGGATATCCGTATTAATTGGTGGCGTCATTATGCATGTAGTAGTTGTCGTAATGGTGATCATATTAAAGAATTATGAGAGTGCAGATATACTTGGCATCCAAGTGGATGTATTTGGTACATGGATAGGAAAAGCTTTAGGTACAGTGTATATCCTCTATATCTTTGGCGTTTTGCTAAGCTCTTTAATTAACTATATTCAAATAGTTCAAGTGTTTATCTATCCACAAATGCCTCCTTGGTTATTAGGAGCTCTGCTGATTCTTTTAATCGTTTATACCGTATTAGGTGGTTTTAGAGTAGCGGTAGGTGTGACATTTGTTTTTTTCTTTTTATCCTTTTGGTTATTCTTCTTTTTATACGAACCAGCTAGATTAATGGATCTCAATCACTTTAAACCGATGCTGGAGGCCACCCCTAAGGAATTATTATTCGGTTCTTATCAAGCAGGCTATTCTTATGTAGGGTTAGAAATACTTTTTTTTATTTACCCGTTCATTGAAAACAAAAAAAAGATTTCGATGCCAGTACATGCAGGTGTTGCGTCTACGACAATCCTACTTTTAGTAGTCACAGTCATATCGGTTGGCTTTTTTACATCCATTACCTTAGAACATTTAATCTGGCCTGCGCTTTCGATGTACAAAATAATTGAGTATCCAATCATTGAAAGGTTTGACCTCATTGTAGTAACACAATGGGCAATGGTTATTTTCCCGAATTTCATCCTTTTTGCATGGCTTATTACTTATAGTATGAAGCGCCTTTACGGCATAAGTCAAAGAAAGGTACTGTACACAATAGCGACATTATTATTGATTGGAATCATCTATATAAAGAAACAGACGATCATTTCACAGTTCATCGCTACCATTTCGAATATTGGATTTATCATTGCCATTGTCTATCCAGTAATTTTGCTACCACTTGTTTTAATTAAAAGGAAACTAGTAAAGATGAAGGAGAAGTCGAAATGAAGAAGAGCTTACTGGCGTTCATATGCCTCATCTTACTAATTGGTTGTGTACCTATGTATCCGATTGAGGAACTAGGTGTCATAAGTATTATAGGTGTTGATGCCATAGAGCAGGGTGAAATTGAAACCACCTTTAATTTTTTTAAATTTGACCCTACTGGAAAAGAACAATCCCAGACAACTTCGACCAAAGCTAATACAGTAAAGGGTGCACAAGACCGTGCAAATTTAGAATCAAACTTAAAACTTGTAAATGGACAATTACGCCTAGCTATATTTGGTAAGGCAATAGCTGAAAAAGGATTAATTACCGTACTCGATAATTTTACGAGAGACCCTAAACTATCGGATACGATGTATCTAGCAGCTACAGAACAAACGGCGAAAGATATACTCATGACCGCAGATAAAAACAATTCCATTCAGGCAGAAGAATACTTGTTTGAATTAATTGATAACAACATTAAAAGAGAGATTATCATGCGCAGCTCTTTTCGTGAATTTATGCATGAGTATAACGATCCAGGTATGGATCCAGTTCTACCTCTGATTACCACCGAAAATCAAAAGCCAATCATTAAAAATATTGCGTTGTTTCAGAATGATAGGTGGGTAGCAACAGCGTCACAGCAAGAGGGTTTTTTTATAAAATTACTTTCTTCAGAATTTAAAGCAGGGCAATTGGAATTAGGAATACTAAAAGAACCATTTGAATCTGATATTCAGGCAAAAGCTAATAACAACAATACCGAACAAATAAGTGTAACGCTAAGCGAGTTGAGAAGTAAAAAGAAAATCTCCTTAGAATCCGAAACAGACCTAAACTTTCGTGTAAAAGTAGATATAGAAACAAGAATAATGGAAATTTCTGAAAAGATTCAAATAGAAGGCAAAGAACAATTAAATGAATTTGAAAAAGAGATTGAAAAAACAATTAGTAACAAGTTGAATGATTTAGTAGCAAAACTGCAAGAAATTAATGTCGATCCCATTGGGTTTGGAAATATATATGATTCCACCGTTAGAGGTAAAGATTTAACAGATAAGGAATGGCGAGAAAAGTACCCAAGCATAAATGTATCCTTTGATGTTAATGTTAGCATTTTACGACACGGAATAACGGAATAACCGCATGTAAAAAACTGTCCTTCCCTACACTTGGAGAAGGACAGTTTTTTTAATAGTTAAATTCATCCGGATGTGGTCCAGTTCGTTTATCTTGATCTAAAGCATCTATATGTTTTATTTCATCACTGGTAAGCTCAAAATCAAAAATATCAGCATTTTCTTTTTGTCTCTTGGCATGCACAGATTTAGGAATTGTAATGATATCACTTTGGAATTCCCATCGAATAATGATTTGCGCTGGCGTTTTGCTATATTTTTCTGCTAATTCGGTTAGCGTCGGATCATCTAAGTATCTAGCCTTTCCAAGTGGTGACCAAGCCTGTATTAAGATATCATGTTTTTTACAATACTCTCTTGTTTCGACTTGTGTTAACTGTGGATGAAGCTCTATCTGATTGATCATCGGTCTAATTTTCACGTCACTTAGTAAGTCCTCCAAATGATGTGGCAGAAAGTTACTTACACCAATTGCTCTTGCTTTTCCATCTTCATAAAATTCTTCAAGTGCTTTCCACGTTTCTTTATATTTTCCAGGAACTGGCCAGTGAACGAGATATAAATCCACATAATCCAGTCCAAGGCGATCTAGACTATTTTGGAATGCTTGTTTTGTATTTTCATACCCTTGTTCATCATTCCATACTTTCGTTGTTACAAAAATCTCTTCACGAGGTATGCCGCTTTCTCTAATTGCTTTTCCAACCCCTTCTTCATTCTCGTAAAAAGAGGCTGTATCAATATGACGATAGCCAATTTCTAGGGCAGACATGACGGTATCATAAACACTTTGTCCATCTTCCACTTTGTACACACCAAGTCCTAGGGATGGTATCTCAACACCATTATGTAATTTGCTTGTTGTTGTTAAGCTCATTTTCATTACTCCCTTCCATATTAAGTATGTTCACCTATAGTTTAAAGGAATCGCACACATATTAGAAATGATATTACTTAAAGAGGTAGTTTCGTTCATTAAAGGAATCGCGCTTGGATACCCAGAAAGCCAAGCGCGATTCTTTTTATTCTTTATTCATTTACCTCATTATTTTGCATGTATCCGTGATATTCTCTACTTTCTTCCACATCATCTGCAACTAATCCAGAAAGAACATGCACGCGCAAAATTAAACCTTCTAATTTATTATCTTCATTTACAACTGCTAAAGGAAATTTAGATTCCAATGCTTTCGGAATGATATCATTGACATACTCTTCTTTTTTTACAACCGAAACATCCGTGTCCAACACATCTTCTAATGTCTTTTTCTCTTTCACACCTTTAATCGCTGCATCAATGGTGACAATTCCTTTTAAATGGCGGCCGCGATCAACAACAAACACACTCGAAATCCCATTTTCCTTCATTTCTTTAATCGCAACCTTCAGACCATCCTTCAATGAAACAAGTGCATTCGGTTTAAACATGATATTCTCAGCCTGTAAGATTTTTGAACGGTCAATATCTGCAATGAAGTCAGTAATATATTCATTAGCTGGTGATTCTAATATCTCTTCTGGTGTACCAACCTGAACAACTTTACCATCTTTCATAACAGCTACTCTGTCACCAATCTTAAATGCTTCATTAACGTCATGTGTGATGAATATAATTGTTTTTTTCAGTCGCTCTTGAATATCAAGTAATTCTAACTGCATATCTCTTCTAATTAGTGGGTCTAGGGCACTAAAAGGTTCGTCCATGAGTAAAATATCAGGATCATTCGTTAATGCTCTAGCTAAACCTACACGTTGCTGCATACCACCAGATAACTCTTCTGGATATTTATCTTCAAACCCTTTCAGCCCAACGATTTCTATATTATCTTGTGCAATCTTTTGCCTTTCTTCTTTTGATACATTTTTAATTTCTAAGCCGTACTCGACATTTTCCATGACTGTACGGTGATTAAATAATCCAAAATGTTGAAATACCATAGCAATCTTATCTTGACGAAATTTTCTAAGCTCAGACGCGTTGTACTTTACAATATTCTCGTCATCTACCTTGATGGCACCATCTGTCGGTTTATTTAATAAGTTAAAACAACGGATTAATGTCGATTTACCGCTGCCAGACAACCCCATGATTACAAAAATTTCGCCTTCATTTATTTCCATGGAAGCATCATACACACCAACCGTATGATTTGTTTCTTTCAGGATTTCTGCTTTGCTCATGCCATCTCTAACCATCGGAATAACTGATTTTGGTTTTGGGCCAAAAATTTTAGAAACATGTTCAATCTTGATTTTATTTTTCGCCATTACTTAGCCCTCCTATGTTTCTGAAACTTGTCAGCAACCCCACCAGTCACACGGTCAATTATAATTGCTAAAAAGACAATGCTTATCCCTGCTTCAAAACCTAATGCAATATCGATACGGTTAATTGAGATTAACACCTGTTCCCCTAAGCCTTTTGCACCAACCATAGAAGCAATGACTACCATTGCCAATGCCATCATCGTTGTTTGGTTAACCCCAGCCATGATCGTTGGTAAGGCTTGTGGAAGTTGTACCTTCTTTAACATTTGCCATCTAGACGAACCAAACGATTGTGCAGACTCAATGACCTCCGGATCGACTCCTCGTATAGCTAATTCTGTAAGACGAATCACTGGTGGTAATGCGTATATTAATGTTGCAAAAATGGCTGAAACATTACCTAAACCAAAGAAGAAGATGGCCGGAATTAAATAAACGAAACTAGGCATCGTCTGCATCGCATCTAATATCGGCCGCATTACTGACGAGAATCCTTTGCTAAATGCCATCCACACACCGATTGGAACTCCAATTACTAAACAAATAATCACAGCTGTCAGGACAATCGAAATCGTCATCATTAAATATTCCCATAGCCCAAATGTACCAACTAAGAAAATAAAGACCGCGTAAAACACACCTGATAGGATCGATTTAAAATACCATCCAAGTAGAAAGATTAAAATAATAAAAACCCACCAAGGTATCCAAGTTAAAACGTCACTAATTGCACCAATAAACCTTGATGAAATAAAAAAGATTAAATCAAACAATGGTTCTAATACTTCATCTAAAAAATTAACAAAATCTTCAACGTAATCACCTAATTTGAATTCAATATCAGGAAAGTTACCCATAGGAATAACTGCATCATAAACGCAGTCGTTTCACCTCTCTTTTTAGTAATCATTGTCACCATGCTTTTAGTATGATGGAATCTGATAAACATATTCTCTTTTAGAGGAAAAATAGCTGGCCGTGGAGGCCAGCTATTTTAATTACTCAATGGCTTCAAGCACTTTAGTTGCTACATCTTCAGGTACCCAAGCTGTCCAATGATCTTGATGTTCTTTCATCCACCATTTTGCAGCTTCATCTGCATCTACATCATTTTCAGCCATATAGATTAAAGCTTCTTCTGTTAAAGCACTGCTTGTTTCGTAATTAGATAAGAAATCATATACTTCTGGTGCTTGCTCTGGAAAGTCTTTGTGTACAGCAACTACGACATCATTAGGTGGAAACTCGGTTGCTTTTGATTCTTCCCATGTCTCTTCATCATATTCAGGCTCTTCTAACAACCTAAGATCGTATTGTGCAGATACGGCAGTTGGAGTCCAGTAATAACCAACCCAACCTTCACCTGCTTCGTATGCATCTGCAAGTGAAGTTACAATAGCAGCATCAGAACCTGGCATGAAGTTATTCATCGTTTCACCAAGCCCATATGTTTCAAACTTTTGATCAATTATCTCAGCAGTAGCCCAACCACTTGGAGCATTTAAAACACGCCCTCTCCCCGGGTCTTCAGGGTCTTCAAAAACTTCCGGATACTTTTTCAAGTCTTCTACCGTGTTTAAGTCTGGAGCTAAAGGTTCGATACCTCGTTCTGGATCACCCTCAATCACATACCTTGGAACATACAATCCTTGTGTATTGTCATTAAAGTTAGTAGAGACTCTTTCAATGTCTCCCTCATCTAATGCTTCTTCATATACTTCCTTGATATTGTCTGTCCAAACTTCCATATAGACGTTTACATCCCCTTCACGTAAACCTTGCACCGTAGCAGCAGTCGAACCTGGAATAATATCTGTACTATAACCATATCCATTTTCAATTATCGTTTTCGCAACACTGTTATGAAATCTAATGCTATCCCATCCAGCATCAGCCAAAACAATCGTGTCTAATTGTTCCACATCAATTTCTCCTGCATCATTTCCTTCATCTGTTCCGCCACAAGCAGCAAGAACTAGTAGAAATATAGTCGATAATAATAACAATAATTTTTTCATGTTTGTGTCTCCTTTATCTGTTTTATTTTTAATATGTACAAGACATGCTAAACCATACAGTAAATAACATCTTTGTTGTTCTAGGAGGAATCTCTTTGTTTAGGACGGATTCTGTATAAACTGCGTCGTAACTTTCTTTAGATGAGTGGAAATCCAACGCTCCGGAAAAACACTCGCTTTCCTATGAGGAATCACGAAAAAGCCTTAACCCATGGCTTTTTCTAAGTTCAGATTCCTTTTGTGGGGAACGCTTCAGCTTCCTCGCTCGCAAAAAGCGCTCACTGCGGGATCTTCAGACTGTTCCTTTCCCACAGGAGTCTCGTGTTTTTCCTCCGCTAGGATTGGCTTTCTATTAGAGTGAGAAGTAATATGTCTTGATCATGCGAGTATTCACTTAAATCAACTGTTAAGATAAATTAGGAATCAATTGAGGAAAATGCATAGGCTTCCTTTTGGAACAGCACAAGTTCGACTTTAATTAAAGCAGTTATTAGCGGAGCAAGTGCAATTGGCGACACTCCTACGGGAACAGCGCGAGCCGAAGATCCACTCAGGAGCGCACTTTGCGACTGAGTTAGCTGAGGCCGTGCCCGCAAGAGGAATCTGTACTTAGAAAAATCCGGGTTCTGGGATTTTTCGTGATTCCTCCTCGGAAAGGGAGCCAATTGCACTTGTGGAGCGGGTGGAGATAGTTACGCCGCATTTTGTATCAACTCTGGCATTTGAATGCAATTTTTTTTGAAAATAGCAAAAAAAACACCACGATTAGTGGTGTTTTTGCTTCGGTATCTTTAATTCGAAAAAAAAGATCGATATAACTCTCAAAAGTACTGGATATAAAGATAAGATGGCTACTAGATCTCCAATTTCCCCCAGCAAATCTGTAACGAGTAAAACTATAGCTAGAACCGCCATAAGAATAATTCGTATATTTCCGGATGGACCATTTAGTGGTTTCCAGTAATTCCATACCGTAGTTCCTTCTTTTTCAACTTCCTGAAAACAGACGTAGTGAAAAGGCTGTAAACGCAAGAAGTTTGATCCCATTACAAGTTGATCTCGATCTTTAATTTCTTTATGACAATATCTGCAAACATTCGGAGTCATCCATTCGTTCCTCTCTACTTCATTTCCTCTATTATAACAACTTGGACATAAGAAGAACAAATAGGAACTTAATGTTGCTTTTATTTATAGAAGATGGTAATTTATAATAGTTCACCCATTAAACTATTCATTAACTAAACTATATAATGGAGGTGTAGCTATGGAACATAGGAAGCTAAATGAAATCATTGAAACGTACACTTCTTCTATGAATGAGGTAAATCGCCGAGTAAATGTGTTGATGAATGAACAAGTCCATCAGGAGCTCACAACCGACCAATTTTCTACATTACGTTTTTTACAAAAAAAACAGCCGTGTACGAGTTCCGATATAGCACATGAGTTTTCGATAGGTAAAAGCGCGGTAACTGCGCAGGTAAACCGTTTATACGAAAGAGGACTGATTGATCGAAAGCGGGATCAAGACGATCGCAGAATCGTTTATTTATCCTTAACAGCTGAAGGTAAAAAATTAATGGAAGACGGCACACAAAAACTTTATGACGTGCTAGGGGATATTTTATTGGAGTTTGATTCTAATGAAATAGAAACCTTTATTCAATCATTAGAGAAACTCGTACGCATTTTAAGAGAGAATTAATCAAGGGGGATTAGCTAGATGAGAAAGATTTTACAATTTCGGTGGCCCATTTTTGTTTTATGGATTGTAACCGCAGTATCATTATTACTTTTTTCACCTAACTTACAAGAGCTAGTTAGAGAAAAAGGACAAATTGGGGTACCTGAGGGATATTCATCTTCTGAAGCATCCGCATTATTAGGACAAATGTCTGAAGATAATGATGAAAATACTATTTCTGGTGTATTAGTCTTTCATGAAGAGCAAGCACTAACTGATCAGGAAAAGAATGAAGTGGCAGACGTCATTTCCAAATTGGAAGAACAACAAGAAGCCTTAGGCGTTTCTAATATTCTAAACTTTACTGCAGATGAAAGAATTGAAGAACAAGTAGTATCCGAAGATGGAACAACCATCCTTGTCCCGATGGATGTAACGATTGAAGATAGAACAATTGAAGAGTCAAGAGATGTGATTTATAAAGCTGTTGAAGGAACAGAAATTGATTATGCATTAACTGGTGAAGCCTATATTTCTAAAGATATCGTGGTTAACTCAGAAAAAGGCTTAAAAAAGACGGAGTTTATTACCGTTGGTTTTATCTTAATTATCTTATTTATCGTATTTAAATCCTTGGTGGCTCCATTTATTCCACTATTAACAGTCGGAATAAGTTACTTAGCCGCACAAGGTATTGTATCGATCTTAGCTGAGACCGCCAATTTTCCCTTATCCACCTTTACCCAGATCTTCATGGTAGCGGTTATGTTTGGAATCGGTACAGACTACTGTATTTTATTAATTAGTAGATTTAAAGAAGAACTTGCTAATCATGAAACGATTCAAGATGCCGTTGTGGCGACTTATAAATCTGGTGGAAAGACAATTTTCTTTGCTGGATTAGCAGTGTTGATTGGTTTTTCAACCATTGGATTGTCTACGTTTTCGCTATATAAATCAGCTGTAGCTGTAGCGGTTGGTGTAGCGGTTGTACTTATTGCATTGGCTACTTTAGTGCCTTTTTTCCTTGTTTTATTTGGAAAAAAACTTTTCTGGCCATTTGATAAAAACGTGTCTCATAGCGAAAGTAAGCTTTGGAAGTCCGTAGGTTTATTTGCATGGGGACGACCATTATTGGCATTACTGATTGTTCTTGTCATTGTCGTACCTAGTTTAGTAACTTTTGATGGTCAAAAGTCTTATAACTCTTTAGAAGAAATTGGCGAAAACTATGATTCAGTAAAAGGATTTAATTGGTTGGCTGAAAGTGTTGGCCCTGGAGAGGCGATGCCTGCGACAGTAGTTTTGCAAACCGAAGAAAATATCGACGAAGCGAAAGAATTTCAGGATATTGAGACTATATCTGCGGCAATCGCTACTATTGATGGTGTGAAGTCTGTAAGAAGTGCTACACGTCCAACTGGTAAAATCATTGAAGATTTTACGATGAACAGTCAAACCGGAGCGTTAAGTGATGGTATTGGTGAAAGTGCATCAGGAATTAATGAGATACAAAGTGGTTTAACCGATGCTTCAGATCAACTAAAAGAGTCAAGACCACAATTAAAAGAAGCTGAAACCGGTGTCGATCAATTATTGGACGGTACCAAGCAAGCAAATAACGGAATTGGTGAAATGCAAAATGCACTAACTCAAATCCAAAACGGAATTTCTTCCGGTTCACAAGGTGCAGGTGAAGTAAAAGAGAATCTGAAAACGATTCAAACTAACCTTCAGCAAACCATTGATGGTAATAATGAGATATTAACAGGCTATCAAGAGCTTGAATCAGGACTAACACCTTTACATGCAGGTTATCAAGGGTACACTCAATTATTGCAAGGTACTCTACAAACGCTAGATAACGTAGAAGCAAGTAATGAAGAATCGGTGAAAAACTTGGAAACAGCCAAAGGACAATTACATGCTGTTTTGAACGGAACCGAAGAAAACCCTGGCTTACTTACATTAAATGAAACATTTGAAAAGCAAGTCATTGGTGGGATTACGCAAGCCAACCAAGGATTCCAGCAAACAATCGATGGACAACAACAACTTGCTAACGGTCTAACTGAATTAATAGCTGGAATTGATCAGTTACAAAATGGGTTAAATCAGGCTGCAGATGGACAACAACAGGTAGTTGATAATATCCCAAGCCTACAAGATGGTCTAGAGCAAATTTACGGCGGGCAAGAGGAATTGCAAGGCGCCTTTAGCGATATGTATGACCAAATGGGACAGCTTACAAATGGCCTAGATCAGAGCACTGATGGCCTGAAGCAAGTTTCAGAGGGGCTAACTCAAGTTCAAAATTATTTAGGTGAATTTTCGTCAGAAGAAGCAGCTCCAACTGTCAACATTCCAAAAGAAGCTTTAGAAAACGAAGCGTTCATGGAAGGAATTAAACCTTATTTAGCTGATACTAAAACCATTACTAAATTAGAAGTAGTCATGGAATCTAGTCCTTACTCAAAAGAGTCCATGGAAACGGTTGGCTTAATTAAACAATCAGTTGATGAGGCAGTGAAAGGTACTGTTTATGAAGATGCAACGATTGCAATCGGCGGTATTAGTAGTACGAATAATGACTTGCAGAATATCTCAGATGCAGATTATGCACGTACGGTCGTTTTAATGCTAGCCGGAATTTTTATCATCCTAGTCATTTTACTACGCTCGATTATTATGCCGTTGTACTTGATTGGATCCCTAATTCTAACGTATTTCACAGCAATGGGAATATCTGAATTTATCTTCGTTAATATCTTAGACTATGAAGGAATCAGTTGGGCAGTAAGTTTCTTCGCCTTTGTGATCCTAGTCGCATTAGGTATTGACTATAGTATTTTCTTGATGGATCGCTTTAATGAGAATATGCATCTAAGCATCAAAGAAGCATTAATCCACGCAATGAAAAATATGGGTACGGTTATTATCTCGGCTGCTGTGATTTTAGGTGGAACATTTGCAGCAATGATGCCTTCTGGTGTTCTATCCTTATTACAAATTGCAACAGTAGTATTAACTGGACTTTTCCTATATGCGTTAATCATGCTACCTTTGTTTATTCCAGTTATGGTTCGATTGTTTGGAAAAGCAAATTGGTGGCCGTTTAGAAAGCCAAATGAGTAAATAATTATAGTAAGGATGAATAGCTGATCATTGAAAAACACTTATCTCTTATAATTCATGAGATAAGTGTTTTTATTTTATTGTTTAATTACTATTGGCTCTTGAAATTGTCCAAAAGAATAAGCATAAAGTAAGTAATGTTTTTCCGAATGATCTTGGGTTAAAATCGGGATTGCTATAACATACGCATCCATTTGTTCACTATATTCAACCTCTACCTCACTAACACCATTCCAATGATAACCATCACTCTTCAATTCCTTTTTCTTTACCTTAAACTCCGCTGACTTTAAAAGATTGGAGACAAGCTTGTTTTTTTCTGATCCAGTAACCTCTCGCACATCAGTAGGACAACCACAGTCATCTCCTTCATGAGCGCTTACAGATGGTAGAAATGCAAACAAAACCCCTACTACCGCTATTACTGCAATAATTGATCTTTTTACTGACATTCTTATTCCTCCTCTTATCTCGACTTATCCATGATTACATCACACCTGATAATTCGACAATAGGAAACATTTTCCTCTAAAATTCCCTATACAGAGTAAAAATAAGGATTTGTAACCAGTAAAAAAGACCACTACATCCATTACTTTAGTGGTCTTTCTCTTAATTATTGAGTCTTATTACTTATATCCTTAATAATCTTAATTACTTTTTGTTTTGCTTCAAAGCTTTCATAATTTTTCATTGCTTTAAGCTTTTCCTTTTTACTCTGTTTAAGATTGAGTAATTCTGTCACTAATCGATCTTCTGTTAATTCTTCTTCCTCTAATATATTAGCGTAACCCTGTTTTTTAAATGAATTTGCATTTAAGATCTGGTCGCCTCGACTCGCATTTCGGGATAATGGAATAAGTAACATCGGCTTTTTTAATGCCAAGAATTCAAAAATAGCATTGGATCCAGCTCGTGATAACACAAAGTCTGTCGCAGCAAATATATCACTTAGCTCTTCGTTAACATAATCGAATTGAATATATCCAGCTCTCTTTACTGACTCATCCACATTGCCTTTGCCGGTAATATGAATAATTTGAAATTCTTTTACTAACACATCTAGGTTGTCACGTACAGCTTGGTTGATTCTTTGAGCACCACCGCTACCACCCATAATTAATAAAACTGGTTGCCCTTCTGTAAAGTTTGCTAATGCTAATCCTTTTTTCTTACTTCCTTGAAATAATTCATTCCGCACGACTGCGCCAATCCACTCGGCTTTTTTCTCAGGCAAAAACTGCATCGTTTCCGGGAATGTTGCTAGTACCTTTTTGGCCATAGGAATTGCGAGCTTGTTTGCTAAACCTGGCGTATAATCGGATTCGTGAATGATAGCTGGAATTCCTCTCATCTTTGCAGCAGCAAGTACTGGTACAGATACAAACCCACCTTTTGAAAAAATAACGGAAGGTTTTTTCTTCCCCAGAATTCTATATGCTTGCATGGTCCCTTTTAATACTTTAAAGGGATCTTTAAAGTTCTCTTTTGAAAAATAGCGTCGTAATTTACCCGTAGAAATTGGATGATAAGTCACATCATCTAATCGACTAATTAACTCACTTTCAATTCCATTTTTGGATCCGATATAATCAACTTCCCATCCTTCTTTTTGAAAGGCTGGAATAACTGCTAAGTTTACAACCACGTGGCCTGCTGTTCCCCCACCTGTAAATAAAATTCGTTTCTCGCTCATGACGGACGCCCTTTCTATGTATGTTAGAAAAACTCGCCTTCGCTCGACCTTTGGCGAATGCATTAGTTTTTCTTATACTTGGTACATTAAATTTTTTACTACGTCGGTTATACTTCAAAGCCAAAAATTAATGCTTTTAACGTACAAAGTAATGGAAGCTGCATAACTTCCTACATGTAATAAACACGAAACTGTGCTATAATCCTCTTCTATCCTAATTCAAATCTAAATAAAAAGGAAGAGCATATGTTTGAAACTAACACAATAAAGCAAAAAATGAAATTGTTTTTTTATATCCTTATACCTATTTTAATAACACAATTAAGTATGTATGCAATGAATTTTTTCGACACAGTTATGTCAGGTAATGCAGGTGCCGAAGAATTAGCAGGAGTTGCTATTGGGTCCAGTCTTTGGGTACCAATATCAATGGGGATCACTGGAATCTTAATGGCACTTTCCCCGATCGTCGCACAGATGATTGGAGCCAAACAAGAAGATGAAGTACCAGAGACCGTTCAACAAGGGATATATTTATCTATTGCAATAGGGATTCTTGTATCTATTATCGGATTTATCTTGATTGATCCTATTTTAACTGTTATGGACTTAGAGTCACACGTTCGTTATGTTGCGAAGTATTACCTTATAACGATCGGGATTGGCATTATCCCATTGTTCGTTTATAACTTACTTCGCTGTTACATCGATGCATTGGGTCAAACGCGTATTTCGATGTTTATTATATTGTTATCTTTACCTCTAAATGTCGTTTTTAATTATGTATTTATCTTTGGTAAGTTTGGCATTCCTGCACTTGGCGGGATTGGTGCTGGTATTGCTTCCGCTTTAACCTACTGGATTTCTTGTGGGATATCCATCCTTATTGTCTACAAAGTGCGCCCATTCCGGTCACACAATATTTTTAGTACATGGACAGTACCATCCATTAAAAAGTGGTGGGAGTTATTAAAAGTTGGTGTGCCAATCGGATTTTCTATCTTTTTTGAAGTAAGTATTTTTTCAGCCGTTACCTTATTTATGAGTGTGTACTCCACATTTACGATCGCAGCGCACCAAGCTGCAATTAACTTCGCATCTTTTTTATATATGATTCCATTTAGCATTGCCATGACCCTAACGATTGCAGTCGGTTATGAAGTAGGGGCAAAACGAATAAAAGATGCTCGTGTGTATTCATATATGGGAATTATTGCGGGAGTCTTTATTGCTTTTCTTGCAGGCTTTATCCTTTATACCTTTGATGACCCGGTTGCAAAGCTATACAATGAAAATCCAGAAGTAATTGAACTAACGAAGAACTTCCTGTTTTTTGCGATTTTCTTTCAGTTTGCAGATGCGTTTGGCGCACCGCTTCAAGGTGTTTTACGAGGGTACAAAGATGTTAATATTACCTTTTGGATGTCTCTTGTTTCTTATTGGTTGATCGGACTTCCTAGCGGTTGGTTGTTTGCTAACTACACCGACTTTGGGCCCTATGGCTATTGGATGGGACTGATTATTGGATTAAGCGCTGGTGCAATCACGTTGTTTGGACGAATGTATTTTCTACAACGAAAATTATTAATAAAATATAATGGATAACAAGGACTGCTACTTGTCCTTGTTTTATTTTGTCTACGAACAAAAGGATATCTAATGACGTGGGGCAAATAACATGATTGAAACACCGATTATACAGATTGCCGCACCGACCCAGTCATACAAATCTGGTGCCTTCTTGTCAATTCCCCATCCCCAAAGCACGGATAGAATAATAAAGACACCCCCATACGCCGCATACACTCTTCCAAACGAAGGAAAGGTTTGAAAAGTTGCAATTACACCATATAAAGCTAATGCAAGACCACCACCTATACCCCAATGAAATGGTTTTCCTTCTCTCAACCAAAGCCAAATGAGATAGCCTCCACCGATCTCAGCAAGACCAGCAAACAGAAATAATAGGATTGCTTGAATCATTGTCAACACACCTTTGTTTATGTATGTACTAGAGATAAATCTATTCCTATTATTCCATACTGTTTATTATTCTGTAAAAAAACAAGAGAAAAGCGCATGGCCCTCAAGTAAACCATACGCTTTCCCACATTAATATTTTCACTTTCATTAGTGATCTAGGTTTAATACAATTAATCGTTCTTCCGTCATTTCCTCAATGGAATACTTTGGTCCCTCTTTCCCATTACCACTATCTTTTACACCGCCATATGGCATCAGATCAACACGGTATTGTGAAGCGTCGTTAATCATTAGTCCCCCAACTTCTACTTTTCTAGCTGCATAAAAGGCAGTGTCTAGATTTTTTGTAAATATCCCGCCTTGTAATCCATATGGAGATTCATTTATTTCATCGATACACTTGTCCATGTCTTTGAAAGGCATCAAGCTTACAATAGGGGCAAATACTTCCTCACATACCACCCGCATGTCTTTTGTTGTATCGCAGAGCACAGTAGGTTGTAAAACCGCACCTTCTCGTTGTCCTCCGTGAATAAGTTTTGCACCGCCATTTATGGCTTCTTCTATCCATTCTTCTGCACGTTCTGCTTCTTTTTCTGAGATCATTGGTCCAACATCGGTATCAGGATGATTTGGGTCACCAACTGTTAATGCACGAACTTGTTCGACAAAGTATTGTTGAAACTCACCCAACACTTCTTCATGCACGTATAAACGTTGTACGGAAATACATACTTGTCCTGCATAGGCAAAACTCTTTTGCGCAATTACCTTGGCTGCTTTTTCGATATCTGCTTCTTTATCTACAATAACCGGTGAATTATTCCCAAGTTCTAAAATTAGCTTTCTTAAACCTGTGTTTTGTTTTAGTTTTAGCCCTACTTCTGCGCTACCTGTGAACGTAAAAAGATTAATTCTAGGATCACGCATCATCGCTTCGCCTACTGTTGAACCAGAACCAACTACAACATTAAATAGTCCGGTTGGGAGACCTGCTTGTTCCACTATTTCTGCTAGTTTTAATGCAGTTATTGGTGTAGCACTTGCAGGTTTTAACACAACCGCATTTCCTGCAGCAAGGGCTGGTGCTATTTTATGCGCCACTAAGTTTAATGGAAAATTAAAAGGGCTAATTGCTCCAACAACTCCGACCGGAACTTTTATCGTAAATGCCATTCGATTTTCAGAGCCAGGAGCTGCCTCTACAGGTACACCTTCCCCATGGATTCGTTTAGCTTCCTCTGCTGCAACTTCAAAGGTTTGTGCAGAACGCTCAATTTCATTTTGTGCTTGCTTTAATGGTTTACCTGCTTCTTTTGTAATACATGCCGCTAACGTGTTTTTATTTTCAAGCAGCAATTCTCCAATACGCTTCAATATAGTAAACCTTTCATAAGGCGGAAGTTGCTTTTGTTTATAGGCAGCTTGTGCACTTGTAATGGCAAGATCAACCTCTTGTTCCCCTGCTTTTGAAACAGTTGCGTAAACCTCTTGTGTATATTTATCTAAAACACTTAATTGTTCCTTTGTTTCTATCCATTTGCCGTCAATATATAGCTTGTATGATCGTTTCGACATACATGATTCCTCCCCGGAAATATGTTCTCCATTGTTTTATTCCACTTTATGTAAAGCTTAAACTTTTAGATTAGAAAACTCGCATTCGATCGGCCTATAGCGAGTGTGTTATTTTATTTTCCAGTAGCAAGCTTCAATTATATAATTGAAGCTTCTCATTAATATGAGAAGCCTTTGTATTATAGGTGCTATTAACTTCCCTATGTTAAATCTATTTCTACCTTTTATAAAAATAATCCTGCCATTGTTGCAGATAGAATTGAACCTAACGTTGCACCGACTAGTAATTTTAACCCAAATCTTGAAACGGCAACGCCTTTTTCGTTATCAATTCCTTGGACCGTACCCGCAATAATACCAATTGAGGAGAAATTTGCAAAGCTTGTTAAGAAGACGGATACAATCCCAACTGTTTTCACACTAAAAACGTCTACTAACGGTTGTAATTCAAGCATCGCAACAAATTCATTCGTAACAATTTTCGTGCCCATAATACCACCGGCTTGGATTACCTCACTCGGGGAAATCCCCATTAATATCCCAATAGGAGCTAGAACATACCCTAAGATTTGTTGGATGGTTGTCCCACCAAAAATCGCTTGAATTATCCAATTGACTAATTCTAATGAAGCAATAAATGCAATTAACATTGCCGCTACGATCAATGCAATCTTCCCGCCATCAAGCGCACCGTTTCCCATAGCTTCAAAGACACTCTTTGAATTTGTTACATTTTTTATATCAATTTGATCGTCTTTTTTATCTACTTCAACTGGAGCAATTATAGAAGCTACAATTAAGGAACTAAACATATTCAAAGGCAATGCCACTAACACATATTGCGGAGGCAACATCTGCATGTAAGCACCAATAATTGAGGCAGATACAGAGCCCATGGCAGAAGCACTTACGATATACAACCGATTGTTATTCAGATAATGGAATTGTGATTTTACCGCTAGCAGAGCTTCTGATTGCCCGAAAAATATGCTATTCACGGCATTAAATGATTCTACCTTAGGTAATCCAGTTATTTTTGATATAAAACCACCTAAATAACGGATCAAAACTGGTAGAATACGTAAATAAGTCAAAACAGATAACAATGTAGAGAAAAAAATGATTAATAACAAAACATTGAAGAAAAAAACACTTTCGCCATCTTCTACCATTAGTCCTCCAACAACAAAGCTAACCCCAGCAGTGCCAAACTCAATCAATTTATTAAAAACTGCCGAAATTCCATTAATAATGGAACTCCCAATGGTTGTTTTAAACATAAACCAAGTAGTCAAGACCTGAGCAAGTAGCATGACACCAATGCCAATAAAATTTACATTCTTTCGATCATTAGACATGAAGTATGCAATTACTAAAACAACGAATATCGCTAATAAACCAAGAATAATATCCACTACCATTCCTCCTTGAACATTTCATGCAGTCCTACTTTTCCCTGATGATACTTTTTTAATCAAGGTGAAATGTAGTGGAATTGTTGGAGTTTAAAAGAATTTAAAGGTACCAAGCTTTGCTTGATACCTTTTTACTTCATTATGAGTGAAATGATTTAGCAACCATAACCAAATCCGTCTTTGTAACGGACGGATTATTTCCATACTCACTAGAACGATATGTAATTTTATACGTAATTCCATCTTTTTGCCATGACAATACTTTTGCATAGGAATTATCGATATACGCTCCATTAATTTTTTCCGAAATGGATACAATCTCAGGACTCATTAACTCTTCATTCATTTCTCCATCGATAAATTGAATGGAAAGCAAATCATTATCCCTCGTATAAAAACTAACGTCTAGTGCCTCTATTTCTGTATCTCTTAAGACGTATTGATCAGAAACTACAATTTCCATTTCAATTGGCACATAACCCGGAATTTCAGGACGAAACGATAGTTGTTCTACTGCCTGTTCCACCTCGTTTTTTTCATAAGGGTAAAAGCCTTCAGGAATGGATTGTTTTTGTTGACAGCCCGCTACCCCAATAATTACAAAGAGTAGAAATATAAGGCCTTTGGCTAATTGCTTCAACGTCGAAGACCCCCTTTTTTTGTACTCATTATATAGACGTATGTACTAGGTTACAGGTTGCAGTTTTTGACAAAAAAAGTAGAAAAAAATAAAAAACCCTTGTGAGGGTTTTTTAATGAACTGGGAAAAATACCATTTGTATAATAAAAATAATTCCAAATACATACAACAAGCCGTGCACTTCTTTTCCTTTTCCACCTAACAAATTCATTAACGGATACGTAATAAAACCGATAGCAATTCCAGTTGCTATGCTTGAGGTTAGTGGCATCGTTAAAATGATTGCAAACGCAGGAAACGCTTCATCAAACTTTTTCCAATCCACGCGTGCTAAGCCTTCCATCATAAAACAACCTACAATAATTAGCACTGGAGCTGTAATTGCTGGAAGAGAAGAAATAGCTGAAATAATTGGTGAAAAGAACATGGATAAAATAAACAATAAACCTACTACCAACGAGGTTAATCCTGTTCTTCCACCTGCACTTACTCCTGATGATGATTCAATATAAGCAGAAGATGGGCTCGTCCCAAACATGGCACCTGTTGTCGTCGCTACCGCATCTGCCATAAGCGCAGATTTTGCTCTTGGTAATTTACCGTCTTTCATAAGCCCTGCTTGTTCAGACACACCGATAATCGTTCCCGTCGTATCAAATAAGGTAACGAGTAAGAAAACAAATACAATTCCATATAATCCATGTGAAAAGACACCCATAATATCGATATCAAAGAATACTGGTGCCGGTGGGGATGATACAACGCTATCAAACTTAAGATGACCTGTAAAGAATCCAATTATTCCGGTCACAAGCATACCAATAAAAAGTGCACCTTTTACGTTTAAGGAGATCAAAGCTATTATAATAAATAAACCTACAATGGATAAAAGAGTCATTGATTGATGTAGATCACCAAGTGTTACAAGAGTGGCATCATTTGCTTGTACAATCCCCGCATCTCTCAACCCAATAAAGGCGATAAACAGGCCAATTCCAGCCGTTATGCCATATTTCAATGCTGGCGGTATAGCAGCTATTAATGTTTCTCTTAGTTTGGTCAAGCTAAGTAAAATAAATAAAATCCCAGCTAAAAATACTGTACCAAAAATAATTTGATAAGATAATCCTTCCATGCCTACCACTGTTGCAAAGTAAGCATTCAAGCCCATTCCTGGTGCAATTGCAATTGGATAGTTCGCAAAAAAGGCCATAATGATCGTACCAAGTGCAGCAGATATGATCGTTGCCATGAACACTTGTTCAAACGGGATACCTACTCCCGATAAAATGGCAGGATTAACGATGATAATATATACCATGGTCAAGAAAGTTGTAATTCCTGCTATTACTTCTGTTCTTATGTTTGTCCGATTTTCCTTTAATTTAAAAAAGTTTGTCATAAGTTTCACCTAACTTTACGAATATTAAACACAACATTATCTATAATATTCGTTTTTGGGTGATACATCAACCATAAACTATACAAATTCTGCATTTTGTAACATTATTGTTAGAAAATTTAATCTAAACAACATTGCATAGTTATTTAGAAAAGTCATTTGTAACATTGGAAACAGCAGAACCGTCCCCCTGTTTCCTGTACACCTTTATATATATAAAGCGTGATAGAAAGGTCATTACTATGTGAACGGGTAATGCACCAAGCAGGTATTTGGTATTTAATTTTAGGAAACCCCAATGTGCTAAAGTGAAATCAATTAACAATTGGTAAACGATCAAGCTAATACGCTTTATTAGACCAGGCTTTCCTGAATTCCTCATTGCAATAAAAGAAATAAAAAGGCTATACAGAGGAACTATAATAAAGTGTTCCTTCCACGAGTGATAGTTTCCACGCCCAAACCTTACTTTACGTCTAATAGCGGAAGCATAAAGGAAAGATACATAAATGACTTCAATAGACAAGTAATGTGTGATTGCCAAAGCCCATTTTCTGTTTTTGGAAAAGGCTAAATAAAAGCGATCACTAATATAAAAGTACACGTTCAACAAGACAAAAGTATAGACAGGCTTCCACCAGTTCACCTTATATACGCGTAACCAAATAAAAAATTTTTCTATAACGTAGTAAAAAATACTGATGATAACCTTCCAATACCACTTCATCTTACACAGAGTAAGGAATGTGGCGGAGATAGGTACATACAAAGCTTGTGAAAAAATAGCTCCAAATACTGCATCTACATGACGATTTTTAAATATAGACGGCTTATATTTATAACCACGGAATAAATTCAGAATTATATATTCAAATAAGTATGCAAATCCCGTATTTGTTAAAAACAAAAACCAAACATTTCTTTGTTTATGTCGTTTTAAAAGCAACAAAAGTAGAAGCGAATGGATTGCTGCTAATAGAAAAAAAGGTATCGATTTATTATTAATGACATTATTTTTTTTCACGATAATAACCACCAGTTTATTGCAGATATAGAGGTATCTTTTACTTATTTGCAGAAATTATGAATGTATTCTGTCGTATATTACTGTTTTTTAAAATGGAGAATTTGATAAAGCTAAGTAAAAAACCGCCCCTACATAGGGCGGTTATCACTTATGCATATATTTCTTCATTTTGGGTTCCAAAAAACTTCTTCATTGCATAGAATACATCGGCTTTGTTTTTTAACACATAATAGCTAAACTTTGGATCTTCGATTTGTTTGAATACTTGCATGAGTGTGGAATGACGGTTGTATTGGTTGACTTCACCATATCCAAACATACTAGAGTATTCAATCAACTCTTGAACTAAGGAGACACATCGTCTGTTATCTGAAGTTAAATTATCACCATCTGAGAAGTGGAAAGGATAAATGTTATATCTGCTTGGAGAGTACTTTTTCTCAATCAGCTCCAGTGCTTTCCGGTATGCAGATGAACAGATTGTACCTCCACTCTCCCCTTTATAGAAGAAAGAATCTTCATCAACGACTTTTGCTTCTGTATGATGGGCGATGAATTCAATTTCAACAGTTTCGTATTTCCTTCGTAGAAAACGTGTCATCCAAAAGAAGAAACTTCTGGCCATATACTTTTCAAATTGGCCCATGGATCCACTTGTATCCATCATTGCTAGGACTACTGCTTTCGATTCTGGTTTCTCAATATCATCCCAAGTTTTGAAACGCAAGTCATCTGGAAAGATTGGATTGAATTGCGATTTACCATCCATTGCATTACGTTTGAATGCTTCAAGCATCGTTCGTTTTTTGTCAATGTTACCTTGTAGCCCTTTCTTACGAATATCTCTAAATTCTACGTCAGTTGTGATAATGTTATCCTTTTCCTTCTGTTGTAAATTGGGTAATTCTAATTGATTAAAAAAGGCTTCCTCCAACTCTTCAAAGGAAACTTCTGCTTCATAATAATCTTCTCCAGGTTGATCTCCTGCACCTTCTCCTTTGCCTGGTCCTTTGGCAGGTTTACCGTCTTTTGCTACAACATCACCTATATCACTATTGCCATCACCTTGACCTGCATGTTTATTTTTTTCTTGGCTGTAACGAATCTTGTACTCATCAAGTGATCGGATTGGAATGCGCACTACATCTTTCCCTCGCGACATGATAATGTTTTCTTCACTTACTAGATCGGGGAGCTTTTTCTTGAGGACGTCTTGAACTTTGTCTTGGTGGCGTTTTTGATCGTCATACCCTTTTCGGTGGAGGGACCAATCTTCTTCTGAAATCACAAAACTTTTGGAATCAGCCATGTAATACCCTCCTTTATTTGTATTATTTTATTGTATGCAAGCAAATCGATTTTGATTAAACTTTTTGTAAAATTCAATTAAATAGGACATTATCTTTCATAATATCTGTTTATTAGCCGATTGTTGATAATGACGCTTTTTCTCTAAACTCTGCATTAACTGTTCCACCCGCTCCACAAGTGCAATTGGCTCCCTTTCCACGGGCAAGAAGAAGATGAGGACCCCACAGGGAGCGGGCTTTGCGAGCGAGGAGGCTCAGCGCGAGTCCGTGGAAAGCGAAGTGTATTTCCGGAACGGTAGAACGATATTATAATTACTAGTTATTGCAGTGTTTGTATCAAATTCGCATACAAAGGATAACGATGATTTTTTTTGTGAAACTATCATTTTAGAGTGATAATAGAAAAAAACGCTGATCCCTTGTGTAAGGGACCAACGTCTCATTATAGTTAACCTTCTAGTAACAAATCATATGGATCTTCTAGTAATTCTTTAATACGAACTAAGAATTGTACCGCTTCTTTTCCATCTACAATTCTATGATCATAGGAAAGTGCGATATACATCATTGGACGAACTTCAATGGAATCATCTGGCATCACAACTGGACGCTTTTGAATCGAGTGCATGCCTAGAATCCCAACTTGTGGTGTATTAAGAATTGGTGTCGATAGTAACGAACCAAATATACCGCCATTCGTAATCGTAAATGTACCACCTTGTAAATCATTTAATTGCAGTTGTTTTTCTTTCGCTTTTTTACCTAATCGGCCAATTTCTGACTCGACTCCAGCAAAGTCTAAACGATCAGCATCACGAACTACTGGTACAACTAACCCGTCATCCGTCGATACGGCAATACCAATATCATAAAATTTCTTAAGTACAATTTCATTATCTTGAATCTCTGCATTAATTAATGGGAAATCTTTTAATGCAGCAACAACAGCTTTCGTAAAGAAGGACATAAATCCTAGTTTTACACCGTGTTTTTCTAGGAATTTATCTTTACGTTCACTACGAAGCTTCATCACAGCGGTCATATCAACTTCATTAAAAGTAGTTAACATCGCTGCATTGTGTTGTGCTTCGACTAGGCGATTCGCGATCGTTTGACGACGACGTGACATTTTCACTCGCTCTACTGGCTTATCAAACTCAGTCTTCTCTGTAGATGTAGATTCACTCTTACTTTGTTTAGGTGCTTCACTTTTCTTTTTAGAACCGCTTGCATGTGCTTCGATATCTTCTGGACGAATGCGACCTAATGGATCTCGAGGTGACACGTCTTGTAAGTTGATACCTAATTCACGCGCACGCTTTCTTGCAGCGGGTGATGCAACTACCTCACCATTTTTAGATGCAGGTTTTTCTTCTTGTTTCTTTTCTTCTTGATTGTCATCGGATGGTTTTGCTTCTTCTTTTTTCTCTGACTCTTTTGCTTCTTTTGGTTCTTCCTCTTTGGAATCAGAAGAAGTAGATCCTCCTGCTTCGCCATTCTCGTCTACTTTAGCAATAACATCTCCAACTGAAACGTCATCACCTTCTTGTTTTAGTACCTCTGCTATCACACCAGAGTAGTCTGCGTTTACTTCCACATTTACTTTATCAGTTTCAAGCTCTAAAATGGGATCCCCTTTTTGAACTTGATCGCCTTCTTTAACAAGCCACTCTGCGATCGTGCCTTCTGTAATAGATTCTGCTAATTCTGGGACTTTTATTTCCTTCACTTGGAATCTCCTCCTTTAGACAGCTCTAAGGCTTCTCGAACAATTCGGTTTTGTTCTGTTTTGTGTATGTTAGGTTCCCCAACTGCTGGTGACGAACGTTCAGGACGTCCAATGTATTTTAATTCTATTTCCCCATCAAGTAATTTAAATAATGGCTCTTTAACAAAATTCCAGCTTCCCATATTTCTAGGCTCTTCTTGTACCCAAACAACTTCTTCTAGATTTGGGCAGTTTTTAATGACATGTTCAATATCATTTTGAGGGAATGGATATATTTGTTCTAGTCTTAACACATGAATTTCATCATGTTTTTGTTCAGCATTACTCATCGATTCTTCGATATCTACCATTACTTTTCCACTACCAATGATTAAACGTTTCGCTTTTTTCGTTGTTAAAGGTAAACCCGGTTGTTGAATTAATGGTCTGAATTTTCCTTTTGTAAATGCTTCCACATCCGAAACAACGCGTTGATTACGTAATAGGCTCTTTGGTGTCATCACAATTAATGGTCGAGCCGACTCGCTATTAACTAACGCAGCTTGGCGTCTAAGTAAATGAAAAAACTGTGCACTTGTTGTCACATTAGCAACAATCCAGTTATTCTCAGCAGCTAACGTTAAGAACCGTTCTATACGTGCACTGGAGTGCTCAGGACCTTGCCCCTCATACCCGTGTGGAAGAAGCATAACCATATTGGATTTTTCTCCCCATTTTGCTCGGCCGGAAGAGATGAACTGGTCAAAAATGACTTGACCTGCATTGGCAAAATCACCAAATTGAGCTTCCCATAACACTAACGTTTTTGGAGCTTCTACACTGTATCCATATTCAAAACCTAGAACACCAGCTTCTGATAATGGACTGTTGTGGATATCGAACGTTGCTTTTGCCTGCTCTAATCCATGCATAGGACAATACGTTTCACCTGTTTCTACGTCGTGTAAAACAAGATGACGGTGTGCAAACGTACCACGTTCTGAATCTTGACCTGTTAAACGAATTGGAATGCCATCCTGTAAGATAGAAGCATAAGCTAATGCCTCTCCAGTAGCCCAATCGGCTTTACCTTCTTGATCAAACGTTTCACTACGCTTTTTCAATATTCTTTCTAACTTTTTAAAACTATTAAAACCGTCCGGACGATTTAGTAGTCCTTTATTTAATGCCTTTAACTCATCTAAAGGAACGGCCGTTTCTATATCTGCTAAACCGTTACGCAAAGCTTTTGGAACTGGCTTTGCCTCTGCTTCACCAGTGCTGTTTTCTTTCATGTTAGTATAAATATCATTTAATTTTTGGAATACAGCATCCATCATCACTTCCAAAGTGTTATCTTCAATAAGACCAGCTTCTTGAAGCTTTTTGGCATAAATGGTAGCAACAGTATCATGCTCATCAATTTGTTTATATAGTTGCGGTTGTGTCGCTCTTGGTTCATCCATTTCATTATGACCATATCGACGGTAACCTACTAGATCAATTAAGAAATCCTTATGGAATGTGTTTCTATATTCATAAGCAAGCTGTACAGCCGATACACAGGCTTCTGGATCATCCGCATTTACGTGAATAATTGGGATTTCAAATCCTTTGGCTAAGTCACTAGCATATCTCGTGGATCTACCTTGGTTCTGACTCGTAGTAAATCCGACCTGATTATTCGCAATAAGGTGAATCGTACCACCCGTAGAATATCCAGGTAAAGCACCCATGTTAAGTGTTTCTGCAACAACACCTTCGCCAATAAACGCAGCATCACCATGAATTAGAATACTTAGCGCCTTATTAATACTGTTCTTCGGATATCCTCGTTCGAATCGGAAATCTTGTGCGGCACGAGTAAAGCCTTGCACAACAGGATTCACAAATTCTAAATGTGACGGATTATGAGCTAGCGTAATTCGAGTTGGAGATGGTTTTTCTTCCCCTGCTTTTCTTTCAGCACCAAAGTGATACTTTACATCTCCAGTCCATCCATACGTAATCGCTCTCGAGCCTGCAGATGGAATTAACTCTTTATCGGAAGAATGATGGAATTCTGAAAAAAGCTTATCAAATGGCTTTCCTAATATGTGCGTTAAAACACTTAATCGACCGCGGTGAGCCATGCCCATTAAGATGTTTTCCGTATCATCGTAAAAAGATAGCTGAACGATGCGGTCTAGCATTGGAACCATCATTTCTAAACCTTCGATAGAAAATCGTTTTTGCGCAACAAATGTTTTTGCTAGAAAGTTTTCAAAACCTTCTACATCTGCTATTTTCTCTAATAATTGTTTTTTCTCTTCATTATTAAAATCTACTTTATATGACCCGGTTTCCACTTTTTGTTGCAGCCATTCACGCTCTGCATCATTATTCACATGGTCATATTCAAATGAAATCGTACCTACATATTGCTTCTTTAGGAATTCAATGACGTCTTGCGCTGTTTTCACATGGTTGTTAGAATTTTCCCAAATGAGTTCAGAAGGAATCGCTTCCAAATCTTCTTTCTCTAAACCATACGTGCGTGGGTCAATTAGTGATGATGTACGATTTTTGTCTTGCCCAACAGGGTAGATATCTGCCTCCAAATGACCATAACGACGAATAGCCTCAACAAGCTTCATTGCTGAGGTTATCTTCTTTATATCATTGGATGAAGTTGTTTGAGCAATAGCTTTACCATTTACCCCTTCTGTTTCTAGCCATTCTGGAGCACCATATACTTCAAAAAGTGTTTTGATAGACGGATCGACCGCTTCAGGATTCTCCAAATATGTTTCATACTGTTCTTCTACGTATCCCATGTTTGGACCATGGAAATTTTTCCAGAATCTTTCACTAGATTCTTGCTGTGTCACGTCTTATACCCCCATTAGAAGTTCGCATTCTTCTACTACTTTCTTTCCCATCCAAGTTCATTATAGAATTACCTTCTTGCTACATCAACTAATATACCCTATTTTATATACGGAAACAACATATTAGTTAGGATAATTCGAATGATTTTGTAAATTCAAAAATAGTACGAATACTGAGATTGATTAAAATCAATATATATCATAATTAGAACGATTCTGAAATATAGAAACGGTTTTTGTGTTTCTTTTCTATCGATTTAGCCACAAGTTGCGATTCCGTCAAAAAGACACGTAATCCAGTAACTTTTGAGGATTTTCCAGTGAAAGCGACACCGATTTCAGCGTCTCCTCCAATTAATTCAGTAAACCCGGTATGTAATTCAGTATCCACTCACTTTCTACCAAACAATCCAAAAACAGAAAGTGACCCCAATTTGGGATCACTCATCCATTACCTATTCAACAAACTACCTACATAACGCAGTAATTCATTTGCAGAAGTTGAGTTGTATCCATATTCGTCCACTAATGTCACAACTACTTCGTTGATCTTTTTCAATTGTTGTTCATCAGGTGTTTTTGTTGATGTCGTAATTTTCACTACATCCTTTAGATCCGCAAACAATTTCTTTTGTATCGCTTCTCTTAATCGCTCATGAGATTGGTAATCAAATTTCTTCCCTTTTCTTGCATATGCAGAAATACGGATCAGAATCTCCTCTCGAAATGCTTTTTTCGCATTTTCAGAGATGCCTATCTGTTCTTCAATTGAGCGCATTAACTTCTCATCCGGTTGCATCTCATCACCAGTTAATGGATCATGAATTTTTGCTTTATTACAAAATGCTTCAACATTGTCTAAGTAATTATCCATCAGTGTCTTCGCTGATTCTTCATAAGAATACACAAATGCCTTTTGGACTTCTTTTTTGGCCAGGTCATCGTATTCTTTTCGGGCTACCGAAATGAAATTCATGTATCTTTCTTTATCTTCTTTTGAAATAGAAGGATGATTCTCTAATCCGTCTTTTAACGATCTTAATACGTCCAACGCATTAATGGATGTCATCTCTTTTTTTATGATTGTAGAAGATATTCGGTTAATCACATAACGAGGGTCAATACCACTCATACCTTCATCATGGAATTCCTTCTTCATTTCCTGTACATCTGCATCAGAAAAACCTTCTACATTCTGTCCATCATACAAGTACATTTTCTTTAATACACTTAAATTTGCTTGGTCCGACTCTTTTAATCTAGTGAGAATCGTAAACATCGCAGCTACTCTTAGTGTATGAGGAGCAATGTGAACATCCTTGATATCACTTTCATTAATCATTTTATTATAAATTCTTTCTTCTTCTGATACCTTCAAATTATACGGCACTGGCATGACAATCATTCTTGAGTGAAGTGCTTCATTCTTTTTATTAGCTATGAATGAACGATACTCTGATTCATTTGTGTGCGCAACAATCAGTTCATCAGCTGATATGAGGGCAAATCGTCCTGCTTTAAAATTACCTTCTTGCGTTAATGATAACAGGTGCCATAAGAACTTCTCATCACACTTTAACATCTCTTGAAATTCCATAATGCCTCGGTTTGCTTTGTTTAACTCACCATCAAATCGATAAGCACGCGGATCAGATTCTGAACCATACTCTGCAATAGTAGAGAAGTCAATCGATCCAGTTAGGTCAGCAATGTCTTGGGATTTCGGGTCAGATGGACTAAATGTCCCAATACCGGTTCGTTTATCTTCTGAGAAAAATACGCGTTCGACCATCACATCTTCTATTCGCCCTTCATATTCTTTCTCAAGGCGCATCGTGTTTAGAGGAGATAAATTCCCTTCAATCTTTATCCCATATGCAGCCTCGAATTCCGTTCGTAAATGGTGCGGAATTAAATGAAGTGGATCTTCATGCATCGGGCAACCCTTTATAGCATAGACTGCACCTTCATCAGTTAACGAGAATTTTTCTAATCCTCTTTTCAAAATTGTAACAAGGGTAGATTTACCGCCACTAACTGGCCCCATTAATAATAAAATACGCTTTCTTACATCAAGGCGCTTAGCGGCTGGATGAAAATATTCTTCTACAAGCTTTTCTAATGCTTCCTCTAAACCAAATAGCTGATCACCAAAGAACTTATAAACTTTTCTACCGTTAACTTCTTCTACACCCTTATGTTTGATCATATTATATACACGTGAATGAGCGGATTGTGCTAAATAAGGGCGCTCTTTTAAAAGTTCTAAATAGTCTGCTAACGTACCTTCCCACTTTAATCTTTCTTGATCCTCTCGATAATCCTGAACCTTTTTTAAAATATCCATAGGTGACCTCCCAGAAAAATGGTGTTACACAAGCTATTACTATAACCTATGTGCAAACTTTCCGGAAAATGAATAGATTAACATGTAACACATACTTTTTATCACGGAGAAGCCTATAGCGGAATGGTTCTTTATGATAATTACTAGTTTTTATTACTTTATGCTATAATAATTATCAAATCTTCACATTCTAACTACAATTCGTTATAATGAAGAAAATGATGCGTTTAATTAATGCAAGGAACAATACTTACATAGTCATTACAATTTCCAAGGAGGTAAACATATGGGTTTAGCACTTATCATCGGGGTAAGTATCGTATTTTTAGTATCGATCTTTTCAGCAGGATATGATACGGACAATGTATCAAAAAAATAATACAGATTGAGCGACGCATAGGCTAATGCCTGTGCGTTTTTTTGTTGATTCACCTATACACCCCCTTCGAGACGACCGACTTAACTCGCGCAAGGGTGTTCTATTCTATTCAATTGTTTTTATGAATGATTTTATCTATACTGCGTCGTAATAAGGAGAAATTAGTGAATTCAATGCAAGCGGCTATATGATCCCTTATTTGTCCTTTTTAGACCACTTTTTTATCTGTGCGGCTATACAATACGTTATTTTAACAAATTGCCAACGAAATTAATGAAATTTGTGCAAATAAGGGCTCTGGTGACCGCTAAAATCATATATCCTTAGATTTTAGGCAAATAACGGATCTCTTAGCCGCTAAATTTAGCATAGATTTCTGAGCGGCTATGAGATCCGTTATTTAGCTTTTTTAGACCGTTTTTTTATCTGTGCGGCTATACAGTACGTTATTCCAATAAATTGCCAACGAAATCATTGAAATCAGGACAATTAAGGACTCTGGTAGCCGTTAAAATCAAATATTCTAAGATTTGAGGTAAATAACGGATCTCTTAGCCGCTAAAATCATCCATTGAATTCTTAGCAGGTGAAGTTACGACGCATTTTACATCAAGTCTTGCATTCGAAAAAAACATTTATGAAAAGAGCCTAACAAAAAACGCTTGGATTATAAAAAGATCCAAGCGTTAGTGTTTCCGTATATATTAATGCAGACCCGGAAATCCTTGTTGTTTTAACACATCATAAACGATAATCGCAGCTGTGTTGGAAAGGTTTAATGAACGTACTTTATCATGTGATGCCATGTAAATTCTTAAGCATTGGTCTTCTTTTCCGACTAATAGTTCTTTAGGAATACCATTTGTTTCTCTTCCGAATACAAAAAACAAATCCTTATCTGCATCACTAAAATCGTAATCGGTATAATACTTCGTACCGAAATTTTCAATATAATAAAACGCACCGGTTGGATGTGTTTTATATAAGTCATCTAATGAATCATGGTATTGAATTTTCACATCGTGCCAATAGTCAAGACCAGCTCTGCGCAACATCTTATCCTCTGTCGAAAATCCAAGAGGTCGAATCAAGTGCAAAACAGCATTAGTCGCAAGGCAAGTGCGAGCAATATTTCCCGTATTTGCAGGAATTTCTGGTTGATACAATACAACATGTATGGCCAATTTTTTCACCTCTAACTACATTTTAACTTGACCATTATAGCACAAATTCATACAAGCCTATATCTTAAATAAAGACACCAAGAAAAAAACTACTCTCCGATCCGAAAAAACTTATATTTACAATCCTCTGTCCATGCATACGAATCCTCATATGACCAATATCTGTGACGACTATTATCCGTATGTGCGTTAACCAGCGGCATTCCATCATTGTCTTTCTCCACTACAATGGTATTATGATCCCACTTGCCATCCCCCTCAAAATCGTAACAAATTACATCACCAGGCATCAATTCACTTGGATTCTCTACTTCTTTCCCTTTCAGTCCTTGATTTGCTCCACTCAAGTACCACCGTAATGCGTGCGCTACTGCCCAACTATAACTCCAATTTTCATTTTGGTACCACCATCCCTGTCCCCGGTTAGGCGCTCCCCACATCGGCGCTCCACCCGCATGCAGGCATTGAGACACATAGTTGGTACAGTCTACATCAAATTTTCTGTATTCCGGATTATAGTCATTCCACCATCTTTCTGCATATTGAACAGCAGCTCTCCGATCGTACTCGAAGCGCATATTGCCTGCATCCTCTCTCTCAATCGGTTCAATTGGCGGCACGACTTCCATCTTTGTAGGAGCCTGTATTTCTTTGTCCTCTACTAACGTATTTTTATAAAAAATAGCTTGATGCATCCGTTCATCTTCTTCATGATAAAAATGATCGCCCTGCTTCACGAAAAAAGTTACACCTAGGTTATACTCCACCTTTACTTCTTGATTCTCATCTTCAAAAGCGCGGTATAATGTACCTTTTCCAGTGATCCTTGCTACTTTACTTCCTCTTTTTTCATGATAACTTATCTTTTCAAGGATCCAATTAGGAAGAGAATCCTCCCTCTTCATTTCTAGTTGCTCTTCCCAAAACTTTTTTAATTGTTCGGATCGCTTCAAGATCATCACTCCTTCCTTTCTAAACATATGAAGGAGGTATCTGTACGATGATTAGAAAGTGATCCGCGTAACATCCTTTTCCTCGATAGCATCGTGTGCTATACTATTTTTATAAAAACGAAAGGACTGATGGGTGGACAATGTTTAACTAATCTTTTTTTCCAATATTTGAAATAAAATATTTCAAATTGTTAGAAAAACAGGATTAGTCTGCCCATTTTTATATTCGTAGTAGCTAGAGAAGTTCGGATAAAAATGTGTATGTGTATGGCTAATCCTTCCAATTTAGAATTGGGAGGATTTTTTAACTAAATACTGAAATCCTCCCTTGAATAGAAAGAGGGATGTACATGAAAGAATTATTAATAATGCAGCAATTAGGTTTAGAAATACATGACTTTACGCTTTTTGAGAATATCCATGCACATGTAAAGCAAGGTGAAATTATCGGGATCATTGGTAAGAACGGTGCAGGTAAAACCACGTTATTAAAGTTATTAAATAATGAGTTAACACCAACAAAGGGTAGCATACAATGGTTCGAACAAAACCTAGTCGTAGCGTTAGTAGATCAAGAAGCGGAATCTTTTATGCATAAGGAATCAACTGCAACGGAAGAAGCGTTGCGATCAAAGTGGAGTGTACCTGACAATGATTATTCCAATTTTAGTGGTGGAGAGAAATTAAAGGCTCGGTTAATACATGGGATAGCAAAGCAAGCTCACCTTTTATTATTAGACGAACCAACGAATCATCTAGATGCAAATAGTACAGTGCTCTTAATAGAACAATTAAAACGGTATAATGGAACGGTTATCTTGGTTTCGCACGATCGATACTTTTTAGATGAAGTGGCAACAAAGATATGGTCGATTGAAGGCAAAAAGTTGGTGGAGCATAAAGGTAACTACTCTAGTTATATGGAAGCTCGTCAACAAAGAAGACTAACACAACAACGAGAATATGAGAAGCAACAAAAAATGGTTGAACAAATCGAAAGTCAAATGCAAGCACTCACTTCTTGGTCCAAAAGCGCCCACGCTCAATCAACAAAACAAGAAGGAAAGAAAGAGTACTTCCGTAAAAAAGCAAAGCGAATGGATTCACAAGTAAAGTCGAAACAAAAACGTTTGGAAAAGGAACTAGAAAAGGTGAACGCAAAGCCAGTGGAAGCTGATTACAACGTGCAATTTACCATGAAAGCAAATGATAAGGTAGGCAAACGTTTTTTAGAAGTGAAAAATCTAGCAAAATCTTTTAACAATGAATCACTATTCTCATCCGTATTTTTTACAATCCAGCATGGGGAAAAAGTAGCCATAGTTGGTCCTAATGGAAGCGGTAAAACTACGTTACTAAAGATCATCCTAGGCATAGAATCTTACGAAGGGGAAGTTTGGTTATCACCATCTGCATCGATTGGCTATTTAACACAAGAAGTGTTTGACTTGCCCTTAGAAAAGACGCCGGAGCAACTGTTTTATCAAGAAACCTTTAAACAGAGAGGGAAAGTTCAAACGCTAATGAACCATTTAGGATTTACTGCAGCACAGTGGAGAGAGCCAATTCAAGCCATGAGCATGGGTGAACGAGTAAAATGCAAGCTTATGAAATATATTCTAGAGGAAAAAGATGTTCTAGTATTGGATGAACCAACAAATCACCTTGACCTTGCATCTCGTGAACAACTAGAAGCAACATTATCAACCTACAATGGCACACTACTTGTTGTTTCTCATGACCGGTATTTTCTTGAACAAATAACAGCTACAAAACTCGTTATACAAGACAAAAAGATAGAAAAACAATGGGACCAAAAGGCGAAACACAACACCAACCAAGAAGAATATAGGTTGACACTAGAAACAGAACGGCAAGCAGTTTTAGGAAAGCTTAGTTTTTTATCGCCTAATGATCAGGCCTATATCGAACTAGATAAGAAGTTTACCGATTTAACGAAGCAAATTCGTGATCTAAAATAATTAGATTACACAAAAAAACGCTAATTAGCGTTTTTTTGTGTTCGTATATTATGAAACGAGTTCATATTCTTCTGTTTCCGTATTTACAACGATACCCTTCACGATCATTGACTTTGGAATTAATGGATGTTTTCTAATTTGATCAACCTTTTTCCTAATAATAGTATCTGCATGTAGTTGATCACTAACTATTTGTATTTGTGAAATTTCCAACTTATTATCTCCCATGACATATTTATTACTTTTTTCTGTAATAACATAAATCTCTTCTATACTTTCATTATAAATTGAAAAAGTAATATCTCTAACCATAGCGCTAAATTGTAAATGGTTATCTACTTCAAAACTGTTTGATATTAATAACGCTTCCTCATCCTTATTCGTAACCTTTAAAAACATAGCATTTGTTTCTTCACTAAGATCAGTAATAATTAAAGCCTTTTTTCTACATACGCTCATTTCATAACCTCCTATTGAATCCATTTAGCAATTTCAAAATAAACAGGGATACCTATAATTAAGTTGAATGGAAAAGTTACGCCTAAAGCTAACCCTAAGTATATAGATGGATTTGCTTCTGGCACAGATGATTTAAGTGCAGCAGGTGCAGCAATGTAAGATGCACTACCAGCTAAAACCCCCATTAACGCAGCTCCACCAACTGACAATCCAACAACATTACCAACTAAAACACCTAGAGTTCCATACAAAAGTGGCGTACATAAACCAAACAGTAATAGTTTTACACCATGTTTTTTCACTTCCGGTAAACGTTGACCTGCAATTAGTCCCATATTGAGTAAGAAAAGGATTAATACACTGTTATATAAATCCATAAATAATGGTTTTACCATCGGAACAGCACTCTCTCCTAAAAATAATCCGATAAATAAACTACCTAAAAGGAGTAAAATACTTTTCCCAAAAATACTTTCTCTCAGTATCTCTTTATCAATTAATTTCATTGATGAAGGTACGATCCCCATTCTTTGGGATGAAACAGTTAATACTTCTTTTTTGTTTTCTATTATATTTAATAAAAGTAAGGAAACTAAAATAGCTGGACTTTCCATTAGAACAACTAGTGCATTCATATATCCTTCATATGGAGTGCCAACCTCAGCAAGAAAGGAAATTGCCGCTCCATAGGTTACAATACTGATCGAACCATACGTGGCTGCAAGTGCAATCGCGTTTTTCGTGTCTAGCTTCATCCACTTCAAGATAAATATTGTAAATAACGGAATAACAACGCCTAAGAACAATGCACCCAATATCGGCGCAAATACCTCATCAATCGAGTAGTGGGAAAGCTCAATCCCACCTTTAACTCCAATCGCAATCAATAAGTAAATACTTAACCCTTCACTTAATCCACTCGGGAATTTTAAATCCGATTTGAAAATTGCTGCAATAATTCCTAACACAAAAAATAATACTACTGGTGATAATAAGTTTTGCAAGATAATATCACTCATTTTCCATTCCCCCTCATATATTCGTATTTTTATAGATTTGTTGTGTTTAATGTCGGATTTGATAGAAAAACCGTCGTAACTATCTTCTGGATGAGTGCTAGTAGCCGCTTCGGCAGAACACTTCGCTTTCCGAGGAGGAATCACGAAAAATCCCAAGATCCGGCTTTTTCTAAGTTCAGATTCCTCTTGCGGGCACGGCCTCAGCTAACTCAGTAGCAAAGTGCGCTCCTGAGTGGATCTTCGGCTCGCGCTGTTCCCGCAGGAGTCTCAGTATTCTGCCTACGCTAAGACATAGCGTTCTTATTGAAGTGAGAATAAACTTACGAAATGCTTAAATTGTTCAATCTATCCCGAAAGAAAACTGTACAAAGCGGAGTGTTTTTCCGCAGCGGCGTTCTAGCACTCAGCCCATAAATACCGTATGGAAGTTACTGCGCAGTATATAGAAATTCAGTCTTAATCAACAATCTACGAAAAACCGACAAAATAAAAACCGACAATTCCAGAATGAACAAAATCATCCTGAAAATTGCCGGTTTATCTTTAACTAGCACAAGTGCTCTTTAAAAATCTCCCAGTCTTATTTATTTTGCAAATTCACTTTCAATGTCGCTAGCAAGTCTAAAAACCATCATTCGCTCACCTGTGACCGTGCTAATGTCTGAGTGAAAGCTTTTTGTTTCTTTTCCTGTTAATGTAAAGATAATTTGTTTTAAATCTTCCACACCAGATTCAACCAATTCTGCTCGCATTTTTTTAATAGATAACGTGCCGTCCTTCGTTTCACAAACAGCATATTCAGCAGGTGTGAGCACGCCTTTTAAGGACACAATGATCATATCTCTTAAAAAATCAGTTTTTACAGATACAGATCCACGCCCAAGAAAGTCCTTTTCCCACTGTGTAATAGCTTTACTTATTTCCGCTTCTATAAAACCTTTTGTTTTGTTCATGATGCCCTCCCCCAATGCGTTAACGTATAACATCTTTTTTTTACCAACATTGAAATTACATAAAAAAACGGCATATCCTCCACACTATCATAAACATGATTGCAGACAATATACCGATTTACCTCATTTTTACATCTAATCTATTGGGGACTTTTTCATATGATCAATAAAACTTATTAATCACATGCTAAAGCTCCATAATTAATTGTGAAGTAAAAATAACATCTCTCGAAAAACTATTAAATTCGACCTATTATATAATACTCTTATCTAATTGATAAATCAATAGAAAAATTTACACTTCAACTAGTGCTTTTTCTAGTAGTAACAGTTGTTTCTTTTTTTCCATACCACCATTGTATCCTACTAACGAACCATTGCTTCCAATAACTCGATGGCATGGAATGACAATCGCTAACGGATTCTTATTAATAGCTCCACCAACTGCTCTTATTGCTTTTGGTGCTTGTATACACTGCGCTATATCCTTGTAGGATCTTGTTTCCCCGTATGGAACATCTTCAAGTAAACATTTCCATACCTTTTGTTGGAAAGTTGTACCGTGTAAATCAAAAGCAACATCAAAAGTTTTTCTGCCTTCATGGAAATACTCGTGAAGTTGCTGCTTTAATGCAGCTGTTCTTGATGGATTTTCGACAAACGTTGTTGTAAGAAAGTACCTTTTACTCCATGCTTTTAGACTTAACGAAATTCTTGCCATTCCACCAAAATCAATTCGGCACACACCTTGATGTGACATGATGATGGTCATAGATCCAATAGGAGTTTCTAACTCCTCATAAAATAATTGCGATCGATTTTCCATCTTTAACACCTTCTTATCCATCTAATCCACTCAGATAATTCTATTGTACAGAATTAATACGAGATTAAGAAGTAGTTTTTATAGATTTCCTACTAATGCACTGGTTTTTCTTTATCTTTTTCTGTTTGAAATGCTAATCCCTTTTCCATCTCTTCCAGTACTTGGTGATCACTTTCTTTCACCATTGCATTTTCAATTGCTCGAAACCCTAACTCTGAGCCAATTTTACCAATTGCCCACGCTGCCGTCCCTCTAATTACTGGACGAGGATCTTCTTTCATGACACGTATTAAATCCTCTATTGCTGATTTTTCTTTATAATGAGCCAAGGCAATGATTGCATTTCGTTGAATTGGTTTTTTTCCACGCCATGAACCTGCCATATTGCCAAACTTCGCTTTAAATTCTCGATTTGATAACGATAAAAGCGGTACTAACCTAGGTTTAACCAACTCTGGATTTGGCTCCATTTCTGGATGAAGGTGAAAGTCTATTCCTTTATTTTTAGGACAGATCGTTTGACACGTATCGAAACCATATAATTGATTTCCGATTATATCGCGATATTCATCTGGAAGAAAGTCCTTTGTTTGTGTTAGGAAAGCAATACATTTATTTGCATTTAGCCTTCCACCTTCTACTAAAGCACCCGTTGGACAGTTATCAATGCATTTTGTGCAATCACCACAGCCATCTGCAACCGGAGAATCTGGAGGAAATGGAATGTTTGTAATCATCTCCCCTAGATATACATATGATCCAAATTCAGGAGTGATAATTGCACAGTTTTTCCCACTAAATCCAATACCAGCACGTTCCGCAACAGCTCGATCAGAAAGCTCCCCCGTATCAACCATTGGCTTATATTCAAAACCTTCGACTTTTTCTTGAATAAAAGCACCTAATTTCTCTAATTTTTCTCTCAACAAATGGTGATAATCTTTTCCCCATGATGCCCGGCAAAACACACCTCTTCGGTCTCCTTTTACACCTCTTGGAGGACTTTTTATCCTCGATGGATACGCAAGCGCAATTGCTATGATCGACTGTGCCTCTGCCATCAATCGTACTGGTTCTGTACGTTCTTCTATCGTTCCTTTTTCAAAACCAGATTGAAATCCAGACTCTTGTTGAAGTTTTAATCTGGATTTCAATTCAGAAAATTCATCAGTAGAGGCAAATCCGATTTTATCAATTCCGATTTCTTTACTGTAATCAATAATTTCTTGTTTAAGCGTTTCATAAGCCATTCCATTCCCCTCCTTTCTAAGGTGTTTTTGTTTAATGCAGTAAATTTACTTCAATTCCAGTGAAAATCACAATTATTACAGTAAATCCTTCACTTGTGCAGTACGCAATCGATTTAACGTTGCAGCAATTTCATATCGACGTGGTCTAGCTAAATCACCGGGATGTTGATTAGGAAATGGTGCAAAAGAAGCTAACCCTTTTTGGTCCATTTGTTGTTCAATCATGTCCAGTAATTGATATAATGATTGCTGCTTCAAAATATTTTGTTGGTCTAGATATCTAATAATCTCTGCGATCATATTCGTTTGTGAATGGTCGACTAACTGCTCCACATACTGTAAATTGACATCGGTTTTCCCCATAATAATCGTGGATAATCCCTTTGCCTGCACCTTTGTTTTTTTCCCTCTTCTTGTTTGTAGACTGTTTTGTGAGAAAGAACGTTTTGGAAGAGATCCAAAGGATTCATCAGGATGTATGTGTCGTTTACTTGGGTAACTCGATGCTATTTCTTTCGCCTTTTCCGTTACATTGATCGGTTTATATTGATCCATCATAATCACTTGATCGGCTACATCAAAATAATCACCTGAACCACCCATTACTAAAATAGTAGATACATCAAGTTGATCTTTCATTTGTTTTATCTTATCTATAAAAGGTGTAATTGGTTCCTTTTCCTTGGATACAAGTGCTTGCATTCGCTGATCACGAATCATGAAATTAGTCGCACTCGTATCTTCATCTATTAATATCGTGCTTGCACCCGCTTCTAGTGCTTCCACTACATTGGCTGCTTGCGACGTACTTCCACTTGCATTTTCTGTTGAAAAGTTTCTCGTATCTTGTTTATGTGGAAGATCATTGATGAAAGATGAAATGTTAACGCAAGTAACTTGTCTTCCATCTTCCGCTCTAACCTTCACACTACCCGGGTCCGTAAGTACGTATTCCCTTCCGTCCCCTTTCCTATGATGATACACCCCTCGTTCGATTGCATTCAACAGGGTACTTTTACCATGATAGCCTCCCCCAACAATTAACGTAACACCTTTTTTGATCGCCATACCGGTTAGAGGCTCTGATTGATGCGGGATGTTAAATTCAACTGTATTTTCTTTTGGGCTAACAAAAGGCACCGCATGATTTAAGGGCTTGTTACTAACGCCGCTTTGCCTTGGTAGTATAGCGCCATCAGCAACAAATGCGACCCAACCATTTTCTTTCATTTGTCTCCGAATTTCTTGATGTTGATCTGCTAATTGTACGGCTTGTTCAATCCGTTCATCTTTTATAGAAAAAACAGACTGTGACAAAATACCCGGAATGATATCGATAAACAACTTTTGCGCTTCCTTGCCGTTAATTCTGCGGCCATTTGCTGGTAAACCTATAGATAAACAGATTGTAACATGGTTAGGATCAATTGTTACTGCCGTTCTTTCTAGTATTTCTTGACCAGGTGCATCAATGGCAATTAAGCCACTTTTCCCTGAACCTTTACTTACTTTTGTGTTTTCATGAATTGCTTCTGCAACAGATCTTGCGATAATATCTTCTGCATACACTTTTCGATGATGATTATCTTTCCAATTAGAATACATCTTACGATAGGCATCTGGAATAATAATGCGTATTTTTGATGGAGCCGCAAATGGATCTCCCTGTACGTAGTCAATCATTATTTCGAATCTATGAAAAGAATACCTACCTTGGATTGATTTATAAGCTTTATAACTCTTTCCATCTATGTCATATAATAATTGTTGAAGTTTTTTCATTTTTCTAGCCCCTTTACAAAAAGCTTCATTTCCTAGAATACAGTCTGCTCCACCTTTGTTTCAAGTAATCAACAAAAATAAAACGCAATGCTTCGTTGTCTATTCAACGAAACACTGCGTTGCTCACATAATTATGGAGCGGGTGAAGGGAATCGAACCCTCGACATCAGCTTGGAAGGCTGAGGTTTTACCACTAAACTACACCCGCACATGGGAAGTGTTGTTTCTAATTCAGTTTTACGCTCTTTATGTCCCTGCATCTTCTAGCTTATTCAAGATGAATTATGCTTCGGGACAACTCGTAGCTTATTCGGTAGAAGTATCGCTCGTGGCTGAGGTTTTACCACTAAACTACACCCGCATTATTAGTCAATATAATCTTCTTATCTCAACACCGATTCAAGGTTATATGCTCGTCACGTTGCATGTTTTCTCGGTGAAGCATACGCTCCTCGCAAGCCTGCACATGGTAGCAATTCAAGATGCTAGCGGCTCACTACACCCGCATTATTAGTTAGTATTATTATAAAAATTTAGACACCGATTCATGGTTTTATGCTCGTCACGTTGCATGTTTTCTCGGTGAAGCGTACGCTCCTCGCAAGCCTGCATATAGTAGCAAATCAAGATGCTAGCGGCTCACTACACCCGCACATGGTAAAATGTTGTTTCTAACAAATAATCTGAATCTTCATTACTTTATAATTCTTTTTATTAAAGACTTATTTTTCGAATGAAGTGATGTGTTTTATTATAGCAACCGATTAGACGAGATGCAATAGGTGAATTGAATTTTTTGTCGAAAAGTTTAATTGTAAAAAACATGTAATTACTGTTGACTTTCTTTCTCAATTCCATATAATTTGCCTTAGGTAAACTTTTTAACACTAAAGCAATTAAATTAACTTTATGCACACTAGAAAATTTCACAACATAGAGTGAAATTATATTTTTTAAGCAAAATGTTGCGCTAGGGCAACTTACTTACAGGAGGGAAAAATAATGAAAAAGTATTTACTGGTTTTATTTAGTGCATTAATTCTTGGGGTTGTTGGATGTTCTTCCGAAACAGGTAACACGGAAAACAGTGATAAAGAAACAATCCAAGTCATTACGACAATTGCTCAAATAGGAGACATTGCCAAAAATATTGGTGGAAAACATGTTGAGGTGGAAAGTCTAATGGGACCTGGTGTAGATCCACACCTATATAATGCTGTTCAAGGAGATATTCAAAAATTAGATCAAGCAGATATTATTTTCTACAATGGACTTCATCTGGAAGGTCAGATGGGTGAAATTTTTGAAGAAATGGAAAGTAAAAAACCAACTGTTGCTGTCGCTGAAAAGATTCCAGCCGACATGCGACTAGCTGACCCGGCTAGCCCTGATATTTCTGATCCTCACGTGTGGTTTGACATACATCTATGGAAATATGCTGTGGAGGAAGTTAGAGACGGATTAGTAGAATTGGATCCTGAAAATGAAGACACCTATGTCAAGAATACAGATGCATACCTTGCAGAATTGGATGAATTAAATGCGTATGCAAATACACAATTTGAACAAATCCCTGAAGAAAGTCGTGTACTTGTTACCGCACACGATGCATTCAACTACTTTGGTGAAGCCTATGGGTTTGAAGTAATGGGGTTACAAGGGTTAAGTACTGAATCTGATTTTAGCCTTGGTGACATCGATCGGATTATTAACGTGTTAGTAGAACGCAATATTAAAGGCGTATTCGTTGAAAGTAGTGTTAATGACAGAGCCATTAACGCAGTTGTAGAAGGCGCCAAAAAAGAAGGTCATGAAGTGTCAATCGGTGGTGAACTATACTCTGATGCAATGGGGGAGGAAGGTACAGAAGAAGGCACGTATATCGGGATGTTTAAACATAACGTCGATACAATTGTTAACTCATTAAAATAAGGTGGGATTTCTATGCATGCATTATCTGTTAACAATCTGGCTGTTACGTATGATAAACAGCCAGTTCTAGAAAACGTATCGTTTGCAGTTCCAGAAGGGTCTCTAACTGGTATCATTGGACCAAACGGCGCTGGAAAGTCTACGCTCATTAAGTCTATCTTACACTTACTTCCTACTCTATCTGGGAACGTGACAGTATTTGACGAACCCTATAAGCAGCAGAAGAAATTAATTGGTTATGTGCCACAACGTAGTGAAGTAGACTGGGATTTTCCTACAGATGCTTTAGATGTTGTATTAATGGGACGATACAGCCATATCGGTTGGTTTAAACGAGCGAATAGAAAAGAAATCGAGTGGGCAAAGACATGCCTTGATAAAGTAGGAATGGCCGATTATGCTAATCGTCAAATTAGTCAGCTCTCTGGAGGACAACAACAGCGTGTTTTTCTTGCTCGTGCTCTTGCACAAGATGCAAAAGTGTATTTTATGGATGAACCTTTTAGCGGTGTTGACGCCGCAACAGAAAAGGCGATTATTAAATTAATGAAAGAATGGAAACAAGAAGGCAAAACAGTATTAGTGGTTCACCATGACCTGCAAACGGTAGAAGACTACTTTGATCACGTACTATTATTAAATAAAACACCAATTGAATATGGTGAAACTCAAAAAGTATTTACACTAGACAACTTGGAGAGAGCTTATGGTGGAAAAATAGCATTCCTACAAAGAGGCACTGCTGTGACGCAGGAGGTAAAGTAGCATGAGTGCTTTCCTAGATATCTTTTCAGGAGCTAACGTACAGTGGGTTTTGATCGGTAGTTTGTTATTAGGTTTTGCAAGTGGCGTGATTGGTAGTTTTGTATTGTTAAAAAAACAAAGCCTTATCAGTGATGCAATGGCACACGCTGCTTTACCAGGCGTTTGTATCATGTATATCATTTTCGAAATCAAATCAGTGCCATTATTTTTAGTTGGTGCAACGATTACCAGTTTAATAGCAACGCATTCTATTCAAGCAATTATCAAGCACTCACGCGTGAAATCCGATGCAGCAATCGGGATCATTATCTCCGTATTTTTCGGGTTTGGAATTGTGCTATTAACCTATATTCAACAAAACTCAAGCGGAAATCAAGCTGGACTTGATTCATTTATTTTCGGGCAAGCAGCTTCTCTTGTTCGGAGTGATGTCGAGTTAATAACCATCGGAGCATTTATCTTAGTAATTATTACTGCTCTATTTTTCAAAGAGTTTAAACTAACTACTTTTGATCCCCAGTTCGCACAAGGAATCGGATTACCAGTTTCATTCTTAAACGGTTTATTATTAGCACTTGTGGTAGGTGTTGTGGTCATTGGTATTCAAATGGTGGGTGTTGTTCTAATCGCAGCACTACTCATTACCCCACCTCTTGCTGCAAGATATTGGACGGAAAACTTAGGTGTGATGGCAATCTTGGGAGGTATATTCGGTGCCTTATCTGGTGCATCTGGCGCCATTTTGAGTACCGTAATGGAGAATTTACCTACAGGACCAATGATGGTACTTAGCGCATCCACTATTTTCTTCCTGTCCTTGTTATTCGGTAGTAAAAAAGGAATTGCTCTAAAGGCGGTGAGGCAGGTATGACCTATGCACTATGGATCATTATAACTGGTTGCTTAGTCGGTGTTACATGCGGTGTAACTGGTTCACTGCTTGTCTTACGTAAAATGTCTATGATTGCGGATGCAATTAGTCATACGGTTTTATTAGGGATTGTTGGAGCGTTCTTTGTCAGTCAATCGTTAAATGGTATTCCCATGCTCATAGGTGCTGGGATCGTCGGGATCTTAACAGCATTCTTTGTGGAATCTTTACATGCTTCTGGTGTACAATCAGATGCTGCGATCGGGGTTGTATTCACCTCACTTTTCGCACTAGGTGTTGTTTTAATTTCGTTTATTGGCGACCAAGTTCACCTTGACACAAAGCACGCTTTAATGGGAGAGATTGCTTTTGTCCCTTGGGATACGCTCCAAGTTAATGGCGTTAGTTACGGACCTATTGCCGTTTGGATGTTAGGTAGTGTACTCATTTTAAATATTTTGCTAATTTGGTTGTTTTATAAAGAAATAAAAATATCAACCTTTGATCCTCAGTATGCAAAAATAATAGGTGTACCAATTGTTTTTGTTCACTATCTTTTAATGACTATGGTATCTTTGTCGACAGTTGCTTCATTTGATAGTGTCGGAGCAATTCTAGTTGTTGCTATGCTAATTGTACCAGGAGCTACGGCTTATTTACTAACGGATCGTTTTTTCACATTACTTCTTATAAGTGCACTGATAGGAATCCTGTCAGCTATTTCAGGTTATGGGATTGCTTATGTGTGGAATGTATCCATAGCTGGTGCAATGGCTAGTGCAGCTGGCGTATTCTTTTTACTAGCTATATTCCTAAGCCCCAAACATGGTTATATCATTCGCAAGGTTAGGAATAGTCGATACAGTTAATAAAAACCATTACGAGCAAAATCACATGTGATTTTGCTCGTTTTTTATAGTTGTTTTACCATAGGGAATGTACACCTACCAACATATTCATGGTTATGACTAGCTTTTTTTCAAGAAAGTGGTAAAATATTTCTTCTACGTACGATACAGGGGAGGGTTCATATGAAGAAAATAATGATCATCGGTAGCGGCGGGGCCGGAAAATCAACGTTAGCAAAACAGCTTGGACAAGTCCTACATCTTCCTGTTCATCATTTAGATGCATACTTTTGGAAACCAGGCTGGGAATCAGTTACAAGAGAAGAGTTAGCTACAATGCAAGAGAAAATAGTGAAACAGGAGTCTTGGATCATAGATGGAAACTACAGTGGAACAATGGACATTCGTCTACAGAACGCAGATACCGTCATTTATCTTAATTACTCCACGATTCGTTGTTTATATGGCATTGTCAAACGTAGGATTCAATATCGAAAGAAGACTCGACCGGATATGGGAAAAGGTTGTCCCGAAAAGCTAGATAAAGAATTTTTCTTGTGGGTTGCAAGTTACCAAAAAAAGAAAGCACCTCTGATTAAGAACAAATTAAGCAAAGCTAATCACTTAACGATTATTGAATTTACACACCCAAAACAAACGAAACAATTTCTCCAAAAGCTTCCATAGACATACACGTTTTGCCCATCCTTTCTATATACTAATTGTACATATTTAGTAATAAAGGTGGGTTTCTATGCCAGCAATTAACGGTAATCAGTACACAGATCGTATCAATCACCAGCATACTTCTATTTGGTATGATGGAAAACCAATCACCGGAAAACTATCAGAACATCCAGCTTTTAAGGGAATCATTCAAAGTCAAGCTAATTTGTATAATGTGCAACTTGAAAAAAAAGACCTTATGACTTATCCTTCCCCATTAACTGGAGAACCTGTTGGTGCCTCATATATGCAACCAAAAACGAAAGAAGATTTAATTAAACGTAGGGAAATGATTCAAACTTGGGCTAAGAAAAGTGGTGGACTGCTTGGGAGAAGTCCTGATTATATGAATACAGTTCTCATGGCATTGGCTTCTTCTTCAAAGCTACTAGCAAATAAGCCGAACTGCTTTCCGGAAAATCTTGTTCGATTTTATGAAAAAGCGAGAGAAGAAGATTTGTCCTTCACACATACATTCATTAATCCTCAAGTAAACAGGTCACAACTATATTTTGAAGATACAAATAAACCAATTGCAGCAAAAATCATTAAAGAAACAGACAAAGGAATGATAATCGACGGTGCACGTTTACTTGCAACGCAAGGTGGAATTACGGATGAAATATTAGTCTTTTCGCCAGGAGGTATTACCGATCAAGCACATGCATTTTTCTTTTCCATACCTTCAGACATCGATGGTCTCAAATTTATCTGTCGAGAATCATTTGTTGGTGGTGACTCTACATTCAATTATCCTCTAAGTTCACGTTTCGAGGAAATGGACACAATCGTTGTCTTTGACCATGTACTTGTCCCTTGGGAACGGGTTTTCTTCTATAAGAATATAGACGTTGCAAATAGTTTTAAAAACCAAAGTGGGTTTTTGCCCTTTACTCTTCACCAAGCCGTAGCAAGGCAAGTTGTAAAGGCTGAATTGATGCTTGGAGTTGCACAAGCAATTGTTGATACGATTAACATTAGCGAATATCAACATGTACAAGAAAAAGTATCCGAGATCATTGTTTATGTGGAAACGATGCGCGGATTATTGTTAAAATCGGAATCCAATGCACAGATGGATTCCTTTGGTCTTATGCGCCCTGAACAAGAACCACTTCAAGCTGCTATTTGCACTTTTCCAAAAATCTATCCTAAAATGAGTGAAATTGTGCAGTTTCTTGGTTCAAGTGGGATGGTTTCTATTCCAACAGAAGCAGATTTTCAGTCTGAAATAAGAGATGACTTAGATCATTATTTACAAGCTACAACGAAAAAGGCTCATGACAGGGTTAAGTTATTCCGCTTAGCCTGGGATCTAACCATGAGTGGCTTTGGCACGAGGCAGACGCAATATGAACGTTTCTTTTTTGGTAATCCAATAAGGTTATCAACCGAACTTTATCATTTCTATGACAAAGCGACATATGTTCGTTGGGTAGAGTCATTTTTAGATAATAATGGATGAATAATTACGTTAGAAAGGCCTAAGTCTTAAGTGACTTAGGCCTTTCTTCTTGAGGGCTAATTTCATTCTATACGGTAGGAATGGTCATTTTCCCATCCGCTCTTTCAATCTATCTCTATAAATCAAATCAATAATGTCATAAAAAGCATGGATCCGCCCTGTATAATAAGCCTTACTCACTGTCGTATTTGCCGCTTTTTCTTTCCCTTTGTAGTCTGCTAATAGTGCTTGTTCCTCTTCAGTTAACAGTTTTCTTTTTTCTACTGGAAACGCAATTTGTTCTCTCACCAATGTAATTTCAACCTCACTGTTTTTATGATCAGTTTCGTCATCATTATCACTTGCTATACGTTTTGTTTAGCAATCAATTTTTATGGGAAAGATGTCAATATAGAAAGGGGTGCTTGTATGTTATGGACAATCATTGGTTTAATTCTATTATTTTGGTTTGCAGGACTTCTACTTGATCTCGCCGGTGGACTCATACACATCTTATTAGTGGTTGCCATTGTCATATTGATTGTTAAAATGGTTAAACGACTGTGAAACATAATCCATATGTGAGAAAAACATAAAAAACTGCACCACCATATGGGGGTGCAGTTTTATTTTTTTACTTATATAAATAAAAGTAAACTAATCGCCATGACGGCCATACCACCAATCAAGCCATAAATCGATATATGAGCTTCATCATACTTCTTCGCTGCTGGTAGCAATTCATCTAATGAAATAAACACCATAATCCCTGCAACAGCAGCAAATATAACTCCAAACATGATGTCATTTAGGAATGGCATCAGGAATAGATAGGCAACAATAGCACCTACAGGTTCCGATAGTCCAGATAAAAAAGACAATCGGAATGCTTTTTTCTTATCACCAGTTGCAAAATAGATTGGAACAGATACAGCAATTCCCTCTGGGATATTGTGAATAGCTATCGCAATCGCTATCGCTATACCAAGTCCTGGGTCTTGCAGAGCTGATGTAAAGGTTGCAATCCCCTCGGGGAAGTTGTGAATGGCAATAGCTAAAGCTGTAAAAGTCCCCATCTTTAATAAGTCTGGATCATTAATTACTTTGTTAGGACTACTCATGTCTTCCACTTTTTTCAACTCATGTGGATTCCCCTGTTTAGGAATAAACTTATCGATAAAAGCGATTAATAGCATACCGCCGAAAAAACCACCGACGGTTACCCAGTTTCCTAGTTCCACGCCCATTGCGCCAACTAATGCATCTTTTGCTTTAAAGAAAATTTCAATCATTGATACATAGATCATCACCCCTGCTGAAAACCCTAAAGCAAATGAAAGAAACTTCGTATTCGTACTTGATGTAAAAAATGCAAGCACACTACCTACTCCAGTAGCAAGACCTGCCATTAAAGTTAATCCGAAAGCTAAAAGAAGTCCTTCCGGCATAGTTCACTCTCTCCTTCTAAATATATTCCAATTAATTTTCATACCCTTTTCTATCTGGGCAAATGTTAAATTCAGTTGACGATTAACAGTATATGTTCGTAACCAAATAAGGTTCATAAAAATCAATAATAAGGTGGTAGTTTTCAAAAAAGTTTCGCTTGGTAAATATTCTACTCCCCACGCAACTTTTACGCAATCATTATATTTTGGAATAACCATTTATATTCTTAAATGTGAACATTTAAGATGTGTGAAATGGCATAGGAGTACTTTCAACAAGGAATGCTATTACATGAAAGCCGTTATATTAAATTCCCATATAAAAAAGCACAATAGGACTCTGCTATTGTGCTAACCAGCTAACTAACTTTTTATTTTGAAACCTTTATAGTTACAAGGATTTATTTTAATATTATATATTTTTTCATCTCTTTCAGAAATAGCTTCATATTCTAAAGCTCGATCGGAAATCAGGTCAACTAATTCCTGCTCTTTATCTAAGATAATTTTCCAAGTACGTGGCACCGTATCAAACGATTCTAGAATCAGACTTTGATTATCATAGCTAAATAAGCCAACATTTCCTGGTCCTTCTATTTTATAAGGAAATAATCCTTTTGTGAATACTTCTCTAATCTTAGATATAACATCTTCTGGCAGCTTCCACAGATTGGCAAAATCATTGGGGATAATTAGTGAATAGATACTTCCTTTGCTATAGTGATCGTACATAACAACTGGTATATTATTTTGCCCATTCATGCCCACTACGGACTGCCATGTTCCGTTTGTACTATAGTCATAGACAGGATAGGTAATTGGTTCTTTAGCATAAGTAAACGTATCAAAAGTACAACTAGATGTATCAATTGCAAACTGTTGGATAGCCATTTGCTTATCTGTTGGTCGTAACGTTGTAAAAGGCTCCACGTCTTTAGGTGGCATCTTCTCGATAAACCCGGACGTCATCACAACTTGATTGCCACGTTTTAGGTGAGCTTTCATTTTTTCAATAATTAGCTCATCCATTGTAGCATTAGCTGTTACAAGTACCGGTACATCCGTTTCTGGGAACTCTGGAGACAGTTCAAATGGAATGCCTAACATCCCAAGATAATCATAAAGATGACCTTCACCATATCCTTGGTGTGGTTCATATACATGTACCCCTATTGGATTACCAACATTTTCAGCTAATTGATCGAGTTTTTCTAATTGAAAACCAAGAGCTGGCACGTAATTACTATCTTTTAATATCGAATAGCAAAATAATGTTAATTCTTTTGCTTTGCTGAAAACTGTTAAGTTAGCCTGCTCTAAGTAGTAATCTATATATGTGCAATCTAAACTATCGAACCAACCGCCACCATTTCGCTCTGGACTCATGTTTTCCATCCAACGCATTAAAGAATAAGAAGCATAACGTGGTATATGCTGCTGGCTTATAGCGGGATTGCGTGTTTCGGTCCCTGTATAAATACCATCAAAAATCGCAGGCTGCTCTTTCGTATTATACCCAGAAGAAGCATATGACTCATTCCAATTTGGATATTTAATAACCATTTTCACATATGGATTAACTGCTTTCGCAGGATCAATTACTAATTCTTCCGATACATTTTTCATTAACTCAAGGCGAAATTCTTCCCAAGTTCGATCGCCTTTAGCAGTTAAACAATCATCACATCCACAATTAGTAAAGAAGAAATCATCTAATATTACTTCATTAAATACACTCGCTGTTAATTCTATGACATGTTGAAACTTCTCTCTAGAAGCTGGATCTGTATAACAAATCCCTCCAAAGTGACGGTTGTATCCCGGACGGCAATCCTCACCTAATGTCGGTGTAATTCCACCAGCTACTTTAATTTGACGAGATTCAAAAAACTTTTTTAGTTCTAGGAGTCGGTCCTTTGAAAGTGTTGTATCACCTCGATGACTTTCAATATATACTTTTGTTACATTTAAGTGCTTTTGGAAAAAATCCATTTCTTTTGATAGTTGATCAAAATTATTCTCTAAACATGACGCTGTACAATAAATTGCTAAATCAAAATTGTTATAACCTGATGCCATGCGAACACTCCTCAAATGATTGGTAGATTATAACATTCATAATATAGTAGAAAATAACTTTTGAAAAGGCTTTCATAAAATGTTTTTTTGTGTGATTGTGTAAACAAGGGGACGGTTCTTGTGTTTCCATTTTGGTATCTCAAGAACCGCCCCATGTTTACACTAGATTTCCTTCGTCATAAATAGGCTATTAGGATCCTTTTTATAATCAGAAAATGGTGGGCAATACTGGAAGCCCTGACTTTCATATAATTTCCTAGCCGGCATAAACGCATCCATAGAACCGGTTTCCAGGCTCAATCTTCGGTATCCACGATCTTGAGCAACCATTATAATATGTTGGAGAATTGTTTTCGAAACACCTTTTCTTAGATGAGCAGTTGCTGTTTTCATAGACTTTATCTCTCCATGGTTACGATCGAGTTCTTTAAGTGCTCCACAGCCCAATAATTCCTCCTCTTCCCACGCACTCCAAAATGTTATCTTCGGTCCACGTAGACCATCTACACTTAGTGCATGTCTGCTTTCAGGAGGAGAGTGAAGTTCCATGTTTTTAAGATGATCCATAATTAATTGCCTGACCTTTTCACCAGATAAATCGTCTACACGTATTTGCATTGGATTTCTCCTTTTATGTTTAGCTTGTTCCGTTTTTATAAATATTTTTCCTTGATCACATGTAAATGATGTCGCTCATGCCCAGCAATAATATATGCTTTCGCACGAGCACTGATCTCATTCCCATCAATTATGCCAACTCTTTGCCAGTGTTCATTAGGAATACCTTGAACCGTGAATATCGTCGTTTGTCTGACGTTCCTATAGTACGCTATCAGTTGTTGCGATGAATACGTGTCATATGCGGAGGATTGGATATAGTCGTCCTGGTCATAGCCCGTAATCGGAATTTGGTCTCCTCTTGTAATATGAACAAGTCGATAATGCATGATTATTTCGTTATCAATCAGGTGTCCCACTAATTGCTTTAGGTTCCACTTTCCTGGTTCATAAGGCGTTTGCCATTGGTATTCCGTAGCCTTCTCTAGGAGGTTTGTTAATATAGATGACTGAGATTGGAGCAAAGTCAGCAAGTCTTCATTCGGTAGTTGTTTCATATATGTGTGATAAAAAGCAGGATATTCATTTTTCCCAGGCTTTGCTAACATGTAATCATTCCCTTCTTGGAAACGGAGGGACGGTTCTTGTGTCCACAAATTTCCTAATGATCATAATTTATCATATTTTTTGTGAAATGGTATGATTTTTATTTTTTTATGTAATTAATTCTACAATAAAAAACAGCTTAAACCTTGGTTTAAGCTGCTCTCATTTGCTTATGGTTGTACATTATCTTCTTGTGCATGGAGATTTGTAAGCGCACGTTCCAAGTGCCTTTGGCTATCTTCTACACGTAATTGTGCCTCAAATAGTGGTTCTGGTGCACCACCATTACCGTTAATGGCTTTTCCTCGTGCATCTTGAATATCGTTCTGCAACGCTCTTAATTGTTGTTGTATTTGCTGTATCTCTCTAGGATCAGCGTTATTCTTGGCTTCAAATGCGGCTTGCTCTAGTTTTTGAGAAACTTCAAATAAAGCTTGAATTTCATGTTCATTCTGAATAGGCATTAAATCTTCCTCCCTATGATTACTCTGACCATAGCTTTTACAAAATTTAAGCAGTCTACTCCTATTTCAAACATATTTTTTCACAAAAATAATAAGACAACAGTGGATTCAAATACACACCGGCATTTATGTCAGAGCAGTTAATGGCAATTATATCCGACCAATCAACTAAGCCCGTAATCCTACATAAATAGAACCGTTCCCCTGTTTAAACAATGTAATAAGCAAGTTGATTTTGTTACGTTAGTTTTTCTAATTCCTTTAATCTATAAAGAATTTTTAGAAACACTTTTTCTTTACATGCACTTTCCCACATTCCGTCACAAAGCCGTTCACCACGAACATAATAAGTTAATACAGCCTTAAGTTGTTCAACATTTGCTTCTGGTATAATTCTCTCATAATTTTGATCTAAGCCTTCTAATTGTCTATGATAATCCGTCACCATTAATTCAGATTTATACACATCATCAATGAATTCATTAATTTGTTCACTATATTTTGGGTAGCCAAAATTCCTTTTTCCGGAACAACCCATTCACAATATCTATTTTCTTCGTCTTCAAAATAAGTTATGTAGCTCAATAGTTTAACTAGATTGGACATCAATGTCATCCCTTCTTGTTCAAAATTAAAACAACGTGCTTTACATCTACCCACAACCCAGTAATACCTTTTCTAATTTTTTGGCTTAAACCTTCTTTGCTTATATATAAAAAACTGTAACTAGTTTATTAACTAATTACAGTTTTTAGGATGGAGCCTAGCGGGATCGAACCGCTGACCTCCTGCGTGCAAAGCAGGCGCTCTCCCAGCTGAGCTAAGGCCCCAAGAAGTATCTCATTTTATAAAAACAGTTAGGAATGGAATGGCTCCACAGGTAGGACTCGAACCTACGACCGATCGGTTAACAGCCGATTGCTCTACCACTGAGCTACTGTGGAATAATATTTAGAATTTAATTATACAACAAAAAAAGAACATTTTATAGTAGTTTATTAAACTATTATAAAATGTTCTTTTATAATATGGGCCTGAGTGGACTCGAACCACCGACCTCACGCTTATCAGGCGTGCGCTCTAACCAGCTGAGCTACAGGCCCATTATCATAATGGAGCGGGT
>NZ_JAOALK010000033.1 GCF_025154055.1 Aquibacillus koreensis
AATCGCTCAAGTAGAGCAGTCTAAGAACTGCCCTTGAGCGAAGCCCTTACATCCACGGGGCAAGCCCGCGTGGTTTTACGGGCTATTTCTATAACAGTGAAAAAGAAGCTACTCGAGAGGAAAAGTTAATCCACTCAAGTAGCTTCTTACTATTATAATAGTCAACTTTAGTTAGCTACAATATTAACAAGCTTACCAGGAACAGCAATCACTTTTCGAACCGTTTTGCCTTCAAGACGTTCTTTAATAGCATCCATTTCAAGTGCTTGCTTCTCTAATTCATCTTTAGATGCGTTTTTATCTACCATCATCTTTGCTCGAACTTTCCCCATTACCTGAATGACAATTTCCACTTCATTCTCTACAAGCTTCGCTTCATCATATGCAGGCCAAGCTTGGTATGCAATTGTTTCATCATAGCCTAGCTTCTCCCATAATTCTTCTGCTAAGTGTGGAGCAACAGGAGATAGTATTTTCACGAAGCCTTCTGCGTAATCTTTTGAAATTTGTTCCGCTTTATATGCCTCATTGATAAACACCATCATTTGAGAGATACCTGTATTAAACCTTAGATCTTCGAAGTTTTCAGTGACTTTTTTAATTGTCTCATGATAAATTTTTTCTAATTCATCATTGGAAACACTATCTACAATTTGAGAAGAAAGTTCATTATTATCATTAATAAACAAACGCCATACACGATCTAGGAATCTACGCGCACCATCTAATCCATTCGTAGACCAAGCAATAGAAGCATCTAAAGGTCCCATAAACATTTCATACAATCGTAAGGTATCAGCACCATGGCTTTCTACTATCTCATCTGGATTTACGACGTTCCCTTTAGATTTACTCATCTTCTCATTATTTTCACCTAGGATCATCCCTTGGTTATATAACTTTTGGAATGGTTCCTTCGTTGGTACTACACCAATATCATAAAGGAATTTGTGCCAGAAACGTGCATATAACAAGTGAAGCACTGCATGTTCTGCACCACCAATATAGGTGTCTACCGGCAACCATTTGTTCAAATAATCTTCGCTTGCCAACTGTTCACTGTTATCAGGGTCAATAAAACGCAAGAAATACCAACAGCTACCAGCCCATTGTGGCATGGTGTTTGTTTCTCTTCGTCCTTTCATCCCTGTTTCTGGATTGACTACATTCACCCAGTCATTAATATTTGCAAGTGGAGATTCACCCGTACCTGATGGTTTAATCTCTGTAGTTTTCGGTAAAACAAGCGGCAACTCATCTTCAGGCACTGCTGACATTGTTCCATCTTCCCAATGAATAATAGGAATCGGTTCACCCCAATATCGTTGACGGCTAAACAACCAGTCTCTTAAGCGATAGGTAACTTTCTTTTCACCTTTGCCATTCTCCACTAACCAATCAATTACTTTTGTGATTGCATCTTCTTTATTAAGTCCATCTAAGAAACCAGAGTTAATGTGAGGTCCATCGCCCGTAAATGCTTCTTGTTCCACATCTCCACCATCAACAACTGGAATGATAGTTAGATCAAACTTCTTAGCAAACTCATAGTCACGTTCATCATGAGCTGGTACTGCCATGATTGCGCCTGATCCATATGTCATAAGAACGTAATCTGCAACCCAGATCGGAAGTTTTTCACCATTAACTGGATTTACGGCATAAGCACCTGTGAATACACCTGTTTTATCTTTAGCTAAATCTGTTCGTTCAAGATCACTTTTCACTTGTACTTGGTCAATGTACTGATCAACTGCACCTTTTTGCTCATTGGTTACAATTTTATTAACAAGTGGATGTTCAGGTGCTAAAACTGCATAGGTAGCTCCATATAATGTGTCAGGTCTAGTTGTAAACACAGTAAAAGTATCATCAAAGCCATCAATATCAAAATGTACTTCAGCACCTTCTGAACGACCAATCCAATTTCGTTGCATGTCTTTAATGCTCTCTGGCCAATCCAAATCTTCTAGGTCTTCTAACAAACGATCAGCGTATGCAGTAATCTTTAGCATCCATTGTTTCATCGGTTTCCTTACAACTGGATGCCCGCCACGCTCACTTTTTCCATCGATCACTTCTTCGTTAGCCAATACAGTTCCTAATGCAGGACACCAGTTTACGGCTACTTCATCGATATAAGCTAATCCTTTTTCAAATAATTGCAAGAAAATCCATTGGGTCCATTTATAATAATGTGGGTCCGTTGTATTGATTTCACGATCCCAATCATAAGAAAAACCAAGAGCCTGAATTTGTCTACGAAACGTATCTATATTATGTTTCGTGAATTCTGCTGGATCATTTCCTGTATCAAGCGCATATTGCTCTGCAGGTAAACCAAAAGCATCCCACCCCATTGGGTGTAATACTTCATATCCTTGCATTCGCTTCATACGAGAAATGATATCTGTTGCTGTATAGCCTTCTGGATGCCCTACATGAAGACCTGCACCTGATGGATACGGAAACATATCTAATGCATAGAACTTTTCTTTATTTGTATCAGATTTTGTCTTAAATGTTTTGTTATTCAACCAATATTCTCGCCATTTGTTCTCGATTTGATTGTGATTAAATGACATTGCAATTGCCTCCTCATTTGTTCGCATTTTCTTTTTTGATTATCAATTTCAGGGAACGTTTGTTCTAATTATATACAAAAAAGCCCTCATCCCAAAAATGGGACGAGAGCTTAACTTCCCGCGGTACCACCCAACTTTAGTGCATAAATGATGCACCCGCTTCAAGTCCTTAACGCGGATAACGGCAAAAGCTACTCAGTTCACTTTTGCGACATCAAAGGTGAGTTCATAAAGTACAGGAGTAACTCACACCAACCGTTACCTCTCTTTAACCTGTTTAGCTTTATTACTAATCCTTCTCATCGTCGTTCAATAGTTATTGTAATCGTATTTTAAAGAAAGCGTTCCTCTTTGTCAAGGTTTCCCACTATGTACACTTTTTTCTACGTACTTTATGTATTTATGTAACCCACGCAAAGTTGGGTATTTCCGGATTTGATATAAACTCCGACGTAACTAAAAATGGAAATATTGCTCTACCGTTCCGGAAATACACTTCGCTTTCCGTGGGGCGAGCGCCGAGCCGCTTCGTCGCTTTGCTCCTGCAGGGTCTCGCCTGTCTCGCAGATCCCACAGGAGTCTACGTGTATTTCCTCCACTAGCATTTATATACAATATAGAAATAAAACTTATTCATGTAGATGTATTTATGAACTCTGCTAAAAGTTCACTCATTTACAAGGCATAGTTACTAGCGGATCGAGTGAAATTGGCGACACTCCTGCGGGAACAGCGCGAGCCAAAGATCCACTCAGGAGCGTACTTTGCGACTGAGTTAGCTGAGGCCGTGCCCGCAAGAGGAATCTGAACTTAGAAAAATTCGGGTTCTGGGATTTTTCGTGATTCCTCCTCGGAAAGGGAGTCAATTTCACTTGAGGAGCGGGTGGGTTAGTTACGACGGAGTTTATAGAAACACTGCACTAAACATAAAGAGCCCCTACTAAAGTAAGGACTCTAAATGATTATTCATATTTATTAAGCTGAATGTGATCAAGAACCATGTCATTCATATAATTCGTAACAACTAAGTGAATACGATGCAGTTGATCTCTTTGTTGATGACTAGCACTATCCATTAATTTACGTATTTCATTCTCAACGTTTGCTAACTCTCGTTGAACATTGGAATATTCACTATTGATTTCATAGCCATTACGATTCGAGATATCTAGTTGCTCTTCCGCATTTTCGATACATTGATTGGCTTGTTGAATGATATTATCAACTGACTCTCTAGTTGCCACCATCATCACCTCATTTATTAATTTGTATTAACAAGAAAAAAACATGCATGGCAATTGTTAACTAACGTAGATAAAACAGTGTTCCAATAATTCCCTTCAACCAAGAAAGGCTTTTTGCTTCTAACCACTTCATGCTACAATTAAATCTATAATTTTCTAATTAAAGGAGTTTTCTTTTTGAACAATCCATTCCCCTATTCATTTGATCAAAAAAGATACCATTCATGGAATTATCATTTGAAAAATACATTTGGACATAAAGTATTTAAAGTTGCACTCGATGGCGGTTTCGATTGCCCGAATCGTGATGGTACTGTTGCTCATGGTGGATGTACGTTTTGCTCTGCTGCAGGTAGCGGAGATTTTGCAGGAGACCGTGTAGACGATCTTGAAACACAGTTCACCGATATAAAATCAAAAATGCATCAGAAATGGAAAGACGGAAAGTATATGGCATACTTTCAAGCTTATACAAACACACATGCACCTGTCGCGGAACTTCGTGAAAAGTTTGAAAGTGTGTTAAATCAAGAAGGAGTGGTCGGCCTATCCATTGCAACAAGGCCTGATTGCCTTCCAGATGATGTTGTGGAATACCTAGCCGAATTAAATGAACGCACGTATTTATGGGTTGAGCTCGGATTACAAACGATGCACCAACAAACGTCTGATTTAATAAACCGTGCACACGATTTAGATTGCTACTTAGAAGGTGTAGCAAAATTAAGAAAACATAACATACGAATATGTTCTCACATTATAAACGGGTTACCTGGCGAGGATTATAACATGATGTTACAAACTGCAAAGGCTGTTAGCGAAATGGATGTACAAGGAATTAAAATCCATTTGCTACATCTATTAAAAGGAACGCCAATGGTGAAACAGTACGAGAAAGGTTTGTTAACATTCTTATCAAAAGATGACTATGTCAAATTAGTGGTTGACCAGTTGGAACTTCTTCCAGAAGACATGATTATCCACCGTATAACGGGTGACGGTCCTCCTGATTTATTAGTAGGTCCTATGTGGAGTTTAAACAAATGGGATGTATTGAATGCAATAGATGCAGAATTAAAAGAAAGAAATAGTTGGCAAGGGAAATATTACAATAAGAAAGAAAGTGTTTTATCATGTTAAAAAGAGTATTGTCTTATGCCCATGAACTGCTTCAGTCTTCTATTCAACCTGGTGAAACAGTTATTGACGGAACATGCGGGAATGGAAAAGACACAATTGTATTAAGCAAGTTAGTCGGAGATTCAGGACAAGTACTTGCCTTTGATGTGCAGGAGCAAGCAATAGAAAATACAAAACAACGCCTTGCAGAGGAAAAGATAAGTAACGTGAAATTAATTCATGATAGCCATGAAAACGCAGAAACGTATTTGCCTGAAGAAGTTTACGGATTCGTAGGCGGAGCAATTTTCAACCTTGGTTATTTGCCAGGCAGTGATAAATCCGTCATTACGAAACCTACTAGTACGATCCAAGCAGTTGACACGATTGTAAAATATCTAAAGTCAGGTGGTCTAATTATTCTTGTTGTCTATTACGGGCATGAAGGTGGCGAAGCGGAAAAGAATGCACTTTTAGATCATTTGCGTAGCTTTGAGCAAAAAAATTATAACGTCCTGCAATACGGTTTTATTAATCAAAAAAACAGTCCGCCGTTTATTTTGGCTATCGAGAAGAAATAAAAAATGTACAACACTTATCCTGTAGTGGGATAAGGTTGTACATTTTTTTATTTCTTGCCGGCTAATTTATTATAAACACGAGCATTCACATGAAAGAAACTAGACCTTCTTCCACTTGCTTGCAATAAGGTTTTTGTAATATCTTTACCACTCTGTAGTAGCTTAACTTTCGGGTCAGCTAAGTACAACCCTACTAAACCATTGTGAATCATTTCATGAAAATGTTTGTGTGGTAGGTCCTGCACATGAAAATTAGTTTGATTTATAAAATATAACAATCGTTCTTTTAGATGGTCCGTGTTATCGTAATAGTTACAAAAATTTAAATCGCCTTCCTCTGAATCCTCTAATTGATCGATATAATAATCCAACAAAATATGCAACCCTTGCATAAACGGAAAGTAACTATCAAATATAGCTTTAGCTAGTTCTTTCGTCATCGTTTGACCCATCGTATAGCTAACTAAACAAAAAATTCCTAATGTCGAACCGCTGGAAGCAGAAAACTCATACCAACTAAGAGAAGGCCACTTTTCCTTATATTCGTTAAACCAATTTTCTAATCGTGGAATTCTTTCTTCCTCTTTTACATGCTTATGTACTTGTAAATCACTATATAATTGTTCCAATTGCAAAGCATAGGGTTTGATCCAAGCGTAATTGTCTAGTGTACGTAAGCTATCTTGGCACGTTTGTACCAGCGCAGCTAAATAACCATCATCATTTTGTTCTTCTCTATTTGCATAATAATTTATCAATTCTTTTTCTGGAGATAGCGCATCTTCCATGGACTGGTGTAATAATCTAAAATCATTTGGATCTAACGATGTACTGCGATCACAGAGGTTGTCCAAATAATCACTTATGGTTTGATAAGCCACAATAAACCTAATTGCATCTTTCCATCGTTGACCAGCTAAGATACTGTAAACACCACCGCCTTGACAATGGAACTTTTTTGACCGAATACTAGCTAAAGCTTGTTCCCTCAACTCTGCATTAGGTATTTGCTCTGCACGATTAATCCAACCGGCTAATTCCTTATTCACTTGTGGAAAAACTTTTCTATATACGAATTGCATTAAATATGGTGATGTTCTTGGTATCGTCTTTGGCACTTACTTTCCCCTCATTTCTAAACTGAAGTAACAATAGTATCATTGTAAAGCAAAAATGTCACAGATGAACATGTACGATACATCTGTTTGTAATTTGTCATAAACTCTAGGTTATACATATCTAGTTATTTTATTGTGTTATTATTTAATATATCACCACAAAACGGAGGGAGATTCAAATGATTTACGAATATAAAGGGAAAAATCCCACCATTCACGAGTCAGCATATATAGCAGAGGATGTCGTTATAACAGGAGATGTACACATAGATGAATTAGCAAGCGTATGGTTCAAGACAGTCATCCGGGGTGATGTAGCACCTGTACATATTGGTAAAAAGACAAACATTCAAGATCTAAGTATGCTTCACCAAAGTCCGAATTTGCCTCTTATTATTGAAGATGAAGTAACAATTGGACACCAAGTAACCCTGCACTCTGCCATCGTAAGGAAAAAAGCATTAGTCGGTATGGGATCTATTATCTTAGACGGTGCAGAAATAGGTGAACAAGCTTTTATTGGAGCAGGTAGTTTAGTTCCTCCAGGTAAAAAGATCCCACCAAGAACGCTTGCTTTTGGCAGACCCGCTAAAGTTATACGGGATTTAACCGATAAAGATATAGAAGAGATGGAACGTATTAAAGCATCGTATATCGATAAAGGACAGTATTATAAATCACAACAAGAGAAAGTGTAAGATATTGTTATGATTGATCTTTAGTTTTTTTGTCCAAATGAGATATCCTATAGACAAGGAGGTACCATCATGCTTCAGTTTATTGTTATTACATTTTCACTCATGATGACACTCATCCTAACTTTTTTGGCAAAAAAAACAAGGAGACATATTCTTAAGCAAGCCTTCATGATCTATGCTATTTTGTTTGGAATAACTAGCCTTATAACAAGTGGGATGATCCTATACAATCATAAAACAGGGATTTATAACTGGGTTAAATCACACACGGTGGATGAGTACGTATCGGCAACAGCGTTACCATCCGAAAGAATAGAATCGCTACTACCAATCGTTGAACCTATTCATATGCGTGAAGAAGTCCACTTAGACGTACCAATCATTGGTCAACATCCAGAGTTACCAAGAGGTTGTGAAGTAACTAGCCTTGCAATGTTACTTCAGTATCACGACGTGGATGTAGATAAAATGACTCTAGCCAAACAAATCAGAAAAGATGATACACCTTATAAAAAAACAAAAAATGGTGTTCATTTCGGAAACCCACATAAAGGTTTTGTTGGAAGTATGTATTCGTTCTCCAAGCCTGGTTATGGTGTGTACCACGAGCCTGTTGCTGATTTAGCAAAACAGTATCTTGGCGAACAAGTAGTTGACTTTAGTGGCGGTTCCTTTGAGGACATCTTAAATCACGTCAACCAAGATCGACCAGTCTGGGTGATTACGAATGTTTCTTATAAAAAATTAAGTGATAAGCAGTTTGAAACGTGGCAAACCGATGATGGACCAATTCAGATAACAATGAAGGAACACTCTGTATTAGTTGTTGGTTATGACGAGGAGTATATCTATTTTAATGAGCCAATAAAAGCAGAAAAAAGAAAAGTACCCATACAAAACTTCAAAGAAGCATGGGTACAAATGGGAAAGCAAGCAATTACGGTTACACCGTAAGCTTGCTTTTTGTTCTATCTTCTGCTCTCAATTCTTCAAAAGAGAACTTTCTTTCCACATAAATTTGATGCCATAACATGAACATTAAAACTGTCCAGATCTTTCTGCTATAGTCACCTTTACCTTGACAATGCGCATCTAAAAGACCACGTATATAATCCTTATGCAACAAGTGATCTGTTTCACTCTCATTGATCAATGTCTTCGCCCAATCATTCAATTCATTTTTCAACCAATGACGAATCGGAACAGGGAATCCAAGCTTTTTACGATCCAATACATGATCCGGCACGATTCCTCTGGAAGCTTCTCTTAGGATGCTCTTTGTCGTTCCATTTGCAATCTTAAGATCAACCGGAATCTCACTAGCAACTCGGAATACTTCTTTATCTAAGAATGGAACACGTAATTCCAGTGAATGAGCCATTGTCATTTTATCTGCTTTTAACAAAATGTCACCGCGTAACCACGTATGAATATCAATATACTGCATTTGATTTACTGGATGATCATTTTTCACATTGTTATATAGAGCCTCTGTGATTTGTTGATAATGCAGGTTAGGATTATAGCCTTTTAACAGTAAGCTTTTTTCCTCATCTTCAAACATTTTTGCATTACCAATGTAACGATCCTTAAGTGGTGTTGTTCCGCGCTCTAAAAAGCTTTTGCCTCTTACACCTTCAGGTAAGACAGCAGCTACACGGGATAACAAGCCCTTTGCAGGTGTCGGAATAGATTGGAAGATCTTTAAAGATTCGGGTTCACGATATATATTATACCCTCCAAATAACTCATCGGATCCTTCCCCTGACAATACTACCGTAACATGTTTGTTTGCTTCTCGTGCAACAAAGTATAAAGGAACACAAGCTGGATCTGCTAGTGGATCATCCATATGCCACATGATTTTTGGTAACTTTTGAACATATTCCTCTGGTGTGATCATATAAGAAATATTTTCAACGTTTAATTTCTCAGCTGTTTCTTTTGCGACATCTACTTCTGAGTAACCATCTTGTTCAAAGCCAACAGAAAATGTTTTCAGATTTGGATTAAACTCTCTCGCAATAGCAACAATTAGTGTCGAGTCTATTCCACCTGATAAAAATGATCCTACAGGTACATCACTTCGCATGTGCACATTAACAGAATCATACATAACATCCTGAATACGTTTAAGCCATTCGTTCTTTTCCATTAATATTGGCGAGAATGTTGCATGCCAGTAACGGTGGAAAGCGATAGGTTCTCCAGGCTTCTTAACAAAATAATGACCTGGCTCTACTTTTTTAATCCCTTCTGTAAGGGTCATCGGTTCTGGTGCGAATTGAAAGCTTAAGTACTGTTGCAATGCTTCTTGGTTCACTTTTTCATCTTCATGAAAAGTTAAACTTTTTTTCTCTGAAGCAAAGAAGGTTCCTTCATCTGTTTCTCTATAGAAAAGAGGTTTAATACCAAACGGATCTCTCACCCCATATAATACTTGCGCTTGTTTGTCCCAAATAAGAACTGCGAACATACCTCTTAAGTGCTTGAAAGCTTCTTCTTTATGTTCTTTAAACATCGCTATGATTACTTCCGTGTCAGAATCCGTTTCAAACGTATAGCCTTTTTCCTCTAATTCTTTTCTTAATTCGACGTAGTTATAAACTTCACCATTAAAGATCATCCAATAGTTATCATCATCATAACGAAATGGTTGATGTCCACATTCAATATCAATAATACTTAAACGTCTAAATCCAAATGAAATATAGTCATCATGAAAGTACCCTTCATCATCAGGACCTCTATGAGAAATGACATTATTACGTTGTTGAAATAAATCTTGTTTATCTTGATCTTGTTCTTGCGGAAGATTTCTAATCATTCCTATAAAACCACACATAGCGTTGCCTCTCTTTCTGATATCAACATGTAAATGAGTATATCACAAATTAAATTGATTCAACATATAGTTCGTGCTTCTTTGTTATAATTTGACGTTCTCACAATGTAATTCGTTTCATGTAGATGTTAATTTCTATCGGATTTTTGTTACTTGCAGAAAATCAATTGAGTGCGACGTATTTTAATTATCGAATTCATCTTCTTAAGTTCGAATTCACACAAGAAGACGTGCAGAAGCCACTCAAAATCAGACTCGGATTTGGACAACAAGAACGAGTTTAAAGGCCATCAGAACCAGACCTGAATTCCGAGAGCAAGTGCGAGCGAAAGCCATTCTGTGTCAGTATTAGGCACCGATTCGGACATCAGGTGTGACCGTGAGCCATTCTGTGTCAGTATTAGGCACCGATTCGGACATCAGGTGCGACCGTGAGCCATTCTGTGTCAGTATCTGGCACCGATTCGGACATCAGGTGCGACCGTGAGCCATTCTGTGTCAGTATTAGGCACCGATTCGGACATCAAGTGCGAGCGAAAGCCATTCTATGTCAGTATCTGGCACCGATTCGGACATCAGGTGTGACCGTGAGCCATTCTGTGTCGGTATTAGGCACCGATTCGGACATCAGATGCGATCATAAGCCATTCTGTGTCAGTATCAGGCACCGATTCGGACAGATCCTTCTGTTTTTTCCCAAGCAAAAAGAACCAAGCGCTTGGCACTTGATTCCTTCTATTACTTTTTCACGTATGATTTTAAATCTTCCACTTTATCCGTTTTTTCCCACGGGAATTCAACATCTGTACGTCCAAAATGTCCGTACGCTGCAGTATCTTTATAAATTGGTCTTCTTAAATCAAGCATTTTTATAATTCCAGCAGGTCGCAGGTCAAATATAGCACGTACAGCTGCAACAAGTTCCTCTTCGCTTACTTGCCCACTCCCAAAAGTATTAATGGAAATAGATACTGGTTCAGCAACACCAATAGCGTAAGCAAGTTGTACTTCACATGTATCAGCTAACCCAGAAGCTACAATGTTTTTCGCTACATAGCGAGCTGCATAAGCAGCTGAGCGGTCAACTTTTGTTGCGTCTTTCCCACTAAATGCACCACCACCATGACGTGCATAGCCACCATAAGTATCTACAATAATTTTTCTACCGGTTAAACCTGCGTCTCCTTGAGGTCCACCGATTACAAATCTACCTGTAGGGTTGATGAAATACTTTGTCTTTTCATCCAACAACTGCTCTGGAACGACTGGATTAATGACATGTTCCTTTAAGTCATCTTGTATCTTTTTTAACTCTACTTCCGGATGATGTTGGGTAGAAATTACAATTGTATCCACTCTTAAAGGTTGGTTATTTTCATCATATTCTACCGTCACCTGTGTTTTACCGTCTGGACGTAAGTAATCGAGTGTTTCGTCTTTTCGTACATCAGATAAGCGCTTTGCTAATTTATGAGCTAATGAGATTGGTAGCGGCATTAATTCAGGTGTTTCGTTTGTAGCATACCCAAACATCAAACCTTGGTCTCCAGCACCTATTGCCTCTATTTCATCATCAGACATTTTTCCTTCTCGTGCTTCTAACGCCTGATTCACACCACCAGCAATATCTGCGGACTGTTCATCAATTGCTGTAAGTACAGCACACGTTTCATAATCAAAACCATACTTCGCACGTGTGTATCCTATATCTTTAATTGTTTGCCTTACGATACTTGGAATATCTACATAAGTAGACGTCGTGATTTCCCCTGCTACTAACACTAAACCTGTTGTAACAGTTGTTTCACATGCCACACGCGCATTAGGATCGTTTGTTAAAATTTCATCTAAAATTGCATCAGAGATCTGATCACTAATTTTGTCCGGATGACCTTCTGTTACAGACTCTGAAGTAAATAATCGACGATTTGCAGCCATTCTGCTAAATCCCCCTTCATATTCTTTTATTACGGAACTACTCTATTTTCTAGCATATGTTATTAAGAAAGCTAATGATCAACAACTCTATGTGTATGGAAAAATTAAATCATTAACCGATAGCTTTTCTGATAAAAAAAACACAATAGCTTACACTTATATACCTTAAAGTGTTTGCTATTACGGTTTGAATTATGAATGACAAATACAGATTGTATGTGTCTTTATGTAATAGCTCGTTCATAATACCTACCCTGTATTCTATGCATTAAGTAGGAGCTTGTAAATAAATTAAGCCTAACTTTATTGAACCCACTCTTTATTTCTCCAAAAACTTATCCTACTGAAAAATTTGAAAGGAGAGCTTCCGCTTATCTTATCGTATCGAAAGGTTGGTTTTATGTCAATAATTCATACCTAATCACTTGGAATTATTCCCTCTCATTATTTTAATTTTCTATAGGCATTCACACAATTTCTTCTTATGCATAATCTATTCTAAATACATTCCATCCAGAAAGGAAGTTTAAAGTGAAAAAAGTATATATATCACTGCTTTCTATTATTTTTGTCTTATTAATTTCCGCTTGTTCCCAAGATAATGGAGATACCGATACAGAAGTCAAGATAGCTGAGGTAACACGAAGTATTTTCTATGCACCTCAATATATTGCTTTAGAAGAGGGATTTTTTGAAGAAGAAGGACTTGACGTTGAATTACAAACAATTGCTGGTGGGGACAAGGTAATGACCTCTCTCTTATCCGATAATTCAGATATTGGACTAGTAGGATCTGAGACATCCATTTATGTAAAAGCAAGAGGGGCAGAGGACCCAATTATTAATTTTGCTCAACTTACGCAAACAGATGGGACTTTCCTTGTAGCCAGAGAGCCAAATGATAATTTTGAATTTGACCAGTTAAAGGGTAGTGTATTTTTAGGCCAACGTAAAGGCGGCATGCCACAAATGGTTGGTGAACACGTACTAAAACAAAATAACATAGATCCAGATAATGACTTGGAATTAATCCAGAATATTGACTTCGCGAATATCGCAAGCTCATTTAGCTCTGGAACCGGGGAGTACGTACAACTATTTGAACCAACTGCAAGTCAGTTTGAAAAAGATGGAATTGGTCATGTTATCGCATCCTTTGGAGAAGAATCAGGTAAAGTTCCATATACTGTATTTATGACTAAAGAAAGCTATATGAATGAAAATGAAGAAACAATTAAAAAATTCACCCGAGCAATCTATAAAGCACAACAATTTGTCCAGGAGCATTCCGCAGCAGAAATCGCCGAAATTGTGCAACCCTACTTTGAAGACACAGATCTTGATCTACTAGAATCGTCTGTAGAACGTTATAAATCACAAAATTCCTATGCGGATAATCCTATTCTTGATGAAGAAGAGTGGAATAACCTAAAAGATATTATGGATGGATCTGGTGAGTTGCCTGAGGATATACCATATGAAGATTTGGTTAATTCACAAATTGCTGAAGATGTAATAAGTGAATAGGAGGTTTTACAGTTGTCCTTTTTACACTTAGACCACGTTTCTTATCACTACTTCTATAAAAAGGGGTACACCAAAGCATTAGAAAATGTATCTTTTACTGTTCCAGAAGGTTCGTTTATTTCTCTGTTAGGTCCAAGTGGGTGTGGCAAAACAACACTATTGTCGATTATTGCAGGGATATTAGAACCTTCTGAAGGCACTATTCAATTAGAAGAAAAACCATTAGAAGCATCTAAGTTAGATATCGGATACATGCTACAACAGGATTATTTATTTCCGTGGAAAACAATACTTGAAAATGTGTTAATGGGTCCTAAAATACAGAAGATGCAAAAGCGCGCAATGAAAGAAAAAGCTATTAAATTATTAGAGGATATTGGCTTATCTAAAGTGATTGATTCGTATCCTCAAAGCCTTTCTGGAGGAATGAGACAAAGAGCAGCACTAGTTAGAACATTATTAACTGATCCGAAGCTATTATTATTGGATGAACCTTTCTCGGCATTAGACTTCCAAACAAAGTTAAAGTTAGAAGATCTCGTGTCAGGTCTTTTGAAAGAATTTAATAAAACATCTGTTTTGGTCACGCATGACATCGGAGAAGCCATTGCAATGAGTGACAAAATATTTCTTATGAAAGCAAACCCAGGCGAGATTCACGAAGTTTTTGAGGTACCTATTGAGATAAGAAATTTAACACCATTCCAAGCAAGGAAACATTTAAAATACCAACAACTATTTGATCGGGTATGGGAGGAGTTGAACAGTCTTGAGTCACAAACAGTTAGCAGATGACCAGCTCTTTCAACAATACTGTAAAAAAGTAAAAGCAGATAAAAGGAATACACGATTGTGGCAAATTGTACTGTTTATTTCGTTTTTCGTTCTTTGGGAAGTAACAAGTCGATATGGTCTAATTGACCGGCTGATATTTAGTTCTCCAACGAAGGTTTGGGATCTTTTTATAGCAAATTTATTAGATGGTTCGCTTTGGTACCACCTTCGTATTACGCTATTTGAGACAGTGGCAGGATTTATTATCGGTACTTTGGCCGGGATTGTATTAGCAGCTTCCTTATGGTGGTCCGATAAGTTATCCAAAATACTTGATCCTTATCTTGTTGTCTTAAATGCTTTGCCTAAAGTGGCATTAGGCCCTATTATTATTGTTGCTTTAGGCCCTGGTTACTTTTCAATCATTACCATGGGTGCGATTATTTCCGTTATTATTACTACTTTAGTCGTTTATTCTTCGTTTAATGAAGTGGACGAAAACTATGTTAAAGTTCTAAAAAGTTTTGGAGCATCCAAATGGCAATGTTTTAAGGAAGCCATCTTCCCAGCTACGTTACCATCGATTATTTCAACATTTAAAGTGAATGTTGGACTGTCCTGGGTAGGTGTAATTGTTGGAGAATTCTTAGTTGCCTCGGAAGGATTAGGTTATCTCATTGTTTACGGGTTCCAAGTATTTAATTTCACACTTGTCATGTACAGCTTGTTACTCGTAGCATTCTTTGCGGCTATTATGTATCAAATCGTTGAGAGATTAGAAAAGATATTAATAAAAAACAGATAGACAATAAGCTTGAGCTACTGTTTTTTATACAAAAACAAACTAGGCTAGCGATTCAGCTTGCCTAGTTCTATTTACAGATCATTATTAATGAAACACAGATAGGTTACAAATGTATGTTAAGCTAATTGGCAAAACCTCATCTTTCATCATAAAACTATAAGATGGGTCCTTATCTAGATCAGACGGCAATTCTTCTAGTAGAATCGGCCCTTTTGTTTCATAATAGGTAGGTTGTGATTCCATTTCGCCTATTGTCGCAAAATATACATTTTTAACAATATGCTCACTTTTTCCTGATACATAATATTGTCCTATATACGTAAGATCTTTAACTATACCACCTGTTTCTTCTTTCACTTCTCTTATAGCTGCCTCTTCGGGTGTCTCCCCTTCTTCTACTTTTCCTCCTGGAAATTCTTTTCCCCTATCTTTGTGCTCCGTTAATAGCCAACGATTTTCATACCTGCAAATGACCCAAACATGTTTAGGATGTTTATCAAATGGATGATCTTCAAATGATAGCTCCACTTTATTGTTGTAGTAATCTTGAAATGTCTTCATTTTATTCAGCTACCTTTTTATAATTCGTGGTAAGTTATATCTTACAAGTGGTTAATTTCCGTTATGATCCAACCATCACCTGTATCCTGTAATATAAATTCAATACTATATTGACCGTATAACTCTGTTTCATTCTCTTGCTTAATTTTTACCGTTGAAGGATCTATCTCTATTTTCTCATAATTGGTTTCTTTTTCAAACCATGGAGGTGTTTCGGTTGGAATAATATACAACCCATCTTGCTTTTCCTCATAATAAAAATCAATATATTTTTTTGCCACTTCTTTCGTTGCAACGGCTGTAAAAGCTTCAAGCAAAGAGGCTTTCGTATCATGTTGAACTACTTTATTGTTATCCATATTCGTTTCCTGTACAAGCAAATGCATAAATTTTCCTGTCAAAGAAACAACCGTTTCATGGTCAATAGATTGGTTATTTGCATTTTCTTCTATTTTTATGCCATCTTTATGGAGTGTCTGGGATGTAGCACTATTTGTTAAATGAGCAGTGTACGACCTTTTAGCAGAGACTTCTCCAAAATGAAAAGTGTTAGATACAAACAACAATGTAATAATTGCAAATAAACTGATCGTTCCCACTATTACCTGATATTTTTTCATGCTACCCACCCTTTTATTATTTCTTATTATCTTTATTCTCTATTTGGTAACTACTTAAACATAATATGAACAGGTTCTCATATATAATATGACGTTTAACTGGCGTAAAATGTTTCAAAATCTTCAAAATATTTCAGGTAGCCAGTTGAAGGAAAAAGTACATATTTGATTACGTGGACTTCGATGTTGATCGATGTCCACGATTTTTCTATTTATTGTCCAATACTCCCATCGTTTCAATATGCTCTTTTGTTGTTTCATCTCCTAAATCATGGATCATTTGAAAAGCCTCAACGATACCATCATCATAAGTATCATTTGATTTATCATTATGGTAAGGAACATAAGGTACATGTGCTCGCCAAAATCCACGCATATCAGAATCATACATTTCGTTCATTATTTCCCTAAGATGATACACTTCTTCACCCGTCGCATATATCGTAAAATCTTTGTTATTTCCATATTCCATTTGAGATATTTCTAATGTACCTATGTTTACAAAATACTTTTTCTTTTCCATTATCCACCCTCCTATCCTTTAATTTTCTCTAATTCATAAGATTTATGAACAACTTTTCATAATTTCTGCATATGGTATGTTACAAAGAGACTATGAAAAAGGAAGGAGAATTACATGCGATTTGCTGATGACCTTTTCCAACGATACTTGCGTCATTTTAGCGACAGTGATTCGGGTTCTTTAGATTTATTTATCCAATCGATTTTAGAACAAATGGACCACGATGATTTATTAGAAGTATTTGAGTCGTGTACAAAATCCGATCTTAATAATATCTTGTCTAGTTACCTTAGTGACATAATGATTGAAAAGCTCAGAGACACAAACTCCAATGCTGTCTCCTAAAAAATAAAGTAAGCGCATACAAAATGAAAAAATAAAAAACTCACCAATCTTTTGGTGAGTTTCACATTAATTAACCTGTGTCATCGCTGCATTACATGGTTCATCTGATACAGCGCTTTTAATTAAACAGCGGCCTCTTCCATGTGGAATGCACATTGGTGTGCCAAACATTGGATCATAAGTAACATCACATTTCATTTGGAAGACATCATGAACCATGTTGCAGCTTACGATCTCTTCGGGTCTACCTTGTGCATATACTTGTTTATCCTTAATGGCAACAATGTGGTGTGCATACCTGCAAGCAAGATTTAAATCGTGCAATACCATTACAATCGTAGAATTATTTTTTTCATTTAATTCAAATAACAAATCCAAAATCTCTATTTGATGTGTCATATCTAGATATGTTGTTGGTTCATCTAATAAAATCGTGTCCGTTTTTTGGGCAAGTGTCATGGCAATCCACGCACGTTGACGTTGACCACCAGATAATGAATCAACAGCTCGATCTTTTAGATCAAACATATTCGTCGAACGTAACGCTTCATTTACTGCTTGCTCATCATCCATAGACCACTTTTTAAACATCGTTTTATAGGGGTGTCTCCCTTGTTTCACCAGATCATGAACAGTTAAGCCTTCTGGACTTACTGGGCTTTGCGGTAAAATGGCAAGTTCTTTCGCAACCTCTTTTGTAGGCTTCTTTACAATATCTTCGCCATTCAAAATAACACTACCGTCTTTTGGCTTTAATAATCGCGCCATTGAACGCAGTAATGTGGATTTACCACACCCATTTCCCCCAACAAAGACTGTAATTTCACCTTTAGGTATTTCTATATTTAGTTGATCAATGATTGTCTCTTCGCCATATCCAAGTGTTAAATCTCTTGTTGTTATTGTCTCCATATGCAATCTCTCCCTTACGAGCAGTTGCGTCCTACCTATTAATTCATACTTTCTAGTTTATTGTGTTTAAGAAGATTCGTCAATGATTTTGAGAATCTTTATCAATTAATTTAATCAACATGTCACTATTTTATCAAATTAAGCTTGTACTTATGTCCAGTTTTTTTTACTTTTTCTTTTCTAGGAACATTTTAACACTTTTAAAAAAAGGTGAAGCGAGTTATACTATTAAACACGAACAAATGTTCTTTTTTTTTAGAAAGGAGCCTCCTCTTTGATTGACTACAACCATTACCCTAGAAATGATGTCCTTTGTATAGATATGCGCTCTTTTTATGCAAGTGTAGAATGCGTCAAGCGTGGACTTGACCCGCTGAAAGCTATGTTGGCGGTGGTTGGGGACAAAAATCGCTCTGGTAGTATTATTCTTGCTGCCTCACCCGAATTAAAGAAAAGACATGGCGTGAAAAATGTTAGTCGTTATTTTGATTTACCAGACGATCCAGCTATTCATGTCGTGGATGCTAAGATGGGTGATTACTTAAAAGTTTCTGTTGAAATAACAAAATTGGTAAATCAATATGTACCAAAAGAGGCGATCCATCAGTATTCGGTGGATGAATTATGGGTCACTGTAAATGGACTTCATAAATTATACGGGAACCGTTGGAACGTTGCCAATATGATTAAACAAGAACTATACGAAACGATGGGACTTACTTGTTCTATCGGTATCGGTGATAATAAATTTTTAGCAAAAGTCGTGATGGATTTATATGCGAAACAAACAGGAATTGCAGAATGTACATACGAAGACGTCCAGGAAAAGCTTTGGCCTACACCTGTGGAAGACATTTGGGGAATCGGAAAGCGAATGATGCGTAATTTAAACCGGATGGGGATTGTCACTCTAGGACAACTAGCCAAATACCCTTTGGATCGGTTAAAAAAGCGATTTGGCGTCATGGGGGAGCAACTGTACTGGCATGCATGGGGAGTTGATCTAAGTCCAGTCATTGGTAATTTCCAAAAGCAAGAGCAGAAAGGATTTGGACATGGCATCACTCTATTAAGAGATTATCAGCAAGGCGAAGTGTTTGCCTGCATACTCGACCTGGCTGAGGAAGTGTGCCGACGTGCGAGAACTGCAGGAAAAGCAGGACGTACGATTCATTTAGGTATTGGATACTCTCAAGAAACTGGTGGTGGATTTAGCCGGTCACGCTCGGTGGATTTACCAACAAATGTAACCTTGGATATATATAATGTTTGTATGCAACTTTTCAATGAATTTTATGATCGAAGAAGCAAGATTCGTCGGGTATTTGTAACGTTAGATCATTTGTATGATGATGAAGAAACGCAACTTGATCTATTTGAGGATAAAACAAAGCGAAAAGATATCGGTTACGTAATGGATCAAATAAGAGATCATTATGGTTCGACCGCACTTTTACGTGCAACTAGTTTTACCGACGCTGGTGTTACGATTGGACGAAGCCAAAAAATCGGTGGGCACAAAGCGTAAGAGACTGCTAGGCATAACCTTCTGACAAAGTAGTCCGTAGTTGACCTCACCTCGGACTTGAAATCGAACAAGGAGCTAATCTTTGTCCGTAGTTGACTCAACCTCGGACTACAAAAACAGCTAGGAGCTAGTTTGTGTCCATAGTTGATCCAACCTCGGACTAGAAATAGAGCATGAAACTATTTTTTGTCCGAAGTTAGCCTAACCTCGGACTAGGCAAGAGCAGAAAAGCCACAAACAGTCCGTAGTTGGCCTCAATCAACTAAGGCACTACTCACTCGTTAGTAATAAGCATACTTTCTTCCCATTCTTCACGCAGTAAACCCATGCGAATAGAGTCATAATACGTCCCATTATAATACCTACATTTCCGTAAACGGGCTTCCATCGTCATTCCAAGCTTTTCCCCTACTTTTATCATCCGCTCATTGCCAGACCATGTCGTGTAGCCCACTCGTACGAGTGGTAGGGTATTAAATAAGTGGTTGATCCACATCACCAGCGCTTTTGTACCATATCCGCCGTTCCAATAGGTAGGATCATAGATTCCAATACCCATCTCAAGCCAATTAGAAGGTTTATGTTCCCAATAATAGCCAACAGTACCAACGACTTTATCCTCGACCAAAATAACCCAACGATCATCTTGATCAATGTATTGACCTTTATGTGCTAAAAACGCCTGCTTTGGAATTTGTTTATGTTCAAAATAAGGAGCATCCCACTTTTTCCATTCTGGTGATGCAACGCCATACATTAATTCCCAAAGTGGTAACAAATCTTTTTCCTCAATTGACCTAATTGTTACATTATCGTTTGTGTACATAAGAACTCCTCTCCTTTTTTTCTAATCAGTAAGGATAGAGCAACTACTCTTCCTCTTTATATAACAGATCCACCAGTTTATGACGAACAAGCTTGTTTGAAGCATTTCTTGGTAAAGCGTCTAGAAAATATATATGTTTTGGTGTTTTGTATTTAGCCAATTTTTCCAAACAATAAGCGATAACTGCAGATTCATGAAGGCTATTTTCATTTTTCACTACAAAAGCGACCGGTACTTGTCCCCATTTCTCATCGTCTTTACCTACAACGCCCGCTTCCACAATTCCAGACATACCTAAAAGAACATTTTCAATTTCAGCTGGATAAATATTTTCGCCACCAGAAATAATTAAATCTTTTCTACGATCTACAACATAAAGAAAACCTTCATTATCAAGATAACCTAAATCCCCCGTTGCAAGCCAGCCATTATGAAAGGACTTAGAATTAGCTTCGTCATTTTGATAATATCCAGGCGTTACCATCGGCCCCTTTACGAAAATTTCACCGATTTCGTCATTCGTAATCACGGAATCTTGATTAACAATTTTAAGTTGGGCTGGAAATAAAGGTTTTCCTGCAGATCCTAATTTCCTTAGAGCATCACTAGGACTAAGTGTAACAATCTGTGAAGACGTTTCGGTCATCCCATACGTTTGATAGACAGGTACAAGACAAGCCTTTGCTTTTTCAAGTAGCACTTTTGGAGCAGGTCCACCACCTAATAACATACACTTGAATGCTTCAGGATACGTTTGTTCTCCTAGCCTATCAATTAAACGATCTAACATAACAGAAACAACAGATACAATGGTGACACCATTTTCTACTATGCCCTGATGAACTTTATCTGCATCAAAATGATCTAATAGATAGACGGGCATCCCGTAAATCACGCTTTTCATTAAGATAGAAAAACCACCGACATGAAACAGTGGTAAACTTGCCAGCCACTTATCCCGGGGATCTAAGCCCAAATTTAATGCAGATGATATCGCACTCCACCAATGGTTCCCAAATGTATGTTGAACCCCTTTTGGAAAACCAGTTGTTCCAGAAGTATAGATAATAGTGTACGTATCTTCTAATGCTATTTCTTTTTTAAGCGAAAGCTGTTTTTCATCTAGACGAGACACTTGTTCAAATGATTGAACCTCACACTGCCTAGATTGAGCTATTTCAACTCCATTTTCATATAAATCGTCTCCTGTTAAAACAAAAGACACATTAGAGTCGGTTAATTGATATACGATTTCTTGGTTAGATAATCTAGTATTTAACAATACTACAACGGCTCCGATATAACTTAACCCATGTATAGCGGTAACCATATCTATGGAATTGTTAGAATAGATGGCAATAGCATCTCCAGGCATCACTCCTAGTTGAGCTACTTTACGCGAGAAGGACTGTGCTTGGTCTCTTAATTGCTTAAAAGTAATTGACCCATTCATTGGATGTTCGATTGCTGTGTCGTCTGGTGACAATGCTGCTCGCTTGTCTAACCAGTGTTGCATGATTTCCATTGGTAAGCTCCCCTTCTTCCAAATTTCTCTTTACAAAAATAAACTTCTTTAATAATAACAAACAATGATGATTTGTGGGTATTTTACACTTTCGACAGCACAATAAAAAGGCCAACACACTAATTGTGTATTGACCTCTCTGTAGCTTGTCCTTATGGAAAACGAGGGAACTGCTTGAAATCTGGATCGCGCTTTTCTTTAAATGCATCGCGACCTTCTTTTGCTTCATCCGTTGTGTAATACAATAACGTAGCATCTCCACCCATTTGTTGAAGACCTGCTAAGCCATCCGTATCTGCATTGAGTGAAGCTTTAAGGAAACGAAGTGCAGTCGGTGATTTTGCTAACATTTCTTCACACCACTGAACTGTTTCTGCTTCCAATTGCTCTAAAGGAACCACTGTGTTAACTAGTCCCATATCAAGTGCTTCTTGTGCGTTATATTGACGGCATAAGAACCAAATCTCACGAGCCTTCTTATGACCAACAATACGAGCTAAGTATCCAGCGCCGTAACCCGCATCAAAGCTACCTACTTTAGGTCCTGTTTGTCCAAAAATAGCGTTATCTGCAGCAATCGTTAAATCACAAACGACATGTAACACATGCCCTCCACCAATTGCATAACCAGAAACCATTGCAACTACAGGTTTCGGAATGACACGAATCAAACGCTGTAAGTCTAATACATTAAGACGCGGTATTTGATCTTCCCCAACATAACCACCATGTCCACGAACTTTTTGGTCTCCACCAGAACAGAATGCATCATCACCAGCACCTGCTAAAACGATCACACCTACGTTAGAATCATCTCTTGCAAAAGCAAAAGCATCAATTAGCTCATTCACTGTTTTCGGACGAAACGCATTACGCACTTCTGGTCGATTAATCGTAATTTTTGCTATACCATTGTAAGTTTCGTATAGAATATCTTCATATTTTCTTTCATTTACCCATTCAATTGCCATATCATTTTCCTCCATTCTTACGACTGCTAGTTTGTTTGCCCAGTTATAAAAGCCTTCTAGTTATGATCAACTAAGAATAAAATAGCATCTAAATTACTTTAGGATAACCGGGCGATTTCCTATACGATCAGTAAATGATTTATTTACTGCGCATAAAATCTCTTACTATTGTATCAAATTTTTCAAATTGTTCCACATGTACTGCATGGCCAGCGTCAGAAATTACCTTTACATGACTGTAACGTAGGTTCTCAGCCATTTTAGTGGCTATACGTATAAATTTTTCATCTAATTGACCTACTACTAATAAGACATTTACAGACAAGCTAGGTAACTGGTCCCACCAAGAAGGTTGAGCCCCAGTCCCCATTCCTCTAAGGGAGGCAGCTAATCCTTTTTCAGATTGATTTAGGCGTTCTTGTCTTATAAGCTGTCTGTGGTGCTCAGGGAGCTTCTTTTGACTTTCAAACAAAGGGATGTTCTCCCAATACCGAACAAATGCCTCGATGCCCTCTTTCTCTAGTCTTAAGGCCAACGCTTCATCTTTTGCTTGCCTCGCTACCTGTTCGTTCACCTCTTGTAGACCAGGAGAACCACTTTCTAAAATAAGCGATTCCACTTTTTCTGGATACAACATTGCAAAAGATAAGGCAGCTCTCCCTCCCAAAGAATAGCCAATAAAATGAGCGGAAGGAAGGGATAGCTTCTCAAGTAGTTGACTTATATCTTTGCAGAACTCCTCCATACTGACCGGATCGGTTAACTCCGTCTTACCATGTCCAGGAAGATCAACCAATATCAACCTATTATCTGATTTCCAAGACTCTACAAACGCATCCCACGTATGAGAAGATCCTGTGAATCCATGAAACAAGACAATAGGGTTACCGTTGCCTTGCTCTTGTACCCAATATTTTCTGTTATTGAGTGTATAATACACCAACTCACCCTTTCAGAAAAATCTTCGATAAGTGTTCCTCAATACGTTGCCATTTTTGTTTATGCCATCTTACATTCTCACTGCGATCCGTTAAGACTTCAATAACAGAAAGGCCCTTGTATGCATAACTATCCATTAAAGACTGCCGGTACGCGTCCAAATTCATCGGTTGATGATACTGAGCGCCATACATGTTTATCACATGTTTAAAATCAATATGTAATGGCGTGCCAAATAATACTTCAAAATGCTCGGAATTCTCATTTGCTTGCGGTAAAAATGAAAAAATACCGCCCCCGTTATTATTTACAAGTACAATCGTTAAGTTGATTTGATATTGTTTTGCCATAAGCAGTGCATTTGTGTCATGAAAGAAAGATAAGTCACCGATCAACAAGCTAACTTGATTGCCATTTGCAGCAGCACCAAGTGCACTGGACGTTATTCCATCAATTCCATTTGCACCCCGATTACCTAAGGCTATAATTTTTTTATCCAAAGTCATAAAAAAAGTATCTAAGTCTCGAACAGGCATACTATTACCAACATAAACTGTACTTGAATCCGGAACCATGTCAATCAATTCTTTTGCCACTATGCCTTCTGTTAATAGCTCGTCTTCTTCTGTCAAAATCGATTTCGTTACATTATTCATCTCTGTCCAAGTTTCCATCCATGGCGATTCATAAGTAACAGTCTCTTTTGCTAAAACAGTACACAATTGATGTGGGTCAGCGTAGATAAATTGAACGCGCTCACCCGTAGGTTCTCTATACCCTTGTTTCGATTCAACAATGAAATGGTCAATCTCTTTATTCTCTTGGAGATAAAGTAGGTATGGTTTAGAAATAGGCATAGCACCAAAGCGAATAATAAAATCGGGTTGAAGCTTTTCCCTTATATTTTTACTCTTTAGTATTGCATCATATCCTTCAATGATATGCGCTTTACGATGATCCCCAGCCCGAAGTTGAGACAACGGATCGGCCAAGATTGGAATATTCCACGACTCTGCAAGTTGAACAACTGCTTTTGCAAGCGAAGTGTCTTCCTGTGGCCCACAGACAATTAAGCCGCGTTTATGTTGCGAAAGTTGAGCAATAAGCGATTGCACCTGCTGTTTTCCGATGACTTGTGTCCCCTCTATGCTAACCTGATAAGCTCCATTATTCTTCTCGCCCCAAAGGTTTGGGAGGCTAAAGTCAGGTACAAGTGGTTCTCGAAGCGGAAAATTCATATGTATCGGACCTGCATTTGCTTGCTGAGCAGTATGAAAGGCCCGAGATGCTTTGTTTCTTACATAGCTAAATTGTTTGTCTGAACCATCGGGAAGAGCCATTTCATGAAACCATTTCACATAGTTTCCATACAAATGTATTTGATTAATTGCTTGGGGTGCGCCAACATCCCTTAATTCATGTGGTCGGTCAGCTGTTAAAATTAACAAAGGAACCCTGCTATAATAAGCCTCAATTATAGCAGGATAGTAATTAGCTGCAGCAGTACCAGACGTACATACTAACGCAACAGGTCTTTTTTCTTGTTTCGCCATTCCTAAAGCGAAAAACGCTGCGGAACGCTCATCCATGTTTACCCAATGATGAATCGAATCGTGCTCTGCAAACGTCATAGCTAAAGGAGTAGACCGTGAACCTGGTGAAATTACCACATCTCTTAAACCACTTTGATACAACTCATCCACAAAATTTGCAACATATCTTGTTAAGATTTCTTTGTGATTCATGATGCCCCTCCTAGTACAGATAGCATTGGTGTAAACTTTATATTCGTTTCTTGATATTCCGCTTCTGGCTCAGATTCTTTAACTACTCCGCATCCCGCAAACAAGGATGCTTTTTTACCATTTATTAAAGCAGATCGGATCGCTACAGCAAATTCGCCATTTTGATGCGGGTCAAACCATCCGATTGGAGCACCGTACCATCCTCGATCTAATAACTCATTCTCCCTAATAAACGCTAAAGATTTTTCTCTAGGTAAACCACCAAGAGCAGGAGTTGGATGCAACCTTTTTACAATATCAATAATCGTATATTCTCTTTTTAATACAGCTTTTACTGGTGTGTATAAGTGCTGCAAATTCTTAAGTGGGTATAAAACAGGTTGGTTCGGCACTTGAATATCCTCACAAGAAGATGAGATGGCCTCATGAATCATCTGTACAACAAATTCATGTTCTTCACGGTTTTTCACATCATTCAGCAACTCTAAACCAATCTGCTCGTCTTCTTCACGCGTATCCCCTCTTGGAGCAGTGCCAGCAAGACAAGTAGACAATAATTGTTGATCATGAACGCGAACTAACCTTTCGGGTGTAGCCCCGAGAAAGCAGGATTGACTATTTTCAAATGCAAACACATAGCTATTCGTTTGCGTTTTAATTAAATTATCAAGGATAGGTGCTACATCTGTCTTTCGTTCAAAGGTTACTTGCATTTCTCTCGCTAGTACAATCTTATCTGCATAACCATTTTTTATTTCTTCTGTTGCTTTTGAAACCATTTCCTTCCACTTTAAGGGCTCAATTTCATGCTTTGTTTTAATTGTTGGGCCGTTAGCAAGTGGTGTAGTTCTATTTAACAACAACTGCTTGTTTGTCTCTATCTCATATAAAAGTTGTTGCGGATGATCTTCTGGACAAACCACGAGGTTAATCGTTAGATAATATTTTCCTTTTTCGATCGTTAATAAATAAGCTGGTATTCGAAATTGACTTGTTTCAAAGTCTTTCCATAGGGCAGTTCTTTGTTTCGATGGATCAAAAGAAAAGCCCCCCATAGCAATAGGACCTGTCCCAGCGACTTGATGGGGATTAAACATGATTACTTCTGATAGCATTTGCTTCCATTTTTGTTCAATCTGCTCAAATCGTTTCAATGATGCGTGTGCAGACAAGGCGAAAGCTTCACCAACGCCTACTAAATAGAATTGGTCAAATGGGCTTGTCCAGAATACTCTTTCTCCCTGCATCTCTTTTGCATGGTTAAAAAAAGTAATCGGATCTATTTTATCAATAGTATCGGTTATACTTAACATTTGGGCTGTTTGTTTATGTTTAGCTAGTAAGATGGACTCATGGAGAGCATCTTCTAGGCTTTTTATTTCCGTCTGAATCATTAAAGACCCTCCAATATTCATAGGGGCAAAAGCCACACACTTCATACATGCGTGTTTCATTATATTATAAACGAAATCTGATTTAAATAAATAGTATTTGCCTGTAAATCATTCCCCTTATCTATTTTATTCTCTTTCCACCTGTTTCTCAACAATTGGTACTATTTCCTAGTAATTATAAGTTTTGATAATTGACACCTCTAGACGAATTACCTACACTATAAATGATGTCTAAAACTAAATCATTGTTATTACGAATAAAGCTTCTTATGCTAAGTCGTTATAGTAACAGGTTTTGCATTTCGCATATCTACTATCTGTAACAAAATATAGAAAAACAGATAGGGTAAAAAGGAGAGACAAGTTATGCAAACAGTAGAAAATAATACAATAAAGAACTCCTTAAATGAAAAAGACGGCTTTCATATTTGGTGGAGATTATTACGACCACACACGTTGACCGCGTCCTTTATTCCTGTATTTATTGGATCTATGCTAGCCATACTGGATGGCAGTATTAACTATCTATTATTTTTGGCAATGCTAATCGCCGCTATAATGATACAGGCAGCAACAAATATGTTTAACGAGTATTACGACTACGTACGCGGTCTGGATAATGAGAACTCTGTTGGGATAGGCGGCACAATTGTTCGCGATGGAATAAAACCTAAAACAGTACTTATTTTAGCTTGTTCTCTATTCGCAGCTTCTATGTTATTAGGTGTTTATATTTGTTTAGAATCAAACTGGTGGGTATGTGCAGTTGGACTTGTTTGTATGTTATTTGGTTATTTATATACAGGTGGGCCACTTCCAATTGCATATACACCACTTGGAGAGTTGTTTGCGGGTTTCCTTATGGGAACAATGATTATTGGAATTAGTTATTATATTCAAACCTTATCTATCCCTGCAAACATGGTGTTGATTTCTATACCAGTCTCCATTTTCATTGCGACTATACTATTATCAAACAACATCCGAGATCTGGATGGTGATAAAGAAAATGGTCGAAAAACAATTGCTATCTTAATCGGTAGAAAGAATGCAATAAGCTTGTTAGCCGGTAGTTTTGTAGCTAGTTACATCATTACCATAGTTTTAATTATTGCAGGAATTTTACCACTTTGGTCTTTCATCACACTTCTAAGTGTAGGACAAGCATTGAAAGCTGTAAAAAGATTTATTGGTAAGTCAACTAATGTAGAGATGATTCCAGCAATGGTCGCAACTGCAAAAACAAATACCATTTTTGGTGCATTGCTTGGTATTTCATTACTCATTCAAATATTTATCCCATTTTCTTTTTAACGACAAGTGATCTACTTGTCGTTTTTATTACCTACTTTTTTTGAGAGAGGAAGCAGATAATTGGATTTTTCTAATACATTGATGGAAGCATTAGGCATGGAGATAATGAAAACAGAGAAACAGTTAGTTGAAATAAAGATGCCCGTGGATCATAGGACAAAGCAACCAATGGGCTTTCTACATGGCGGAGCAAGTGTAGCTTTAGCAGAATCCGCAGCAAGTATCGGAGCATTGTTACAAGTGAATCCCAACGAGTCAAGAATCTTCGGGATTGAAATTAACGCGAACCACATTAAAAGTAAACGCGATGGTTGGGTAATCGGTAGAGCTACTCCAGTTCATATTGGTAAACGGACGATGGTATGGGAAATAAATATTGTAGATGAACAAGATGTGTTAATTTCTATATCTAGATGTACGATTGGCGTTGTTCCAATAGCTAAATAACCAACCAAAGTAAAAAGGCTACCACATTGTTGGTAGCCTTTTCCTTTATTTATATAAAGGAAGCTCTTTTCCTTTCAATCCACGTTCGAAGTTTAGTAAACAATACTAGGAACACAACCCCTACTATGACTCCTTTAATGATATTAAACGGCGTAATACCGGCAGTTACCGTTGCCCATTTCACTGTTGGTAACGCCATTGCTTCTATATCCATAATCGCGCTATATACAGGTAGGAAAACAAAATAATTTAGTACTCCCATTCCAATCGCCATTGAGATTGTACCGACAATAATTCCAGTTATGAGACTATTTACACCTTTAAACTTATGGTAGAACATCGTCACAGGTACCACAAACAAAATTCCTGCACAGAAGTTTGACACAGCACCGACAGGGTCACCTGCTCCTGTAAAGATGAGGTATAAAACATTTTTCAGGCCTTCTACAACTACTGCAGCAACTGGGGTAAATAACAACCCAGCAATTAAAGCAGGTACGTCACTAAAATCAATTTTCAAGTACGCATAAGCAGGAAGTACGGGGAAATTTAGAAACATTAGCACCACAGCAATCGTACTTAGTAAAGCAAGAATAGTAAGTTTTAATAATTTTGATGATTTCATCACCAATTCCTCCTCCATCTTTATCGATTCTATACTTTTTGATGAAGGGAGAGCACTGCCCTGAACAACAGAAAAACCCTAAAACCTATGGGGCTTTAGGGTACACTTATATCAGGAAATAAAGGTATAGTTAAAATACCTTTTTGCTCCTTATCTTCTCCCATCCAGACTTTAACTGTCGGTCCCGGATTTGCACCAGGTCCACCGTCTCCAAAAAAGGAAACGGGTCACGGACTAAAAGTGTAGCTACACTTATCACCGTCGGTCGGGAATTTCACCCTGCCCCGAAGATAGAATCGATATTTATTTATAAACTTATTATACAATAAACACTTAAGTTTGTGAAGTGATAAACATAATTAATCTTCTAAAGGATTTAAACTTTCTTGACCAGATAGATCTTCAATCATTTTTACGATTAATTCAATTTCTTCTTCGATATCTTTTATACTAGCTGTCTCCACAGGTGAATGCATATATCTAAGCGGCAGAGAAACTAAACTAACTGGAACACCTTTACCTGTTAGACGCATTTTATCTGCATCCGTCCCAGTAGCACGAGGTGTTAATTCATACTGCACGTTCATGTTCATAGAGCGAGCCGCTTTTTCTAACAGTCTATTCATTTTAATATTAATTGGTGCACCTTTGGCTAATACAGGGCCTTTTTCAAGCTTTATGTCACCATATTTATTTTTATTTACACCAGGATAGTCTGTTGCAAAGGTAACGTCACATGCAATTGCCATGGTAGGTTCAATTCCAGCAGCTGCAAAATATGCTCCGCCCATATTTGTTTCTTCGTTTACCGTACTAGCAGCATAAACTCCAACGTTTAAATTTTTATCTGAAAGTCTACGCAAGACTTCAGCTACGATAAACGCACCAGTACGATTATCCAAACCTCGACCAGCTATATAACGATCCATCAAGATCTCTGGCTCACGTTTATAGACTGCTAAATCACCAATTTGCACAAACTTTTCCATTTCTTCTTTAGACTTTGCACCACAATCGATAAATAGATCTTCTAATTCAAAATCACCTTTTATCCCACCGTGATGTTGGGCATTAACTCCAATAACACCAGTAATCGATCCATTAAAGCCTAACACTTCTACTTTCATACCAATTGCTGCTTTTGGATTAATCCCACCCATTTTATCAAAATGTAGGAATCCTTGTTCGTCAATTCGATTGATCACTAAGGCAATCTCATCACAATGTCCTGCCAAAAGAACTTTAAATGGAGCATCTTTATTCAGTACGCCTATGGCATTTCCTGCATTATCCGTAATTATGTCTTCCGCAAACGGCTTAACGTATTCGATCCATTTCTTTTGTATATCCATTTCCATGCTTGATGGGGATGGTGTTTTTAATAATTCAATTAAAAAGTCTTGGTTCATTTTATGCATATGTATGACCTCCTTGTTATCTCTATGTATCATATCAGAAAGTACAAAAATTTCTAAATAAAATACTTCTAATACCAGAAGATACGCAATTTTATTTTGTTACCTATAACTTCTACTAATTTTGTCCATACTGAATGAAGTAGTTTCAATAATGAATTTAGGTGAAAAAAATGAACTTATTTAAATTTTGGCAGTTTTACTTTCATTTGCCAGTATTAGTCAGACTTTTATTAACCGTTTTACTAACGATGTTTCTATTCGGTATAACGATCCACCTTATTGAACCAAATCATTTTCCTCATATTTTTGATGGTATATGGTGGGCATTTGTGACGGGATCAACTGTTGGTTATGGAGATTATGTTCCGCTTAGCACACTTGGAAAAGTAATAGCCATCTTACTTATTCTTACAGGTGGGGGTCTAGTCACATTCTATATGGCAACTATTTCTGCTAGCACGATAAATCATGAAAATGAATTGTCCAAGGGATCTATTACGTTTAAGGGGAAAAACCACATTATTTTTGTTGGTTGGAATGAGCGTACAAAACAATTAGTAAAAATGATTACGGAACGAGATATACGAGAGCAAATTGTGTTAATCGATAAAACATTATCGAATTTACCCTATTCAAAAAATACGGTGCATTATATACGAGGGGATGCTTCCGAAGACGAAGTCCTTGAAAAAGCAAATATAAAAGAAGCCAAATATGCCATTATTACATCTGACCCTTCCAAACAAGAAAGACAAGCAGATCAAACGACTATTTTGACTACAGTAGCAATGAAAGGAAATAATCCTGACTTGTATATTGTCTCTGAGATCTTAACCAAAGAACAGGTAACCAATGCAACACGAGCAGGGGCAAATACGGTGATACGCTCTAATGACTTTATGAGTACGCTTTTTTTTCATGAGTTATTTCGCGATACTCCAGTAAAACCATTTGATGTTTTATTAGAAGTTCTATCTAGTCAACAGTTTGAGCAGTTGCTATTACCTAATGAAATGGTTGGGAAAACCTTTCTTGAATGTTCTGATCATTATGTTGCGAAAGATTTTTTACTTATTGGAATGATCAATGAGGAAGAGTTGAAACTCAACCCTTCCTTTGATATAAAATTAAAAAGTGGTGATATCTTAGTAGGACTATCTAAATTAAAGTAATAAGTGCTCGACATGTTCAATTAGCTTTTTCCCTTTTTCCACATATTTGTCAGGGACCTCAGCATCCGGCTCCACCGGTTCCTGAAACTGGTTAAACGAGCCTTGTAGCACACCATTGTCAGCAAAAGTATCAATTCCTGCTTCATACTTGTGTGTAAGAATATATGGTGTACCTAAACGGACGATGACACCTGGAGAATCCAATAATCCTTGCTCTGCCGTTATTGGAATACGAATAAATTGATAGCCGTCATCATCTGCCATTTTATAATCAATCGTTCCTTGTTCATAATCCCAGTTGCCACCAATCACATAGCCTAACGGTTTTAGTCTTTTTTCTATCTCATACAGTGGTAAAACGTGATTTTCAAGCTCAGAAGTTATAGGGATCATTGTAGTTATGCTCCTTTTTTCTTATTACTTTACCCTACAATGCCACTTTTATAACATCCGCTACTATTGTTTACATGTTGAGATAACCTATTTCAATATAAAAGAAGAAGGCTTGGTAACAAGTACCAAACCTTCTTCTTATTGTTAATTAAAGTCTCTTCTCTAACTTAGCCTTCTCTTCCTCAAATCCAGGTTTACCTAATAATGCAAACATGTTTTTCTTATATGCTTCAACACCTGGTTGGTCAAATGGATTAACTCCTAATAAGTATCCACTTAACGCACATGCTTTTTCAAAGAAATAAACGACATATCCAAATGTAAATGCATCTAATTTTGGAAGGTGAACAATTAAATTAGGAACTTGTCCATCTGTGTGCGCAAGCATTGTACCTTGATATGCTTTTTCATTTACAAAATCAACTGTTTTACCTGCTAGATAATTTAATCCATCAAGATCTTGGCCTTCTTTTTCTAAAGTAATATTCGATCTTGACTCTTCCACATGTAAGACTGTTTCAAACAAGTCTCTGCGACCTTCTTGTACATATTGTCCTAAGGAATGAAGATCTGTTGAAAAGTTAGCAGATGAAGGGAAAATACCTTTAAAGTCTTTTCCTTCACTTTCTCCAAATAATTGCTTCCACCATTCTGCAAAGTACTGTAATCCCGGCTCATAGTTGATTAACATTTCAATCGTTTTACCTTTGTTGTAAAGAACATTACGTACAGCAGCATATTGGTATGCTGGATTTTTTTCTAAATCTGCTTCACTTAATTCGTTTTGTGCTTGTTGTGCACCTTTCATCATATCGTCAATATTAACGCCACTAACTGCAATAGGTAGTAATCCAACCGCTGTAAGAACGGAATAACGTCCACCTACATCATCAGGAATAATGAAGCTTTCGTATCCTTCTTCAGTTGCTAATGTTTTCAAAGCACCTTTTGCTTTATCTGTTGTAGCATAAATACGGCCCTTCGCTTCTTCTACACCATATTTTTCTTCTAAAAATTTTCGATATAATCGGAATGCGATAGCTGGTTCAGTAGTCGTACCACTTTTTGAAATAACGTTAACAGAAACATCTTTATCTTTTAACACATCGAAAAGGTCATTCATGTATGTAGAGCTAATGTTATTACCTACAAAAAACACTTGTGGATTACCTCTTTGTTCGGAAGAAAGCGCATTGTAAAAAGAATGATTTAACATTTCAATTGCAGCACGTGCACCTAAATACGAACCACCTATTCCAACCACTAAAAGTACATCGGAATCTGATTTTATTTTTTCAGCAGCCTTTTTAATTCGGCTAAATTCTTCTTTATCGTAGTTCTCAGGTAAATCAACCCAACCAAGAAAGTCATTTCCAGCTCCAGTTTGATTATGGATTGCATCATGAGCAAGCTTTACTGGTTCTTTTAGATAGTCCAATTCATGTTTCCCAAAGAAAGATAGTGCTTTATCGTACTCAAAACGTACATGTGTCATTCATTGCCCTCCTAATTTAGAAAAAATTATCTCTTCTATTAATGTACCTAAAGGTGGTAAGTAAATCAAGTAAACGATAGGACATGCTTGTAATAGTAAAATGCTTACGAATGTATAATTTCACATTTTAGAGTCAACATATAGATGAAAGTTACTATTTATATGTTGATTATTGTACAATGCGCCATGCAAAAAAAGTGGCGCTTTACAAATAATTATCTAATAAAAGGAGGACAACAAACATGAGTGCTCTTCAGCGTATCGCATTACTGTTAGTAATAATAGGCGCGATTAATTGGGGACTTATTGGTTTGTTTCAATTTGACTTAGTAGCAGCTATTTTTGGCGGCGGCGAACAAAGTGGTGCCTTTGCCAGAATTATTTACACACTAGTAGGTATTAGTGGCCTAGTTACCTTATCACTGCTATTTAAGCCATCTGAAGAATTGGCTGATCGAAGAGAGCCCCGAACAGACAGATAAGGAAGAAAAAAAACCTTTCGGATCATTCCGAAAGGTTTTTTCTTTGTTTACTTTTTAAAAGTGTTTTCACGTTCTTCTGATTGTTTAATCCAATCTGTAAGCTTATCCTTTAACGTATTAAAACCAGGCTCTGGATTTCCTTGTTGAGCTACAGCTTGTTTTTTCGGTTGCTGCTTTGGTTTATTTTCTGTTTGTTGAGGTGCATCTTGAGTTGCACGAATGGATAGTGAATATTTTTTATTTTCTTCATCAATGCTAAGAATTTTCGCCTTAACTTCATCACCAACAGATAGAAATTCATTAATATCTTTTACATATCCATGAGTTACCTCAGAGATATGAACTAACCCTTGTATTTCATCATTTAAAGCGACAAATACGCCGTATGGTTGAACACCTGTTACCTTACCTTCAATAATCTGTCCTACAGTAAATTTATCTGACATTTGAACACTCCTGACTTTTTCATAACTATACACAATTATTAATTTTAACATAGTATTAGAAAAATACGCAAAGATTATTATTTCGTATACCCTGTCCCATAGAAGTTGAACCAAAAATCACTAAAATAACAAAATAAAAAGTTTAATGTTACGTAATAATGGTAATACTTATAAACGAAAGACTTTCTCGTATTCCCCCTGTGTAGCAAAGTGATTACGTAATCACTTTGCTTTTTTTATACTTCTAAACTTTTTTACACTATACGCTAATTCGGTATCACAATAAATAAAAACACAATATGGGAGGAGTTTTACCTTTCATGAACAATAATAATCAGAAAAAGTTAAATTATAAGGGAACAAACATCTCTTACCAATTGTATAAAAGTACTAATAATGATAAACCCTACTTAATCTTTATTCATGGATTTTTGTCATCACAATTTAGCTTTAGAAAAATGATCCCACTTTTATCAGACCAATTTAACATCATCACAGTCGACCTACCACCTTTTGGAGATAGCGATAGAATAAAATCCTTTGAATATTCGTATAAAAACATGGCGGATCTAATTATATTTTTTATGGATTACTTTAAAATAAATAGCGCTTATTTGTTAGGACATTCCATGGGTGGACAAATCGCACTAACTTGCGCCTATCATTACCCTGATCGAATAAAACAGTTAATTTTACTTGCTCCATCTTGTTATATGATAAAAGCAGATTATTTATCTTACTATGCTAGCTATATACCCTTTTTCCGATTTTTTTTGCGCAAACTTATGAAAAAAAAAGGGGTATATGAAATGATCCGACAGACTTTATACCATGATGAACTCATAACCGAGGAAATGATTGAAACTTATAAAGCACCCTTCTTGGATAGCAAGATGTATATATGTTTAACAAAAATGATTCGGGATCGTGAAGGTGATCTGAGTGTTGATTGCATAAGAAATATAAAGACAAAATGTTTATTATTCTGGGGAAAATATGACGAAATACTGCCCATATCCACTGCTTATCAGATGGCGAAAGATCTATTGGATGTTGATTTATGCACCTTTGACTACGCAGGTCATTTGTTATGTGAAGAGGTACCTCACGTTATATGTGATCGAATCCTTGCTCAATGCCAATAATTTATCATTTATTAGAAAAGTAATTATAATAAGGGTAGATCGTTAAGAAGGGGGAAAACACATGTCAATCTTTCATAATGTTCCTAATCGTATTGGAACACGTTCTGTCAAATGGGATTTAGTAAAGAATTTATATGGATCTGATGAAATCCTACCAATGTGGGTAGCAGATATGGACTTTAGTGCTCCAGAAGCTGTTACAACAGCTTTATCGGAAAGAGCAAAACACGGTGTTTTTGGTTATACCTTTACGGACTTAAAAATTCATAAATCTATCACTAATTGGATTAACGACCGTCATGGATGGGAGGTTAGTCCATCATCCTTATACTATAGTCCTGGAGTTGTTACTACGCTACATATGGCTGTTCAGGCTTTAACAAAAGCCGAAGATGCTATTCTGATACAAACACCGATCTATCCTCCCTTTTATGATATTGTGGAGAGTCATGGTCGTAAATTAGTCACCAACTCCCTTCTCTTAAAAAATAATCGGTATGAAATCGACTTTGATGACTTTGAAGAAAAGCTAAAACAAGGAGTAAAAGCCTTCATCTTATGTAATCCGCACAATCCTGTTGGGAGAGTCTGGACACAGAATGAACTGAAGAGAATGGCAGAATTATGTCTCCAGTATGACGTTATGATTTTTTCAGACGAGATTCACGCAGACCTTATTTACAAGGGTTCGAAGCATATACCTATCGCGTCATTATCAGAGCGTACGGACCACGCCACAATTACTTGCATGTCACCAACAAAAACATTTAATCTCGCTGGTTTACAAGTTTCCTATGCTGTTATTTCTGACAAAGAGAAAAGAGATGCGATTAGTGCGTTTTCTAAAACGCAGGGAATTATGATGTTAAATACAATGGGGATAACCGCACTAGAGGCCGCCTATACAGATGGAGAGAATTGGTTAGAAGGGTTAATGGAGACGCTTGAGAATAATAAAACACTTGTTAACAAAGCGTTCGAAAATCGAAGTGAAATAGATATCATCGATGCAGAAGGAACGTACCTACTGTGGATGGACTGCCGCAATATGGGATTTCCTCATGAAGATCTGAAGAAATTTATGCAGGAGAAAGCAAAAGTTGGATTAAACGATGGCATAACTTTTGGTAAAGAAGGCGAAGGATTTATGCGCATGAATATAGCCTGCCCATCTGCAGTCGTAGAAGATGGCCTAGACAGAATTATAACTGCTTTGGATCAATATAGGCAGTGATCGATACTGAGCAATAACATAACTATTGCACTTGTTACGCTAGTAACTGCGTCTTGATAAAGACTTGGATGTAGCCATATAAAACTGCTATTAAGAGTAGTATATTTCTGCTAAGAAGAGTTTGCAAAACGACGTAGTTACTTTATCATTAACTAGACAGCCAATTTTAGCGTAGGCAGAATGCGGAGACTCCTGCGGGAACAGCGCGAGCCGAAGATCCACTCAGGAGCGCTCTTTGCTACTGAGTTAGCTGAGGCCGTGCCCGCGGAAAGCGACGTATTCTGACGAAGCGGCATATTAGCACTCAACCCATAAAGACCGTAAGGAAGTTACTGCACAGTTTATGAAAACTGTGTAGTAGGATAAATAAGGCTTTTGCAATATAGTAAAACAAAGAGGAATAGGTACGTAGAAGTGTACGTTACCTATTCCTCTTCCTCATTGGATTCTGTTGGGTCTGTCGGTGCTTCACCTTGGTTCCCTTCACTTAATGAAATAACACCACAAGCAATTCTATTTCCTGCATCTCCTGCAGGTTGGCTTACACCATCATCTTGCTTCTCATGGATAACAATTGATGTACCATCTTGCTGTAACAGAGAATTTTTACCGTCAGTCAAAGTTGCACCACTTAATGTTAATTCAGCTTCTACTGTCCCATCTTCTCCAACTTCAATGTTTGGCATATCTCCTAGATGTGCTCCATCTGGGTGCATTAGTCCATGTTCATTTCCTTCTGTATCAAAATGATTTCCAGCTGATTTAAAATCTGGTCCCTCACATGTTGGAAACTCATGAACATGTATTCCATGTAAGCCAGGTTCTAATCCTTCTACAGACACCTCTACTTTAACACCATCAGATTCCTCTGATAACTTAACTGTGCCAATAGAATCGTCGGAACTATTATAGATGGTTAGATCTAAGGGTGAGCGGTCATCTGATTGACATGAAGCTAATAGAAGCAAAACGAGCACCAAAGCAAAAGATAACTTTTTCATAACATACGTCTCCCTTCTTCGTTTCTTTGTCTAGTATTACCAAGAAAGAAGCCGCATAATCTTATAAGATCTTAATCACTACTGATGATTATTATTTTTATCCGCGTTTTCTGTTATCGTTTCATGCTTGTTAAACCGAGCTTCGATTTCTTTTTCTTCTTTCTTGGATGCTTTATAAATAAGATACATCGTTACAACTGCACCGATTGCAAAAATGACGAGACTAATTACTGCCGGGATATATTTAGTTTTATCTTCTGGAAAATATAAGAACTCCATCATGTTTATCACGCCCTTTTCCGTCGAAAACTACCTGTATTATACGACTAAATCGTAAGACTTGTACAATGAATAACACTTTAGCTATGATAAAAACAAATAAATTTTTGGAGGTAATACGATTGGATCACGCAACAATAGGACAAATTGTGAAAGCCCATTATAAATCTGGTACATATATAGGTGAAGTAATGGAAGAAAGAGGAGAGAACTACCTTATAAAAGTGCTAGCCGTTATCAAGCATCCACTTCAAGGCGATTTGCATAATTACGGAAAAACAGAAGATGTATTTTTTCATCAGCGGAAAGCACTAAGTTATCAAGAAAAGATGAATGTGTCTAAACCAGCAATCCATCCATTTGAGGAAGATGTTCCAGATTATTTGGATTCATTAAAACTAGCGATCGACCAATTAAGGACAAAGCTTTCGAAAGAAAATAAACCTTTTAATGAAGCTGCTTTACGCAGCCTAGACCAGTTAGAACAAGAATATTTTAAAAAAAGAAAATAACAAAAGCAAAGAGGTACCAGTATTCGGTACCTCAGCTTAAACTCTCTATTAATTTATAGGACTTATATTTCAATTATAATACATGAACTTTCCATTAAGAGCCTGGCACTCGCAGATCTTTTTTCTTCGGCTTTTTCTTCCCATATACTTTATTGGCTATTTTGGGTGCCTGATCAAATAAAACCATTCCTACGAATGCAGCAACAATAACGTATATACCACCTAATACTTTTGCGGTTCCTGTGGCAATACTGGCAATAACAACCGAAAACTCACCCCGAGCACAAAGGGACAAGCCTGCTCTTAATGATACTTTTTTCGAAAGACCATACCATCTTCCGCCAATTATTCCTACTAATACTTTAGCAATCATGGACCAAATTAGTAATGTAGCTAAGAAAACAGGCATCGGAAATCCTTCCCCAAGCTCGACCGATGTACCAAAGTAAACAAAAAATGTCGGTAACATTAAGTCTCTAATCGGTAACACCGTGTGTTCGACTTTTTCAATTTTACCTATCTCTGCTAACATCATACCCGCTAAGAATGCTCCAAGCACTTCGGAAAGACCTAACCATAAAGCTAGTCCACCAAAAGCTACAGCAATCCCGACTAGTAAAGCTATTTTAAAATCCTCATCTTCTATTCGATCTAGGAATCTTTCAAAATGTTTAAATAATGTTTTTCCAAGAATAATTGCTAAAGCAATTAAGCCAATGACTTTTGCCATAATATAAAAGAGATCTGTTGGGGCAAAGTCTCCGCCTGTACTTAAACCAATTAAAACTGCGATTACAATTGGTGCAACTAGATCTTCAAAAATTAGAATAGCTAGCATAAACTCAGTTTCTCTATTAGCCATACGACTTTTATCATCAAGTAATTTTGCTGTTATGGAAGAACTCGTCGCATACGCAATTCCACCAATTATAAAAGCAGTAAATAGATCCATTCCAAAACCTAGTGCAATTAGCATGGAAACACCAAGGCTTAGGAAGACATCTAATAGTCCGGATGGCCATATTTTTTTAGCAATAGAACCTAATCTTTTTACACTAAACTCTAATCCTAATAAGAAAAACAACAACACAATTCCAATTTCACTCGCAAAATGTAAAATCTCGTTATGATGTAACCAGTCTGCAATCACAACACCGAATATGATATATAGAATGACACCCGGGAAGTTAATTTTTAAACTAAGAAAACCTAAATAAAATATACCGAGTAGAACTAATCCTGCACCTAGTAATGTTGGAAAATCACTTAGCAAAATATAATCATTCCTCTCCCTTGCACAAAGCTTCAAGTGACGCTATTTGATCTTTTTTTCCGATAGACATAAGCACATCTCCCGGCTTAAGCTTTCTGTTTACATCTGGGATCGCAATCATTTCTTCCCCTTGTACCACACCAATGACAGTTGCACCAGTTTTGTTTCTAACCTCTGATTCCTCTAATGATTTGTTAGCAATTGGTGATTTATCCGAAAGTGTTATATAATCCAACACAATTTGTTTTTTGAACATTTTAAGTTGGTCAATATTAACAGGTTGATACGTTGCACCTAATAGTTGTGCACCTAATGCTCTTGTTTCGTCTGGAGTTAGATCCATTGCGAAATCCGCCTCATCACTATCTGCGTCATCAAAGAAATACAACTCTCTTTTCCCCGTATGATGCACAACAATAACTAGCATACTGTCTTCTGCCGTTTTCAACGTTATTTTTTGCCCTATTCCTGGTAACTGTGATATTGATACATCCACTACTAAACACCTCTTATTTTCCCTTAATACTTCTACCATAATGGTTAAACGACTTTATGTCGATATGTAATAGTTTATTCTTGTGTAGATACTTCGTGTACATATGCACACTTATAATTCCACTAATTTCACTATATTAAACGTTTAGTTTTTCACATAAAAAAAGCTAGAAAGAATACTTTCCAGCTTTTATAATGTATTATTCACCTAGGTGTTCACCGATTGTTTCAGCGATACCGTCTAGGGCTTGCTCTTCATCTGTACCATCAGCAGTAATAACTACTTGTGCTCCCTTAGGTACACCTAAAGACATGACACCCATGATAGATTTCAAATTCACCGTTTTACCATTGTACTGTAATTCGATGTGTGACTCATACTGTCCTGCTTTATTCACTAATAGTGTAGCTGGTCTAGCATGAATACCGGTTTCATCTGTAATTGTAAAAGTACGCTCTTTCATCCATAATTCCTCCCTTTATAATCCAAAACATATAAAATATGTCTTTAGTAAATCGATTTTTCAAAGTACTAATACACTTATTATATACGAAAAAGTTTAGTTTAGAAACAATATTGCAAGGATAATTTACAACGAAGTGAAAAATGAGGCGGTGATTTTCAGGTATTATCGCCCTATAAAATGTACAACCTAGAAGAAGTAAGAACTATTTGTGTTATAAAAGGCATTATGATACGTTATTTTTATTGGTTTTCTTTTATGGTTTAAATAAAGTAATGATTTGACTTGAAATGTAGGAGGATATGAAAATGAGTGTACATATTGGTGCTAAAAAAGGAGAAATCGCTGATAAGATATTATTGCCTGGAGATCCACTCCGAGCAAAATATATTGCTGAGACCTTCTTAGAGGATGTTACTTGTTATAATGAAGTTAGAGGGATGTATGGTTATACTGGTACATACAAGGGAGAAAAGGTATCTGTACAAGGAACTGGCATGGGGGTTCCGTCAATCTCTATTTATGTGAATGAACTAATACAAAGCTATGATGTAAAAAAACTTATTCGTGTTGGAACGTGTGGTGCGATTCAAAAAGATGTGAAGGTTAGAGATGTTATTTTAGCATCCACATCTACAACAGATTCACAGATGAATCGCATGGTATTTGGAGGTATTGATTACGCACCAACGGCTGACTTCAACTTATTAAAAACGGCGTATGATGCTGGTACGGAAAAAGGACTTAAACTTCGGGTTGGCAATGTTTTTACTAGCGATAGTTTTTATAGAGATAGTGGACTTGAATTATTTGAACTTTTAGCTAACTACAATGTTCTTGCTGTTGAAATGGAAACAACTGCTTTGTACACATTAGCAGCAAAATATGATCGACAAGCGTTATCGGTATTAACTGTTTCGGATCATATTTTAACTGGTGAAGAGACAAGTGCGGAAGAACGACAAACAACCTTTAATGACATGATTCATGTAGCTCTTGATACAGCAATCAAATAAGGTATAATTTTACTACGCTTGAGTGTAGCTTTCCTTAAAGGACTAGCTATGTTCAAGCGTTTTTACTAGAAATCAACACCCTTCCGCCTTTTCTTTCATATTCTAGAAAAAAAGGAGGGAGTTACATGCTTTATCCAATTCAGTACACCTATACCCAACAACCCTATTATGGATATTATGCTCCTGTTCGGTACCCCTACCCCGAAGTAAATACGCAACAACTCAAAATGTCTGCAAAAGCATTAAGACCACTTATGCAAGATGCAAACAACATACTTGAATCCTTTTCAAGTTCAGAAGATTTTGCATATAAGGTCATGGATGCTGCACAAAAATCAGAAACGGATAATATAAAGACATATATAAGAGAACTTGGAATTACACGAGACGTGGAAATAAAATACAATCCCGACAGCATACAATTAAGGCTTGTAAATCAAACGAACCAGATTGATTGTTGTAAACTCTCTATTAGCTTGCATTGGTAAATATTGTATGATTAAATTTTTGTAATGCTCTTCTGCAAACAATGACTTCCTTTTCATTCGTGTGTTATAATCGAACATATTATTTTAACTTTCCTTTTGTTTAGTTCATTTTTGAAAAGGGAAAATTAAAGTTACGACTGATGCAGGAAGAAAGGATGTTTTCGATTGGATGTTTTCGCTAACTTTCCACTTTGGGCAGCACTATCTGCGATTGTTTTCGCGCAAGTAGTTAAAATACCTATTCACTTTATTGCTACAAAAGAGTTTAAACCAGGTCTTGCTTTTAGTACAGGTGGTATGCCTAGTAGCCATTCGGCAGCTGTTGCAGCAGTAACAACAGGAATAGGGATAGAGCACGGCGTAGCATCCGGACTCTTTGCAGTTTCGTGTATTTTCAGTATCATCATTATGTTTGATGCTACGGGGATCCGAAGACAAGCAGGAGAGCAAGCCATCATTTTAAATATGCTCGTAAAAGACTTCCATTATTTTATTGAAGAAGCAAAAGTATGGTCAAAAAAAGAAGAATACGAAAAGCAAGCAGAGCTTAAAGAACTGCTAGGTCATCAACCGATTGAAGTATTTTTCGGCATGACTACCGGTATCATACTTGCATTTATTCTTTATCCACTTTTCGGAGCATAAAAGCTTTAAGCACATTGTGTTATAACTGGACGCGTCTATTGCACATTAATAAAAAAACCGCCACGCAGGCGGTTTTTTTATTGATTAACTTTTTCTAAATTGTTCTCTAAACACTTGTAGTGCTTCTGTATCATTTAATTCTTGCAACACTTCTTCTGTTAAATTCCCATCACCTTTTTTTATAAGGAAGACTTCGACATCCTTTTTCCCCCACTCTTCATAGACCTCGTCTACCGTAGGGTAATATAGATCAATCTTATTCCCGGTGATTGCAGAACCTTTATCGGCAACAACTCCATAACCATAGCCTGGAATATATAGAATAGTTCCAAGTGGATATACATCTAAGTCAGCCGCAATGGTTGAATATAAATCCCTTTTCACCTGAACACCTGAATAAGTAATTCCGTATTCGGGGTGATTAGGAGTCTTACCAGTTGATTCGATCCCTGCGGTATAGCCAGTTGCTGTGACCAACGCACGTGGGTATTGTTCTAAATCAATGGCTTCCTCTAATGTTTCAGGACGTTCAGTCTGTTCACTAGAGACATAGGTCGTGTTAGATTCTTGATAATGTAATGATTTGCTCATAATTGCAACTTCTCGAGCTGGTTGTTGTTCTGATTGGATCACAGAAGCAGAACTTTCAATATCACCCAATAGATCATTCACTGTGATATTCGTTATAATAGAAAGCGTCGTACAAACTGCAACTATAAATAATAGCGCAATACAAAACCTTCTTAATAACTGTAATTTTTTCATGTATGGATAACACCTCTCTGGGTGTCATCTTTTCCATTTTTACAATCTTTTATACATCAAAACAGTATTAGAACATCTGGTAGCCACTCTTTCGTAATTTCTTTATGACAATTCCAGAAGCAATTGTACCGATTAATCCAGATAATAAAATAGCAATATCATAACCATTTAATTTGGTCATATCAGACCATACCGTAGTAAACGCTGAAATAGGATTAGTAAAATAATAAGAAATCGCAAAATCATCCACAATTAATAAGACGACAATTGGATAAAAGAAGGACATAATCCACGTGCGCCTCAATAACATATTTAATATAAAAGATATTCCGAAAAATAAAACAAAGTAAATGACGAGTGAAACGACTAACTGTATCATTCATGTTCTCCCTTTTTTAGATTAACCCTAGTCTATTTTCTTAGATAGGTCAATGGCTTGTATGTATTTTTGTATCAAACAACATTTTAATATTAACATGGCACAAGAGCAAGACAAAAAGTAACTTTAACATCATTCCTATTTGAAACCTTCTATTACACATCACTATTCTCCATCGTCATGTAAAAAAAGGCAAGGACAGAACCTCTGCCATTGCCTTTTTGAATGGATTAAAATATATTGAATTTACCTTTTTTAAGGACTAGTCCAATTCCACCGACTTTTAATAAAGCACGATTATCAATAACTTTTTTCATGACAGAAGCTGACCAACCAAATAGTTTTTTGTTACCGAAAATAACACCAATCGCATCACCGTGACCTAAAGATGCTACTGTACCTTGGTTGTTAAATTCAAATGATTCAAGATCGCCTCCACCTTTTACAAGTGTTGCTAAATTATGGGCACATACGTCTGCTTCTTGCATTGCAATTTGAGCAGTCGGAGGATAAGGACGATCTGTTTCTTTATTCCAAATAAGTGCACAATCTCCTACTACAAATACATTTTCGTGTGAAGGAGCACGTAAATCTGGCTTCACTTCTACTTTACCTCTATTGTGCTCTAAGCTTGACTCTTCTACTAGATGGTTAGCTCGTACACCTGCTGCCCATACTGTAGTATTAGTAGCGATTTCTTCTTGTTCCCCATCTTTCTCAATTACGATACCATCTGGCTTACACTCTTTAAGCATAGCACCTAATTTAAATTCTACACCACGTGATTCTAGTGAATTCATCGCATATTCAACTAGTTGTGGATCAAAGCCTGGAAGAATAGATGGCATTGCTTCCACATTAATAATTCTAACTAAGTTTCGATCGATATCATATTCTTTACAAAGTTGAGGTACACGGTCAGCAAGTTCACCTAAGAATTCGATACCTGTGAAACCACCACCACCTACAACGATGTTTAAGCGCGATTCATTTTTTTCTGACTCGTTATTATATTTCGCAAAGTTGTATTCGATGTGTTGTCGAATTAAACGTGATTGGTTAACACTTCCAATTGTAAATGCATTTTCAATTAATCCAGGAATACCAAATGTTGCTGCCTCAAATCCTAATGCAACAACTAAATAATCGTAATCTAACTCACCATTTTCAAGAATTACTTTATTCTCATCTGGCTTAATCGCTGTAACTGTGTCTTGTACAAAATCTACTTTTCCAGAGTTGATAACATCTTTAATCGCATAGCGACCACGATCATGGTGCAACGTGCCTGCGGCAGTTTCATGTAACCATGTTGATTCGTAGTGATAATCATGCTTATTCACTAACGTTATATGTGCGTCGTTAACTCCTAATTTTTTTTGTAATTTTACTGTAGTTGTGAGGCCCCCATAACCTGCGCCTAGTATTACAACCTTTGGTTTGTTCATTTCATCACATCCATTTATATAATATTGTAAATTAAGCCATCGTGATATTTTTCACTTATACGACTATATTGTCATTAAATCGTAATATTTAACCTAAATTTTATCTTAGACTCTTTTATAATAATTTTCAACCCAAAAGTATATTTTTAGAAAATTCCTATAAATATACTTGTTATCAAACTGTTCATTATTACACATTACTAATAATGTGTTAAAATAATATGGTCTACTTATGCTTATGTAAATTAGGAGGAATCATTCATGTCCGATCAGGTATATGATATTACTATAATAGGAGCTGGACCAGTAGGTTTATTTACAGCGTTCTACGGTGGTTTAAGACAAGCAAGTGTTAAAATAATTGAAAGCTTGCCACATATTGGGGGTCAATTAAGTGCATTATACCCCGAAAAATATATTTATGATATTGCCGGATTTCCAAAAGTTCGAGCACAGGAACTAATAGATAACTTAAAAGAACAAACGGATCTTTTTAAACCATCCATCGTACTTAACCAATCCGTTGAAACAGTCGAACGATTGGAAGATGGTTCTTATAAATTATCTACAAATAGTGAAACACATTATACTAAGGCACTCATTATCACGGCTGGAAATGGAGCATTTCAACCAAGAAAGCTAGGTTTAGAAGGCGAAGATCAATTCGAAGGTAAGAACTTACATTATTTTGTTGAAAACATGAATGCCTTTAAAGATAAGAAAGTTGTTCTTTTTGGTGGTGGAGACTCAGCAGTGGATTGGGCATTAATGCTTGAACCAATTGCTAAAGAAGTGACGCTTGTACACAGAAGAGATCAGTTTAGAGCACATGAACATAGCGTAGAACTTCTTAAGAATTCAACCGTAAACATCATGACACCCTATGTACCAGAGGCATTAGTTGGTGATGATCAAATTGATCAAGTTGTTTTGAAACAAGTAAAAGGTGACAATGAAGTAACGTTAGATGTTGACGCGGTGTTAGTTAATTATGGATTTATCTCTTCATTAGGACCAATCAAAAATTGGGGCCTTGAAATTGATAAAAATAGTATCGTTGTTAACTCTAAAATGGAAACAAATGTGGAAGGGATTTATGCTGCTGGAGACATTTGTACGTACCCTGGTAAAGTTAACCTGATAGCAGCTGGATTTGGCGAGGGACCAACTGCAATTAACAACGCAAAAGCATATATCGACCCTAATGCACGGGTGCAACCAAAGCATTCAACAAGTATGTTTTAAATGATTTTGCTCAATGTAGACGACTCAGTATTTTACTGAGTCGTTTTTGTTCCTGAATATAAAAAAACAACACCCATAAGATGGTGTTGTTTTGTATTAGTTAACAATTTTCTGGCGTGCCTTCACGTTCTTTTGCTTTAAAGGAAGATCCACAACCACATGATACAATCGCATTTGGATTTTCAATTGTAAACCCGCCGCCCATCATGTTTTGTTTGAAATCAATCACTGTTCCTTCAATTACAGGGATATCTTGTTTAAATATAGTAACCGGGATCCCGTTTATTTCTTCTTCAAGGTCTAATTCTTTATTTACTTCATAATCAAAACCTAATGAATAAGAAAGTCCACTGCATCCGCCACCTTTTACGCCAAAACGCAAGCGTGCATTTGCTTGATCTTCTTCTTCCTTCAGCATTTCCTTAATTTGAAGACTCGCAGCGTCCGTTATATTAAGAACCATTGTATGTCCTCCTCACTTGTTTCATAATTAGAGTATACTAAGGAATGCAAAAGCATTCAACTTTTAGGATTCCAATAGAATTCTCCACTTACTGTTGTTGAAGCGTTCCCTCTCATCCAAACATGACCATCATTTGCCCAAGTAATAAAAAGGTCCCCTCCACTAAGATGGACACAAATTTCCTCACCCTTATTAGCAAAACCATTTAGAATCGAAGCCACTACTGCGGCACAAGCACCAGTGCCACACCCTTGGGTTATACCTGAACCTCGTTCCCAAACTCTAAAGTGCATTTCCTTATCGGAAACTATCTCAACAAACTCAACATTTACACCTTCTGGAAAACGTTGGTCTACCGTTATAATTGGACCCAATTCAGTTAATGGTGCTTCCGCTATATCTTCTACAAAGAAGATCGCATGTGGGTTTCCCATTGATACAGCAGTCACAACTAACGGGTGGTGACTTATTTCAAAAGATTCTGCAATTACTTGTTCGTCTGCGTTTCCTTCCATAGGAATTAAGTTCCTCTTTAGGATAGGCTCACCCATATCTACAGTAACTTCCTCTACAAAGGCTCTGTCGCCACGAATTTCTGCCGTAACATTACCTGCTTTTGTTTCAATTGAAAAGGTTTTACTTTCGACCAGGTTATTTTCGTAAGCATATTTTGCAACACACCGCAGGCCATTACCGCAATTTTTTCCTTCTGAACCGTCTTTATTAAAAATCCTCATACCAACATCCGCTTGGATACTAGGATGGATCAGAATTAATCCGTCAGAACCAATTCCGATGTCCTTGTTCGCTATATCAATAGCCAGTGGTGCTAACAGTTCTTCTTCTATTTGATACTTAAATAAATCTAGAAAGATATAGCTATTTCCTAAACCGTGCATTTTTGTAAATGGAATATTCATGGTTAACCTCCACAATACTTCAAATATATTATCTATTAAATCGTTTAGAGTAGGGGATTTTCGTCTATAAACGCATATACTTTTTCAACTAACTCTTCTGCTGTGTCAGCAATAATTGGTTCACCACCAACGATAGCGACCATAAACTGGGCACATAGGCCACAGAAACTTGTACAACCATATTCTACAACATCAAGATCAGGGTCCTTTTCTAGCACTTCTTTTGCTTTTTGAGAACCACTCACTATATTATTGATACAAAACTCAACTACTATTGGATTCATGTTTCTCTCCTTTATCTATCATGAACTTTGAATCCCCTTATATCTACCATAGCTTATCACAGAATCAAAAAAAACTACTAATAATTATTCTTATAGTGTAACCTTTGATTCAATGACTTGCATAATTGGTTTTATAGTTGGAATCCCTTCCCCCACAACTTCATCATCTATGACGATCAATGGATAAAATAACGCATCGCTTTCTAATTGCTCTATATACTTTTCATGCTTTTGACTAGTAGCTGGTTGATCGATATCCACATAAACAAATTCAAATTTATTTTTATTAAACTTACGAAAAACAGCCGCTTGAAGCCATTCATAAGTATCTTTTGATCCAGGTGCATTCACACAACTCGCACAAATACGATCCGCACCATACACCGTAATATTTACCTTTGGTTGAGTCAATACAACCACCTCCATTATTTCTCTATCCTCACTTAGTAATAAGTAGAGAATGAATATCCTAATACATGACTAGGTTACTTATATTTTACAAAATGATCAATTAAAGATAAAATATAAATGATTATATGTCTAAAAAACAATCGAGTGATTTAGATCATAGATTTTTTTCTTAAAAGCCTTTATAATAATAGTTATGAAGAAAGGAGAAGATGGATGATGCAAGAACAAGCTACGCAAGTAGAACAGGTACAAGAGGTATTAAACAAATTGCGTCCATTCTTACTACGTGATGGTGGAGATGTTGAGTTGGTTGATGTAGATGAAGGCATTGTACGTCTTCGTCTAATGGGAGCATGTGGGAATTGCCCAAGTTCAACCATTACCTTAAAAGCAGGTATAGAACGCGCTCTCATGGCTGAAGTACCAGGAATCACTGAAATCGAACAAGTATTTTAATCATATATAATAGATGATCCTCTTACTTAGGTAAGAGGATTTTTTAATTCCTTCATGCGATTATGGTTTATGAGAGTTCTGACGAGTTGTCTATAAACTGTGACGTAACAATCTATATTCAAATAGAAAGTGGTCATGATGCCCGAAATGATTGCAGAGGACCTCAAATGGGAACCAAATGTTAGTTATGATGCCCGAAACGATGACAGAGGAGCTCAAAAGGGAATCAAATGCCGGTTATGATGCCCGAAATGATTGCGGAGGAGCTCAAAAGGGAATCAAATGCTGGTCATGATGCCCGAAATGATTGCGGAGGAGCTGAAAAGGGAATCAGATGCCGGTTATGATGCCCGAAATGATTGCAGAGGACCTCAGAAGGGAATCAAATGCTGGTTATGATGCCCGAAATGATGGTGGAGAACCTCAAAAGGGAATCAAATGCTGATCATGATGCCCGAAATGATTGCGGAGGACCTTAAAAGGGAATCAAATGCCGGTTATGATGTCTGAAATGATGACGGAGGAGCTAAAAAGGGAATCAGATGCCGGTTATGATGCCCGAAATGATTGCAGAGGACCTCAGAAGGGAATCAAATGCCGGTTATGATGTCTGAAATGATGACGGAGGACCTTAAAAGGGAATCAGATGCCGGTTATGATGCCCGAAATGATTGCGGAGGATCTCGAAAAGGAATCTAAGCTAATTATAATCTGGGAGTTATCTTAGAATAGACTAGCGTTACGTCGCCTTTTATATCAACTACGAAAACAAAATCAAAAAACATATCCAAGCAAAATGGATATGTTTTTTAATCAGTATGATACATTCAATTTCATTGTAACAAGGCCTTCATTTTCTACCTGAAGTGGCAACCACTCAAATTCGGGATAAGCATTTTCCCAGTCAGCTAACCGTTCCTTCACCACTTGATTATCTACAATAGCAATCATGGTTGGACCAGCGCCGCTTAAGAAAGTTCCATACACATCGTGCTCTAAATAAGCTTCTAATTTATCATAATGAGGTACTAGAGGCTTTCTGTATGGTTGATGAAATAAATCCTTTTTCATCATCTTTCCGAGCAACTCCCAATTTCCTTGACAGATTGCTGCAGTGCTCACATTTGCGATACTGCTTGCATGCACACTTTCTTGATACTGAAAATTAGCAGGTAAAACGGCTCTCGCTTCTTTTGTTTTCAGTTCAAAATTAGGCACAATTGCCAAAAAAGTAATATCTCGAATAGCTGCCTTCGTCCAATTGACCTCATAATCAAAATGGCCAATAACACAGCCTCCCATTAGAGAAGGTGCAACATTATCTGGATGCCCTTCAATCTTGGTAGCTATCTCTAATTTTTCTTCGGCAGATAATTCTAATTCTAATAATAAATTAGCAAGTTCAATACCAGCAATCGTAGCTGTAGCACTGCTACCAAGCCCTCTTGCTAATGGAATATCACTTTTCATTTCCACCTTACAAGCTGGTAATTCGTTGTAGCCAAACTGTAATGCCGTTTCAATTGCGATTTGATAAACAAGATTTTCCTTACCAGTCGGAATACCCATAAGACATTCAGACGCAGGGACAAACTCCCATTCGTCTGACCGGTTTACTTTTAAATCAAGGTATAGGTTTAACGCCAAACCGATTGAATCAAAACCCGCCCCTAAATTCGACGTACTGGATGGAACTCTAATTACCCAACTCATACCATTACACTACCTAGAATTTCCTGCACTACTTTTTCTTCATCGTTAGGTAGTACACGTGGTTTTATTGCACTATAGTCAATCGCCGTATTAGGATCTTTTAATCCGTTTCCTGTAAGAACCGTAACGACAGTAGAACCTTCTTCTACCTTATTCTGTTTTAATGCTTTAAATAGACCGGCAATAGAAGCGCAGGATGCAGGTTCTGCAAAGATACCTTCATTTGCTGCAATCCACTGGTATGCCTCGATCATTTCTTCATCTGTAATCTCGTCAATCGCACCACCAGATTCATCTCTAGCATTCACTGCACCAGTCCAACTTGCTGGGTTACCAATCCGAATCGCTGTACCAACAGTCTCAGGATTTTCAAATACACGATCATGAACAATAGCAGCTGCACCACTTGCTTCGAATCCCATCATCTTAGGAAGACCTGTTTGTTTCAGCTCATTGTATTCTTTGAAACCTTTCCAATAAGCAGTAATATTTCCAGCATTACCTACAGGAATAAATAAATAGTCAGGTGCTTTTCCTAACACATCACATACTTCAAACGCAGCTGTTTTTTGTCCTTCAATACGATAAGGATTGACTGAATTTACTAATGCAATATCTTTGTTTTCTGAAAGCTTTCGAACATATTTAAGTGCATCATCAAAATTACCCTCGATTGCAAAGATCTCTGCACCGTACATCACTGCCTGTGCTAGTTTTCCTTGTGCGATTTTACCATCTGGGATGACAACAATACATTTAAGTCCTGCTCGAGCGGCAAAAGCAGCCGCTGAAGCTGACGTGTTACCAGTTGAAGCACATACAACTGCCTTTGCACCATCTTCAATCGCTTTGGCCATAGCCATTACCATACCACGATCTTTAAATGAACCAGTTGGGTTAGCTCCTTCTATTTTTGCGTATGCTTCGATGTTGTATTGTTTTGAGAGATTTTCTAATTTAATTAAAGGCGTATTACCTTCATGTAAACTTAAAGTTGGTGTATTTTCATTAACAGGTAAATACTGCTTATAATTTGATAATAATCCTTGCCAAGTCATTCTTTATTCCTCCCCATCCACTCGGTAGTAGCTAATAATTCTATTGACAACAGATAGCCCTTGTAAATGATCTAAGCTATTCAGTAATTGTTGTTTACTAATTTGGTGCGTAACCATCACAATCTCAGCCGTCTCTTTTTTACTTCCAGGAAGCTGTAAGATCTTTGCAAAACTAACCTTTTCATCAGAAAATACATTCGTTATTTTCTGGAATGTACCTGCTTCATCATCAACTTCCATTCGAATGAAGTACTTCGTGTACTTTTCTTCATTCTTTTTCAGTTGTGTTTCGTATTGTGGTGAAACATATGAATTCCCACTGATTCCAAGACGAATATTTTTAATGACCTCCATTAAATCGGAAACAACTGCAGTTGCTGTTGGCATGCTTCCTGCACCTGGACCATAAAACATCGTTTCTCCTACTGCTTCTCCATACACATAAACCGCATTATATTCATTTTTCACTAATGCAAGTGGATGATCTTTCGGTAAGAGTGTTGGCTCCACACTTACTTCCACTTTTCCGTTATTAATGGAAGCAATTCCTATTAACTTAATAGTATAACCGAGACTATCCGCAAAAGAAATATCTTCTTGGCTAATATTACTAATCCCGGAAACTTCTACATCATCTAGGCCAATCTCCATCTTAAAAGCCAAATTAGCTAACAATGTCATCTTCCTAGCAGCGTCTAAACCATCTACATCAGAAGTGGGGTCAGATTCAGCAAAGCCTAGTTCTTGTGCTTCTTTTAACACTGGATCAAAAGCTAAATGATCATCCGTCATTTTTGTTAAAATATAATTCGTTGTGCCATTTACAATCCCCATAATCTTTTGGATACGGTCAGAAGCTAAACCATCTGACAGTGAACGAAGGATTGGAATTCCACCTGCCACACTTGCATCGTAAAAAATATCACAGTTATTTGCTTTCGCTAATTTTAATAATTTTTGACCATGTACAGCCATCATATCTTTATTGGCTGTTACAATGTGTTTATTATTTCTAAGCGCTTGTTCTATGAGTAAGTTTGTTTGATCTATACCACCCATTACTTCAACAATAACATCTATTTCAGGGTTATTTACAAGCTCATCAGGATTACTAGTAAGCCATTCAGGATTAACAACTATATCCCTTGGCTTATGTATGTCATGAACAAGAATTTTGTTTACGACGATCTCACAGCCCAATTTATACTTGATTTCTTCTTGATGATTCTTTAAAATTTTCACAACGCCTGTTCCAACCGTACCTAGGCCACATAAACCGACTTTTATCTCTTTCAACATTAACGCCTCCCCCTGTTTGTTTAAAGAGTACATGTGTTTATCTATAGTGGACATTATACAGATGTAATTCTTGTTAATCAAGATTCATTTGCCCAAATTTCTGAAAATTTAAAGTAGAATGATAATACACGTATGTTACTTTTTTTTACTAAACGTAAAAAACTCAGTTTATCACTGAGTTTTCACCTTACTTTTATAAGTTTGTTTCAACCACTGAATTTCTGGGATTGCTTTCTGCCTAGGATGAATCCCCATCTCCTCAAAGAAATAGGACAGCTTCTCCTGATAGTTCCTTTGATTTATCAGTGCTTTTTCAAACGATTCATAGATTTGCTCATCATTGCCCGTGGAAAGTCCTACTTCTAAATAATCAAATAAATGGATAGGAAATAAAAGACGTGAATATAACAACCTCCACCCAAAAATCGATAACGGTCTTACCTGCTCATATTCATTTAGAAACGTCTTTATCCTTGTGATTGAATGACCTTCATCGGATGACATTAACGGTCGAATGTGCTCACAAATATCTCTTGTAGGATGATCGTAAGTAAGTTCGTGGGACCAAATTAAATCCTTTTGAACTTGGTTCGTGTACCGTTGGAAAGTAATACTAGCTTGATCGCCTTCATGAAAACGTTGATCTGTTTCTGTTTCTTGCAAGTACTGTATAGCATTTTCCGATAAACCGATTAAATATGGAAATGAATCCAGAAATAACCGTTGAAAATGTGAAACAGGTCTCTCCTGCATTTTCTGTTGATATAATTGTTCAAAGGTGTCTAGCTTATTCTCCCATAATGTTTTCCATTGACCGTAACTGGAGATATAGTTTGGTGCGTATGGATATCGGGTACCTGTGTCATGAAAGGATGCTAATAACTGAGGGTGTGACATCTGACTAGAATATTTTTTTATGTTACCTTTGCAGACTACATATTCTTTCTCATGTAAATGCGTTATTATGTTATTTTGTTGATTAAAAATTGGAGAAGCAATATTTTCAAATCCATTTGCAATTAAATACGTACTAACAAGTTTTTGTTCCTGATGAAGTAATGCATTGTTAGGATTGGGAATAATAATATAAAAGTCGTTTCCATTTTTATATCCTTCATAGCCATTGACTGTCACTTTTTGACCTTGAAATTGCGGAATATAGTTTGATAGTAATTCCATCATGATTATCATCCTTTCAAAGTGAGCTGTTAATGACAGTTTATGAGACTAAAATGGGAAACTGAACCTTGCATCATGATTTATACAAGGTTACGATGGGTATATTAGTAATACGAATCTAAAATAAGGTGTGATTTAATGAATCAACATACAAGTCAAACTGCGTTAGAAATAAAGGCTAGGGCCTGGTTAGAAGAACGTGGTGTAACAATCGATGATATTGCTGATCTTGTTTACTACTTACAAAGCAAATACCACGACAATCTTACCATGGAAGATTGTGTCCATCATACGAATAAAGTTTTAATGAAACGTGAGGTACAAAATGCAATCCTAACAGGTATTCAATTGGATGTACTTGCTGAACAAAAAAAGCTAGAATCTCCATTACAAGAAACCATTGAAATTGATGAAAGTTTATATGGCGTTGATGAAATCATTGCATTTTCTATTGTCAATGTATATGGTTCTATTGGTTTCACAAATTATGGATACATTGATAAACAAAAGCCCGGGATTTTAGAAAAATTAAATGACAAAAGCAGCGGTCAATGTCATACATTTTTAGATGACATTGTTGGCGCAATTGCTGCAGCAGCATCTAGTAGGCTTGCACATAGTGCAGCAAATGACCGGGACGTAGACTAAGACTAAAAGATAATAACAGTAAAGATAGCAAAAAATAACGCTTGGGTTATAAAAATACCCAAGCGTTATTGTCTTGTTAAACAAACGCACCATTTAACTTTCCTATAGTTGACATATTTTGTTAATTAGTTATTTCTTTTTCTAGACAAAAATGTGCATTGCCATTCTAATCTAATTCTTTGTACTTCACGAATCCTCGCCTATCCGTTTACAAAATCCTACTCATTAGAATTTTTATAATATATTAGATTATCTGTCCATTCTCCAAATTCGAAAATTAACCCTTTTCTTGTACATTCATACTCCATTCCAATACTCTCTGCTAAATGGATGGAAGCAGCATTATCTAAATTGATATGGGCTTCGATACGGTGGAATTTCAAATGATTAAAAGCAATAGTAAGTGCTTCTTTTACCGCTTCTTTGCCGTATCCTTTTCGCCAAAACTGATTATGGATGGTGTATCCTATTCTTCCCCATTGGAAGTCATCTCTTATTAAAGTTGAAAAATCCACCATTCCTAGATGTGTACCGTCTTCTTTTCTAAACACACCAAATACGTGTGCAGTATCTGTAAGTGCTAACTCTTGGTGTTTATCTACTAGATTATGAAACCACTCCTGCGTGCACGCACTCATGTCTATTTTCCCTTGATCATGGCGGTGTTGAGATGGATAACGGTTTTCAAATTCATTTAGCCAATTTTCATAATCAGCTTTCTGTAATGGTCTTATTACTAATCTTTCTGTTTCTGAAACAACCTCAAATTTTTCTTCTGTCAATTTCAATGTGACATCTCCTCTGTATAGACTTTTTCCTAAAGACAAAACCTGCTTTGATCATTTGATTTAGTTTATTTGCCATAAGACATCACACCTTTCAAATATAAATAGTACATTAATTAACATAAGGAACAGTATATAGCTTTTGTCATTATGCTATATAGGTTGAGAATGTGATTTAATACCTAATATTTAGCGTTTTGGTCTACTGATCGGTATTCTATTTCGTATGTCTCTCAACGGATACGTGACTACTTATGATTATAATCAGGTTTCTTTTATGTTTATTTTTGTTTTCAAATTGATTATAAAAAAAGTAACCCACACCACAACAAGTGCTAACAATATTTTCACGAAAATAAAAGGAATCAACACAATAATGGAATAAGATGTGCTTACCCATAACAATAGCAATATAGTGATCTTTGCTCTTAGTGGAATCCCTTCTCCCGCTTTAAATTGCTTTATATATTTTCCTAACCACCTATTATCTAATAACCATTGATGTAGTCGATTGGATGACTTTCCGTAACAGTAAGCAGATAACAATAATAACGGTGTAGTAGGTAAGAGTGGTAAGATGATACCTAAGAGTCCCAAAATTAAACTTAGTGTACCGAATGAAATAAGTAAATATCTTTTTAAACCTTGCATGACCATTACGCTCCCTATACTAGTTACTTTCTAGTGTTTCCATCTTTTCTATTAATAAAATTCGCATAATCCTCTTGTCGATTAATATTTATAAAAGGCATTTCATCATTCATTTTTACATATTTCACGTTAATTCTATCATGTAATTGTTGCATCGACCTTTGACTATGATCCAACTGGTCGAGGATAATTTCTTTGATTGATCCCCGATATAATGCTAACAGTGGTTGCATTTTACCTTTTACGATTGGAACAATGGCTTCTTTTGTATAATCTATTTGGTCGATCAGTTGTTTTATTATCGCTGCCTGTATAAACGGAACATCAATCGGAACAACAATATACCAATTTGCCTCTTGTTTATCCATTCCCGTATAAATACCCGCGAGAGGACCATTCCCCTGATAAACTTGATCGGTAATTACATGAACAGAGCTATCTATTTGCTCAAAAGATTCACTTAATATTGGGCTTGTCACCAATAATATCGTTGACGTATGACTTTTCAAAGCATCAATCGAGTATTGGTAAAATGGAAGATTTCCACGTTTTGCGAATGCCTTTGGCGATCCAAAACGCCTTGACTGACCACCTGCGAGAATAATCCCAGCCACCTCATCCATTTTTGCCCCTCCTTTTCCTTAAAAATTCATACCTTTCTCACTCCACTATAATGGATCACTTTTAAAAGTGCTATGCTCGTGCACAAAAGTCATAATATTGTAACCTTCCCCCCATGTATGAACGCTTAGAAATGATAAGATAAGTATAGATACTATTTATACTTATAAGTGAAATAATGCGAAGAGGTGATGACATGGGATCAGCTTTACTTCAAAAACAAAGAAATAAAAAATCGGATTTAATTTCCAACGAATTAAGAGATTTATTAAAATCAATAGGCGTAACAAAAAAAATGCATAAAAATAGATATCTTTTCCGCGAAGGAACAGAAGCACATGAAATATACCTTATCCAATCTGGTATTGTTCAAATTGGTAAACTTACTGCTGAGGGAAAAGAGTTAACATTACGGATTTGTAAAGCAGACGATATTGTTGGAGAACTTACTTTGTTTTGTGATGATCCAAAATATATGCTCAGTTCTAAGATCATAGAAGCTGGTGAAGTATTGGTTATCAGTAAAGATCGATTAGAGCAAGAATTGATGTACAATCCTTCTCTCACCTTCGAATTTATGAAATGGACGAGTAATCATATGAGAAAACTACAATCCAAGATGAGAGACTTGCTTCTTAATGGCAAAAAAGGAGCACTATATTCTACATTAATTCGTTTGTCAAATAGTTACGGCATCATGCAACCAAATGGGATCTTAATTGATATCGTATTAACAAACAGTGAGCTTGCAAAGTTTTGTGTTGCAACACGCGAGAGTGTCAATCGTATGTTAAGTGAGCTTAGGAAATTAGGGATTGTTTCCATAGATGATAAAGGAAGAATTACAATCCACGACCTCCAATATTTAAGAAGAGAGATTGGTTGTGAAAATTGCCCAATTGAAATCTGTAACATTGACTAAGAAACGAGGCATCTTGTCTCGTTTTTTTATTCCTCATGTTTTGCAAATAAATGAAGGTTATGCATGATCCAATTGATTGCCGCATCTGATGTTTCAAAAACTTGGTATTGCTCTGACTGTTCAATGGCTACCATACTAACAACTGCTACAACATTAGAAAGTTGTTTAAGTAAATCTAGATCCTCTTCCTCTCGAATTAATACTACTTTTCCAAAATGTTGTTGCTTAAAGCCTTCTATTACAACAAGTTCTACTTCCATCAGTTGATAAAACGTTAATATTTTTTCAATATCCCATATTGATTGTGAAAGAGAAAGTTGTAAAACACCCGCTCCCTCGACACCCGATACGACCGCTCCAGCTGCAAGATGTTTTTCGCTATCTGTATTTTCAAACCCTAGTGGAACACCTCCGTGTCCATGATGTTTTAACGAGGCTACCTGTATCTTTCGTTCTTTTAATGCCGCTATTAATTGACAGGAAAATGTAGTCTTTCCACTATTTTTGTATCCTACTATTTGGATTGGAATCATATGTACACCTGTTCTTTCTATATTATAAATAATTATACAATTTTAAAAGTGAACTAAATCACAAAAACTAAAATTATTTTTTCCGAACTACCGTCAACCATATGCAAAAGGATGCACCGTATTTAGAACGTGCATCCTTTTTTGCATATTATCCTCCACTTACTGGAGGTATAATGGCCACTGTATCACCTTTTTTAATTACATCATCATCTAACGCGTATTCTTCATTAACAGCGACCATTACTTGATCGAGCTTTGAAAGATTATAATCGGATTGCAATCTTTCTTTTAATTCACGTACGTTTATTTCATCTATATTTAATTCTAGTTGATCCGTACCAGCATCTTCTTGTAATTGTGCAAATAAAAGTACTGTTATCACTCTATATCATTCCTTTATATGAGGTTTTCCTTCTGGATAAGGAACATTTTCTAATTGATCACCAAGCCAAGTTTCTCCGTTTTCCCAGTGTTCTTTTTTCCAAATTGGGACGATTTGTTTGATTCGTTCGATCGCATATTCATTTGCCTCATACGCCGCTTTTCGATGTGGGGAGGAAACTGCAATTACAACAGCTATATCCGAAATATCCAAACGCCCGACACGATGTGTAATCGCTACTTCTGTGTTCGGCCATTTAGTTTGTATCTCTTTTCCAATCGTTGTTAGCATTTTAATGGCCATAGGTTTGTAAGCTTGATACTCTAAATAAAGCGTCCGTTTTCCTTTTGTCCATTCTCTAACCGTACCAATGAAAGTAGTAATAGCTCCTGCATCTCTGCTCTCCACTTTTTTAACAATTTCATCTACTTGAATTGGTTCATCACTTATTTGAAAAAATTCCTGTGTCATTGTGATGCTCCTCTCCATCTTGTATTTATTTCATATAGAAATCAGGAAGTAGTTCCTTCCTGGTCCTCTAATAATAGTACATCGACACCCATACCTTTTTCGTATGCTCGTGTTCCTCCTGGTAATTGAATCAATACATTTGCATGAGCTAAGGAAGTCACAACATTGGATTTATCTAATCCAGAAGGTGTAGCAATAAGTTGTCCATTCTCATAACGAAGATGTCCTCGAACAAATCGATCAAATGGATTAGGCTTCGGAAAATCAGCACCGAGTATTGCAACCGTTTTGTTTACATAAGGTCTACTTGATTGGAGGTGCGTCCGAATAATTGGTCTAACAAACAACTCCATTCCTACATAACACGCGGATGGATTGCCAGATAGACCAAATAGTAGCTTTCCATTTATTTCTGCGATCGTTGTTACACTCCCAGGGCGCATCGCAATTTTATTAAAAAGCACATTTGCGCCTAGCATCTTATAAATCTCTGGCAAATAGTCATAGTCACCAACAGAAACCCCGCCAGTTGTTATGAGAAAATCTACTTTTTCTAACGTATTTTTCACTTGTTCATAACACACTTCTAATTCATCACTAAATTGCCCGAAATAAATGGGATGTCCTCCAGCACGTTCAATTTGTGCATGGACCATATAGGCATTACTATTTCGTATTTTCCCAGGTTGAAGCGGTTCATCGACTTGCAAGAGTTCGCTTCCAGTAGCAATAATGCCTATTGTTGGTTTCTTACTGACAGGAACATACTTATAACCAAACGTAGCTAATAGTGCAACAATACCAGGATTAATATAAGTGCCCTTTGATGCAAGTACAGTACCTTTTTTTGTATCTTCCCCTTGGAACGAAATGTTCTCACCAGACTTCATCTGTTTCTTTAAATCGAAATACGGTTTTCCACCCTGTTCGAATTCATTGGCCAGTTCTAACATCACAACCGCATCACAATCATCCGGCATTTGTGCACCTGTCATAATTCTAACCGCTTGTTTCTTACCGACAGGGCCTTCAAACACGCTACCCGCACCAATTTCGCCAATCACTTCAAGTGTCACTGGGTTATTTCTATTAGCTTCTTTCGTATCCTCTGCTCGAACAGCAAAGCCATCGTATGGCGAACGATCAAACATCGGGACATCATGGTCCGCAACTAGTTCTTCGCCTAAAAAACGTCCGTAGGCTTGTTCAATTGGAATCTCTTCGATTTGGCCTGTTTTTGCGTAAGCCATCACTTTTTTTATTGCTTCATTTACTTTGATCGGTCTTCTTTTCTCAACCATACGCTTCTCCTTTCTAATCACCAAATTATGTAAGAATGTATTCTAATGTGTATTTATTTAATTTACATAGTTGTTATAAAATGCTTATAAATAACACTGCGAGAGACGCAGATACTAGCGTAACGAGTTAAATTGGCGACACTCCTACGGGAACAGCGCGAGCCGAAGATCCACTCAGGAGCGCTCTTTGCGACTGAGTTAGCTGAGGCCGTGCCCGCAAGAGGAATCTGAACTTAGAAAAATCCGGGTTCTGGGATTTTTCGTGATTCCTCCTCGGAAAGGGAGCCAATTTCACTTGTGTAGCGGGTGCGACAGTTACTGCGGAGTTTATATGAACTATCCAATACGATTATCTACTGAAATGCTTTGAATACTATTTTAATAGATAAATTACTCTACTCGCAAAGCAAGAGCCTAGCCGCCGATATACGACATCTCAATCTTCTTTCTTGATCTAGCTGTTTCTTCTGTTCGTTCGTCGGAATAGCGATCTCCTCGCTTTTTCCACGTGGGCACAATTGCTTCCTTTAATGTTTCATCACTTACGTTTGAGCGAAGCACCTGCTTTAAGTCTAATCCATCAGAAGCAAATAAACACGTATAAAACTTCCCATCTGCTGCAATTCTTGCACGTGTGCATGTAGAACAAAATGACTCGGAAACGGAAGTAATAAACCCTACTTCTGCGTTAGTGCCGGCATATCGATAACGTTTAGCTACTTCTCCCACATAGGCAGGGTCAACAGGTTCTAATTCAAAGTGTTCTACTAATTGTTGGTATAGTTCCTTTTTGGTTACTACCTTTGTGAAATCCCAACCATTATGTTGGCCTACATCCATAAATTCAATAAAACGAAGTGTAATCCCTTGTTCTTTGAAGTATTTTGCCATTGGAACAACTTGACTATCATTTAACCCTTTTTTGACAACCATGTTCACTTTGACCTCTAAACCAACCTCTTGTGCTTTTTTTATACCTGAAAGAATACGCTCTGTCCCTACACCACTATCATTTATCGATTTAAATAAATCATCCTCTAAAGCATCCAAACTAACATTCACTCGCTGTAGACCAGCTTTCTTTAAACTTTCAGCTTTCTTTTCCAATAAGGCGCCATTTGTTGTTAATCCAATATCTTCTAAAGGCTCAATGGCAACAAGCTTTTGGATTAATAAATCGATATCTTTACGTAATAAAGGCTCGCCACCAGTTAAACGGATTTTTTTAACTCCTAATTTTACAAACACCTTCGCTACCCGTTCGATCTCTTCAAATGTTAATAAATGTTCTTTGGGCATAAACGCAAAATCTTTACCGAATACATCTCTAGGCATACAGTATGTACACCTGAAATTACAACGGTCGGTTACTGAGATACGAAGGTCGTGTAATTCCCTACCAAACTTATCTTGAATTGGAGTATTTGTCATGGAATGATCGCTCCTACTTTATTTTTTCAAATAATATTGATGACCAAAATTGTTTAATTAGTTAAAACGTCGCTACGAGGATGTAGCGACGCTTTAACTAATTACAACGCTAATGTATATGTTAGGTAGTTATGTTGTGATCTCCAATACAACTATTGTACCTTTCCCTGGTTCAGAACTGATATCAAAATCACCATTCACTGATTTTGCACGTTCCTCCATACTAATTAAACCGACACCTGCATTCAACTGATCTCTAACGAAACCTTTTCCTTCGTCTTCAATCACAACTCGAATGGTGTTTCCATCTTCTCTTAGTGTAACAGTGGCATGTTCTACTTCGGCATATTTCCGAATATTCGTAAGTGCTTCTTGAATAATACGATAGATGGTTATTTCTACATCACTAGAAGGCCTTTGATTTAAGTAGCAGTTAAATAAAACGTCAATCTGATAACTTTCCGAAAATCGATTTAGAAAAGAGCGGATCGCAGGGACTAGTCCTAAATCATCAAGTACAGAAGGACGTAATTCCCATGAAAAGTCTCTCACTTCTTGAATTAAATTTGTAGCTTCATCAAGCATTTGATTAACTAATGGGTGGTCCACTTCTACACTCAACCGGTTTATTGTAATCAGATGGCTATACAGGTTTTGTCCAATACCATCGTGGATCTCTCTTGATAAGCGTTTTCTCTCATCTTCCTCAACATCAATGATTCTTGTCATTGTTTTTTGGAGTTCTTCTTCTACTTTTTTTCGTTTGGTTATATCAAAACGAATCGATAAGTATTGATAAGGTTTACCGTCCTCATCAAGAAATGGAACAATCGTTGTATCTACCCAATAGTAGTTACCATCTTTCGCCTGGTTCTTAATTTCACCTTTCCACACCTTACCTGTTCCAATTGTTCTCCATAAGTCTTTAAAAAAGGAACGAGGATGAAACCCAGAATTAATGATGTTGTGTGTGTTCCCAATAAGTTCTTCCCGTGAATATTTTGATACACGAACAAACTGATCATTCACATACGTAATTCTACCGCGACGATCCGTTATTGCTACAATAGAAGATTCATCCAAAGCAAATTTAATATCGACTAATTCTTCCACTGATTTTTTCAATTCATTAACGACACGTTTATGCTCGGTTATTTCTTTACGGATAGCTAAATACTGATGTGGTTTTCCATCTGCAGTTAAGAATGGAACAATCGTTGTATCAACCCAATAATAGGAACCGTCTTTTGCCTTATTCTTAACTTCGCCTTTCCAAACCTTCCCATTTGCAATCGTGCGCCACAAGTTTTTTATAAATGATTTAGAGTGATAACCTGAATTGATGATACGATGATCTTGGCCAATCAATTCTTCTTCACTATATTGTGAGATTTCACAGAACTTTTCATTTACATATTTAATCTTTCCTCTTTGATCGGTTATCGCCACTATCGTTGATTGATCAAGCGCATATTTAATATCTAACAGTTCGGTGAGTACTCTCTGAGGCTCCATGCCAGAAACAGAAAAATCGTTTCCTCTATGCATAACAAGGATCCAATAGGCTTCGTTATTAATCCTAAATTTGTTTATACGCAAAAATAAAGGGAATCGTTTCCCTTCTCTGTTTATTAAGTAATGTTGGATTATGGTTCCTTCTTTGACCTGTGTTAAGTCAAGGTCAGGTAGAAGTTGTTGTAAGTCATTACCTGTGTACTCCTCTTCTCTGATGGAAAAGACTTGTGAGGCTTTTTGGTTAATCGAGTGAATTTTCCCTAAATGATTGATAACAATCGTTGCATCACCAGGAGCTTCACCTTGTACTTGTATTTCATCTGTCTTTCTCATTGTCAGGCGATCCCCCCTAGTTTTCCGCAAAATATAAAGGAAGTAATTTTTCCACTTTTTTACCAAGTTCTTTTAAATTAACGTAGTCGTTTTCTTCTAAACGATGTTTGCTTCGATAGCCGATTAAGAGTGCACCTTTTGGAGAACCCTGCCATAATAAAGGCATGGCATACGCAGTAATCATTTTTTCAGCAAGCATAATTGGATATTCTGTTGACTTACCAATAATATTATCAGGAAATTGCACTATTTCCATTGGACTGCCACTCGCGATAACTCTGCCAGCAATTCCTTTGCCATATCGAACGGTAATGTACTTGTATTTCTGATTTCGATTACCACTAACAAATGGCCAGGTAATATCCACACCTTGGATTTTCTGCAAAGCCACTCCGGTAAAATCACAAGAAAGCTGTTGCCTTAATTGATCACATACTAGCAAAAATTGTTGTTCTAATTCCTGTACTTGTTCTTCTTTATATTCCATATCCAATTAAACCTTTCTTCAAGGCAAAGGCTACCAGTTCTGGCCTCGTTCTCATTTGAAGCTTTTCCATTAGATTACTTTTATGCGTTTCGACTGTTTTCACACTAATGATTAGTTGCTCTGCAATTTCTTTATTAGAATAGCCTTTTGCAATTAATGTCAATACTTCTACTTCTCGATCTGACAACAACTGGTAATGATCAGAACCCTCTTGCCTTACTGATTCTAAATACTGCTCCATTAACCTTTTCGTAGCAGCGGGATGAAGATATGCATTTCCATTGCAAACAGACTTTATCGCTTCAATAAGCTCATGATGTGGAGCACTTTTTAATACACACCCTGAAGCCCCAGCTTGGATTGCTCTAAACAAGTATTCCTCGTCATCATGCATGGTGAGTATTAGTATTGATATATTTGGAAGTTGTTTTTTTAATTCTGTCGTTGCGGTTAAACCATCTTTGCCATGCGGCATACTAAGGTCCATCAATACAACATCCGGCTTCAATTCATTAGCCAATTTGATACCTTCATTTCCCTCAGAAGCTTCACCGACGACCTCCATATTCTCAACTGCATTTAATAAAACTTTCAACCCCATCCGAACAACAGCATGATCATCCACTAGTAGGATTTTAATCATTGTTAACCCCCTCTTATTTCTGGATCGTTAATATAAAGGAAACGGTAGTTCCTTCTCCTTCACCAGAAAATAGACATAGTTCACCACCTGCAATGGACATTCTCTGTTTCATTGCGGCAATTCCCTTACACTTATTTAACCTGATAATTTCTTGAAGATCGAATCCAACCCCATGATCCGATATATCTATTTTCAACCTTTTTTCTTCCCATGTAAAGTGCACGGTTGCTTCAGAAGTATCTGCATATTTTGCTATATTAATTAGCGCCTCTTGACATGATCGAAATATGGCCATACTCTTCTGTTCCGTTAACTCCATTTCATTGCCTACAGTGCTTATATTAATAATAATACCAAAAGTAGAGGTAAACAATTTAATATAACTTTTTAATGCTGCATATAGCCCTAACGTTTTTAATGTTGATGGATAGAGTTCCACGGAAAGTAAACGTACTTCTTGTAACGTGCGACTTACAAGATCGGACATCTCTTTTGTATAGTCTTTGAGATGATCTTGTTCAACACCTGTACGGAGAAACTCTAACCCAGTATATAAACTATAGAGGTTCTGACTAATACCTTCATGGAGCTCAAGCGCAATTCGCTTAATCTCCTCTTCTTGAGATTCAATGATATAGGTACTGCCTTTTACATCTTTAAGCTCCATGTCGCCAAGCCTCCTTGCTTTTATCCCGCTCGTTCAGTTTTATAAAATATTTATGGCGTAGTACAATTTAGCATCCTGGTCATACGCTATCCATTCATTTTCGTTTTGTTCTACCGAAGCATGTAAAGGTACCGCGAAAAAATAATGATCATCAAAGTAAATTCTGACATGTGTTTGATCTGGACACAATTCTACTTTATACACCTTCTTATCTTGCCATGGTGCTTGGTCTTCTCCCTGTTTCCCGTGAATACAAACCTTAACAGCAGCATTTTTAAATGTATCTAAATCTTGTAATTCAATCATTTTCAACACCCTTTTCATACTGGAAGTACTTGGAATTGATACCCTTGTAGTGTCTTCCAAAACAGTTCATCTGCATTCTCTTCCAGATAGTCAATCACTTCTTGCTCGGATTCAAAACGACTCATGCCTTTTACCTCTGCTACTACTATTTCAGCTCCTGACTCTTCCTTCGCATCGAGGTACCAATGAAGGCGTTCATACTTAAATAGCTCCTCAAACATCGCCTGCACTTTCGTTACTAAGTCTCCTGTAACTTCTTGTATAAAGCAAAAATCTAAGTATGTCTCACTCTTTTTCATGAGAATGATCCCCTTTATACTTCTCTTTTTTATAGATCCATAGCGCTAATGGAAATAGTAAAAACATAATACCCATATAAGTTAGAACTGCTACATAATTCTCGAAGTAGTATTGGTGTACTAATAATTGTAAAAATACAATATTCATTAGCAAGATCGCACACAGTAAAATGACACCGACAAAACTACGCTTCATAACGCTTCACCCTTACCGCATATACTGCCTCATCTTTCACTTCAACTACTATTCCTGGTAATGGACGCCTTGGTGGTCCTGCAGTCGGGGCACCTGTGTTCACATCAAACTTTCCTTTGTGACATGGGCAAACCATCGTATGTTTCTCTTTCACCCAATATACTGGACATCTTAAGTGTGTACATGCATTTTGATAAGCCACATATTTGTTTTGTTCTAGTCGAATTAGAACAGCACTATCATGTTCACTTGGAAAATAGAATTCTACAGAATCTCCAACCGCGATGTCTTTTACATCAACAATCTTTTTGTGTGGATATTCTTTATCCGATAACCCCATTAGTTCTTTTGCAGCCAGTGTTCCCCATGGAAGAGAAGCAACTGCAAATACGCCAGCAGCTCCTACTAGGGTTTTCATAAAGCCACGTCGATCAAGTGACCTTTCGTTATTTCTATTTATATTGTGTGTATAATTGTCTTCTTCAACAGGAATCTTTCTTTTTTGATCCGTCATAGTAACCCTCCTTAAAAGAGCTTCGTGGTTCCTTGTAATATACCTGGTAGATTAACTGTTACGTGTGTTTCACCTTCAAGATGAGGTAAGCTTGTTACCCATTTGTCGTTGTCTAGTTCATGTTTTTGTTTCTTTTCTGCAATTTCTTCTTCCGTTAACCATTGAAGTGTATTGGACGGACAAACACTCGCACACATTGGTGGGATATCATCTTTTGTTCGATCAATACACAAATCACATTTATACATAAGGTTTTCTTCTTCATCAAACTTAGGGATACCGTATGGACAAGCGATGGTACAGTTTTGACATCCGATACATTTCTCTACAAGTGCGGAAAGAACAGCACCCGTTTCATGAATTTGGATTGCTTGTGCTGGACAGCTTCTAGCACAAGCAGGATCCACACAGTGTAGACACATTAGTGGCATTGTTTGTCTGTTAACTAACGGGTTTACATCGTACACATAGTTTCGATTTTTTTCTTCATGTCCTCCACATTGCGTACACGCTGACAAACATGATCTGCAGCCAATACAGTTTTCTAGCTCCATATATAGTTTTCTTCTTGTTTTTGTTTGTTCTTCCTTTACTTCTGGCATTATAAAAGTCATTTAGAGCACCTTCCCTGATTCAAGTTTCTCTATCTGAGCAGCACATACCTTGAATTCTGGCATTCTTGACATCGGATCTAAGGCTGCAATCGTTAATAGGTTTATAGATTCATCACCGCCAAAATGATACGGTACAAACACAGTATCTTTTCGAATTGCTTCAGTAATTTTCACTTTGTAATTACTCTTCCCACGTCTTGTATATAGAAGCACAAACTCTTCATGCTTAATTCCGTATTTCTCTGCCGTTTCTGGATGGACTTCGACATAAGGGTCAGGACACATATCCTTTAAGAATTGAATTCTTCTCGTTTGGTTTCCAGATAAATAGTGATAGACTACTCGCCCTGTTGTTAAACGAAGTGGATAGTTTTCACATGGTTCTTCCGCTGGTGGACGGTATGGAAGTGCACATATTTTTGCTTTTCCATCTGGATGATAGAATTTGTTATCATCATCAGTAAACATATGAGGTGTTCCTTTGTCATCCTTGTCTTTACAAGGCCAGAACACACCATCTTGCTCGTCGATTTTATCCCATGTTGCTCCGTAATAATCAGCATTTCCACCTTTTGTTGCAAGTCGGAATTCATCCGCTACATCTTTGGCTGTCTTCAAATGAGAGAAATGCTTCCCTTTTCCTAAACGCTCGGCTAACTCAATTTGGATTTGCCAATCTGGTTTGGATTCTCCAATCGGCTCTTGTGCTTTGTTGATTTTGATAATTCTACCCTCAAGATTCGTAACAGTACCTTCGTCTTCTGACCACGTTACAGATGGTAGAATAACATCGGCAAATTCAGCTGACTCTGATAAGAAGAAATCGGCACAAACCATAAAGTCTAAACCTTTCATAGCCTCTCTTACTACATTTAGGTTTGGTGCAGAAACAGCAGGGTTCGAGCATAATAAATATAAGCCGCGAATCGTTTTATTTTGCATTAGCTCAAACATTTCATAAGCAGATACACCCGGCTCCGGCATGTCTTCTGGGTTAATCCCCCATACACCACTAACGTGTTCAACTGCTTTTGGATCAGTAATTTTACGATAGCCTGGTAGTAGGTCAGATTTTTGACCGTGCTCACGACCACCTTGACCATTTCCTTGTCCAGTAAACGTTGCGACACCCGCTTTTGGTCGACCAATTTTCCCTGTTACGAGTGCCATGTTGCAGTATGCAGACACATTGTCTACACCTTTATGTTGTTGTTCTACACCTCGAGCAAACATAACAATCGCATTCGGTGCTTTGCCGTAAATTTCAGCAGCACGTTCTATTTTTTCAACAGAAACACCTGTGATAAAACTTGTGTGTTCTGGTGTGAAATCTTTTACTAATTCTTTTGTTTCATCAAATCCATTTGTGTGTTTATTTATAAATGCTTCATCTGTATAACCATTTTTAATTAATAAATGTAGGATTCCATTTGCAAGTGCTAAATCTGTACCTGGTTTTAAATCCAAGTGAACATCTGCTCTTCTCGCCACTGGTGTTTCACGAGGGTCAGCAACGATTAAGTAACCACCACGCTCTTGAACTGCCCAAACACGGAACATAGAAGTAGGATGACACTCCGCTGTGTTACTACCTGCTATAAATAAGCAATCTGTTTCATGAATATCTGTCCAAGGTAATGTCGAACCACGATCGACTCCAAATGTTCTTAAGAAGCCACCTGCAGCACTTGCCATACAAAAACGACCGTTATAATCAATGTACCTTGTACCTAATGCTACACGTGCAAATTTACCAGTTAGATAACATTTTTCATTTGTCATGGATACGCCACTAAATACTGATAAACTGTCTTTTCCATAATTGTCTTGAAGCTCGGTGAACTTTTTCGTGATTAAAGCGTAGGCTTCTTCCCAGCTCGCTTCACGAAAACCTTCTTTTGTTCCTTTTAAGGATGCATCATCACGAATTAAAGGTTTTAGGATTCGATCATCGTGATTTGTTTGTTGGTATGCTGTCACGCCTTTCGGACACATCTTTCCAACGGTTACTGGCCAATCATATCTTGGCTCTACTCCAATAATTTTGTTCGTTGTCGTATTTACTCGTAAATTCATCCCACACTGCATACCACAATAACTGCAGTGCGTTTTTACTAATGTTTCATTCGGATGTGTTACATTTTCTATTTCACGAAAAAACTTATCCCTTTGCATTCTGATTTGCCTCCTTGACTGGTACTTCATGTGTAGCGAAACCTGAAAATCTAGAAATGCGATATTTTCTTCTGCAAGGCAGACATAGTTCTGCTAGATTAAAACCATCTTCCATATTGAACGCTAGGTTGTTTGTTTCTAATACTTGAATAACATCATTAGACTGTTCTGTTGATACAAAGCCTTCTCCACAAACCTTACAATCCTTCATTTCTTTCTCGCCATAGTGTTCACGATAGTTTCGTGCGAATACACTTAGTGGACGGAAAGGGATGTGGGCTAACTTTCCAAAAGGCAAATAAATAAGCGTAATAATTACTGAATATTGGTGAATGAGAGACATCACATAATGACCTGCACCAGCTAAAAATACATTACTAAACGTTAAAGCTAATCCTGTAATGCTTATAAATAACAACAAGTATAGAGGCATAAAATCATAGATGAAGTTCTGTTCCGCTCTTGCTTGCATATTTTTTAAGCGACGATACATCGCCATACAAACACCAGCAATAACCATGAGAGCACTAAGATTAAGTGCATTATAGGACATAAAGGCAATGACACCATCGGCAGGAACAGTGATAAAGTCCATTCCCATCAATACAATCGTATAATAACCACCTTCTGGCATCGTAAAATACATCCAACCAAAAACAAGCGGAAATGTAACTAAACATGCTAAAACGCATCCCCATCCGATAAGGATGTGCTGTGTCCATCGGTAAATTCCCCTATTCCAGATAAACTTGTACGTTGCTAAATGGTTTGTAGCTGTCTTCGGTGTACTTTTTCTAAATATTAATTTGAAGCCCTTTTTGATAATTATCTTTGTTGGTGGTCTTTCTCCCCAAGCAATAAACCTGTAGAAGAATCCTCCTAGGAATACAATTGTACCTACCATGTATCCATATAAATTTAAATCTACGTGTGTAAACATTCTTGTTCCAATAAAAGAAAGGATCACAATACCTGTTATTGTAAGAAACATTGACTTTGCAAACTTAGAAGCGAATGCGTTGTTAATAGCGTGTGACTGTTTTGGCGACATGTCTTTCATTACATTTACGTTGTTTTCTTCCATGTTTTTCTCTCCCTCACTAAGCTTGATGCGCTCTTTAATCATATAATTAAATTATAGGGAGTAAGTCTCGTTTTCGTAATCGGGGAACCTCCTCATCTTCTAGGGGAAATTCCCCTATATTAGATTCTTCTTATTGAAAAGGTAAATAGTCTGGCTTTTTGACTTCCCAATTTTTAAAAACAGTGTTAAGATTTCCTATATATGTAAGATTAAAAATTTTCAAAAAGAGAAGGTATAGGAAATGATTCTAAGAAAACAACTCCCTTGGTTATTACCAACCATATTAGTAGCAATCGTCGTAAGCATCTTATTCTTTCAGAATTTAGAAGAAGTAACAGAGGTACCTGAAGAGAATTGGAGTAGAGCACTTCCAATTGGAGAAACAACTTTAACAAAATATCCATTTGTTCGAACTAGTTCTGAAGGAGAAATAGCAATAACCCAGTATGAAAATAATGCAATTAACAATCAAATCTATGATGAGAATTTTGAGAAGTTGGAGCAATTTACCTTCCCTGATATTGAGGTCACAAAGTGGGTCGATGCCTATACAAATAATGATAATCTAATCTACTTTGATTACGACAACATCATTGATGGTACAAGCGGTGAAGTAATTACTGCGGCAAATAAGTTCTATCCACTTCCAAATAGCGTTTTGTATCTAAAAGACAAAAGCCTATTCAAAATGGACCCTGTCACAAGGGAATCTACTTCATTAATACAATTGGATCGTGAATTTGATCGGATTATACCGATAGAAACAACGGATGGTCCCATAATCTTGACCTATTACAAAAATGACGAAGAAGAGAATTTAGCTTTAAACCTAATGAAGGTTACTGATTCTGGAACAGAACAACTGTACAATCAGATTATTTCTGTTCCCTATGGCTCAAAGATAAGCCATGTTACTCTTGCAGCTGATCAAGATAGCTTTGCTTTTCTTTTTAATACAACAGTAAATCGTGGTAAAGGTGAGCCACCGCTTATTACAACTCATTTTTATAACTCTGATACTGAAGTAATGGACCAAATAACTTTCTATGATCCAATTACGAACGATCAACTTCAATCGATAGATGATATTAAACTTAGCTTCTTTGATGAACAAGTTCGAGCTCTTTTTGTTGCTAAGGGCCAATCAAACACTCGTTATAAGGAATCAACTGTCTTTAATATATATGAAGCATTTTTTACAAACGAGGGTATTGAAGTACATCGCAGAAGTAATACACCTAACTATTCAATAAAGCCACAATGGTTGGAGGAAAATACGATTGCTTGGGTAGACAGGAGTGGCGAGTCACATGAAATACTCGTTAGCTCTAGTGACGAAGCTATTATTGATCAAGCAAAAGGAGCAAGTAAAGACGACTATATTAATGCGATCGGCAAAACCTTAGGAGCACTTACTGCAAGTTCCTTAGGATTTTTACTCTCCTTAACATGGATCGTTGGACCAATTATTACATTACTTATATTCAACAAAAGGTTAATGGATAAAGATCCACAATGGATTTACTATATCGGGATAGGATCTTACTTCTTGTCTTTCGTTATATTTAAAGATTGGTTTTTTATTGATACGATATATGCACAAGCACCAGGCTATCTAACATTTACTGGAAGTGGCTATGTATATTTCCTTGGCCTTGGAATAGTAGCTTTCCTCATTTCACGAATTAGCTCACGCATCAAAGACTGGAGCATACCTGTTACATTATTTTACTTCGTATTTATGCATATGATTATGATGACTGTTTTATTTGGTGCTTATATTCTCTAATGGATAGAACAAGAACCTCTCATTTGATTGAGAGGTTCTTATTGTTTACCTAGAAAGCAGTATTTTTAAAGGTCTTAACTTATGATGTACGTCCATCCCACACTCGAGATGAACCGGACATATTTTCCGCTATTTATTTATTTTTACTGATGAGAACTTTTCACGGACATTTATTCCTTTATTACATGTAAATCATAAGAAAACTTCAACAAACTGATGAAATAGCGGATCAAATGTCCGCAAAAGTACCAAAACGTGAATTTTAGTACAAATAAAGGAAAAAATGTCCGCTTATAAACTGGCCATCGCTACTATCGAATGTCCGTATAAGATTCCTAAGTATAGTTGAATGCCTCCTGCGAAATTTATGCTTAACAAGTGGTTATTAATGAGAAAAAAAGGAACACGAGGGATTTACGAAGTCGAATAAAAAATGGTTAGTAAGCATTGCGGGGTTTTATTAGTAACGATCAGATAATTTGTGCAGTGTGAAATAGAAATGTAACAAAATAAAGGAAGAGGGTCGTCTAGAATTGGCGCCCTTCTTCCTTTATTTAATTGGAGAACGTATTAGCGACTCCCATTTCGTTATCAAGATAAACTCTGATATGAGAACTAAATTCCTCCAGTGTCGCTTGATTTTTACGTATCGTATCCATTAATACTTGATGATTTATGCTAAGATATTCTTTCACTAATATTTTTCTCAATGCAATAATCTCTTTAAAGTTATCCGACTGATCATCTGGTATTACACGTTCATCCACAAGAATATCGATTATATCGTCAAAACTTCCTGGGTCTCGCATGATAAATCCATCGATCATTAAGTTTCCAACATCCAACATGGACTCAATTGTCATATGTATCATTCTTTCGAATCCAAATTTCTCCACTTGAGAATTGAATTCTTGGCTTGTCAATTCTTGCATTAATCCTTCCATATATAAGAGCGTTCTTTCAATTTGGCCTCGATCTACAAAATACATCCTGCTTACCTCCAAATTTTCGTATGAAATAATCATATCACACCGAGGAAGAAGGTTAAAACTTTTCATATTTACAGAAAAAAAGGTGACATTATATAAAAAGGAGGAATCAAAAATGGTTAAGAAGGAAGAAAAGAAGTACACAGATTTCTCGAATGTGGAAGACATGAAAAATTATTTAGTTCCTGAACAAACACCAGAAGGCCCCTACGGATCTCCGATTAACAAAGATACATTGGTATCAAATAAAAGTACACCTTGGCAAGAAGGGCAAAGGTATCATAGCGCATTTAATTATCCAAATAAAGACTTACATGAAGATTTACCTCGTCAAATAGACGGCGCTCACCCACTCCATGACCATGAAGGAGACGTAAAGCCAGAAGAAGAGTCTTAACAATGAAGGAAGCTACCCATTCTTTGGGTAGCTTTTTATTGAACGATCCGTTTTATCACAAAATAGGCACACCCAAAATTACAGTATTCATACAAATAATCATCCAACGTACTAATTTTAGTATCAAAAGAAGCTTTTGGATTTTGATCATCGTAAAATCCTTTTAGTCTTAATTGATCATAACCCCAATCGCCAACAATAAAATCATATTTACTTAAAATTTCACTATAACGCTCTTCAAATTTTTCATTTTGAAAACCATTTTTGTGATCCTCAATCATTTCATATTTATTGCCCTGTACTTCAATCATGGTCTCATCCACTCCTTAAACTGTATATAGTTTACCATGTTTTTCTTTGTTTAACTACCTACTACGTATTACAATGGTTATTATTTTTAGGTATGGATATATATATAAAGTTCACAATAAGAAATGGGGACAATTATTGATCAGGAGGTTATACCATTGATCTCAAAAAAAATCTTATACCCAACGTTATGTGCTATCACGTTAACCATTTCAGGCTGTACATCAAATGATGAGGCAGGCGATATGTTAGATCGATCCATCGATGGAAATAACGAATTTGATCAGTTCCAAGCACCAGATGCCAATAACGAAAACAATGAAATATCATCTCAACTTGGTTATGTTCACTACACGGAGGATGAAGTAAAGCTTGATCGTGAAACAGACCATTATATTTCCATTGACCGCAATCGATTAGCTGATACGATTACAAGGTTAATTCTACAATATGACGGATTTGAGGATGTGGCAACATTAGTCACAGATGAAGAAGTTTTAATAGCGTATGATAAACCTGAGGATATAGAAACCGAAAAAGCAGCATCGATGGTGAAAAAGTCAGCGGTGTCCGTTTTACCAAGTTTTTTTAATGTGTATGTTTCAGACCAACCTGTGACATTTAGAGACATACAAAGTCTAAAGAATTCTACAACAGTAGACGATGACTACGAAAACACGTTAGAGAATATCATTACAGAAATGAAGAAGTCACCTCAAGGCGAAGAGTACGATCATGTAAATGAGCATCTTAATGATGAAATGTAAACGAATAGCACCCAACCCATTTAAATGGGAAGGGTGCTTTTTCCATTTATGATTCTTAGAGAATTGTACACAATACTAACTAGAAAAGTCCAAATTCATTTGGGAGGTGAGACCATGAAAAAGCTAATACCGATTATGATTTACGCTGTATTCTTTCTATTTTTATTACCTCCGTTTATTTATGCAGAGGAAGATGAACAAAAAGTGGATCAAGAAAAGATGGCCCTATACAAAAAAACTGCAGCAATTACACAGATTCCATGGTACTACTTAGCTGCGATTGATCAATTTGAAGAAAATACACAAAAAGAAACAGCATCCGATGACTTAATAGCCATAACAATTGATCAGAATAGATGGTTCGGTATAGGCAATTCTATTCACAATACATCTATTGCTTGGGTATCGTTATTTAGTGGGTTTGGACAAGATGGAAATGGTGACAACTTAGCAGATCCTACAAATGATGAAGATATTCTATATTCTATGGCACATTATATCGAAAAAGAAGGTACATCTCATCGTGATATAAAAATTGCCTTATGGAATTACTACAAAAGGGATTTATCAGTACAAACAATCATGAATATAGCTAAAGTATATAAGCAGTTTGGTACGATTAGCTTAAATAAGACGGACTTCCCAATTCCATTACAACATAATTACAGTTATAAAAACACATGGGGAGATGCTAGAGGGTTTGGAGGAAGAAGAATCCATGAGGGTACAGATATCTTTGCAAACTATGGTGTTCCTGTAAAGTCAACTACCTATGGGGTTGTAGAATTAAAAGGGTGGAACAGATATGGCGGATGGCGAATTGGAATTCGTGATATTTATAACCGCTATCACTATTACGCCCATTTAAACGGATATAAAGATGGCCTCAAAGTTGGAGATGTGGTAGAGCCTGGAGATATAATCGGTTCTGTTGGTTCAACTGGATATGGACCTCCGGGCACAGCTGGTAAGTTTCCGCCTCACTTGCATTATGGCATGTATAAAGATAATGGATATAGTGAGTGGTCTTTTGATCCTTATCCTTATTTAAGAAAATGGGAACGAGCAGCGAGGAACCGGTAATTTTTCCTCTTTCATTAAAAGCATAAAACCCTTACCAAATCATGTTTGGTAAGGGTTTTGAATATATCCCATTATTATTGTTGTTTAGAAGTTCTTACCGCATGTACAACACTAGCAATAAGTCCTCCCCAGATGACTACGACTCCAATAACTGCCATTGTAATTGCTCCAACTGTCATTATTGAGCCACCTCCTCATCTTCAGACTCATTAGCTTTAGCTTCAGCAGTATTTTTAGGCCACTTTTTCAATGTGAATAGTGCACCAGCAAACATTGCAGCAATAGCTACAACCCAACCAAAATTAAACAAGAAATCGATTGGATAACCTTCATAGAAGACACGAGTACCTTCATCATTAACAGTACCAATTATTTCAGCTCTAAGGTTTTGGATCATCATATACCCTAGTACTACTGGTGTGATAAAGCTTAAACAAACTCTCCACCAAACACCAAGCTTAATGTCAGAAACACTATCTGCATGCTTCTGTAAATTTTTAAGTTCTTTCGCAAACCATGCAATTGCTACTACTTCAAATAGACCAGCTAATGCTACACCATAACTATTTATAAAGTGGTCAACCGTATCTAGAAGGAATAGTCCACCTTGATTAGCAAATGCTAATGAAATTACGGCTGCAAGACCGCCACCAAATGCAATAGCCTTCCCACGGGAGACATTAAATTTTTCTTGAACACCAGCGATATATGTCTCTGAAATCGAGATCATGGAAGATAAACCCGCTAATACTAAAGATCCAAAGAATAAGACTCCAAACAACCCAGATAAAGGCATTTGACTAATGATCTCAGGGAATACCATAAATGCTAAACCAATTCCACCAGCTACTACTTCTGATACTTCTTGACTGTTTTGTGAAGCCAAGAAACCAAGTGCAGCAAATACACCAATACCAGCTAATAACTCAAATGATGAGTTTGCGAAACCTGTAATAAATGCGTTATTTGTTATATCCGATTTCTTAGGTAAATAAGAAGCATACGTAATCATAATTGCAAATGCAATCGATAAACTAAAGAAAATTTGTCCGTAAGCAGCTACCCATACAGATCCATCTCTTAAACTGCTCCAATCTGGTGCAAAAAAGGCATCAAGACCTTCAAGAGCCCCTTCCAAAGTCACAGCACGAACAACAATAATTAGAAAAATAACTGCTAATAAAGGAATAAAGATTTTGTTCGCGACCTCGATACCTTTCTTAATACCACGACCAAGGACGAATAGTACAATTGCCCACACAGCAATAAGTGGTAAAAGAACGCTAGGTAAAAATTCACCGAACACGCCTGGTTCAGATAGGTTTAAGTAATCCCCCGTAAAGAACGCAGTTGCACTTTCTGAGTTTTCCCAGCTTTGTCCGAATGAAAAATAAGAATACATAATTGCCCAAGCAATAATTACCGGATAATAAGTTGAGATAATGAAAGATACAGCTACTTGCCACCAACCAATCCATTCCATACCCTTGCTTACTTTACTGTACGATCTCGGTGCAGATCCACGAAACTTATGTCCAATTGTGTATTCCATGATCAGTAACGGAATACCTGCTGTTAGAAGCGCGAATAAGTATGGTAAGAAAAAAGCGCCTCCTCCATTTTCATAAGCTGTTGCAGGAAATCGCCAGATGTTTCCTAGTCCAATTGCAGAACCCATCGCTGCAAGTAGAAAACCTAGACGCGTTCCCCATTGTGAACGGTTTTCCATAGTAACTTCCCCTTCCTGATTTGAAACTTACTAAAATCCTATGCATCTCTCTCTTTAGGAATGTTTCAAATTTTTCTTTTTTTCTGATATTTTAGATTATATCGATACGTTTATATGATGTCAAAGGAATATTCTACAATTAGATCAAATATTTTTTTTGGTGCAACATTCTTGTCAGAATTTATTACAATAAAAGAAACTTCTTCCAATCTTGAAAGAAGTTTCTTTCCATTTTACCTTTTTACAATTGCTTTTAAGGCAAGAGCAATAACGATCGTTGCAACCAGAGCGGCTAGTAATGACAAGATTAATTGTCCAGTCAAACCTAATATTAAATAACCAATGGCTGATGCGATGGCACAAATAAATGCATATGGTAACTGTGTAATCACGTGATCGATATGATTCGATCCTGCACCAGTTGATGACAAGATGGATGTATCCGAGATTGGTGAACAATGATCACCAAATACTGCACCCGCTAGAACAGCTGCCATGGCTGGTAAAACTAGATCCACGTCTGTAACGGCAGCAATTTCCCCAGCAATCGGAAGCATAATACCAAATGTGCCCCAAGAAGTTCCGGTAGCAAACGCCATAAAGCTTGCAACAACAAACAATAAAAGCGGAATATAATTAGCATCAATCGAAGCTTCTTGTACAAGTTCAGCAAGGTACTGACCTGTACCTAGACTGTTAATAATGGAACCAATCATCCAAGCTAAAAGCAGAATATAGATAGCTGGTAACATTGCTTTGAAACCTTCCTTGAAAATTTTGAAAGTGGAAGATTTTGGAATAGATTGTTCCATATATAATACTAGTGCAACGAGCACTGCAGATAACCCACCAATAAATAAAGAGAAGTTTACATCTGTATTTTCAAAAATGGATAAAATGCTCGCTTTGCCATCCGTATTTAAGATGCCAGTTATAACCATGGTCACTACTGTTCCTATAATTAACAACCCAATAGGAACAAGCAAATGATAAATTTTTCCTCCCTTGTGACTTTCTAACGCATCTTTTAAGTCACCAGGTATATTTCCTTTCTCCATATCAAACAATTCACCAGTAAGCTTTGCTTTATCTTCATGTTTTTTCATCGGTCCAACATTTAGATCTAATAAGATTACGATAAATACAAGGACTATCGCTGTAATAGCATACATATTAAAGGGAATCATTTTAACAAAAGCTTCTAGCGGTTGATAGCCAATAATTTCATTCGCTGTTAGAATGCCTCCAATTGTCCCTATAATGTAAGCTCCCCAACTTGAAATTGGTGATATAACCGTAATTGGCGCCGAAGTTGAATCAATAAAATAAGCTAGTTTCACACGCGACACTTTTTGACGATCCGTTACAGGACGAGCAACTTGACCAACTGCTAAGCTATTAAAATAATCATCAATAAAGATAATAATTCCCAAAATTGCTGGTAACAGTTGTGCACCTTTTCTTGTTTTTATTTTTCGAATTGCCCAGTCTCCAAATGCTTTACTACCACCAGAAGCTGTCATAAACGCTGTCGTTACACCAAGCAGTAATAAGAAACCTAATAAATAGATGCTGCCTGTATTTAATGCGCCATCTTCAAAAAATATTCCTAAGAATACTTGTACAATCTCATTGAAAGATGAAACTATATTAAATTCATGAAGCACAAAAGCACCAACTAAAACACCTACGCCAAGAGATAACAAGACACGTCTCGTTACTAGTACAAGTACAAGCATCAATAAGGCAGGTATTAATGAATAGACTGTCCCTTCCATTTGTAAACCTCCAAATATATTAGTAAGAAATTGAAGAAGTTTCAAGGTTATTATGTGTTAGTAATCCTAGCAAGATTCCTTACATGACAAGGTAATCCATTTTTGTTCATAAAATCACATATGGATACTGATCTTTTTTGCACACAAAAAGGCAGCAATAGAAAATAACTATTGCTGCCTGTAAGTGATAATGTTTTAGATTAAGAAAAAACATATCGATACAAAACGTTTCGTTATCGTCCATTCGATCAGTAGCTCTTCATGTAGGCTTAATTACGAACCACACATGACAGTACATTCCTTATTCAAGAATATACCAGTAAGAGAAAGTTTGACGACTCTTCCCTACTTCGGCAAAGAACCCTTTCACCAATCATCATCACAGTCAGTTCCTATTGGTTACTTATGTTATTTTGCACCTCTACCTCACCGATCTGATAAGGTATACCTATTCAATTTCCTCCGATATTATATCAACACAGATACCTTATTGCAAGGGGTCTATGGGAATGGAAAAATCTGTGTTACCTTCACTTGACCCACTATTATAAAACTCAGGAACTTCACCTTTATAACCGCCGCTACCTATTGGGATAATCTGTTCGATCTTAGCAACCTTTGATGCAAATGGAATAACAGTTCTAATTTCTACAATAATATGCACTACTGATTCAATATGCACATTATTGATCCCTACTTTTTCCACCCTTGTTTCTACTTCCGTACTTACATATCCCATTGATTCTAACTTAACAGGAACTTTAGGACCAAAGTTAGCTAGTAAAGGAATACCTAATACTTGGCCTAAAGGGATCTCCACTAAGCTAGTATTTTCCTTGGTAGCTTCAATGGATGTATCTTCTTCCCCTTCTAAATTAATATCAAATGGTTCATTTGATTTCGGTACATTTCCCTTTTCTAATTCACGCAAGAAGTTTTCTATTCTATTATGGATGCTATATTGCAAGCGATTTTGAACAGAAGCATCAATTTCATAGCTTACCGGGGTACCATTATCATCATATGTGTATTTAATTAGTTCCCCCTCTGCCAATTCATCATTCAATTTTTTATTGACTGCAATTCCCATTGCTAAATTAACGTATTGTTCATTTTTAGCTTGTGCTATGTTAATTAAAGTAGGTTTAATCCCTTCATTTACAATTAATATACTTACCGCCGTTGAAATGACAAAAAAGAGAAATGTTATCACAAAAATCGTTCTAGCTGGAGGCGGTGTTATTTGTCTTTTAAATTTTGGTCCTTTTCGCATAAAAAAACCCCCTCAAAAAACAATATGCATTTTGATTAGGGGTTAGAATTCCATATTAAACTTTATTTACGACACCTAAGTCGCAATTCACAATCATCACATTTAAAACTTTAGCTAAATCAATATCATATGGTTTAACATCTTGACCAAATTCTCTGATAATCCTTATAACAGGTCTTTCATATAGATTCTTATTTTGCTTTACTACAATTCCCTCTCGCCCATCACTTAATTCAACTTCAATCCCATTCGGGTAGACAGCGATCGTCTTTCTAAACGCTTCGACCATACCTCGATCAAATAAAGTTCCTGATCCGGAATATAGAATTTCAAGTCCTTCATGAGGAAGCATTGCATCTCGATATACTCGATTACTTGTAACAGCATCAAATACATCAGCAACCGCCAACAATTTACCATATGGATGGATATCATTTTCCATTATTCCTCTTGGATAACCTGAACCATCTAATCTTTCATGATGTTGGTAAGCACAGTGAGCAACTAACAAAGGTACCGTTGATGCTTTTCTTAGGAAATTGAAACCTTCTTCCGAATGTGTTTTTATTATATCAAATTCATGATTTGTTAATCTTCCCGCTTTGTTTAAGATTGGTTCAGGTATAAATACTTTACCTACATCATGTAACATGGCGCCTAAACCAATATGTTCGATTTTCTTAGGGGAATAGTTCAACTCGGATGCAATCGCTAATGCATATATGGTTACATTAATCGAATGCGAAAATATGTAATCATCACTAATCAGTATATCTGACATGATGGAAATGACTTCATCACGATTACTTACTTCATTTACAATATTGCCTACCATGTCTGCCATTTTGGCACTTGTTTTTTCAAATAAATAGGCATTCCTATTAAATCCCTGTTTTCTTATTTCATCAAAAGAAGTTCGCACCATTTGAACTGCTTCAATACGCAATTCTTCTGGTATTGGAGGGTCTATGATGATGTCTTCAGTAAAGGCGTCTTTAATATAGACATACGTAATACCCAAGTCCTGAAGACGTTTAAGCATTCTTTTGGTAAGTTTTATATCTCTTTGGATTAACACTTGCCCATTATCATTATAGATTGTTTTAGCTAGCTCGGATCCATCTCGAATTGTTTTCGTAGCTACTAGTCTCATATTGTTCTCCTAACTAATATGATATCATTAGACACCTTCTTTTAAATATTATCAAAAAAATGAATGTTAATCTACAAATTACTACATTTTCCCTCGTATTATTTCAAATTATTTATTGTTACGCTTATTTTTGATTTAATTTCTATAGATATGAGGCTAGTGTTTTTGGAAGATCAATGATAAAGATTATCTATTTAAGGTTGTTGTTGACGGTTTATGTATAGTCCTCGTCGTAACGTAAAGATGATGAGTGAATACAACGCAAGCGGTCATGAGATCCCTTATTTCCTTGTTTTTAGCCAATTTTGAATTTAAGCGGCTATACAGTACGCTATTTTAGCAAATTGACCACGTAATCAATGAAATCAGGGCAAATAAGGGCTCTGATAGCCGCTAAAATAATATACACTTAGATTTCGCACAAATAACGGATCTCATAGCCGACAAAATTGACCATAGATTAGCGGCTGCTATAGTTACGACAGATTTTATATCAAAAAAGAATAACTATGTACTAAAAAAAGGATCGTCTATGACGATCCTTTTTCCACATGTATTATTCCGCAATCTTCAATAACGCTTCTTTTGCAGGCATACCTTCATACCAACCTTTATTTTCTGCTTCAAGTGTCACCTTATCTAGTGGAGCATCTAGTAATTGTTCAATTGTTTTCACACCGGTAGCTCGTGCTGCTACAATTTTTCTTTCTGCAAGCTTATCATTAAGTAAGTCGACATCAAGTGCACCGCACATTATATAGCCAACTTCATTTGAGATTACCAGCAAATTTGTTTTAGGTAACTCTACACGAATTGCGGTAAAAGGATAGTTCTCAATGATTAAAGGTTTTACTGAAATCATTCACATGCACTCCCTTCTCCTTTCAATATATGGAGGATTAGGAGAGATGTGCACTATTTATTTAAACTTTTTCAATGTTTCGACTAATAGATCTCGTAGTAATTCAGGCATGAAAAACTGTTTCGATTTCGCTCTTGAAATTTCTGGTAATAGCTTACCAAATGTAAACATATCGGGTGTTGCTACTTTATACAACTTATCCTTTTGCAATGGTTCACCATTCATCATAACTGACTTCACGTGTATATCTTCTTTTTCCTTTTCCACCAATTCGACTTCAAGCCCTGCAAACACCATTCGTCCAATGACTTTTCCTCTAAAGCCAAAACCCTTAAGCTCTAATTCCATTAAAGCTTTCGTATAACTACCACGAACTACCTCAAGCAGTTCATTTCCTTTAAGCTCTACGACACAAGGATTAATTGGATGTGGACATATTCGATGTATGTCCCCGTAACTTACAGGACCAGCTTCTAGCCGATCTAAAATGACCCCTGCATTTAGTAATGCACAATCAGCTTTTGTCCAATCCTTTAGGGTTTCTACCAAATGCCTTATTATTGTCGTTTCTTTAAACCAATCCACTTCTAATGGTTCAGTTAAAGTTATTATAGAACGTTCAAGTAATGCATTAGAAGTTTGTGTGAATTTTTCTATATGATCAATAGTTACCTGATCTTTTTCTAAATGATCTATATTAGTAGTATAGGCTTCTTTTTTCACTAACATTTCACGCTGATGATTCCATGTTAAAATCACTTCACCAACATATTTGCCATGCTTTCCTGCTGCCGACAATAATGTTTTATTTATATACTCTCCAGTTCGGAAAAGATGGTGGGTATGACCACCAACAATTACATCCACCTCTGGATATCTTCTAGCTATTTCTTCATCTTCATTTATCCCAAGATGAGAGAGTAATATAACGATATCTGACTCATCGGCCAATTGTTTTATGTGTTTATCTAATGTTTCAAATGGAGACGCAACATGCCAGCCTAATAAATTGTAAAAAGCATTAAATGGAGCAGTTAATCCAATTATTCCAATAGTGACTCCACTCTTTGTTGTTAATTGATGCGTTGCCTCTAACCATTCAGGATTATGCTTGTTATTACTCTGTAAATTAGCACAAACCACTTTAAAATTTGCCTCATCATATAAGTGAAATAAATCATTATAATCTAAGGTAATTCCTTCATTATTGCCTAATGTTGCAACATCATAATTAGCATGATTTAGTAGCTGCACATTGGCTTTTCCTAAAAGTGCTTCCGCAATAATATGGACCCTGTCAACGTGATCTCCATTATCCAAAATAAAATAATCCTGATTTTCTCGCTGTCTTTGTATCTTTTTTTGATTCAGAAATTGAATCACCTTAGTCCAATTTTCAAAGTGGCTGTGAATATCACTTGTATAGTAAAAAAATATTTTTTCTTCCATAAACACGTACCCCTTTACATTATGACAGCAGTGTTAACTCCCACTTTATTGTAATCCTTGCCAAATAAGGCGAATACCGATAATCAGTAATAATATTCTTAAAAAGCCTTCAACTGTACTAGCCTTCATTTTTTGATTTACTTTTGCACCGATCGTCCCACCAAGCCATGCACCAGGGATAAATAACCAAACATATTCCCAATTCACATGTCCTAAGACAACATGAGTAATCGAGCTAAACATACTTAGAAAAACAATAATAAACATGGATGTTGCAGTTGCAATATGAGCAGGAAAGTGAAAAAGTAACATCATTGCAGGTACCATCAGTGAGCCACCACCAATACCAAATAACCCCGAAAGTACTCCAACTAGAAATGCAACTACCATTACAGCTAAAATGGAGAATCCATAATGGTACGTATTACCCTTCATATGTATTGTTCGCTCAACCATCCATACCCCAGTATGTTCGACTTGTTTTTGTGGTGTCTTTTTTCGAATAAAAAAGAAAAAGAACATCGCTATCATTAGTAAACCAAAATATAGTGTAAAACGATCCGTATTTATAAACGCATTTAACCAGGAACCTAGCATCCCACCTGGTACACCAAAAGCAACGAAAATAAAACCACTTTTATAATCTATTCTATTCTTTTTATAATAAGAAATGCTTGAAGATATAGCCGTGAAGATCATAACGATTAAAGAAATACTCACAATGTTCTGAGATGTAGCCCATGAAAAGCTATCGAATAATTCATAAAATATTAGCAAAGTCGGAACTAAAATTACGCCTCCACCTAAACCAGCAATACTGCCTACAAAAGCAGATAAAAATCCAACAAGGATACAGATAACAAAAAACAAAGTGACCACAACCATCCAATTTCTTAATTCATTTTCCCATTGTACCATTATAACAGGAATTAACACTATTTAAATATGATATGACTGTGGACAATTGTTGTTTTGCGACGCGTACTTACGGCTTTCCCCTATTTTTGCGTCGCTTACCTTAAATACAACTAACATCATTTCTATGATTACAAAACCAAAACTAAAAGAACAAAAAGAAAAAGCAGTGGCACAAGACCACTGCATAAAAAGTTATATTAACCGATTGAACCTTCCATCTCAAATTTAATCAGACGGTTCATTTCAACTGCATATTCCATTGGTAATTCTTTTGTGAATGGTTCAATGAATCCCATTACGATCATTTCTGTAGCTTCTTCTTCAGAAATACCACGGCTCATTAGGTAGAATAACTGTTCCTCTGATACTTTCGATACTTTTGCCTCGTGTTCTAATGAAATATTTTCATTTAAAATTTCATTGTAAGGAATCGTATCGGAAGTGGATTTGTTATCCATAATTAATGTGTCACACTCGATGTTTGAACGCGCACCATCTGCTTTACGTCCAAAATGAACGATACCACGGTACGTTACTTTACCACCTTGTTTAGAAATGGATTTCGAAACGATCGTTGATGACGTATTTGGTGCTAGGTGATGCATTTTCGCACCCGCATCTTGGTGTTGACCTTTACCAGCTAGTGCGATCGAAAGTGTCATACCACGTGAACCTTGACCTTTTAAGATGACAGCTGGATATTTCATTGTTAACTTGGAACCAATGTTACCATCGATCCATTCCATTGTTGCATTCTCATCACAGATCGCACGCTTCGTCACTAGGTTATATACGTTATTTGCCCAGTTTTGAATGGTCGTGTAACGGCAGTAAGCATCTTTCTTAATAAAGATTTCAACTACTGCACTGTGTAATGAATTAGTGGTATAAACTGGAGCTGTACAACCTTCTACATAGTGTACAGATGCACCTTCATCCACAATAATAAGTGTACGCTCAAACTGACCCATATTTTCAGAGTTAATACGGAAGTATGCTTGTAATGGTGTTTCACACTTCACACCTTTTGGTACGTAGATAAATGATCCACCAGACCATACAGCAGAGTTTAATGCTGAGAACTTGTTATCTGAAGAAGGGATTACTTTACCAAAATACTCTTTAAACAGATCCTCATTTTCTTTAAGAGCTGTATCCGTATCTTTAAAGACAATACCCAAATCTTGAAGGTCTTGTTTTAGGTTATGGTAAACAACCTCTGATTCATACTGAGCAGATACACCAGCTAGATACTTTTGCTCTGCTTCAGGGATACCAAGCTTATCAAATGTGTTTTTAATTTCTTCAGGAACTTCATCCCACGAACGTTCTGATCTTTCTGATGGTTTTACATAGTACGTAATTTCATCAAAGTTTAATTCAGCAAGATCGCCACCCCATTGTGGCATTGGTTTTTTATAGAATTGCTCTAACGCTTTTAAACGGTAATCAAGCATCCACTGTGGTTCTTCTTTCATTTTAGAGATTTCTTCAACGACAGCTTTCGTTAAACCTTTTTCAGTACGAAAGATGGATATATCTCTGTCGGAGAAACCATATTTATATTCGCCAACTTCAGGCGCCTTCTTTGCCATTATAAAACCTCCTATTTCAGGTTAGTGAGAATTCGGCCTATTCGTACACCAGGATTCTCATTCTTTCACGAAGTAGCATTAACCTACTATTGTTCGTGGTTAACACCTTTTTCCATAGCCTTCCAAGCTAAGGTTGCACATTTAATACGTGCCGGAAACTTTGCTACACCTTGTAAAGCTTCTATATCACCTAATTCTAAACCTTCCGGATCGATCTCTTCACCAAGCATCATATCCGAAAAGAGTTTAGACATTTTTAAAGCATCTTCTACTGGCTGACCTTTTATCGCTTGGGTCATCATGGAAGCAGAGGAAAGGCTAATAGAACAACCTTCACCTTCAAATTTGGCGTCTTCAACTTTACCATCTTCAATTTGCAAATGAATTTGGATTCGATCCCCACAAGTAGGATTATTCATGTCAATCGTTAATGATTCATCATCTAATGATCCACGATTGCGAGGATTTTTATAATGATCCATAATCACCTGTCTATATAACGTATCGAGGTTATTAAAAGACATCACCAAAGTACTCCTTTGTTTTATTTAGTCCCGCTACTAATCGGTCTACATCTTCTTCTGTATTATAAAGATAGAAGCTTGCACGTGCAGTTGCCGTAACGTCTAACCACTTCATTAGTGGTTGGGCACAATGGTGACCTGCACGAACAGCGATTCCTTCTGCATCTAATACAGTTGCAGTATCATGTGGATGAACGCTATCTAGATTAAATGTAATTAGACCAGCACGTTTTTCTGGACCATAGATGTCAATCCCGTCAATAGTGCGAAGTTGCTTTAATGCGTACTCTACTAATTTAGATTCATGTTCCTCAATTTCATCTAAACCTATTTCTGTTAAGAAATCAATAGCTGCACCTAGACCAATTGCCCCAGCAATAATCGGTGTTCCACCTTCAAACTTCCAAGGTAGTTCTTTCCATGTTGATTCATACAAATGAACAAAATCAATCATTTCACCACCGAATTCCACTGGTTCCATAGCTTCTAATAATTCACGCTTGCCGTAAAGAACACCTATTCCAGTTGGTCCACACATCTTGTGAGCAGAGAAAGCATAAAAATCACAATCTAAATCTTGAACATCTACTTTCATATGTGGAACACCTTGAGCACCATCAACCAGCATAACCGCCCCTTGCTCATGGGCAATAGCTGCGACTTCTTTAACTGGATTGATTGTACCTAATACATTCGATACATGCATCATAGCTACCATCTTTGTTTTATCCGTAATCGTTTCACGAACATCATCGAGTGAAATCGTGCCGTCAGCTTGCAATGGTATATACTTTAATGTTGCACCTGTTACCTTAGCTACTTGTTGCCAAGGTATGATGTTACTATGATGTTCCATTGGGGTAATAACGATCTCATCACCTTCGGATAAATTACTACGACCATAACTGTGAGCAACGGTATTGATCGCTGTCGTCGTACCTCTTGTGAAAATTACTTGTTTCTCACTTTTTGCGTTAATAAAACGTCTTACTTTTTCTCTTGCACCTTCGTATTTATCAGTAGCTCTCGTTCCTAAAGTGTGAACACCTCTATGAACATTAGAGTTATCAAATTTGTAATAATCATTTAGTGCTTGAATGACAGACAACGGTTTTTGAGAAGTTGCCGATGAGTCTAGATAAACTAAAGGATTTCCATTCACTTCTTGGTCTAAGATTGGGAATAATTGACGAATGGACTTAGCATCCATTAATATACTTTCCCTTCAATTACTTGCGTTAATTGATTTCTAACAGCCTCAATAGGGATTTCATTTACTACAGGTGCTAAGAAACCGTGGATAATTAAACGCTCCGCTTCTTTTTGTGAAATTCCTCGACTCATCAAGTAATACAATTGTATTGGATCCACACGGCCAACAGATGCAGCGTGTCCTGCAGTTACATCATCTTCATCAATTAACAGGATTGGATTTGCATCTCCTCGAGCATCTTTACTTAGCATAAGAACACGAGATTCCTGTTCTGCGTTTGATTTAGAAGCACCATGTTCGATTTTCCCAATACCATTAAAAATGGCTGAAGCCTTATCCTTTTGCACACCATGTTGCAAGATATACCCTTCAGAACCTTGACCAAAGTGTACAATCCTAGCGGTAAAGTTCTGGATCTGGTCTCCACGACCTACCGTAACTGTTTTTGCATGAGACAAGGATTGGTCACCAATCAAATGAGTAATGTTTTCAGATGCTGTATTTCCATCATTCATCTGACCAAGTGCCCATTCAATTGTAGCATTTCTATACGCTACACCACGACGGTTTACATAAACTGTTGTACCTCTGGCAAAATTATCTACTGCGCCAAAAGAGATCTTTGCATTATCGTGCGCAATAACTTCTGTCACTATATTTGCAACCGCTTCTGTTTCTTTGTTATGAGAGATGTAGTTCTCTACATAAGTTAATTTACTATTTTCTTCTGCTACTACAATGACGTGGTTGAATGTTGCTGCTTCTTCATCTTCCTGCCAGAAAATTGCTTGAAGCGGCTCTTCTACTTCCACGTTTTTGGGCACATAGACGAACACGCCGCCGTTCATAAGAGCGGTATGAAGTGCACTAAGACGATTTTCATCAATCGAAACTGCATCTTTCATATAATAGCGTTGTACTAGTTCGCTATGTTCTTGCATTGCAGTTGTAATATCCGTTAGAATAACACCTTTATCTTTTAAAGAAGAAGATAAAGATTTATACGCAACAGACTGGTTACGTTGAATTACTAAATTTTTATCCTGGTTATCCATATCGATAAAAACTTTGATGTCTGCTGGTAATTCATCTAATGACTGAATGCTTTGCCCTTCAGCTTTATGTTTAAACTTATCAAAGTTCCACTTTGTAATGTTTGTTTTATCCGGCTTTGGCATTGGTAATGTATCAGCAAGTTCCAATGCTTGAAGGCGTAATGACTCCATCCATTCCGGTTCATTTCTTTCTTTTGAAAAATTGCTAACATAGTCCTTCTCATATGGTAGCTTTGTATCCACAGTCATACAACCCCTCCTTACTGTTACGCTTTTTGGCCTACAGTTTCTTCTTCAATTCCTAATTCCTTCTTAATCCAATCATAACCTTCAGCTTCCAATCGTTGTGCAAGTTCAGGTCCACCAGATTTCACAACACGTCCTTGCATCATTACGTGTACATAATCAGGAGTAATGTAATCTAATAAACGTTGGTAGTGTGTAATCATTAAACAACCAAAATCTTCACTACGTAATTTGTTAATTCCTTTCGATACGACTTTAAGTGCATCGATATCAAGACCAGAGTCAATCTCATCTAAAATTCCGATCGCAGGTTTTATCATCATCAACTGAAGAATTTCGTTTCGTTTCTTTTCCCCACCAGAGAATCCTTCGTTAAGATAACGTTGAGCCATGTTTTTATCCATTTCTAGATAATCCATTGCTGCATCCATTTCTTTAATAAACTTCATTAGTGGAATTTCGTCACCTTCTTCACGATGTGCATTAATCGAAGAACGTAAGAAATCTGAAGTCGTAACACCACTAATTTCACTTGGATATTGCATTGCTAAGAAAAGACCAGCTTGCGCACGCTCATCTACTTCCATTTCTAAAACATCTTCACCGTCAAGTAGAATACTACCTTGTGTAATTTCATATTTAGGATGCCCCATAATCGCAGATGCTAGTGTAGATTTTCCTGTTCCGTTTGGTCCCATGACCGCATGAAACTCTCCACCTTTTATCGTTAGGTTAACCCCTTTTAATATCTCTTGATCCTCAATAGCTACATGAAGATCCTTAATTTCTAATGTTGATCCAGCCATACTGATACCTCCAAAACAAAGTTATTTATCTTATTGTGATATGGAACGTTATATCCATTCTCAATTTATTCTCATTACAATCTTATACTATTTCGAATCTATATTCAACAATTTCACTAACCATTTGACAGCTTTTTAAACATGTATTTTTAAAAAGTAAAGTAGAAAATGTGAAAATTTTGTATCAATATCTTTCTCACCCTATTAATGTATATCATTATCTTTATTTTAACCAATTTCTACTGTAATACAAAAACCCTTGCACAAAGGCAAGGGTTTTATAACGTTATTTGTGAATAAGACGCTCTACTTCGTGAACAATCTTCTGGCTTTCTTTATGATCATTTTCTCTTTCTTTTTCTACATGTAGTCTTTTTGAAAGTTTTCTACTATATTCAGCATATCCTAGTCCGTGAGACTGTTGCATCGCTTTTTCCATCTCTGAAGTGTAGTTCAAATTCAAATGATCACTAATAATGAATCCATCCTTTCATGATTTACATTAAAAAGTGTACCATTTGTAGATGGTATCTTACAAAAAGGATGTATCCTTGTTAGAAAGACTCAAGATCGATACAATCCCTTGTGAGAAATTTACATGCATTATCTTTACTTTTTGTAGCTTTTCATTTGTTTTTGTTAGTTTTTCTAACAAATCGCTAATTAGTTTTCTCCACCTACAGCGACAACTTCACCATTATACGTTTCCGAGATAAAGTTTTGGATTTCTTCTGATTGAAGAACTTCAACTAATTTTAAAAGAGCTTCATTGTTCTCATCTTCAGAACGCACAGCAATGACGTTTACATATGGTGAATCTGCACCTTCAACAAATAATGAGTCATCTAGAGGTGAAAGACCTGCTTCAATTGCATAGTTTGTATTGATTGCAACTAGAGCATCTTCTTCTCTTTCATACATTTCAGGTAAAACAGCAGCATCAACATCTGGCGAGAACTCTAAGTTTAATTCATTTTCAACGATATCATCGATTGTTGCTTCAGCTTTATTAACACTTTCGTCTAATTTAATTAAACCTTGTGATTCAAATAGTGCTAAGATGCGGCCGTGATCCGGAACAGATCGGCTAATAATAACTTCAGTTCCTTCAGGAATATCCTCTACACTTGTGATGTTTGTAGAATATACACCCATTGGCTCTACATGAATTCCACCAAGGTTAACAAAGTCATATTCAAATTCAGCAATTTGTGATTCTAGGTAAGGGATGTGTTGGAAATAATTTGCATCCAACTCACCATTTGATAAATCTTGGTTTGGTAAAATATAGTCTTGGTACTCTTCAATTACTAATTCAATTCCTTCTGCAGCTAATAATTCTTTCGCTTCATCTAAAACTTCTGCATGCGGAACACTAGTTGCGCCAACTTTAATTTCTACAGTTTCTTCTGCTTCTGTGTTTTCATCTGTTGCTTCTGTACCTTCTGTTTCTGTTGCATTTTCGTCTGTATCGCCTGCTGATGTGTTGTTCTCATCGTCAGCAGTTCCACAAGCTGCAAGTACTAAGACAAGAAATGCAACTAGTAATAAACTTAATAATTTTTTCATTTTGATTGATCCCCTTTTTCCTATTTTTTTATATTTAACTTATCTATGGTGAGATAAGGTTAAAGCCTTTTACCGTTTATCTAGCTTACTTGTAATAAGGTCCCCAATAAATTGGAAAATAAATACGATAATTACGATTAACACAGTACATACGAAAACCACATCTGTAGCTCTGCGCTGGAATCCATAAAAGTATGCAAAGTCGCCCAAACCACCTGCACCAATAACACCCGCAACAGCTGTGTACCCAATCAAAGCAATAGCTGTAACAGTTAAACCAGATACTAAGGCCGGCATTGATTCTGGTAGCAATACTTTAAAGATAATTGTTCTTGTTTTAGCACCCATCGCTTTAGCAGCTTCCACAACACCTTTGTCAACTTCTCTTAACGCTATTTCGACCAATCTTCCATAGAACGGTGCAGACCCAATAATTAGGGCTGGTAACGCAGCTTTTGGTCCCCTGATTGTATCCATTAAGAAATCGGTGAATGGGATTAATAATAGTATTAATATGATAAATGGAATTGCTCGAAATATATTTACAATTGCTGCAACGATGAAATGTAGTGTTTTGTTTTCCCACAAACCTCCGCGGGCAGTTAAATATAATAAAAGACCTAATAATATACCAAATATTAATGTTCCAACTAACGAAATAAGCGTCATATAGAATGTTTCATACGTCGCTACCCATAAATCATCCATCTGTACATTCGGGAATAGTTCACTAAGCATGATGAACCACCTCCACTTCGACTGGTGTAGATGCAATGTAGTCTATTGCTTTATTGATTTCCTCATCATCACCATCGATATGAACAACCAATGTACCATAGGCTCCCTTGCGCGTTTGTGTAATTTTCCCCTGTAGAATGCTAATATCTACTTGATATTTCTTAGCAACACTACTAATTAACGCTTGATTTGTTACTTCCCCAACAAAATGAAGTTTTGTGATTTTTCCAGTTGCAAAACCTTCTATTACATCACCTAAGCCATCGTCTTGTTGGTTTTCACCCATAACTTGCTCCACAAACTTTTTCGTAACCTGTGATTTTGGGTGTGAGAATACATCCAATACTTCGCCTTGTTCGACAACTTGTCCAGCTTCCATTACCGCCACTCGATGACAAATCTTTCTGATCACATGCATTTCGTGTGTGATTAATATAATAGTAAGCCCTAGATTTTTGTTAATATCAATTAACAGCTTTAAGATAGAGTCTGTTGTTTCAGGGTCTAGTGCAGATGTCGCTTCATCACACAATAATACTTTTGGGTCATTAGCTAACGCTCTTGCAATTCCCACTCGTTGTTTCTGGCCACCACTAAGTTCCGATGGATAAGCATTTTCCCTACCTGTTAAACCTACTAACTTAATTAACTCATCCACACGTTCCCTTCTTGTCTGTTTAGGGACCCCAGCGATCTCAAGTGGAAATGCAATATTTTCTCTTACTGTCCTTGACCACAACAGGTTAAAATGTTGAAAAATCATGCCAATTTCTTGCCTAGATAGACGTAACTTATTTTTCTTAAGTGCTGTTATATCTTCTCCATCAATAATTACTTGACCTTCTGTTGGATCTTCTAACCTATTAATCAATCGGATGAAAGTACTCTTACCTGCTCCACTATAGCCAATCACACCGAATATTTCGCCCTTTTCAATTTCTAAATTAAGATCATTGACAGCATTGATCGTATTTGACTTTGTACGATAAATCTTGGATAGATTTTTGATCGTTATCAATGTTCCCCCTCCTTCTACTTAACCAACTCGCTTCTCATGTATCGTTAAGCTCTTTCCTAAGATAACCAAAATATGAATCTATATGAAGACAATCGATGTACATAATAAAAGCGTCTTCCTGTTCAAGAGAACAGAAAGACGCAAATAAATTCTTTCGTGTTCTCTCATCTGCCAAAGCAAATTGCTTCGCAGGAATTGGCACCTTTTTAAACAAAAATGTTTAACGGTTGCCGGGCTTCATCGGGCCAGTCCCTCCACCTCTCTTGATAAGAGATTATATGTGATTCATTTGTAGTTTTAGCGATAATCAAGATTCTAGCATGGGGATAAGCATGTGTCAATTGATTTTTTCAGAACGTTTCGTATATGTAAAAATTAACAACACGACATAGCACTCTCTTAGAAATCATCTATATAATGAACTCTATACTTTGAAAGAAGTCCCGCTTACGCTAGGATAAACATAGGGGGTTTATAAAAGAAATAAAGAAAGGAGTTACTAGCTGATGAAAGCACACAGGTTTACGTTACCTTACCTAGATCAAGAGGGATCTTATACATTAGAAGAAGATATTGGAAAAATCATACTCATTACTTTTTGGGCATCATGGTGTTCTGCATGTGGAGTGGATTTGCCAAAAAAAGAACAACTTCACCAGTCTATCGACCCTAATGTGGTGAAGATGTTAACTATTAATGTTAAAGCAAGAGAAAGAGATATGAACGCCGCTTTAACGTATAAAAATAAATATTTATCTCAACTAGCACTTGTTGATGATGGTCGGTTTGTCTATGACCAATATCAGTGCAATGGGGTTCCTACAACTGTGATCGTTGATCGTAATGGCGATATCTATAGCAAGTTCGATGATCAATCTGACTTTTTGCAAATCGTACAAAGTTTAGGAGAACTATTAAAAGAGCATGCTTAATTAAAGCCTGTACAATTACTCATATTCATTTATTTTGTTTAAAATATGAACGACAGAATGAAAAGCATATATTCTCTCTTTGATCATGCCTTGTTTTTTTATTAGAAGACATGGCACACTTGCTATCTCCTGTTGTTGCATAAACGTTGGAAAAAGGGATGCATTCATTTCCAAGAAGGAAGTGTCTGCTTTCATTTCTTCCACCGTCTCTAGCATCTTTCTTGCAACCTGGCAAGTACCACAAAACGGGGTATGAATAAATATAATACAGTCTTTCGCATATTCGATTTCATTTTTTATTTCTTTCATTTTGTCCACCTTAAAAAAGAAAAATGGGGTTTATACCAAAACTTCTGCTGAGTAAAGCTGTTGCCAATTCAGATTCGGGTGTTGCAGCTACCTCTCGAAATGTTTTGTCAATATAGATGTGTTCTGCATGTGGAAGTTCTTTTGCCAGTTGCTTTCTTAATTTATGACCGGCACTATCTTCATCCACTAAGATAAAGACATCTTTATTATCTAAATCATAGTCCGTAATTAGTTGCTCTAATCTCTCAATCCCGAGTGTTCCATTTGTGCATATAATGTCCACTTCTTCTTCTAGAATCTTTTCAATTTGCTTCTTATCTGTACGTCCTTCAACAATAATAACTTTCTCCGTGTCCAACATTCGTTCACCTGCTTTATTTATAAAGATAAATAATGATACAAGCTTAGATAACGTTTAGGCGGTACTCTTATAAGACCAACAATGCCTTATAGTAATTACTATACTATGGTTAGCAATAATCCCTTGTTACTCTTTTTGTAACAAGGGATTAAATTGAGCTCTTATAACATTGTATTTCTTTCTTTACTTTTCATGCATATACAAGGAAAAATAAGAGATTATCTATTCTTCCTCTATCATTTCTTTATATTGATCTGCAGTCATTAAATCATCTAATTGTGAACGATCACTAGGCTCTACCACAATCATCCAAGCTTTTTCATATGGTGATTCATTAACAAATTCAGGGCTATCATCCAATTCTTCATTAACTTCAACCACTTTACCACTTACTGGTGCATATAACTCTGAAACAGTTTTCACTGATTCTACACTACCAAATGGCTCGTCTGCTTCCACTTCGTCACCAACTTCTGGTAGTTCTACAAAAACAATGTCGCCAAGTTCTGACTGTGCATGCTCTGTAATCCCTATTCTTACTTTGTCTCCTTCTTCTTTTACCCATTCGTGCTCTTCTGAATAACGTAAATCTTTTGGTAAATTCATGTTCAAAAACCTCCATTATTAAAATCTGTTATGTAGTTAAAGCATTCTGTTAGCTTAACCTTTATTTCCAAGTTTGCTCAAAAGTCTCTTCATTAAAACCTACGGTAACGCTCGAACCGTCTGTTGTGATAGGTCTTTTGATTAGCATACCATCTGATGCTAACCATTCTAACATATCATCTTCACTTGCTTCCTTCAATTTGTCTTTCAAGCCTAGCTCACGATATTTTTTTCCACTCGTATTAAAAAACTTTTTGAGTGGAAGTTGGCTTTTATCAACAAGTGTTTTCAATTCTTGCTTAGTTGGTGGATTGTCCACTATATGTATAGCATTATAATCAATATTATTATGTTCTATCCACTTCTTTGCTTTTTGACATGTACCACACTTTGGGTACCAATAAAAAGTTAGTGCCATAACTCAACCTCCTCTTCGACATATTTTATCATATTAACCATTATTTGTTTATTCATACGATTTAATTGTTGCTACTCTTGTGTACGCAAATGATTTCGTTACTGATATATATTAATGTCTCCTACCTCGTCTTATTTATTGATCTGATGTTTTGTGAAGAACGAATGTTTATTACTATTTTTATATAAACTCCGTCTTAACTTTCGGTTTGTTTTCTTCCATCCTTTTCAAGATGAGTGGTGATACCGTCGCTGCAGAAAAGTGCTCGCTTTCCGTGGGGAACGCTTCAGCCTCCTCGCTCGCACAGATCGCTCACTGTGGGGTCTTCAGACTGTTCCTTTCCCACAGGAGTCTCGCACTTTTCTTCCGCTAGGATAGGCTTTCTAGCTAAGTGAGAAGTAAGCCAGTATTATACACATAGTTAAAATACTAAAAGTAAACTATTAAAATGGAATCCTGGATCAGTGGAGGCAGAATGCGTAGACTCCTATGGGAAAAGCACGAGTCTGAAGACCCCGGAAGAAGCGCTCTTTGCTTCTGAGGAGGCTGAAGCCGGGCCCATAAGAGGAATCTGAACTTAGAAAAATCCGGGTTTAGGGATTTTTCGTGATTCCTCCTCGGAAAGCGATGTATTCTGCCGGAACGGTTTCATAGCAGTTACCTTTTTTTATAAAAGTACTACGTCGCATTTTATATCAAATACGAAGTAACAGCTGCTCCCTAAACCCACTGCATCAAAAAACCCTTATCTATAAAGATAAGGATTTTTCGGTACTTATACGATATATTTTTCCTCTTTTAATATGTTTCTCGCAATCTCTCTTTTCTTAGCAATTACATTCGTTGGATCGTGTCTTGTTAACTTTCGCATGGCAGATAAAGTAATTCTTTGTGTATCTCCCGTTTCACTTGCAATAACCGTTTCTTTTGCATGTGCTTCAATACGGTTAAATGCTTCTTGTACATAAACCTCGGTATAAAGAATCTTCTGTCCCGATTTTTCTTCTCCTTGGTTTTGAATTGCTTTTTCCGTTCTTAAAATTGCTGATTCCATATGATAGACTTCAGCCACAATATCAGCGATGTTAACTAAGATTTCTTGCTCTTGCTCTAATTTAGTGCCATATTTTTGAGCTGCTAAACCAGCTGCAAGCAATCCAATTTTCTTTGCATTTTTCAGTAAATATTTCTCTTTTTCTAGTGTAGCAGTACCTACTTCTTCCGGCATCATCATCATGAGTTCTTCCTGCAGTGCTTGTGCTTTTGCTAATATTGGAAGCTCTCCTTTTAACGCTTTTTTCAATAATGTCCCTGGAATAAGCAAGCGATTTATTTCATTCGTCCCTTCAAAGATTCGTTGTATCCGTGAATCACGGTACATTCTCTCTACTTCGTACTCTTGCATAAATCCGTAACCACCATGGATCTGTACAGCTTCATCTGCAACATAATCCATTAATTCAGTTGAAAATACTTTGTTAAGCGAACACTCCAATTGGTATTCCGCAATGGATTTTGCAACTTCTTTTCCATCGTTCAATTCATCCTGTGTTAGATTCCCCATCCGCTGTTCAAATAATCCAACTGTTCGATACACGGCACTTTCATTTGCATACGTATCGGTTGCCATGGAACCTAGTTTTTCTTGGATAAGGGTAAAGTTAGCAATCGCTGTTTTAAATTGTTTTCGTTGGTTTGCATAAGTGGCTGATAGCTCAATTCCACGCTTCGCACCACCAATTCCGCCAACGGCTAACTTGTATCTACCTACATTTAATATATTAAAAGCAATGACATGCCCCCTTCCTATTTCACCTAGAACGTTCTCGACAGGAACTTCTGCATCCTCTAGGATAACGGTTCTTGTCGAAGAGCTCTTGATCCCCATTTTCTTTTCTTCCGGTCCTGTCGATACCCCAGGAAAATCACGTTCCACTATAAACGCTGTGAACTTATCTCCATCGACTTGCGCATATACAATAAATACATCTGCGAAAGCTGCATTCGTAATCCACTGCTTTTCACCATTTAAAATATAATGGGTACCAGCTTCGTTTAACTTAGCATTTGTTTTTGCACCTAATGCGTCTGAACCAGATCCAGGTTCGGTAAGTGCATAAGCCGCTAACTTCTCGCCAGTTGCCAATTGTGGTAAGTACTTTTGCTTTTGATTCTCGTTTCCAAAAAACACAATTGGTAAAGACCCGATGCCAACATGTGCGCCATGTGTGACAGAAAAACCACCAGCCCGCGAGAATTTTTCTGTAATAATGGAAGAACTAATTTTGTCTAAACCAAGACCTCCATATTCTTCTGGAACATCAACACCTAACAATCCTAGTTCACCCGCTTGCTTTAACAAGCTTACGGAATGCTCAAACTCATGATTCTCAAGGTTATCTATTTTAGGAAGGACTTCCCCAACAATAAAATCTTCTGTCGTCTTCGCAATCATTTGATGTTCATCATTAAAGTCTTCTGGGGTCATAATATCTTCTGGTTGAAAATCATCAACAATAAATGCGCCACCTTTAAAAATTTTTGCTTTTGTTTCTCCCATCTCATTCACTCCCCTTATAATAGTTCAAAGACTCCGGCAGCACCCATACCGCCACCAATACACATCGTTACCACACCAAACTGCTCATTTCTTCGTTTCATTTCATGGATTAAACTAAGCGTTAGCTTTGTTCCTGTACAACCGAGCGGATGCCCTAATGCAATTGCGCCTCCATTTACATTCACTTTATCTTCATCTAAATTCAGTTCACGAATAACACGAATGGCTTGTGATGCAAATGCCTCATTTAACTCAAATAAACCAATATCAGACAAGGACAAACCTGCCTGTTCCACAGCTTTTGGAATTGCTTTTACAGGACCAACGCCCATAATTTCTGGTTCCACCCCAGCAACTGCAAAAGAACGAAACTTAACTAATGGCTTCAACCCCTCTGCCAATGCTTTTTCTTTTTCCATCACTAACACAGATGCAGCACCATCACTCATCTGTGATGCATTACCTGCAGTAACCGTACCTTTTAGCGCAAAAGCAGGTCTCAATTTCGCTAATCCTTGCACGCTTGTTTCTGGACGAACGCCTTCATCCATTTCAAACAAAACTTTACGCTCTTGCACACGATTTTCGGCATCTATTTGTCGATGCATCACTTCTACTGGAACAATTTCGTCTATAAATTTTCTTTCTTGTAAAGCTCTTGTTGCCCGTTGATGGCTTCTTGTAGCAAAAGCATCTTGATCCTCTCTAGAAATAGCAAACCGTTTTGCTACTTCTTCTGCCGTATGTCCCATAGCCATATAATAGCCAGGCGCATGCTCTACCAAAGTCAAGTTAGGCTTAATTACATGACCACCCATCGGTATTAAACTCATCGATTCAGCCCCACCTGCAATCACGGTATTACTTGTTCCTAACATAATTCGTTCAGCAGCATAAGCAATACTTTGCAGTCCAGATGAGCAATAACGGTTAATGGTAATCCCAGGAACCGTAATAGGAAGTCCTGCTAAACCAACGATATTTCTTGCCATGTTCATCCCTTGTTCCGCCTCTGGCATGGCACAACCTATAATGATATCATCAATATTACCCTCATAATTCCCAGCTCTTTTTAGCGTTTCTTTTATGGTTAAGGCTGCTAGATCATCTGGACGAACGTGCGCAAGAGATCCTTTTTTTGCTTTGCCTACTGGTGTGCGAGCTCCTGAAACGATAACAGCTTCCTTCACAATCCTTCCCCTCTTTCCTTTTCGAATTTAGTTACGTAATGGGTTACCCTTCATTAGCATGTGCTGCATTCGTGCTTGCGTTTTCGGTTCTCCAATTAAACTTAAGAACGCTTCTCTTTCTATATCCAGTAAATATTGTTCATCTACGTAAGTACCTTGCTTAATTTTCCCTCCCGCAATCACAAACGCTAATTTCTCAGCCATTTTCAAATCATGTTCGGATGCATAGCCACCCTGTGCTAGATGCTTTGCTCCTAGAAGCATTGCTGCATATCCCGCTTCACCTACAACTGGAACTTTTTCAGCTTCAGGAGCAACATATCCCGCTTTTCGTAAGCTAAGCACCTTTTGTTTTGCGTCATGGATTAAATGACTTTGATTAGTCGATATTCCATCTTGTCTATTAAGGAAACCATTTTCCCTTGCTTCCTGTGCAGAGGTAGATACCTTTGCCATGGCAATCGTTTCAAAGACGGTATTTGCTATTTGAAGTAAATCCATCTCTTTTACATCAGGTAAATTCCTTATATGTTTGAGGTATAGCTCCTTGTTACCGCCTCCACCAGGGATTAATCCAACACCAAACTCTACTAATCCCATATATGTTTCTTGCGCAGCTTGAAGCGAGCTTGCTGGTAAGGAAACTTCAGCGCCTCCACCAAGTGTCATGCCAAATGGTGCTACAACGACAGGTTTAGAAGCGTATTTAATCTGCATCATCGTATTTTGGAACTTACGAACGACCATATCAATCTCAAAGAAGTTGCCATCTTGTGCTTCCATTAACATCATCGCGATGTTTGCTCCAACACAGAAATTTTTTCCTTGATTCCCGATCACGAGCCCCTCATAATTTTTGTCTACCTCTTCAATGGATTGGTTGATCATTTGAAGAATATCCATTCCAATCGCATTACTTTTCGATTGAAACTCTAAACAAGCTACTCCATCACCTATGTCGATTAAACTTGCTCCGGTATTCTGTTTAATCACACCACGTTTTTGTTTCGTTAAATGTAAGTTGATTTCTTTATGATTAAAGACTTGCTCTTTGTATTCACCTTTATCATAAAAATGAATACAGCCATTTTCCTTTTTATAGAAGCTTTCCACATTACGATCCTTCATTTCTGTTATCCAATCTGGTACTACTTCACCTTCATCAACCATTCTATTTAATGTAGCTTCAAATCCTAGTGCATCCCATAACTCAAAAGGGCCTAACTCCCATCCAAATCCCCATCGCATTGCTTGATCTATGGAAAGAATATCGTCAGCAATGACACCTTTAAGTTCAGCAGAATACATTAGTACTGGCTTAATGATAGACCAAACAAAATTACTAGCAGGATCACCCGGCACAGATAAAAGCGCTTTCATTTTTCGCTTTGTTCCTTTTTCTTGTTTAGCAAGCGCTGTCGCTTTTGTTTTTAATGCTACATTATCTTCATATTCCATTGTTTGTGGGTTCAATTGATAGATAATGCTTTTACCTTCTTTTTTCTGCTTAAGAAAGAATCCTTGCCCGGTTTTTGCCCCTAACCATTTATGATCGAGCATTTTTGCCATAAAATCCGGTATTCGGAATATTTCTTTTTCTTTGCCGTCCACTTGTTCAAACACGTTGTTAGCGACATGTGCAAATGTGTCTAATCCAACAACATCCAAAGTTCGAAAAGTAGCGCTTTTCGGACGTCCAATCATTGGCCCAGTAACAGAGTCGACTTCTCCGACAGATAGTCCTTGTTCTAACATCTCTCTAACTGTTACTAACAAGCCATAAGTACCGATTCGATTAGCTATAAAGTTTGGAGTATCTTTTGCTTCGACAACACCTTTACCTAAACGATCTTCTCCAAATTGCTTCATGTAGGATAAGACATTATCATTTGTCCATTTTGTAGGGATGACTTCCAGTAGTTTTAAATATCTTGGTGGATTAAAGAAATGAGTGCCTAAGAAGTTTTCCTTCAAGTCATCGGAACAATCACGAACCATTTGTTCTAGGGAAATACCTGAAGTATTAGAGCTTACGATGCTTCCTGTCTTTCTGTGCTCATCAATTATATTTAGAACTTTTTTCTTTACGGATAAATTTTCAACCACAACTTCTATGATCCAATCAACCTCAGCTAATTTGTCTAAATCGTCCTCTAAGTTTCCCGTAGAAATAAGTTCTAGACTTTTTTTAGTTGTAATCGGAGATGGTTTTTGTTTCGTTAATGCTTTTTTACTTTTGTCACTTAAACGATTTCGAACAGCTTTACTTTCTAATGATAAGCGATTACTTTCTTCCTCAGCCGTTAACGCTTGAGGTACAATATCGAGCATTAATGTTGGTATGCCTATATTCGCTAAATGAGCTGCAATCCCTGATCCCATAATTCCTGATCCAATCACAGCAGCACGACGAATCTGATGCTCCATTCCACTTCCCCCTAACTTATTTGAATGAATACTCATTCATAATTGGTTGTTAAAAAAAGAAGATAACCGTTTCGTATCTTCATCTACTTAATACTATAAGTTATTTTCTGACTTTTCGCAATCATTTTTAGGGATATTTGATGCTTTTTTAACTTTCCCTTCAATAACTCTCTTATGACTTGTTTTGAAAGTTTTCTATTGGATAGTCAATATTCCGCCACATGTTCGAAAGTTTTCCAAGCATATTATCCTTTTCGAAAGGAGAACTTAATATTGATTTGATTGAGTTTTTTACCAAGGAGGTTAACAACTATGCAACAGCAAGAACAAAATCAAATGATGGGTCAAAACCAAAATCAAATAATGCCGCAACCGCCCAATCAAGTAAGTTCGAAAGACTTACTATATTTAACAGATATGCTTTCATGGAATCTTAATGCGACTAAAAAGGCACACTTTTTCGCTCAACAATGTACAATCCCAGAAGTGAAAAATGCATTAGAACAGGTTTGCCAAATGCACCAAAATCACTACAACAAGATTTTACAGCACTTAAATAATCAAAATCAGCAATCCTTAATGTAAGAAAGGAGATTCCAAATGAATCAGCAAAGTCAAAAAATTAAAAATCCTGAAACACAAGTCCCTAAGACGCCACAAATGAACGATCGAGATTTTGTGAATGATATGCTTACTACCGAAAAATATATGACTGACGCATATAGCACTGCACTAAATGAGGCAAGTAACCAGGCAATTTATCAAGACGTTGCTTCTATTTTCCGAGAAACACAAGATTGCCAGAGAAACCTCTATAATCTAATGTTTAAAAATGGTTGGTATAGCTTAGAGGCTGCAGATCAAAATAAAATACAGCAAGCACACCAACAGTTTACAGGCTATACAAGCCAATTTCCAATTCATTAGAATAGAAGTGGTCCTATTCATTAGGACCACTTCTTCTTTACATGCTTCTAAAAATTCTCCCTTATTAATCAAATCGAAACAATTCTCATTTACAAATAGGAATGATTACGATAGAATGACATTGGGCATAACGCACAAATATTATTTAACAGAATGACATGAGGGAGAACTAATGAAGAAATCTATTATATTATGTATTTCGTTTTTTATTATTCTATTAGCAGGATGTAACCAAGCATCTAGCACAAATCAGGATACTGAGAAACCAATCATTTATACAACTATATATCCTATCCAATATATTGTCGACCAATTAGCAGGAGAGACGGTGGAAACAGTTTCAATCTATCCACCTGGAACAGACGCACATTCTTATGAACCTTCAGCAAAAAACATGACTGACATTGCTAAAGGTGATGCATTTATTTATCTTGGTTCCAACTTAGAAGCATTTTCAGATACAATCGCTAATGCTTTAAATGGAGAGAATACCAACTTAATAGAAGTTGGCTTACACGAAGAGCTGTTTGAAGACCTATCCGATTCACAAGGTCACGGAGATGACCATGATGAATCACACGATCATGGCAGCCATGAAGATGATGTTCACGATGATGGGCATGCACACGGGGATCACGATCCACACATCTGGTTAGATCCAATCCGTATGATTACTTTAGCATCGATTGTAAAAGCTGAACTTAACGAGTTGTTACCTGAACAAGAAATGAAAATAAACGATAACTTCCACGCCTTGGAAAAAGAGCTACAACAATTAGATTCAAATTTCCAAGATGTATTAGCAGATAAAGAACAGAAAAAAATATTAGTATCCCACGCAGCATATGGATACTGGGAACAACGATATGGTTTAGAACAAATTGCAGTTAAAGGCGTAGCAGCAAATAATGAGCCTTCACAGCAAGAACTGGTGCGCATTATGGACCAAGCGAAGCAATATAATTTAAACTATATGATATTTGAACAAAATATATCTGAAAAAGTTGCTAAAAACATTCAAAATGAAATTGGGGCTAGTTCTTTGTTCATTCACAATTTAGCTGTCCTTACAGATGAAGATATAAAAAACAGTGAAGATTACTTCTCTCTTATGGAAAAAAATATCGAAGTAATTGACCAAGCGACTAAATAGAAAGATAGGAGAATGTATAATGTCGAATCCTATTGTTGAAATGAAAGATGTTAGTTACACCTATGAAAATAAGCATGCTTTAGATCATATTAATTTTACGATTCAAAAACAGGCTTTTATTGGGCTTGTCGGACCAAACGGCGGGGGAAAAACAACACTCATTAAACTGTTACTTGGTATTAATAAATTGCAGAGTGGTTCTATTCACCTATTTGGTGAGCCAATTCATAAGTTTAAACAGTGGAACAAGATTGGTTTTGTCTCACAAAAGGCAAATGCTTTTAATCGCGGATTTCCTGCTACTGTGCAAGAAGTCGTATCGATGGGCTTAACGCCAAAAGTCGGATATCTTAAATTTTTCACAAAAGCGCATAAGCAGAAGATTGAAGAAGCAGTTGAACAGGTTGGGATGTCAGAATATCTACATGAAAATATAGGAGACTTATCTGGTGGTCAACAACAACGTGTATTTATTGCACGAGCTTTAGTTAGTAATCCTGCATTGCTAATCTTAGATGAGCCAACCGTCGGTGTGGACGCGGAAAACGTGAAAAAGTTTTATGATTTATTACATCATTTGAATGAAAAACAACAAATTACATTGTTACTAGTCACACACGATATCGGAACCATGACTCACCACGCTACGGATATTGTTTGTTTGAATAAAGCTTTACATTTCCACGGAAATCCAACTGAGTTTACTCGTTTATCTGAACATGACCTTTCTCATTTTTACGGGCATCCGTTAAACGTCGTGACCCACAACCATTAAACGGAGGACATGATATGATTGCAGATTTTTTTGAATATGAATTTTTACAAAACACGTTATATACAGGATTACTAATTGGACTTATTGGCCCATTACTCGGCACATTTATTGTTGTAAGACGATTATCTCTTATTGCCGATGCTCTCTCCCATGTGACACTTGCTGGAATTGCATTCGGGCTTTTTCTTGAAAAAAAATATATGGTTACTTTTATCACCCCATTTTATGCAGGAATGGGATTTTCAGTTATAGGATCTGTGTTTGTCGAGCGATTGCGTCGCGTGTACAAAGCTTACCAAGAACTTGCCATTCCCATTATCCTATCCGGTGGGGTTGGGTTAAGTGTCGTATTCATCTCACTTGCAGACGGGTTTAACACAGATTTATATAGTTATTTATTTGGTTCGGTTTCTGCGGTAAGCCGAAATGATTTCTTCTCTATTCTCGTTATTGCAATCATTGTTATTACTGTTTTGCTTTTATTTTATAAAGAACTATTTATGCTCTCCTTTGATGAAGAACACGCGGTAGTATCCGGGATCCATGCTAAAAGAATACACTTCCTTTTTATCGTTTTAACTGCCCTAGTTATTGCAGCATCCATACGAATTGTTGGTGTACTTTTAGTTTCTGCACTTATGACGTTACCTGTAGCAGCGAGTATCCGGATTGCAAAAGGCTTTAAGCAATCGATTTTATTTTCTGTTATTTTTGGCGAAATATCTGTTATTATAGGATTAGTAGCTGGGTATTATTTCGAAATACCTCCTGGTGGAACGATTGTATTAACTTCAGTCTTAATCTTAATCATTACGATCTTATACAAACGGCTAAAGCTTACACGTTTAAAAAGGAAGGCGATCGCATGAACGTTCAAGAAGCATTAAATATACTCAAAGAAAAAGGTTATAAATATACTGGAAAAAGAGAAGAAATGCTTACTTTCTTTGCGGTAGAGAACCGCTATCGAACGGCGAAGGACCTATTGCAATATATGGAGCCAAACTATGAAGGCATTAGTTTCGATACAATCTATAGGAATCTTCATTTATTTAGTGACGTGGATATTCTAGAAGCAACAGAATTAAATGGAGAAAAACATTTTCGAATGAAGTGTGACCATCACCATCATCATCACTTTATTTGCAAAGAATGTGGTGTAACAAAAGAAATCCACAGATGCCCAATGGATGATATTCAAGAGGAATTGAAAAGTTTCGCCATCCAAGATCATAAATTCGAAATCTATGGATTATGTCCAGGATGTCAATAACACGAAGCCGATTCAGTTTATTCCTTTTAATTGGACTAGGTGGCGCATTAGGTGCATCTGCTCGGTACTGGATTTCAGGGATAACCTACTCGGAGGGTTTCCCTTATGCTACGCTTATGGTGAACGTAATTGGTTGTTTTTTGTTGGCTTTCATTACGAATCATATTGTCTTACGTAAACTGCTACCTCCAATTCTTATAACAGCGGTTACCTCGGGATTCATCGGCTCTTTTACCACATTTTCTACCTTTTCGGTGGAAACAATCAACCTGTGGCATCAGAGCTATTACATAAGTATATTATACGTATTTGCTCAAGTTTTTGGCGGTCTATTCTGTTGTTACCTTGGATATACACTCTCAACTAGAAAGGAGAAAAACAAGTGAACTTATTACTTGTTGCTTCTGGTGGATTTATAGGTGCAATTTGTAGATATCAAATTAGTTTGGCTTTTAATCGAACCCCGTTAAAGCCATATGGTACATGGATTGCTAATATTAGCGGCTCACTTTTACTCGGACTGCTTTTTGTGTTTTGGGAAAAGGAATATTTACATGCTGACTTATGGCTACTTTTTGGTACTGGTTTTTGTGGTTCCTACACAACATTTTCAACGTTTGGTACGGAGACATTAACGATGTTGCAAGCGGGCCATCTAAAACAAGCATTTATTTATATACTTACATCCTTATTTATAAGTTTTAGTGCTGTCATTCTCATTTTTATAATATTGACGTAAAAGACCATCCTAACCAATAGATCAGGATGGTCTTCTTTTATGCTACAACTTGCTCAATCACTTTTAACTCATCATGTTCAAGAATATTTCGATTCTCCAATTTATCAATTGGCTTATTCATATAATGAGCGATATCTTTGGCTTCATCTTTGTCACCAGCAATATAAATTCTCATCCATCCGTGGTCCTTGGCGAGCTTGTCCAACTTAGGAGCAATGCTTTTGTACCAACGCTTCTGATTGGCTTTAAACCGCTCATCAAAATGATCCGTCTGTAGATTCTTTCCGCCTTTCCCCGTATCTGAATGGGGTCTCGGTCCAGCATGTTGGCGCCAATCTTCCGTATCTATATCTAGTTCATAATGCTCAGTATTTAAAATACTTCCTAACTCTGCTTCAATAACCTTCACTTGGCTTTGTTGTACTAAAATAATACCTAATTTAGGGAACATGGATTTTAGTTGATATAATTGATCGGTTACCGGGGATTCCTGCCAGAAAAACTCTGTCCTTACACGCATCTGCAAACTCTCTGCGAACCATACTGACTGATCCGGGGAGGCAAAAAGGATTACACTCTTTTGAAATTTCATGTGATTATGATTAACATAATCATCAACTTGTTTGCGTACTTTTCTAAAGTTCTTTAATTCCTCTTTGTCATCACTACGCTCTAAATAATTCTCAAAACTGTTTAAACCATTTTTTAACTGTATCCTCCATTGCGATCCCTGACCTTCAGGATCAGCTGGATCTGTGTTTAAGTACATGCTAAACACACTGTTTGGTTTTTCTAACTCTACGTTCTGTAATTCCTTTAATTTTCCTTCTAGCTTCATTAAAATCCCTCCCTATAGTTTCGGCTAGATAGAAGCTATAGTAGTTCTATTTCCTAAATGATATGGACTCAAACATCATTTTGTCGATGGAATTTATTCTATTCGTCAAAAATTTATAAATTTCTTCAAATAGGGAGATTAAATAAATTTCATAATACAACTTATCAGGGGAAACATGTTATGGAGGAGGTGATTACATTGACTGTAGGTACACAAATGCAACAAGCAATTTCTAGTTGTGAAAGTGCCCTAGCGAGTTTACACAGCTTTGCGCTAGAAACACAAGATCAAACGGCTAAACAAATGTTTCAAAATTTAGGTAATCAACAGCAACAAATTCTAGATAACTTGAAAGCTCGTTTACAATACATCGAGTCACAAGAGCCACAATATAAAAACCAATAACCAATTTTCTCCTACTACCAAAAAAAACAGAACTAGGCATGTCGGTGCCTAGTTCTTCATTTCACAATCATAACAGGACATGCTACTCGTTTTGCAACCTTATGACTTACGCTTCCAAGTACCATTTCTTGAAGTGAATGTAAGCCTCTGCTTCCAATAACACAAATATCTACATCATTTTCATTTGCATATTTTACGATGGTGGGACCAGCTTCACCAGATAGTATCTTTACTTCATATTTCACATTTTCTCGTTTCATCTTTTGCTCTGTTAACATTAGGAGCTCTTTACGATTACGCTCTACACAAATCGAGTTTCTATTATGTAATACATTAGCTTTTGACTTTTTAATATCAACGACATAAGCTATTGTTATTTTTGCATGAATATTTCTTGCTAGGGCTATTGCGTTATCCGCAGCTCTTATTGCGTGTTCAGATCCATCCGAAGCTAATAGTATCTTATTGAACATTCCAATATCTCCTAACCAAAGGTTTAACATAATTATAGCAGAATAATAACTCGTTCAACGTTTGATCATTAAAATTCACGATATTGTCTTATTTAATTATCCGAGCTTTTGTTGACAGCTTCATAATTCGCATAAGCTTTCCCCTTTAACAAGGCTAAATAAGGGATGATTTGTTTCATTTGTTCCATATCCTCTGATTCGAAAAGTTTTTTTCTAAACGCTTCATATTTTTTTATATCTTCTTTTGACAAGTATTTTATATATTCACCTTCCATAACATCACCCACTAGTAGCATTACCATTATCAAGTTAATTTCTACCTATATCCTGGATAAAATATGGTTTAGGTTTATTACATAGCTCTTGAATTTTTGTAAATAATAGTAGTAATTTCTTGAAAGGTGGTCAACATGAAACATTTAAAAGCATTAGCTATAAAATTCATTGTCATCAGCATTGTTTTATTTTCAATTTTAGCAGTGTTCTATTCAGCTTCGTTGGCCGATATTTTTGTCCTAAGTGTGTTAGTAACAGGCTTGGCATATGTAATAGGGGATTTGTACATTTTACCAAGGTTTGGGAATTTGATTGCTACCATTTCTGATTTCGGATTATCATTTATAGCTATTTGGTTACTTAGTAACATGCTATTTGAACCACCAGGAAACGGAATTCTCTTCCTCTCCTTTTTTAGTGCCATCTTAATCAGTTCTTCTGAAGCAGTATTTCACTTGTATATGCAAAATAAAGTATTAGGAGAAGAAGAAGTAATTTATGTTAATAGAAGCTATACAGCAAACAATTTTCAAACCGAATTTTCAGAAGAACAACCGGATAAAGACATAATTGAACTGCATAAAAAGAGGGATGAAGATCACTAATAACATATGCCTTTTATAAAGGGATTCTTTTAAGAAGAATCCCTTTCTTATCTGCTGCTTTTGCCAGTTTCTATATTACATGCGCCGTATTCCAGTTCATTTTGCCAACCACAAGTAATGAATCTTCTGGTCCTGTAGATTAAATGCTAGAACATTGTATGTTCATAGATTTTGATCAAATAAGGGCTTTCATGACCGCCAAAATCCTCTTGCGGCAATGAACCCTTATTTACATAACAATCACTGTTTTCATCCCGATAATAGAGAGAATACTCGCATTTCCATCACAAACCACATAAAAAATAATCTCCTATAGAATAAAAATATTAATTGAAGTAAACAGAATCTTAACGGTTTCTTAACTAAATAAGGTCGAATTTAACATTTTGCCTTTATATCTTTATTATAGGAACAATTTATTCAACAGAGGAGTGATGAATATGAATATAGCGATCTTTACGGATACTTATAGTCCTGATGTGAATGGGGTTGCGAAAACGCTGCAGCGTTTCACCGATTTCTTAGAATTGTGCGGACATAACTATAAAGTATTTGCACCTAAGAGCTCTAAAACAGTAGGAGGTTCAGCAAATATTTACCATCACACGAGTATCCCATTTCTTCTTTATCCTGAGTGTCGTTTTTCCATTCCAAATTGGTTACATGTGAAAGCAGAGCTAAAGCAATTTGCTCCAGATATTATCCATGTTGCTACACCGTTCAGTATTGGATTATGCGGAATTAAATACGCACAAAAGTTTAACATCCCTTTAGTCGGTTCTTATCATACGGATTTTGATAAATATTTAACGTACTATAAGTTAGGAAAACTATCGAATGCATTATGGAAATACCTTACGTGGTTTCATCGTCCAATGGAAAAAATATTTGTTCCTTCCTTAGACACATTACACCAGTTAAAGCGTAGAGGTTTTAATAACCTTGAGATATGGGAAAGAGGTATAGATCGTTCACAATTTCATTCGAACTATAGTCATCAACACCTTCGTGAGAAATATCAAATAAAAGAGAAATATATACTATCGTATGTAGGAAGACTCTCCCCTGAAAAAGATATTCCTTGTTTAGTTAATATTATAAAATCCTTACCAATCGAGGTTTCTAAACAAATTCATTGGCTAATTGTTGGTGACGGTCCTTTGAAACAAGACTTAACAGACCAACTTGCCTCGTCTTCTGTCACCTTAACTGGCTACTTACACGGAAAAGATTTGGCTACCGTTTATGCTGCATCTGATTTATTTGTATTCCCTTCCTCTACCGAAACATTTGGCAACGTAGTATTAGAGGCATTAGCATCAGGAACACCCGCTATTGGTGCAAATGCTGGTGGTGTGAAACATATCATTCAACACAACAAAAACGGCATGCTATGTAATCCTCTAGATACGAAAAGCTTTATGGACGCGATCACTAGTTTGCTTACAGATGAAAAGAAGAGAAGACATATGTCTGAAAATGCAATTATCTATGCACAATCAAAAACTTGGAATCATATATTTCATTTGCTACTAAGCGAATATGAAGATGTCATTATGCATGAATTACAACGGAAGCATGCATAATCCATACAAAAGGAGAAAGGGTTACCCTTTCTCCTTTACCTTTTTTCTTTATTAAGATTCACTTCATGCGCTAGCATTAATCCCACTTCTTTATTGTCGTTCCAAATTTTATCATAGTTTTCTAAAGGAACTGGCCTCGGACCAACCAATGGTGAGATTTCTGGTGTAAAACCTGGTTGTTTTATATGTGTCAAAAACCAATCGGTATATCCTCCACCACTCGGATTTTGTCCTGGAAAAACTAATTCATAACCCGTTTTATCACAAATCATTTCTGCCAGTCGCCTAGATGTATTTAAAAGCTCTCCACTGATTTTATATTTCCAGAACAATTCTTCCCCTGATGAATGATAAGCTACGGCTGTTTTAAAATCATGTTTTAAAGTGAAATCAACCATTGCCTTGGATTCTGGTTCACTTAATGGATATGGACCTTTATACATCATTGGACCAGGTTTTCCCGTATCATCAGCAATCTCATCCCAATCAGCTGGATACTGCCGATTTAAATCTACACCTCGGATATTTGATTTCCAAGACGAAAAGTCAGCACTCCCATCATTAAGTAGCAACACTTTTTCTGGATTGCTAGCACTTTTATGTCCCTGTTGTACAAGCATTACCCCATCTGGATTCACCATCGGCACAAACCATACGGCTGTGTTAGATAAAATATGATGCGCATCATAAGCACCTATCTTCGCTTTGTTTGTATATGCTTTACTGTAGGTCTCTAGCATATGCATTAATAAACATGTGGTTAGCCATTCCCTTGCATGATGTGCACCGTTCAAAAATATTTCAGCTTTTCCTGTACCTAACTTTATTGCATATATGTTTCTTCCATCAACAGAATAACCAATAACTTCTTTTGTAATGATATCTGGATATGTTTGTTGTAACATATCGATGTCTTTTTCCATTTGTTCATAAGTGTACTCCTGTTTAGGGTTTACGATAGCCAATATAATCCCCTCCATCATCTATATATTTATATTACGATGTGGAGCAATACGCTATGAACAAAATTTGAAAAGTTTAATCTCTTAGCGCGTTACCTGCGAGCATTTGAATAACCATGTCATCCATAGGTGGATTATGTAATCCAGCTCTTACATCTCGGTAATACTGTTCAAAAGCAAGGTTTTTAGATAAGCCTCTGCCACCCACTATTCGCATAGCAAGATCTACGACTTCATTGGCAATATTTGTCGCAACTGTCTTAACTGCCGCAAGCTCTGCACCTAAACTTTCTCGTTGTTCCGGATATTGATCCCATCTTTCTGCAATAGCATACATGAAGTGGCGGGCTTGCATTAGTTTTAAGTCCATTTCACCGATTTTTTGTCTTACATGGGGTACCTCTGAAATAGGCGTTTTTAAACTATTCGGTTGGAAATTCTTAGCGAATTCAATTGCATCATTTCTTGCAGCAATAGCTATTCCTAGGTAACAAGCAGGTATATGTAATAACCAACCTTTAGGTGCCGACTTCTTCTTCTGGTTAACTTCCACTAACATATCTTCCTTCAAGACAACATTCTCTAATACTAAGTCATCACTACCTGTTCCTCTCATCCCTAACGTATCCCATGTATGCTCTACTCGAATTCCTGGGGTATCTTTATGAATGAGAAACCATCCTACAGCACCTTGATCTTCTACAAATGCAGATACAATAAAATAATCTAATACGCTAGCCATCGTTGTAAATGTTTTTCTACCATTAATTGTGTACGTATCACCGTTTCGAATTGCTTTGGTTTCAGGAATTCCACCTCTTGTTGGACTTCCAGTTGCTGGTTCTGTAGCCGCTCGGTTTAATACCGCTTTTTGTTCGCTTATTTCTTTTGCAATCATGATAAACTTGTCATCTGACCAAAGTGCTTGTTCACTAAGTTCCATGACAACTCCCATATGCCAACCAATAGATAACGCTGTTGCACCGTCTCCAACTGCTAATTTTTCCTGGATCAACAATAATTCATATAAGCTTAAGTCCTCACCACCAAATGCTTTCGGTAAAGGTAAAGAAACATACCCATCTGCTTTCAAGTCTCGTAAGTTATCTATGGAGAATGTCGCACTTTCCTCTGAATCTTTTACTCTTTCTTTCACTTTTACAGCAAGCTTTGAAGCCCGTTGATATAACTCACTGTGCCGCTCGTTCTTTATAAAAGGTGTAAATAAATCAGCCATTTTCATCCCTCCAATAATAGTTGTTACTTAAATGATACATAAGCTGTACCAGATAATCCACTATCTTATCCGAGTATTTGCACAGGTGTAATCAATTGAAATATAGGTCATTAAGTCTTATCATTACATAATTGGTATAAAATTGATGAACATCTTAAAATTGGAGTAAAAAAGGGGGACTGCTTGATCATGCGATTTATTAGAGAAGGCTTTCTCTTTTTTGTCAGTGGAATTCTCATACTTACACTTGGGATTGCACTTACCATTCAATCCACCTTAGGGGCATCACCATTTGATGCACTTTTAGTAGGGTTACATCGCACATTCGGATTAACGATTGGAAGTTGGGAAATAGTAGTAGGGTTAACCATGGTCCTGTGCAATGCACTTGCAGAAAAAAAGAAACCTGAATACCTTGCATTGCTCACTTCACTCATTACGGGAGCTGGTATAGACTTTTGGCTCTTTCTTATAAGAGGTTGGATTGAACCATCTAGTTGGATCGGTCAGTATATCTGTTTAACTTTAGGGATTCTATTAACTGGAGTCGGTGTTGCTACATACCTGCAATCGAAATTCGCACCTAATCCTTTAGATCGTTCTATGTTAGTCATGTCAAAACTAACTGGTTGGAGTGTAACGTACTCCAGAGCTTGTATCAGCTTAGTATTGGTAGTATTAGCTTTCTTTTTTGACGGTGCGATTGGTATTGGTACTTTAATTAATGCGCTTGTAACAGGAGCACTAATCACATACTTTATACCTTATGTAAAGCGCTTTAGAAACACATTACCTACAATAGTAAAAGGGAATACATAAGATCAATGTACCGGGAAAGTAAAAAGCCTTATGAACCTTCTTTATTTTAAAATAGAAAAAACAATCCTATAAAATAAAATAGCTTAGCCCAGTATTGGTAAGGGCTAAGCATTCTATGTTTACACTTGCTGTGTTAACTAAATTTGATTTCTAATCATCTTATAATAGATTCCCTTTTTAGAGATCAACTGATGATAAATTCCCTCTTCAGCTATTTCTCCTTGTTGGATGACCATAATCGTATCAGCATCATACCTATAAAGAAAACCCGGCCAAAGTAATATTGACCGAGCTCCTTTCACTATTCCTTCAGTTTAAAACGTGCAATTAAGTCATTCAAACTTTCTGTTAAGCCAGCTAACTCTTTAGAGCTTGCAGAGACTTCTTCCATCGATGTTGTTGTTTGTTGTACAGATGCTGATGTTTGCTCAATACCAGCAGCTGACTCTTCCGAAACTGCAGCAATCTCTTCTACTGATTTATTCATTTCCTCACTATTTGATGCAATATCAGAAAGATTAGTAGAAATCGATTTGATTCCTTCACTCATTTCAATTAATGCATTATTAATTCGCTCGAATGTTTCACCAGTAGAGATGACCTGATTCATTCCACCTTCTACTTGTTTATACCCACCAGTTAATGAATCTGTAACACTATTTGTTTCACTCTGGATACTTGTAACGATTTGTGTAATATCAGTTACCGATAGTGATACTTGTTCTGCTAGTTTTCTAACTTCATCAGCTACTACAGCAAAACCTCTTCCATGTTCCCCTGCTCTGGCTGCTTCAATCGCAGCATTTAAAGCAAGTAAATTGGTTTGATCTGCGATATCTTTTATCACACCTACTAGTTTTGTGATTTTTTGTGATTGTTGATCCAACCCTTTTACTTTATCTACAGCTTCTTGCACAATCTGATCAATCATTTTCATTTGACTGATAGATAGATCCATTGCATTTCGCCCTTCTTGTGTTAAACCTAAAACTTCTTGAGATGATTCATATACTACTTCCCCACTAATATTAGCCTGGTTTACCTTTTCAGAGAAAGTAGCCATCGCTGTAGCTAACTCACTTGCATGATTTGCCTGTGTTTCAGCACCAGAGGACAATTCTTGCATCGTAGAAGCAACCTGATAACTTCCTTCTTTCACTTCACTTGCTGCTTGTGTTAAATAATCGCTTTGACCTGAAACAGAATCAGATACATTGCTAATCTTCCCTAAAAGCTCTTGTAAGTTCTCATTCATTTTATTCGTTGCTGCCACTAATACACCAATCTCGTCACTTGACTTACTTTCTAACGGATCGTGGCTTAAATCTCCATTAGCTATTTGTTCCATTCGTTCACTTACTTGTCTAATTGGTTTAGAGATAAGGTTTACCACGAAACCAATTGCAACACTAACAAGTATAACCAACACAGATATAACTACCGTGACGATCATCGAAGCATTTGCAGATGAAACAAGGTCCTTTCCTTTATTTTCCATCGTCGTTTCTTGATCCTCTACAAATGTCATATATGCAGATCGAATTGCTACATATTTTGAGTTAACCGTACCTAAATTAAGGCCAGCCATATTTTCTTTACCATCAGCATAAGCTTGGAACACATCATTACGAATATATTCCTCTAAATCTCTTGTTTGACTTATGATAGCCTCTAATTCAGTAGTATCTTGCATACTATCTAATAATGATTGCTCTAATTCGATACTTTCCTCTGATAGGTTATCAAAACGTTGTACATAGTTAGGCGTTCCATATAAAACGTAGGCTTGCGCTGCACTGATCCGCTCTGTAATATTAATTTGTAGTTTTTCATTTGCAAGTAGTATAGGTAATTCTTCATCCATAATTCTCTCTGTATCACTTTTAACTGCGTTCATTGATAATCCTATTGTAATACCTAGTATAGCTACTAACGCTATTACAATCGAGAATCCAAACATGATACGCGCTCTGATACTTTTGAAAGCAAGAAGGTTTGTAGTTCCTTTCCCATTTTCACTTTTTTCTTTTACCGGTTTTTCTTTCTTTGCCTTATCCTTTAATTCTTTTTTCTTCGGACTTTTATTCTTCTTCTTAAATAATTCAATTCCTTTTATACGTAATTCAGATAAGAACTTTTTCATCCCCACACCTCTTTTTTTTATATATCTTTTGTAATATGAAATAGCAGTGTTGTTGTAACCGCTATCATTATAAGACAAAAAACTATTTGGATTATTTGACTTAGGCTAGTTATTCTAGGAGTTATGTAAGTGGATTAATCTGCGTTTGTAACCGGAACTAAGTCGTTTTTCACAGATAAGAATTATTGAACAGATATAGTTTGAACAAAAAATCAACTTGATTCCAGAGAATGTGCATTACGAGAAGCAAGATTAGAAGAATCTATTACGTAGATTCTTCTAATTAGCTAGTCCATAACACATTTTATGTAGTAATTTAGCTTCTTTAGAAAATCTTTGATAAAGCTTGTTTAATTCTCTCTTCATCAAATGGTTTTACAATAAAATCCTTTGCACCTGCTTGTATAGCTTCTAGAACCATTTGTTGTTGTCCCATTGCTGAGCACATAACAATGGTTGCTCCTGGATCTATACTCTTAATTTGTTTCACGGCTTCTACTCCGTTCATTTCTGGCATGGTGATATCCATGGAAACCAGGTCAGGTTTTAACTCTTTATACTTCTCCACTGCTACTTGGCCATTTTCTGCTTCCCCTACTACTTCATGTCCTTGAGAAGTAAAGATATTTTTAAGTTGCATTCTCATAAATGCTGCATCATCTGTAATTAAAACTCTTGCCATTTTTTTCCCCCACTTTTATCTTTTTACAATTTAATCTTCAATTACTTGCTTTACTTCGTCGATCTCTTTATAATTCAATACATTTTCCAAGTCTAGTAATAGTAATAATCGATTATCTAACTTTGCAACACCATTTAAGTACTTTGAATCAACACCCTGAACCATTTCTGGTGTTTCCTCAATCAAGCTTGTTTCAATATCAATTACATCTGTTGCACTATCAACAATCAATCCAACCTCAATATTATTCATGCTCGCAATTAATACTCTTGTTTGATCTGTTTTTTCCGTTTCTTGCATTCCAAGACGCTGTTTTAAGTCAATAATTGGAGTAACCTGGCCTCTCAAGTTGATAATTCCTTTGATAAAATCAGATGTTTGAGGTACCTTAACAACATCTTGTAACTTCTCTATGGAGCGAATTTGAGTTATATTTGCGCCATATTCTTGATTGTGCAACTTAAAAATAATTATTTTGATAGCGTCTGCCATTACATACAACCTCCTTTATTATCTTTATTTATTGGTTTAAAAGTAAGTTGATTTGCATATCTCCTATAGAAGGATAATTTACATTTACTAATAAAGCTCTTTTAAAACCCGATAGACTCGTACTTCCATTAAGGACAGTTGGGTGTGTGATATCCGTATGTATACCACTTTCAGCTATTTGTGTAGATAAGCTTCCTGCGATCATGTTACCTAACTCTCCTGAAAAAGAATCTAGCATTTCGTCAGACAAAGGCATGCCAAACATCTTTTCTCCTATACTTGCAAACACATTTGACGTAGATTTTACAACTAATTCTCCCTTTAAATCCCCTGTAAATCCTATCATAACCCCAAATTCTACTTTTAAGGGTTTTTCTATTAATTGAGGGCCGCCAATCGTGTTCTCAATAGGTATAACATTATTAATAGATTTAATTGTGCCATTGTAAACTTCTTTAATGATGTGATTAATGTTCGCTTCTTTAGATGTAGTCATACTTTTCCCCCCTCTGCTATCCTTCTTGTAGGTATAGCATCCTATTGCCATTTACATAGACACGAGATAGATATATTTACAGTACTAGATTATAAACGATTAACTAGGACTATCGTATTATTAAATAAAGAATACCTCTTTATTCGACAAAAATCAACGCTCTCTTGTAAATTGACTGACTTTTTTGTGTACGGATTTACTGCTTTATATTACAACTTGAATCTAGCAACTAAATCATTTAAATTCTCTGCTGACTTTGCAAGTTGGTTAGAACTGCTTGCAATTTCGTCCATTGAGCTACTTGTTTGTTGTACAGATGCAGCTGTTTGTTCAATACCTGCAGCAGATTCCTCTGAGACCGATGCAATTTCTTCAATAGACTCATTTATAGCATCACTATTACCTGCAATAGTTGCTAAATTCTCTGATATTTGTCTTACACCAGCCGCCATCTCACTCAAGCTACCATTGATCTCCTCGAAAGTTTCACCTGTTGTTACTACTTGATTCATTCCATTCTCCACTTCTGTGTACCCACCTTGAAGTGAGGCTGTTACAGCTCCCGTTTCCGTTTGGATGTTTTGAACAATTTGCGTAATATCCGTTACAGATATCGATACTTGTTCCGCAAGCTTTCTAACTTCATCAGCTACTACAGCAAAGCCTTTCCCATGTTCACCTGCACGGGCTGCTTCAATAGCTGCATTTAGAGCCAACAAATTGGTTTGTTCGGCAATATCTTTGATTACACTAACTAATTTCGTAACCTCTTGTGACTGTTGATCCAATCCTTTCACTTTGTCTACAGCATCTTTAACAATGCGATCGATGGCACTCATTTGGTCAATAGAAGATTTCATTAGTTGGCTACCATTTTGCGTTAAGGCTAGCACTTGTTTTGATGATTGATGCACCATTTCCCCATTTTCATTTGCATCATAAATTTTATCAATAAAATTAGACATGGATGATTGCAAATCGTTTGTTGTACTTGCTTGTGTTTCAGCTCCAGAAGACAATTGTTGCATGGTAGATGCAATTTGAGTACCGCCTTCTTTCACTTCATTTGAAGCCTGTGTTAACTCTTCACTTTGACCCGATACAGTACCTGACACAACACTAATTTCACTTAATAGGTCACGGATGTTCCTATTCATTTGATTCGTTGCATCCACTAATTGGCCGACTTCATCTTTAGATTTAATCCCCAATGGTTCCCCACTTAAATCACCAGCTGCCATTTGATTCATACGTTCACTAACTCTTTTAATTGGTTTAGAAATAATTACCGAAACGAACAAAGCAATCACTATACTTAAAATTGCCACAACAATGGTTAAAATTGCTCCAACCACAATAGATGTTTGACTTTGTTGGTTCAAGTCGCCAGCCGCTGCTTCTATTTGTTGCTCTCTTTGATTAATTAGTTCTTTGAACCCAACAATCACCTCATCGGCAACTGGCTTAATTACTGTTTCTAAATTTTGCTGCGCGACTTCAATATTTCCTGCGTCATATTCGTTAAAGACAAATTGATATACTGCTTGCTCCCAAGAATCACTTTTTCCTACTAACTCTGTAAATACTTCAGAGTCTGATAATCCCAACGCTTCTTGTTGTAGGACTTCACTTTCCTCTGTTAATTGTTCAAATTGTTGCTTGTACTCTTCATTCCCATTTAAAACATATGCTCTTGTTAAACCAATTCTCTCAGATATATTAAAGGCAAGTGCTTCATCTGCGATAAGTAAGGGAAGTTGAAATTCTGCAATATCCTTTGATTCATTACTAATTTGTGTTGAATTGAAAGTTGTATAACCTCCATATACAATAATTAGCGCCACGATAAAGGAAAAACCAAATAAAATCCTTCCTCGAATGGTCTTAAAATTCAATGCTGATTTGTTACGCAAGTTGACTAGCTTTTTCATTATGCACCTCATAAAATTATGTATTTGCCATAGATGACAGATATTGCTTCGCATCAAAACAATAAAAATACCAGTTATTTGTTATGAATACGTTTACTTATTAGGGGGAATTATTAGCGCTATATTAAGCATTTACTAACAAAAAGATCTCCATATCCCCTAAAGAAGAGAAAGTAATGGGTGTTAGAATCGATCTTTGTGCGTGTGGAATCAAAGTACTTCGTTGTACAACAGGGTGTGAAATATTCGTATTAATCTGCTTAGATGATAGATGAGTTGAAAGGCTTCCAGCTAACATATTTCCCAATTCCCCAGAAAAGGAATCGATCATTTCCTCGCTTAACGCCATTCCAAACATTGCTTCTCCAAGGTCACTAAATAATCTGACGTTAGCTTTAAAAACTAATTCTCCTATTAAATCACCAGTAAAATGAATGGAAACACCAAACGGTATCTCTACGGAACTTTTTATTATACTCGGACTTCCAACAGCATGTTCTACCGGAATTACGGTATGTACCGAATGAATTAAACCATTATAAAACTCCTTTACAACTTGATTAGCTGTTAAAGATTGATTAGTAGTCAAGTTCTGCTTCCCCCTTTACTACTAAATGAGAAAATAAAAAAGACTATTTCTAAAAAGCGAAATAGCCAAAAGCCGATGTATATAGCAGCAATGTTGGCAGCTAGGCAATCATAGTCAATGCGACCTTAGACCCTAAGCTTTGCGTCCTACCTTTTCAGGAAGTTTGCCTTTTTCTCATATAGTGTTATTTATTTAGGTTATTATACCTACATAATACCTATATATGTGACAAGTTTCAACATATTTTTTTCAAACTATATGCAAGATATAGCTTTTATTAATATAAAATAAAAGTGCATGAAAATAGATGATAAGTTCATAATTATCCATTAAGAATATTCGTTATCCTCAATTAACTAGAAAACAACAGCTCCTTCCATAAACTAACTTTTCCAATGATCATCTCCTAAGATCAAATTGTTAAAATCAAAAAAAGTAAAGATTGTCATTTATTAACCTTCCACTTTCACCCATTTTACTGTCGAACGCTTGTTGACATCAACTTCATCTTTGATTATAATTTACGCACACTTAGAATGATAATCATTTTCAATTACATTCTGAGAATACAATAAGTAATGAGGATTACATATGAAACTGTGGATTTTAATTACTACTACTCTCATTCTATCTTTTATATCGTTGTTTATCGGTGCAATCGATATTAAGATTAGTAACTTATTAGATTTAAATTCTGATGAGGCACATATTTTCTTTGTTAGCCGTGTTCCCCGATTGATAGCAATAATCTTGGCAGGAGCTGGAATGAGTATTGCCGGGCTTATCATGCAATCATTAAGTCGTAACAAATTTGTATCTCCAACTACTGCTGGTACCCTTGATGCAGCTAAACTAGGAATTTTAATTTCTATGTTATTTATTACAAACGTTACATACACACAACAAGTACTTTTCAGTTTTGCATTTGCGCTACTTGGTACCTTCGTGTTTATGCAAATACTAGACAAAATCAAATTTAAAGACGCAATTTTTGTACCGTTAATCGGAATAATGTACGGAAACATTTTATCGTCCATTACAACATTCTTTGCCTATGAAGCAGATCTTCTCCAAAATATATCTGCTTGGTTAATGGGAAGTTTCACATTAATTATATCTGGTCGCTATGAATTGTTGTATGTTAGTGTACCTGCTATTATATTAGCGTATTTGTATGCGAATAAATTTACCGTTGCTGGCATGGGTGAAGAGTTCGCGAAAAATTTAGGATTAAGCTATAAACTTGTGTTAAATATCGGACTTATTCTTGTGGCGGTTATTGCTACAACAGTAGTCTTAACTGTTGGAGTCATTCCATTTTTAGGTCTGATTGTCCCGAATATTGTATCGATATATTTAGGAGACAACTTGCGGAAAATTATCCCACATACTATTTTCCTAGGTATCGTTTTCTTGCTAATATGTGACATTATAGGTCGAGTTATTATTCACCCGTATGAAATCCCAGTCAATGTCACCGTGGCAGTAATCGGTAGTGCGATCTTCTTAATTATGTTATTTAGGGGGAGAGCATATGCGAAATAGGACAAAAATGTTCATATTATTTATTTTAGTAGTGATTAGTGTCCTACTATATGGTTTTTATGATATAAAAGGCGGATTTGATTACGCCTTCCCTAGACGTATGATTCGGGTAGCGGCTATGGTTGTTACAGGCATTGCAATTTCTTATGCAACGGTTGTGTTCCAAACGATTACACAAAACCGAATCTTAACCCCTTCTGTAATGGGAATTGGATCTATGTATGAAGTCGTTCAAACTGTTATTTATTTCTTTGCAGGATCTATGTCTATCTGGATTATTAACAAATATTTAAATTTTGGTGTTGCATTAGCAGCGATGGTCATATTTGCTCTTTTACTCTATCGTTTTCTATTCCGCGCGAATAAATATCCGATTTTCCTTTTATTACTTATTGGAATGATTATCGGAACACTTTTAGGAAGCTTAGTAACTTTCTTGCAAGTATTAATTGATCCAGTTGAATATCTCGGACTTCAGTCTATTTTATTTGCTTCCTTCTCGAAAGTGAAGGCTGAGTTGTTGTATATTGCAACCGGAATTGTGGCACTTTCGCTTATTTACGGTTCATTTATAATTAAAAAACTTGATGTCATGTCACTCGGACGTGAAAATGCAATGAATCTAGGTATTAACTATGACCGGATGGTGATGAATATTCTCATTTTATCATCCATATTAATTGCTACTTCTACTGCATTAGTAGGTTCTATTACGTTTTTTGGTTTGATTGTCGCCAATTTATCCTATCAGTTTTTTTCAACATATAGGCACTCTGTGTTAATTATCGGCGCTAGTTTGTTTAGTATCGTTGCATTAGTTGGTGGTCAATTTATTGTAGAGCATATATTAGAGTTACGTACGACCATTAGTGTCATCATTAACTTTGTTGGTGGTATTTACTTCATTTACTTATTACTAAGGGAAAGTAGGTCTGCTGCATGATAGAAATTAAAGGTTTAACAAAAAAATTTAATAAAAAAAATGTCGTTGAGGACGTATCTATTTCTATTCAAAATGGCACCATCACATCGTTCATTGGACCAAATGGTGCCGGTAAATCTACCCTACTATCTATGGTTAGTAGATTATTAGATGCAGATACCGGAGAAGTGCTACTTGATAAAAATAATGTGAAAAAGTGGAAATCTACGGAATTCGCCAAACGTGTTTCCATTCTAAGACAAGCAAACTTTATTAATGTTCGTTTAACTGTCCGTGAATTAGTTTCATTTGGTCGTTATCCTTATTCAAAAGGTCGCTTAAATGATGAAGATCTTAAGTATGTGGATCAAGCATTGGAATATATGAATTTAATCGACATGCAAGATCAATTTCTAGATGAGTTATCCGGCGGACAAAAGCAACGTGCTTTTATTGCAATGGTTATTGCACAAGATACCGATTATGTCTTACTTGACGAGCCTTTAAACAATCTGGATATGAAACATTCTGTTCAAATTATGAAAACATTACGTAGACTTGTGAACGAATTAGGAAAAACGGTTGTGATCGTGTTACACGATATCAATTTTGCATCTGTCTATTCCGATAACATTGTAGCATTAAAAAACGGTAAACTTATCAAAAATGGACCTACAAATGAGATAATAAATTCAGATGCTTTACGTGAAATTTATGATATGGATATTCCAGTTCAAGAACAAAATGGTTGTCGCATTTGTGTGTACTTTAATTCCCATACACCATGATATGGTTAAGTTTTAAAGAGCCCAAAGAAGAAGCGTGTAAAATGCTCCTTCTTTGGGCTCTTTTTATGGGACAAATCATAACCCCAACTAATCATAAAACTCTACTTTTTCTACTTTTTCACAAAAAAATTTAAAAACTGGAAAAAAGTGTTGACGAGAACGATTATCAATTATACAATGATAATTGTTATCAATGATAATGATTATCATTATTAAAATACATACCTAAGGAGAGGGACAATGATGAAAAAATGGCAAATTGCTATTTTACTATTAGTTTTTGCATTAGTGCTTGCTGCATGTGGTGCTGAAGAAGGGGAAGCAGATAAAGCATCTGCTGCAGAAGATCAAACAGCACAAAACGAAACATCTGAAGGAGAAGGTTCTGATTCAGAAGAAGCAGGAGAAGGTGAAAATTCCGCTTATCCAATGACTGTTTCACCTACTGTTACAGAAGTTGCAGGAGAAGATGTCACTTACAACTTTGCAGAAGTAGAATTTGAAGAACAACCAGAAAACATTGTTGTGTTTGATTTCGGATTCTTAGATACACTAGATGCACTAGGTGTTGAAGGAATTGTAGGGGTTGCTAATGGTGGCGGCCTACTACCAGCTCATTTAAAAGATTATGAATCAGACCAATACACTAACATTGGTAGCTTAAAAGAACCATTACTAGAGGATATTGCAGCTTTAGAACCGGACGTAATTTTTATCTCTGGTCGCCAATCAGCATTCTATGATCAACTGAAAGAAATCACTCCAAATGTCGTATTCGTTGGTACTACACAAGATGACTACTGGAATTCGTTCTTAGGATCTGTAGATATTGCAGCTAAAATGTTCGGAAAAGAAACAGAAGCAGAAGAATATCTAGCACAATTTGACACTGCTTTAGAGGAAGTTAAATCATTAGCTGAAGGACATGAAACGAGCTTAGTTACAATGTACAATGAAGGAAGTTTATCAGGCTTTGCAACGAATTCACGTTTCGGTTACCTTTATGATGTATATGGATTTAAACCTGTAACAGAAGATATTGAAGCATCATCTCATGGATCTAGTTTCGGTTTCGAAGCAATATTAGAATTTGACCCGCAAGTACTATTCGTTATCGACCGCACTGCTGCGATCAATGGTGAATCAAATATTGATGCTGATATGGAAAATGAAATTATTAAGAAAACTACTGCTTACAAAAATGATCAAATCGTCTACTTAGATGGAGCACTATGGTATTTAAGTGGTGGGGGTTTACAATCTGAACTTGATAAAATTGAAGAAGTTATCGAAGCATTAAAATAAATATATGATGCTAGGAGCTGCCCTAGAAAGTTAGAAGCACTGACTTTCAGGGCAGTTTTTATATTGCTTTACTACATAGGAAATGTATTCAAAAATTTATATTATATCTATTAATTCTTTCATAACTTGTCCACCCCACCCAACCCCATGTTTTCTATTTAATACCTAAATAGAAATTATGACAAAATTCTCACAATTCATGATATAATCATGTTAACTAACTTTACACAACAGGGGGATTGTTCATGTTTTTATTAAAGACAAAAAGGAATATAAGAGATATTAAGTCAGAAATCCAAGCGGATGATAACTCCAATATCAATGGTCAATTACAAGTTGCTGCCGATCAATTAAAAGGAATTGTAGAACAAATGAAGTTAGCAGCTATTTCACTAAATGAAACTTCTACTTCTAGTAAAGATAGAACAGAAGAGTTAAAGAATCATAGTGAAAAAACAATGGAGAACACCATACAGGTGTCTGATAAAATGAGTGCAATTGAATCATCAGCAGTAAAGATATCGAATGTATCAGAAGAGATTCATGAAAATAGTCAAACTTCTTACCAAGAATTAATAAACTCCTTAGGCTCCTTAGACATGCTTCACGACAAAATGGACACACTTTTAAAAAGCCATTACGTACTTATTAAACAAATGAATCAACTAGAAGCACATTCACAAGAGATAAATAAAGTAATTGATACAATAGGAGCAATATCCCAACGAACCAGTATCTTAGCATTAAATGCTACCATCGAGGCTGCGAGGTCTGGAGAAGAAGGGAAAGGTTTTGCAGTTGTCGCTAATGAAGTAGGGAATCTCGCAAATCAAACCTCCGAAGCAGTAACACAGACAAGAAGCAACCTACAGATGATCCAAGATGAAATTTCACGCACGACGAACATGGTAAATGATGAGACAGTTCAAGTAGAAGACGGTTCTAATCAATTAAAAGATGTTATCAAACTGCTAAATTCCTTTAAATCTAATCTTGAAACCATTACGTCCATGGTTTCAAGTTCAACACAAGCAGTTGGCGAACAAACAAGTAGCGTGCAAGAGATCGCTGCTCTATTAGAAGAAATATCTAACATGTCCGTAAAAAATAAAGATCATGTAGACAGCGTTTCATTGGATATGGATGCACAATTTATGAGCAGTGAAGAAGTATTATCCATTAGTGAATCATTGACAACTACATCAAATGCATTACAAGAAATTATTAAGAGTGATGAAAATATCACTCAAATTAAAGTTGATGATACAGTTGTACAAGCCATTTCTGAAGAAATCACAACATTATTAGCTGAGGAACCTTTATATCAATTAAACCAGGAGCATCACGCATCTGTTCTCCATGCGTTCTTTGAACGACATACCGATATCGAAGCAGTTTGGTCTAATCGGAAGGATGGTACGTTTGTGTATTCTAATCCACCTGCAGGGCTCGTAAATGCAAAAGCTCGTCCATGGTTTATTGAGGCAATGAAAGGAGATGCATACGTATCAGATGTATATATTTCTGCTCTGACAAAAAATATCTGTATCTCTCTTTCTTATCCCATTTTTAAGGAAGAAGATATTGTTGGAATGATTGGGGTCGACTTAGCTATTAGATAAATATGAAATGTTGTAACTACCGTCTGTTTGTTGAACGGTAGTTTTGTTTTGATCCCTTTGGAACGTTTATACTAACGCTTATCAAGCCATCCAGATGCTTTCCAAAACCATTCAGGTTATAATGGAACTTGTGAATTTGATATACAAAGGGAGACTAAAAAATGATCGTTATTATAGATAATTACGATTCCTTTACTTATAACTTAGTACAGTACTTTAAACAATTAACTTCAGATGTACTTGTATTTCGTAATGATGATACATCTGTTGAACAAATAACAGAACTAGAACCAGATCTAATTGTATTATCACCAGGCCCTGGAGACCCAACTGAATCCGGCATTTGTCCTGAGGTTGTTGATTATTTCTACAGAGACACACCGATTTTAGGTGTCTGCCTTGGCTTCCAAGTCATTGTCGATTATTTTGGCGGTAAGGTAGAAAAAGGAAAAAGCCCTATGCATGGAAAAGTAACCTTGATGGACCATGATCAGCAAGGCGTTTTCAAGGAGTTGTCTAGCCCATCGAAGATTACCCGTTATCATTCATTAGTCGCTTCGCCTGCACATATCCCTTCACAACTGAAAGTAAGTGCAACTGCTGCAGACAGTGCAATAATGGGCGTACGCCATGTGGATTTTCCAATTGAGGCAATACAATTTCATCCAGAATCTATCTTGACTGAGAATGGTTTTACTATGATAAAAAATAGTTATGAGTTGGCTATAAAATGGAAACATGATCGAGGTGAAAAAAGTGGAGCAACCTTATCTTCTCTTTGAATTTATGAATAGTACTGGTGTAAAAACTCCATATTTGTTCACTAAACCTGTCCAAATTTTTGAAGTACATCAATTAGTAGATGTAGAAGTTGTATTTTCAAACATAGAACAAGCATTGCAAGATGGTTATTATGTAGCTGGCTTTGTATCCTATGAGGCTGCACCAGCTTTTGACCGTCATTATGATACGCACCCTAAAGGAAATCTTCCTCTCGTTTGGTTTGGGATATTTGAAAAGCCACACAAGTTTAATGAGGTGGATCAAGAAAGAGATTACAAAGTATCGGATTGGAAGTTAACCTCAAATTTCGAGGATTACCAACAAGGTATCCAAAAAATTAAAGATGCGATTGAGGTTGGGAATACGTATCAGGTGAATTATACCGCCCGATTAGAAGCTACATTTCAAGGTGATGATTTCTCTTTTTATCGGCAACTAACAAGAAATCAACAATCTTCTTATAGTGCTTACATAAACATTGGGAGATACCGGATATTATCAGCTTCTCCAGAATTATTCTTTCATGTAGAACATAACCGAATTTCTACTAAACCTATGAAAGGGACTGCAAAACGCGGGAGATTTTTGCAAGAGGATAAAAAATATAAGGATCAATTGAGTCAGTCTGAAAAAGATCAAGCAGAAAACCTAATGATTGTGGATCTCTTAAGGAACGACATCGGACGAATAGCAAAACCAGGTACTGTTAATGTACCAAAATTATTTGAGATAGAGTCTTATCCAACCGTCCATCAAATGACGTCAACAATTACAGCAGAAATCCAAAATAACACCACAGTCCTAGATTGGTTCAAAGCACTGTTTCCATGCGGATCGATTACTGGAGCACCAAAAATAAGAACAATGGAATATATTGCAGAACTAGAACAAACACCAAGAGAGGTTTATTGCGGTGCTATCGGGTTTATTACTCCCGAACGAGAAGCGATTTTCAACGTCCCGATTCGAACCGTTACAATAGACACGTTAACACAAAAAGCAATATATGGTGCTGGCGGTGGTGTGACTTGGGATTCTACCGCATCAGGGGAATATGAAGAGCTATTAACAAAGGCTCAATTACTTACGGAAAAACGGAAGGAATTTCAATTGTTAGAGTCGTTACGACTTGAAAATGGTGAATATCCACTGCGTGATTATCACATGAAGCGCCTGGTAGGATCTTCTTATTATTTTGGTTATGAATTGGCTGTAAAAAATGTTGAATTAAGATTAGATGATCTTGCAAGTCAGTATCCAAAAGGAACATATAAAGCTAGGCTACTTGTTGAAAAGGACGGGAATATGTCAGTAGAAGCTCAACCGGTAAAGGATTTAAAGCAACCAATAAGTTGTACCCTTGCACGCGGACCGGTGGATCTTCAAAATCCGTTTCTATTTCACAAGACTACCTATCGCGACATGTATGAGCAACACAATGATGATCAATATTTTACAACACTATTATGGAATGAACAGCATGAAATAACTGAATTCACAATTGGGAATATTGTATTAGAGTTACATGGAGAATATTTCACTCCTCCAATCGAATCTGGATTACTGTCAGGAACATACAGACAGTATTTATTAGATCATGATGTCATAAAAGAGAAAATAATCAAAAAAGAAGAAGTAAAGCATTACGATCGGATCTGGTTTATTAACAGTGTTAGAGGTTGGGTGGAAGTAAAGCTTGATGTTTAAGACTAGATAATAATCTTGGCGGAACTTCTAGATGTGACACTCCTTTTTGTGACTGATACGATTATAGTTCAACAAAATGGAATATCTCTATTATTTTTGTTAAAATCACTCCTAAGTAATACTCTAAAAGGGGGGGCACTATTGAAAATTGTATCCATTGAACCAACACCAAGTCCTCATTCAATGAAGATTAACTTAAACGAGTTGTTACCAGACAACGAAACAAGGAATTATAAACAAGGTGATGATTTATCCAGTGCACCTATGTATATACAGTCTTTATTCCAGATTTACGGCGTGAAAGGAATATACCAAGTGGTAGACTTTATTGCTTTAGAACGGCATCCGAAAGTGGATTGGGAGGTTATTCTTCCCGAAGTACGGAAAGCGCTTGGTACAGAAGAAGTTAACTTACAGGAAAGCATCCACCAAAGGAAAGTAGAAGCTACTGATGAGGCGTTTGGCGAAGTAAAAGTACGCATACAGATGTTTCGAAATATCCCAATGCAAGTAAAGCTTGATGATGGGAATGAAGAAAAACGTTTTGGTTTACCGGCCATATTCATGGATGCTGCCATGGAGGCATCTGCCGCTTCGCCGAATTTTGTCATGGAAAGAAAATGGGTTGAGCAACGTCCAAGGTATGGTCCTCTAGAAGAAATTGGCAATGATATTGTAGATGAACTATCTGCAAGTTATGACCAAGATCGTTTGAATCAATTAGTAAAAATAGCATTAGACAACGATAGCGAAGCTCCAGAAAATCAAACAACAATGGATGATATTTCGCTTTCCGTATTTCATCATGCAGACTGGAAGGTAAGGTATGCAGCACTTGATCATATGGAACCATCCTTTGACAAGCTACCATTTCTGGCAAAAGCTTTGGAAGATGAAAAAGCGTCGATCCGGCGTTTGGCGACTGCTTACCTTGGAATGATCGAAGGACCCGAAGTGTTACCATACTTATATAAAGCATTAAAAGACAAAGCGGTAACCGTGAGACGGACAGCTGGTGACTGTATTTCTGATTTAGGGTTTAAACAAGCTATGCCAGAAATGATTGCATCTCTCTCCGATTCTAATCGACTTGTACGTTGGCGTGCGGCCATGTTTTTATACGAAATTGGTGATGAAACTGCCATCCCGGCACTAGAAGCAGCAGTAAATGATCCTGAATTTGAAGTTCGCATGCAAGTGAATATGGCTTTAGAACGAATTAAAGGTGGCGAAGCTGGTAAAGGGTCTGTTTGGCATCAGATGACACAGGCAACACGTAAAAATAATAATTAGTATATGAGGAGGACATAACAATGAATCCGTATGAACAATATATGAAGGAAGTCTCAAAACCAATGCGCGACGAACTAACAGGAGCTGGTTTTACTGAATTACTAACCCCTGAAGAGGTAAATGAATTTGTTTCAACGATGGAAGGAACTTCTTTGGTCGTTGTAAACTCTGTCTGCGGCTGTGCTGCTGGATTAGCAAGACCAGCTGCAAGACTTTCCTTAGAACAAGATAAAAAACCAGATCAACTAGTTACAGTATTTGCTGGACAAGATCGCGAGGCAACAGCAAAAATGCGCGAATTCTTTGATGGCATAGAACCTTCTTCCCCATCCATGGCATTAATGAAGAATGGTCAAGTGCTACACTTTATTCCACGTGAAGAAATCGAAGGCCATGAAGTAGAAGAAATCGTAAACAACTTAATTACAGCTTACAACCAATATTGCTAAGTATTAAAATCCCCTTTTCGTTTTATGAAGAGGGGATTTATTTATTATTTTTTCATATTATTTTTTGCCATTTCAATCATTTCTTTTACCATACTTCCACCTAAAGTTCCACCAATTTTCCCAGCGTCCTTTGCTCTAATGTTGCCATTATAATTTTTTGATAAGTCAATTCCCTGCTCTCGTGCAATTTCATATTTCGCATCTTTTTCGTTATTGACCTTTGCAATCTTTGCCTTTAGTTGATCTAATCCCTCTCTTGCTTCAGGCACTAGTATTTTATTTCTTCTACTCATGGTTGATTCACCTCGTTCATTATCGTTGTTATATCTTTTAACAATGCATGCACATCCTCATTACTTAATAACAAAGGTAGTTGATCATTAACGGTAATCGTGCAAGATTCATTTCGTTCTGCATTGTGCGATAAATACGTGAACAAATTATTCAATTGATGTTTCGATAAAATAGACTGTGTACTAATAGACTTTACCTGTGTTAACAAAAATGCATCATGATCCATTTCTCCGGAAAAAACTGCGCCTTCAAACATAAGAATCTTCCTTTTTTATTTAGTATTACTCCAATAAGTTGATTTATTACTTACATACAGTAGTTTTTTTTAGCAATAAAAAAGAACTCCGAGGAGTCCTTTTTTATATTACTTATATAATTGTTTCCGTCTAAATATAAAAATGGCGATGCCTAAGAGGATCATCAATGGAACAATCCAATACAGTGGAGATACAGTCTTTGTTTTACTGTCGGTGATAACTTGTTCTTCACTCGTTTGTTTTTCCAGAACAGGCATTTCTTCTACTTGCTCTTTCTTTAAAGGAAGACTAATATTCAACATATCATCGCTTTGATCAATGGATAAGTGCCCATCCTCTGTCACTTCAAGGATTGGAACATCTCCAACGATCTGCGTATAAAATAACGTGTCCGCCGTAATAAAGGTTTCCCCCTCAGTATTTTTGAACGTTGTACCTTCTTCGATCGACGTCGTTTCAAAATTCTCAAACCCATAGTCTAAAAGTGCCACTGTATCATTATAGGCCTCCAATTGAATCGGGCTATTTAATGTAATAACAATTAGACTAATTTCATCTCGCTCAGCTGTTGTCATTAAAGTGTGCCCGGATTCATCTACGAAACCTGTTTTACCACCTGTAATGCCATCATAAGGAATCTCTCTCATTAACCGATGATGATGAAATATCGTTGTTACCCAAGACTCTCCATCCCACTCAAGTTCTTTTGTAGCAATAATTTTTCGAAAAACATCATTTATCATTGCGTATCTGCTTATATCGGCTAAATCTTTGGCTGTTGTTATATGATTTGGATCGTATAGGCCGTGCGGATTTTCAAAATGTGTGTCCTTAACACCAATTGTATTCTCTAGAAAATCATTGATATTTTCTGCAAATCTTTCCACGCTTCCATCTAGATGTTCAGCAATCGCAACTCCAGCATCATTCCCAGAATTAATGAGAAGTCCCTGAATTAGCTTTTCAAGGGTTACTTTCTCTCCAGGTTCTAGATATACTCTTGTTCCATCGGCATCTCTTGCACGTTGACTAACTGTAACAATGTCATCTAATTGTCCTTTTTCAATCGTATAAATAGCAGTAGCAATTTTTGTTAAACTAGCCGGATATAATGGTACACTCGCACTTTTTTCATAAAGTACCTGCCCAGAATTCGCATCCATCAAAATTGCTGCTTCACTTGTAATTTGATCTGGATAATATTCAAGTTCTGCTTCAGCGTCGACAGTTTGCATAGTAATGCAATTGAAAATAAAGAAGATCCCTAGTATCATGCTTATTTTTCTCATGTTTCCCCACCTAGATGTCTCTATATAATTAAAAACTTATTCTAATTTACCACTATTAACTAATAAAGTACATGGAAAATGTTGAATTTTGTAGGATTATGTCAAATTATTAGTTATTTTTTATAACTATTTATTATTCTCTCCATATAAATACGGGAAACTCATTTTAAGTTTGTCGGTGGATAAAAAAATAAACACTCCTCCATGTGGAAAAGTGTATAGCAACAATTACTGCTCTAATGTATTCTGGATGAATGCATTTAATCGTTCTTGATACTCTTGTGTCGCAACATCATAGGCTTTGGTATGACCTGCTTTTGGTACAATCCACAATTCTTTCGTTCCACTAGCAGCATCATATAATTCATATGCCATCTCAGTAGGTACTAATTCATCAGCATCCCCATGAACCAATAATAATGGTTTTGTGTTTTTCTTTACTTGGTCTATTGCCGATGCTTCTTCAAATGTATAGCCAGCACGAACGTTTGTGATGACACTTGTCACCTGCATAATAGGGAACGATGGTAAGGAATACAAATGTTTGAGTTGGTAACTTAATTCGTCTAAAACACTCGTGTACCCACTATCAGCAATAATTCCCTTTACTTGTTCTGGTAATTCTTCGCCACTTGTCATTAAAACAAGGGAAGCTCCCATGGAATTTCCCTGTAGAAAAATATGATCTGTTTCGTGTTCGGCAATTAGCCAGTCAATCCACTTGGTATAATCAAGTCGATCGTGCCACCCATATCCAATATATTCACCTTCACTTTCTCCATGCCCCCTAGCATCCGGCATAAGAATGTCAAAGCCCTGCTCATAATAATATTGTGCTAAATCTCCCATTTGCTCCTTATGTCCTCTATACCCATGGGCTAGAATAACAGCCTTACCTGTAGAATTTGTATTTTTAAAGAAGTTAGCGTGGAGGTTTAGGTCATCATAAGAAGTAATTGATATCTGTTCAGCACTTTCTTTATTCGTCTCAAACCAGGCTTTTGCTTCATCTAGTAGAGGATTTGGTTGTTCTGCAAAAGCAGTTACTGATTCATCTTCTTTATGCAAGGACACCTCGATGCCACGTTTCACACTTTCACTATAGAAATAATTCCCTCCGATAATAAGTGCAATGAAAAAAACACTTAGAATAACGAGTAAGCTGATCCATAGTTTTCTTTTCATATTGATTTTCCCCTTTTTATTTACTTTGGCCTTTTATTTGATGATGTTTTTTAAAATGGCAAATTTATATAGAGTGCGTCATTAGCCCATCTTCTGACATTTCCAAACCAGGTACTCGAAAAGCAGTCAGAGAAGTGTGCGATCACTGACATGAAAGTCCCTCGAGAGCAGATTGAAGTCAGAGAAGTATGCGGTCACTGACATGAAAGTCCCTTGAGAGCAGATTGAAGTCAGAGAAGTGCGCGATCACTGACATGAAAGTCCCTTGAGAGCAGATTGAAGTCAGAGAAGTGCGCGATCACTGACATGAAAGTCCCTCGAGAGCAGATTGAAGTCAGAGAAGTGCGCGATCACTGACATGAAAGTCCCTTGAGAGCAAATTGAAGTCAGAGAAGTATGCGATCACTGACATGAAAGTTCCTTGAGAGCAGATTGAAGTCAGAGAAGTGCGCGATCACTGACATGAAAGTCCCTTGAGAGCAAATTGAAGTCAGAGAAGTATGCGATCTCCAACAATTAAATGCCTCAAGAGCCGATTGCAGTCAGAGAGATATTCAATTCCCAAAATTTAGCTAGTACACTGTTATATATGTTACTTTTTTGTTACGACGGAGTTTATATCAACTCCGACATTATGATAGACAATAATGTTTTTTAAAAAATACTTTACATTAAATTTACTAGACACCTCATTATACATAATAAACACCCAAAATCACATAATAGAGGGAAACTTCTTTACGGAAGGTGATAAATATAATGGAAGCAAGTTGGCTATCAATTATTCCTTTTTTAATCGTAATACCAGTAGCGATGCTAACGAAACAAGTATTGCCAGGTCTTCTGCTAGGCTTATTAGTTGGTTCCTACCTCATCTCTCCTTCTTTAATCGGAGGGGTACAAGAAATGCTTGGATATGTAGTACAAGCTCTCATTGATGAAAATAATATAAAAATTATTGTATTTTTATATGCTTTTTCTGGTTTAATTGGCATGATTAAAATGACTGGTGGGATCAAAGGCTTTGTAGAAACATCTGCCGATAAGATAGCCACAAAGAAGCAAGCATTGTTTCTTACGTATATTTCTACAATCGGTACTTTCAGTGCACCAACATTCCGATTTGTTACCATTGCACCAATCATGAAAGCATTACTAAAAAAAGTGAAAATGTCGACAAAAGAACTTGGCTTTGTTATAGAAACGACTGCAACACCAATTATAGTGTTAATCCCTGTTGCTACAGCATTTGTAGGATATATGGTATCTGTTATTCAAATATCAACGGAAACAATTGGGAGTAACATTGACCCGTATTCGTTATTTATCCAAAGTATCCCGTTCAACTTTTTTGCCATTGTCATTATCGTACTTGGCGCCTATTTAAGTTTCTTTCACCATTCGCATACGGATGCACCAACCCAAATGGATGACGAGACAGAAGAAAACGATTGGCATGATTGTCATCCAGCGGTACACAAGGATCTTCCATCAAAGCCTTTGAACTTGTTAATTCCGATTATCTTAGTTATTTTTTTCACCCTATTTTTAACATGGTGGGATGGACAAGCAGAAGGTGTTTCATTTTTTGAAGCATTTATCCATGCGGACGTATTAGAGGCAATGGTCGTTGCTTTGATTATTACTGTACTATTATCGATCATTCTTTTCTTTGTCCAACGATTTAAGCTCTCAGACCTTATTTCTAGCTTCATTGTCGGTGGGAATGACTTAATGTCTGTCATCGTTTTACTTTCTATTGTTTGGGGATTATCCTCGGTAACAAGTGATTTAGGTTTTTCCGAATTCATAACCGCACATACAGATTGGATACCTAATTTATTTATTGCACCACTTCTGTTTTTGTTTGGTTCAGTCGTATCTTATTTTATTGGATCCGCGTGGGGGACTTGGGGTATTCTTATGCCATTAGGTGTATCCGTGGCTGCTGCTGCAGATCTTTCATTACCACTCATTATCGGTGCTGTTTTTGCTAGTGGATCGTTTGGGGCGTTCGCTTCTCCATTGAGTGATGACACCAATACAATAGCAAAAATATTGGATTTAAAAGTTATGGATTATGCAAGATTTAAATTAAAGCCCGCTTTAATTGCAGCCTTTATTACAACAGTACTATATACCGGAATTACATTTATATTATAAGCTAAAAGGAGAGTTAGGTCAGTTCACCTTCCTCTCCTCTCTCTTGATTTTTTCACTCTAACTATATCAGTTGGTGCTTGTTTTCGAATCCATTTTATATATTTAGCAATCTTTTCATCATCCTTCAGAAGAGGAATAGTCGAAAGTCTTAGTGCAAGTTCGGTATTTGTGTACAACGCATGAATTTGCTTGTGACATGGGATACAAAGCATGGCTGTTGCTTTAAATGTTCCTCCCTCTTCCTTAGGAGTGAGGTGATGTTTGGTAAGTGCTACATTTTCTCTGTCACACAGTTCACAGACTCCTCGATCTTTTACCATGAACTGTTCAACTCCTTTCAATAAAAAAAGCTTCTCTTTCTTCTTTAAGCATTCCCTATTTCTTTCATTCCATAGACTAGTTTGGAATTTGTCCGGTAAGAAGCGAGTGCGAAGAATATCCTCTTGCTTTGTATAGCTTTCTTTAGATCAAGATGCAAATAAAAATAGAGCCCTTAGGCTCTATCAATATCAATCAATTATTCTTCGTACATGTCCAGTAAACCTTTGGCCCCAGTAACTATCGTTCATGTTTGCAATCGCAACACCAGTTGATGACTGTGAACCAATAAATTGATTTCCACCGACATAAATGCCGACATGACCATTTGTCTTATACGTGTTAAAGAAGACAATGTCGCCCGGTTTCATTTCGCTTACAGATACTTTTTTACCTTGGCCACTTAGACCAGCTGTGCTAGCACTTACATTTACACCTATCTGGGAAAATGCCCAACTTACAAAACCAGAGCAATCAAACCTTCCATGCGCTATGTCATAGGCATTTCTTCCACCTGCAAAGACATACACGGAATTTCCAATATATTTTTTACCTACGTTAATGAGATCGCTAGCACTTCCGCTAGCTACTGAAGTTGAAGGCAAACTGATTCCACCGTTCGTTGTTTCCGACGATGCAGATAGCTGATTAATTTGTGATTCTTGACTTGCACGTTCTGCTTGTTCTAGTTCTGCTTGTTGTATTGCTAAGCTTTGATCTCTAGCTTCTAGCTCTGCTTTTATATCTACATTATCTTTTTCTTTTTCTTCTAAATCCGCTATTAATGTTTGTTGTTGTTCCTTTTGATCTAATATTTGAGCCTGCATACCTTCTAACTCTGCTTTCATATCTTCTAAGTTATGTATTTTAGTCTCAATCGTTTGACTTTTTTCTTCCAGAACTTGTTTATCTGCTTCTTGTTTTTCCATCAAATCATTATCGGCATCCATTAATGTAGTGACTAACGATACACGATCAATAAAGTCACCAAAGCTCTCCGATCCCATAATCACTTCTAAATAACTGATGGATCCGCCTTTATGTTGTAGGGAAACTGCTCTTTCTTTTAAGATGTCATGACGTGCATCTATATCTTCTTGTAGATCAGAAATCTCTTCACGTAAAATCTCTACTTCTTCATTTGCGATATCAATATCATCTGTAGTCTGTTCAATCATTTTTTGATTATCTTTCACTGCCTCATCAATCCGATTGATTTGATCATTCAATTGAATCATTTCTTCACGAACTTGATTGATCTCTTCTTCTGTTTTTTCAATATCTGATTGAATCTCTGAACGCTGCTCTTGGATTTGCGATTTAGTTACTTCAGCATGGACAGTATCTGCAAAAAATGAATACATTAGACCTAATGCCACTGTCGTCATGATTACTATGTTCCTCTTTCCAGCCACTCGCTTCCCCTACTTTCGTTCGAATATGAAAATGTTTATAAGATTTTTTTTATTTCATCGTTAGTAATAGGTAATTTTTACTCCATTGGTAGTATATCACTTATAAATTTCATTCGTGTTATGTAAATATTACAATTCTATTTCAATTGTGATAGGTTAGTAGGTAATTCGAACTGTTTTGATAGATTTTTAATAGAAAAAAACCTTTTGTTACATTGGAATCTGTAACAAAAGGTTTTTCTTAACTATGCTTCTGCAGTGGCTAATTGCTTTATTTTACTTGGTATTGGAAAACCTGGCATCGTTTTTATAAACAATGCACCATCAGTTTCTATTTTCCTTCTACTATATTCAACATCTTGTATGTCTGGTGTATAATGAAAAACAATCTCAGATATTTGGTCCTCTATTAACCCGAACTAATCTATAAATCTCTGAAGAATAGTCACCAGTTTTGGATACTATTTGATCTTTAATAGGAATACCAGCTTGCATTAATTCAGCACCTAAGAATATGCCATCTCTACCTTCTACTTGATATTGATAGGTAGGATGTAGGCCTTTTAACAAGATGCGACCACTACCTACATTTGGTTTAGCTAATACTTGAAAACGCCCTACAATAGCTTCATCCTGATTTTCGGAAACAATCATCCAACTCGTAACATTTCCATCTCCATCAAACGGACTTTCCATTCGGTAAAATACACCATTATGAATTAAATTTCGATTTTCTTTATAGAATACAATTTGACGTTTAGTCATTTCCTTTTCTTCCGTACTCATCTTTGTCACATCTAATTCATAACCAAACTGACCGAAATACGCTACGTCGCCTCTCATTTTCAAACTAGTGGAGCGATGTAGTTGATGGTTAGGTATAGCTGAGACGTGAGCCCCCATCGAACTTACTGGATAAGCATAGGAAGTACCATATTGGATCTTCAAACGCTCCACCGCATCGGTATCATCACTTGTCCACCCCTGTGGTGCATAGTGAAGCAAACCTGGATCAAAACGCCCACCACCACTTGCACAAGACTCAAATAGTACATGTGGAAAAGCAGTAGTTAAACGGTCATACAAATCATAGACGCCTAAAATGTAGCGATGTGGTAATTCTTGTTGCCGATCAGCACCCAAATAGGCTGAGCCAATTTCAGTCATCGGACGATTCATATCCCATTTCACGTAGGATATTGGCGCATCTTCTAAGATTTTTGCCATGCTTTTATAGATGTAATCCACTACTTCTTTTCTGGAAAAATCAAGCACGTATTGGGATCGAACCTCTGATCTTTTTCGGTTTTCCACTTGTATAGCCCAGTCCGGGTGTTTTCTGTATAGCTCACTATTTTTTGAAATCATTTCTGGTTCAAACCAAAGGCCAAATCCTATACCTAAGTCGTTAATTTTTTTGGCCAATCCATCTATTCCGTTCGGCAGCTTTTTCTTATTAACAAACCAATCTCCCAAAGAGGTCGTATCATCTTCTCGCGTGCCAAACCAACCATCATCCAACACGAATAATTCGACGCCAAGCTCTTTTGATTGTTTTGCCATGGTGTAGATCTTTTCTTCATCAAAATCAAAATAAGTTCCTTCCCAATTGTTCATAAGAACTGGTCTAGCCTTATCACGCCATTTCCCTTTTGCTAACCTCTTCCGATACAAGTTATGATAGGTTTGACTCATTCCGTTTAATCCTTGATCGGAATAGACCATAACTACTTCTGGTGTTTGAAAACTTTCGTTAGGGCTTAGCAACCAATTAAAATCAAACGGATTGATGCCTAGTTGGACTCTAGCAACATCATACTGGTCTACTTCGATTTGTGCCAGGAAATTCCCACTATAAACTAGACTAAAACCATATACCTCACCAATATCCTCGGTTGCATCCGGACGCTTTAAAGCAAGAAACGGATTTTGTTGAATACTACTTGCTCCAGTAGTACTAGACACACTTTGTATGCCACTTTCTAGTTTTCTTTCTTTTACATGGCGCTCTCTTGACCACGCCCCAGATAAATGTACCATCTTAAAATTGGAGTCAAATAAATCAACACTTGCACTCATGACTCTCGGTAATTGTACATCCTGTTGTCCATGATTAATAAACTTTGCGCTACGTACGGTTGCATTATAGTTTTCATAAACGGTATAGTACAATATAATTTCTGCGTCGATCAAATCATCATACAAAGAGATCTCTAGCGTATGTGCTTCATTTTCTTGTTCAACATATGTAGCTGGAAGCCCTTCTAATGTTGGTTTTCCTTGATAGATTCGATGTTCCTTATATACAAAATCTGTAATTCTACTTCCGTTCTCCTGTAAGACTTGGTATCCAGGTTGTCGAAAGTCTGTTGTTCCATAGGCTGGAAACTCTTGTTTTATTTTATCTAAGTGAAAGGTTTCCCCTTCTTTTAGTTCGTTCCCTGTCGTTGCTTTGATTGTTGTATCATATAAATGCTCAAAGGATTCACGTTGTTCTAATTTCTTCCCAAAATAAAGATGCCCCAGTTGATTATTGCGAAGAATGGTGAAGATATAACTTGTTTCTTTTGCTTGTAAATGAAACTCTTTGGTCTGCTCATTATAGTATATTGGCATTAGCTATAACTCCTTTTAAGGTAATTCTTACTTTTCGCACAGTTGATAAAAAGCTTTTGAATCTATTTCCAACTATCCTAATACAATTTTATCAAATTTGCTCCATGTTTAGGAATATATTTAGAAAGCGTTTTCGTAATTGTTCCTAACTCTTCTTTTGCCCATAAATCACGAGCATTTTTCTCAGAAGAGATACCTAGTTGATGTAAGCTAATACTTACTTCACAATCTGTTTCAGATGCATTAAATAACGCAACATATATTTCCCCACGGTTATTTTGTGTCATCCAAACAATCTTGTCATGATCGCGTTGGACAAGTTTAGGATTATAACAATCCCGATGCATAGCTAAGACTTCTTTATTTGTTATCAAGGAATTCGTCCAAGCATCATTATCATTTAATTCCCCACCAAACATTAACGGTGATTTAAAAATACTCCATAGTGTCATCATTGTTACTTGTTCGTCTTTTGAAAAACGCGTATATCGATTACTTCCATCACCATCAACAGAGCGGATGCCGATATGACCTAACGGGAGCATATCACAATCCGGCCAATTCCCAGGTTGCACATGTTCACTCCATATCTCACATCTATCAAACATTTGGTAAAGGTGCTCCCACTTATCCCAAAAATCATCGGTCATTCTCCACATATTAGCATGTTGGTTTAACTGCTCCGCATATTCTATTGGGGCAGGTCCTGGTGAAAGACTTAATACGATCTCACGCCCACAATGATCAATTGCATTATGAATTAATTCAATTTCATCTAAATGCGCATCATAAAGACGTGAAGCAGCAATATCATCCACTTTTACAAAATCAACACCCCACGATGCATACAGTTCAAAAAGGGAATTATAGTAGTCCTGCGCACCTTCTTTTGTCGCATCCACACCATACATATCTGTATTCCAAGGACAAATCGAATTTGTATGTGCGATGTCTCTTGCACGTAAGGTTGTTCCATAGATTGCAGTATTGGCATGAACGGCTTGACGTGGAATACCACGCATAATATGAATACCGAATTTAAGACCTAAACCGTGTACATAATCCGCTAGCTTTTTAAATCCCGATGGAAAACGGTTTGATGCGGGTACTAACCGTGAATATTCATCCATTTCTAAATCTGCAAAAGGTCGATAAATGGAGGAATTCGCCTCTGGTTCATACCATTGAATATCAACAACGATATATTCCCATCCAAAGTCTTTTAAGTGCTTTGCCATATAATCCGCATTTGCTTTTACCTCTTCTTCTGTTACAGTTGCACCATAGCAGTCCCAGCTATTCCACCCCATTGGAGGCGCTTGTGCAACTGAAACAGTCTTCCCTTTGTTTGCTTCGATCCCCATTACTAACACTCCTCTATACGATTAATTTGCTTACTAGTTATATTGTAAATCGTATAGTTTACAGGAATCTACAATAATATTTTGCTCGTGATTGTACTTTTTTGCTCCCTCTTAATCAAATTTCACATGATTAACCGTTGTAAGCCCACGTCCAGATTTAAATTCTCCAGGTGGATAGCCTACCCATTGACGAAAAACCTTTATAAAGTAACTTCCATTGGCATAGCCAATATTTCTTGCGATTTGTTCAATAGACAAGTCTGCAAAACGAAGTAACTGTATTGCTTTTTCCATCCTTACTTTTGTCAGATATTGAATTGGAGTATAACCAGTGGCTTTCCGAAATTGACGCGTAAAGTGATACTTTGACAGCCCAATTTCTTCTGAGATCTCTTCTAAACTTTGAATCTGATTATAATTTTGTTCGATGATGTCGGCTGCTTTTTGAATCGTAAGTGGCCATGTACTCACCTTCTTTTTATCTTCATGACAAAATCGATGTAGCTCCATCATAAATTGATAGACGATGGAAGATGCGCGATAGCCGTCATGAATAAGGTCTTTGCTAGCACTATGAAAAACATCCTTGAGAAAAATGATTGGGGAACTGTTCTCTGGTAATTTGGGTACTGGGCCTAATTGATCAATAAGTGATTTCCATGAATCTGTAATATTAGTTGGACGCATTAAGATAAAATAGAATTCCCACTCGTCACTTGAAGCCGGTAAGAAATATCGATGATTGCTTGGAATTTCTACCATAAATGCACGACCAGGTTCAACTTGGTAAGTATGTTCGTTCACTTCAACTTGCCCATAACCAGAGACTGTATATTGGAATAAATAAAGAGGACCATCAATTCGTTCTTGACCATCCCAATAATAATCGTGCGAGGTTACTTTATCAAAACCTACTGCGAAGAGTTGACAAAATGAACGCTGCATCGTATCTAGAAAACGATATCCATATGTATTGTAAGTTGGTTTTTGCGTAGACATTTGGATCCTCCATCTGTTTGTGTGGATATGAGTTAAGCCTTTTTTTACAATAAAGAAATGTAAGTCCTGCTTAATGATTGATAGCATTATAACCCTTTATTTAGATAATTTCGAGGCATTAAGTCCTGATTGACCTAGAAGTACAGAATTACAAAGGTGCTAGCCCCTATATCAAAAAATGCACCATAAAAAAAAGCGGGACAGGGGAGTTCTATCTTCCTGTCCCCTAGTCCCACTTAGATGATTCGTGTGGTGATCATGCCGTTGATTTGGTTAATTTTTTCCTCTAAGCTAGGAATGATGTCTCCATTTACGTCATTCTCAATATCAACCATGGTATAAGCGTATTCTCCACGGCTTCTGTTGACCATGTCAGCGATATTTAAGTTAAAGTCTGAAATAGCTGATGAAATTTGGCCAACCATGTTTGGTACATTTTTATGAAATGCTGCGACACGTTTCTTTCCTGTATAAGGAAGGTTGGCATTTGGGAAATTCACAGAGTTTTTAATATTTCCGGTTTCAAGAAATTGCTTCACTTGTCGAGCCGCCATAATTGCACAATTCTCTTCCGATTCTTTCGTGGAAGCGCCAAGATGCGGAAATGCAACTGCATTTTTCATCTTTAATACGTTTTCCGTCGGGAAGTCGGTAATAAACTTGCCAACTTTTCCACTGTCTAATGCAATCGCGATATCCTCTTCATTGACAAGTCCACCTCTTGAGAAGTTAAACAATTGAACACCAGGTTTCATCAGTTTAAACGTTTCTTCATTAAACATGCCAATCGTGTCATCCGTTAACGGAACATGAACAGTGATATAATCACTCACAGCGTATAATTCTTCTATTGAATTAGCACGTTGTACATTACGTGATAAATTCCAAGCTGTGTCTACAGAGATAAATGGGTCAAAACCAATAACGTCCATCCCTAAGTCCAGTGCATCGTTAGCTACAAGCGCACCAATTGCACCTAAACCAATGACACCAAGCGTTTTTCCTTTAATCTCACTTCCTACGAAGTTTTTCTTTCCTGCTTCTACTAGTTTACCAATTTGATCTCCTTGACCTTCTAACGTTCTTGCCCAGGCTGCACCAGCAAAAAGATTACGAGAAGAAGCCATTAATGAAGTAAGTACAATCTCTTTTACTGCATTGGCATTTGCACCAGGTGTATTAAAAACCACAACACCTTGCTCTGTACATTTTTTAATAGGGATATTGTTCACGCCAGCTCCTGCGCGTGCAATTGCTTTTACATTATCCCCTAATTCCATATCATGCATATTAAAGCTACGCACCACAATAGCATCTGGGTTTTCGCTATTTTCATCAATATTATAGTTTTGTTTAAAAACATCTAAACCACTTGTCGCAATATTATTTAAGGTTTTTATAGTTGGTACTTTCTCAATCAAGGTTGTGCTCATTTTATTTCCTCCTCTTATTTTCATGTTCTACAAACAATCCAGACCGCTCCCCACAGAACTTGCAAAATAGCCGGATTCACACCTCCTAATATACAGAAAGAGGTAAGGGATTATTTCCCTTACCTCTGCCCAGGCGAACGGCTAAGACACTATGAGCTCCCCCGCGGTCGTCCGCGTTTCGCCAGTTACTCATAGTCTAGTCTTTATATTTTTTAATATTTAAAGTTAGGTGTTCAAAAGAACATCCTAACACTAATGAATATGTCTGTTTTTTCTGAATGATGATTACATGGATAATATAACAAATAAATGATAGTTATTCAACACAAATATGAATATTAATCAAAAATGTTTTAGTGATCGTTCGTGTTTTGCGACTCGGAATCGAAAGTCTAATCACTTCTTTGAATTCTACAGACAAAATCTTACCTATTTCCCTACTCACTACACCTCAAGCACATATGGTTCATCACCAAATTGCACTTCATACACTTTTATTAATGCTTACCTTTTTAAAATTTGAAAATGTTACTAAAAAAAATGGGCGCTAGATTCAACTGATGCTATTTTTTATTTAATTTTCATAATGAAAGTAAGCAAAATCAACATGTCCTCCAGATTGTCGTTTCGCATAATTAAATAATCCGATCCGATACCCCATAAAATGATCTAACGTGTATTTCATTTGTAATTCCTTTCCAATCATAGACCATTCAATTCCATCTTCGGAATAATAAAATGTTGCGATATCTATACTATCTTTGAAATTAAAGTTTACCTTTAGGTGAATGTCATTTTTGGCATATGGGATTTTTTCTACTACATCTTCCGTATCATCACCACGATTAACTGTCATGGTCACATGGGCTTTACCATTCTCATCGACTTCTACTCCAACCGTGCCAAATTTATTTTGCAATGCCACTAATCCAGCATGATCACCCGGTTTCATATTGGTAATTTCCATCATTGTAATTCCTGAACAATTTGGTCCTTCTGTTCTTTGTGTTAACGTGTTACGAGCTTGTAAAATACTGTTTGTTAGTTGACTCGTTTCCAATCGCAGATATCCCGGTCGTTTTGTAACAGACCACCGGAGATTGTCTGGATTATGGTTCCACTGCCAATTCCACGCTAATTTATTATCTTCGTAATCAAACGAATCACTCACCACTAATGGTGTATGCTTCGAAGCAGGCAGGTCGATTTCAAATGTTTGAGGGGCTTTCCCATTCATACCGATCATCGGCCAATCTCTTTCCCAGTTTACCGGTAGTAGATATGGTATTCTGCCGACCGCATCATGGTCTTGGAATAACATTGCATACCAGTCACCATGTGGTGTATCTACAATAGCTCCTTGTGCAATTCCCTTGTTTTGATAGTCCATATCATCATCAAAAATCACTTGACGCTCATACTCACCCAAAAGTTGTTTCGAACGATAGGCTATCTGTCGTCTTCGCTGGTTCCCATCTGATGGCCATTCGATAAACAGCAAGTAATAATAACCATTCATTTTATACGCATGACAGCCTTCACAACGCAAGCCGATACCTTCTTTTGGTGTTTCCAGTAATAATTGGTCGATACCACCAGCTTTGATTGCTTTCACATCCGCAGTCAATTCCGTAATACGGATATCGCCACAGCCGTATATAACAAACACACGACCTTCATCAAATAGTAATGCCGGGTCATGATAAATCCCCTCAATCGTTGTACGCTCCCATTTCCCTATCTCTATATCATTTGTTTGGTAGATATAAAATTGTTCCCTATCATTACTTGAAAAACATACATAGAATTTATCATCATGATAACGCAAACTTGTAGCCCATTGACCTTGTCCATAAATATTTTTATTGTCTATAAGATTATGTCCATCGTTGTCCTCCAAAGTATCATACAGATATCCAACAAACTCCCAATCTACTAAATTATCTGACTTCATAATTGGACAGCCTGGCATAGAATGCATACTTGTACTTACCATATAAAATACATTCTCAACTCGTATCACATCAACATCTGGAACATCTGCCCAAAATAATGGATTCGTTACAGTAGTTTTATTCATTCATAAAGTGCTCCTTTCGTGAACATGGGGACGGTTCTTCTGTTTCCATTTTTGGAAACAGGAGAACCGTCCCCTTGCTTACAAGATCTGTCCCCTTGTTTCCACTTTTTTGCTATTGTTTTTCGTTAATGATTCTTAAGCCGTAGACGGCTCCGGCTGCTTTGCCTTCGGTGGAGGCAAATTTGACTTCCACTTTTTCTTTTCCCGCAGTTAGGTTTGTAGGAATTTCATAACAAACATCGAACAACTCTCCTGGTTTATTTAGCTTCAAACGTTGTTGTGCGAGAATTGTACCATCAATTAATAAATCAAAGGTACGCTCATATGTCTTTCCGTCGACATACCAAGTGTCATCGCTACCGTAATACGTGACGAGTAAATACATCGGTTTGTTTGGATCTACTGCCATTGTGTAACTAAAAAATCCATCACCACGACTATCTCGCCATCCCTTACGTACGACATGTAAGTAACCAGAATTAGAATTTTCAGATTGCATGTCATGCTCAACCTCTGGCTGCTGCTCACCTGGAATTACTTCATCAACTGTAATACGACGCATTTTTTCCTTTTCTTGCTTTTCTACATCAACAAAATGGCCGAATGTTTGTTCATCCATCACCTTCCAATAGATCGTATAACGCTCGTGGTGTAAAGCATAGAAAGGAATTAATGTAACCTTTACGTCTCCAGGCTTACCTACCGTTTCCGTTTCAAACATGAGAGCTTTTCCTTCCACTGGATGAATCCACTTATTCACATCTTTTTCATCGGTGACTAGGATCGGGACATCAATAAGCTCATGATTATCTAATGCTTGGTGGTCTGCCAAAATATCTGTTTCAGGAAATTTTTCTTTTCCTAACGCACCTGCAAGCACGATTGGCCCGTATAAAATCGCTTGTTTATTCGGATCATCTTTTGCTGTATAAGTGTGTAGACCCATCGGTAAGTCAACTTCGATTCGGTCGCCGGCTGTCCACGTATTGTTTATGCTCAAATAACCATTCTCAACGTCTGCCACTTCTTTCCTTCCGTTCACTGCTACTGTAACTGAACCTGCCATCCAGTCTGGTACACGAATGTGAATACGTAACGCTTCACCATTTGCTTCTTTAAAAATTAGTGTTGTTTTGTCTGATTCCGGAAATGACGTCTCTTGCACCAATTCTACCTCGTTATCTTCCAAAAACAAATCGGAAGCAATAAATAAGTTTACGTACAGATTGTTATTTTCATAGGAATAAATATTTCTCGTATAGCGAGCAGGGTTTTCCATTCCTGTTCCTGTGCAACACCAAAACGAATCGTCCGGTGAACAATATACTTTAAAGTGACCTGGTTCTGTTGACATGAAGTAAGCCTTCATTCCTGAATCTGGATCTTGCGAAGCTAAAATATGGTTATAAAGCGCACGTTCATAATAATCCATGTAAACTGATTTTTTTGTCCAATTAAATAGATGCTCCGTTAGCTTTAACATATTGTAGGTGTTGCATGACTCATTTGTTTGAACACCTAATACTTCTGTATCAATGGCACCAAAGTGTTCGCGATTACTGTTTCCGCCTATAACATAGGAACGATGCGTGGTCACTTGATGCCAAAAAAACTCCGCCATATCACGATATACCTGTTCACCCGTAATTTCATATAACTTAGCCACTCCGACTACTTTAGGAATTTGGGTGTTCGCATGTTTTCCTTCTAATTCGTCCACCTGTTTAGCTAATGGATCTAGGACAAGCTTTTGACAGAATCGTTTGGCAAGCTCTAAATACTTTTCTTCTTTTGTAATAATGTACATGTCTGCCATAACCTCATTCATAGCCCCATGTTCACAAATCAACATGCGTTGAAACTGCTCATCTGTTAAAGAAGAAAGACCGGCATATGCCCATTCTGACAACTTTGTAACAACTTCAAGTGCTTGATTGTTTCCAGCAAGTTGATATGCGTCAATTAAACCTGCATAAATTTTATGTAGACTATACCATGGAACCCATGAACCACCTAAATTAAAGTTATCTACGTAGAACTCTCCCGTAAATACCTGGTCGAAACAGTCACGTGAAAAACCGCTTACATATCCATGTTCATCAAAACGCTGTATAAGTGCTAATTCGTCTATAGCATAATCTAACTTTTCTCTTAAAGTACCATCGCCAGTTACTTGGTACATGGCTGCTGCCGCTGAAAGCCAATGTCCAATCGAATGCCCTGCAATTTCCATGGACTCCCATCCACCATAACGAGGTTTCCTAGGGTCTTTGGAAATAGCTTCATAGCATGGGGCAACTAAACGATCTACATCCAGATATAAAAGATAGTCCTTTCCTTTTTCCTGCGAATCAAGAAATATCCCTTCTAACAATCTAACTTTTGGTAGCATTAGCATTCTCCTTCTTCCTTATTAGTTCATATTATCTATGGGTAACGATGAAATGTGAATTCACGAATCATCAGAAAACATATCTTTTTTTTGGATTTTCAAATAAAATATAGAGAAGTACATATAAAACAGATAGGAGCCAAATTTTATGCATGAAGTTGTTTTACAAGCATATCATCTACCGCTAGTTAGGGATGCTGGGTTTATGGTCGACACAAAAGGAATTCAAATCCACCCAAACCGAAAAATGGAACATACACATGTGTTTATATATGTACGAAAAGGAGCTATTTTTGTAGTTGAGGATGAAAAAGAATACAAATTATCGGAAGGTACATATCTTTTTCTTAGAAAAAACACTTCGCACTGGGGTAGTAAGCCTTATGCTCCTGATACAGAGTGGTTTTACATTCATTTTTATGACGCACCAAACGAACCAGACAAAAAAAGTATGCAGGAGTATTCTTCCTTTCAGCAAGCATCGATGATTCATGAAGATACGTATAATACGATTTTGACTTTACCTAAGTTTGATAAGCCAACACAACCTGAGTATATAGAGTTGCAATTGCAAAAAATATTAGATCGGTATCATGCGTCTAGTCCAATACGACCATTACAATTATCAACAATGACTTATGAATTATTTCTAGAGTTATATCAAGAGAGAAAGAATAAACATGAAAATAAAAATATAAATCGGATCGTTAATAAGATGATAGAATTATTGAAACAAACCCCTACAGAGCGAATTAACTCTAAAGATATAGCAGTAGAGCTTGGGATGAATTATTCCTATTTATCCCATCTATTTCGTGAGCAGACTGGAAAAAGCGTTACTCAATTTCAAAATGAACTCGTAATAGAAGAAGCGATTCGGCTATTCAAAAACAACACTACCTACAATGTTTCAGAAGTCAGTGAAATATTAGGATTCTCTAACCCATTCTACTTTAGTAGAGTATTCAAAAAAGTAACCGGCATATCTCCATCCGTTTACCTGAACCAAAATTACCGAAGTTAACGTGAACATGGGGACGGTTCTTGTGTGCACGTTTTGTGCACACAAGAATCGTCCCCATGTTTCCATTTATTCATTGACATTAGTAAATAATGGTATTATGATTGGTTCATCAAAATAATTTGATTAAGAGGTGTAACCATTGAAATCATTCACATACCAAGATGTATCCAAGGATCAAGTATTCGAAGCATATGAAGGTAAATTTAAAGCGTTAGCGGATAAGAAAAGACTGCAAATTATGAATACACTTACCGAGAATGGTGAGATGTGTGTTTGCGATTTAGCACCTGTCGTTGATATGCCACAATCCAAATTATCTTATCATTTGAAAATCCTTTTAGATGCGAACATTATAAAAAAAGAAACAAGAGGAACCTGGAGTTATTATCAACTAAATCATGCTGAGATTAATCATCTATTATCAGAAGAACTTTGCTGTTTGTTTAGAAAATAATTTTTTTAGGCAATAAATCAATTTTTTTTGATTAATTAATCAATAAAAATTGATTTAATAAACTGGAGGTGTTTTTATGTGGATCGACCTGTTTAAAAGTTTTCTATCGATCGCTATTGAATTAACTGTTTTGTTTGTGGTCATTTCGTTTGCGATAAGTCTACTGCAAGGCTTTATTCCATACGAAAAGATAGAAAAGAAATTAGCTGGTAGAAACAAAATACTAGCTGCGTTTGCGGCTATCCTATTTGCTTTTATTACTCCATTTTGTTCATGCTCAACCATACCGATCGTCGTTAATATGCTAAAAAAGAAAATGCCGTTCGGGATTGTAATGATCTTTTTATTTTCATCCCCTGTTCTTGATCCAACAATCTTAACAATTATGGGCGTGATCCTTGGGTGGAAAGTAACGATTATTTATACCGTCATAACAATGACTCTTTCTATCATCATAGGCTTCACTCTTGAAAAACTTGGACTAGAGAACTCTGTTAAAAACGTAATTATGACTGGATACGAAGAAACAAATAAAAAATTCAATCTAAAACTAGCATTAAAGGAAACATTTGATTTAATGAAAAGCGTTTATCCCTATTTAATTTTGGGTGCGGCTATTGGTGCAGTCATACATGGTCTCGTACCAACAGAATGGATTTCAACCGTATTCGATCAAGAAAAATGGTGGCTAATTCCTATTGCAGCGATAGTTGGTGTGCCACTTTATATTCGGTTATCTAGCATGATCCCTATTTCACAGATGTTGATCCTAAAAGGAATGGCACTTGGACCTGTGATGGCGATGATGATCAGTTCTGCAGGTGCTAGTTTACCTGAAGTGGTTTTATTAAAATCTATTTTTAAGACAGAGTTAGTTATAACATTTGTTATCTCTGTAATAACGATGTCAACGATTGCCGGGTTTGTTTTTTATCTAATATAAAATTTATAAAAGGAGATGGAACGGATGCTAAACCTATTTAAGAAAGGAAAGAAAAAAGATGACAGTTGTTGTCATGTTCAGATTCAGGAAGTAAAAGAGGACGATAGTAAAGATGAATTAATTCAAAAAGAATGTTGTGATTCCAAACAAAAAGATACTGAAGAATAATATGTAATGAAAAGAGGGAGAAAGTTTGTTAACGGGTTCCTTTACCGATCGCAACTCTATTTCGCATATTAAATTGTAAGTAATGTATAATAAGTTGCACCGTAAAATGCGGTGCTTTTTTCATAAAAGATGGTTCAGTCCATAAATAACAGAGCCAGCTATATTATATTTAATTTTTACTTCTTATCTTCAACTCCCTCAGTTTGTTGAATAAGGATTTCATCACATAAGTCGTCTAATATTGGAAATAATAACATCAATATATTATTAAAGGTGAGATGGATAATGTCCTATCCAAGCAAGAGGAAATTGAAAAGTTACATAAGCAATTAACAGAAATGCGATTGGAAAATTATATTCATCAAGACCTATTTAGCCTCCAATTGTGGCTTTTATTGGGGTGTCTAATTATCCCTTGGTTTATGTGGTGGTTCTTAGTAGATAGGGAAAAATTAAAACAGATATGGCTTTTTGGCTCCTTAATGTCTATCCTTATTTACCTTCTTGATGGTATTGGCACAGAATTAAATTTATGGAGTTACCCATATCAATTACTTAACTTTATTCCAATGTTAAACCCAGTAGACTTATCCGTGCTACCTGTCTTCCATATGCTGATTTATCAATACTTTAGCAAGTGGAAAAATTATATCATCGCAAATATTATAACTGCTATTTTATATGCATATTTAGCCGAACCTTTATTTGTTAAACTGGATATCTATAAGTTAACAAACTGGAAGTATTCATATTCCATTCCAATTTATATTTTAAAGGCAATTTTTATTAAATACATTCTTGAACTTATATTGCGGCAAAAAAGCAAAAGTTAAGTACCTTTGCTTTTTTCATGCCTTGTTATGGAGACTTGTATCTCTGGTTCTAGATAAAATACCTCACTTTAATAACAAATATACATCTTCAAAAAAATGGTTTAACTGCAATATCAAACGGATCAATAAATAGTAATCTAACCTGCCTACCCTCTTTCACCAAACTATTTAAACGTAATTATTTAAATTCCCTACTATTAAAGTAAAATGCTTGTCCTTCTTGCAACTTAGAGATAATATCATTGTCAGAAATAATGTGAGTGCCACTTTTACCACTTTCATAAGTAACGGTAACCCGAAAATGATGGGAATTTGCAACATTTTTGCTAAAAGGGATTACATAAAACTTTTCACCATCTTTTACTTCATACAAATTTGCATCAACTGATTCGTTATCCGTGCTAACTTTAATATTATTGACACTTAAGTCTTTAAGAACTCCAAATATTGTAGGATTGATATTCTGTTCCTCATTTAGTAACTGCAACGATAAATCGAATTCATTGTTCATTGGAACTTCTTGATTAACATGTCCTCCACCGCCCAACCATTTATAGCCGGTAAAGGATTTTTTTATCATGTCTACAGAGTACATATAGTTATTTCCATTATTCGCATCCCCGACTGAATATATCATGATTCCATCTGCAGTTTTAACTTTATCAATTACTTCAATATTTTCCGTTATACCGTCTCTGACTTCACGAATAGTATCAATTGGTTGACCACTATTATAAAACATCAAAGTTAATGTTATTAAAGCCAGTATTACCGCTGAAAAAAAGAGTGTTTTTTTCATGTTGAACCTCCTATCTATGCTACTTTTTTCTTCATTTTCTAGTAAATAAGTTAACTACCTTTTACTCAACTAAGGTTTCCCTTACTTTTTAAACATTCTTTCACAAGGTCGGCTCAAAATAAAGACCTTTGCTTACAGATTATTGTATTCATATTTAAATTAATATTCATAATACCTTTCAAAATACTAAATAGAATAGAGCTTAATGTCTATTAAGTTGCACTGGAATTCACAACAATAATGCAAGCTTACAATGGCTATTGTAGCCTTACAAATTAGTGTGTAATTTTGTATTACAAATTCACCAGGAAAATACAAACAAATAGCTCTTTATCAACAAAAAAATGACTACAAATTGGCATACAATTTAGTAGTCATTTTCGGGGTGCATTTTTAATGTTTGCGCTAGGAAACGAACCCGTTAAAAGTTTGTACCTCTTTTACTATTAACTAATGCTTAATAAGCTAATCAAATTACTCGCCCGTTTCCGCAAAACGTTTAATTCGTTCACCAATCTCATCACGCACACGTTGGAAAACTGCCCACTTTTCTTCCTCTGTTCCTTCTGCTTTTGCAGGATCGTCAAAACCCCAGTGCTCGCGTTTAACACTTGGTGGTGTAACAGGACATTTATCCGCTGCATCTCCGCAAAGTGTAACTGCTAATGTAGCATTATTTAGAATTTCAGGATCAATGATATCAGATGTCTGACCAGAAATATCAATACCTACTTCGTTCATTGCTTTTACTGCGTTTGGGTTTAATCCATGCGCTTCAATGCCAGCACTTTTTACTACCCATTCATCACCTAAGTGTTTTTTTGCCCAACCTTCAGCCATTTGACTTCTGCATGAGTTCCCAGTACATAAGAAATAAATTGTTTTTTTAGACATCGTTATAGTCTCCTTTTATAGTATTAATAATGTTAGATATAATCCCACTAATGTAATAATTAAAATTGGAATCGTTAAGATAATCCCTGTTTTAAAGTATGTTCCCCATGATATTTTTACACCCTTTTGAGATAATACATGAAGCCACAATAATGTTGCGAGTGAACCGATTGGTGTAATTTTAGGGCCTAAGTCCGATCCAATCACATTGGCATAAATTAATGCTTCTCTAATAACTCCAGTTGTATCCGTTTCAGCAATCGCCAGCGCATCAATCATAACCGTTGGCATATTGTTCATGACCGAAGAAAGAATGGCCGCAATAAAACCCATCGACATGGTAGCAACAAACAATCCTTCTTCAGCACTTGCTTGAATAACTTTTGCTAAAACATCTGTTAATCCAGCATTTCTAAGTCCATAGACAACCACATACATTCCGATTGAGAAAAATACAATCGCCCATGGTGCGCCTTTGATAACGACTTTTGTATCAACAGCTTTACTTCCTCTAGCCATTAGTAAAAAGGCAATTGCAATGATCCCTGCAACAATCGATACAGGTACTTGGATAAACTCACTTATAAAGTATCCAATAAGTAGAATAGCTAGCACAAACCAAGATATTCGAAACATCTTATGATCTTTGATCGCTTCAACCGGCTGTTTTAAATGTCCTAAGTCATAGCTTCTTGGGATACTTTTTCTAAAATAGATCAACAATACGATAATCGTCGCAGCTAATGAGAAGAAGTTTGGAATAATCATTCTTGAAGCATATTCCACAAATCCAATATCAAAAAAGTCTGCAGACACAATGTTCACTAGGTTACTAACGATGAATGGAAGTGATGTGGTATCTGCAATAAAGCCACTAGCCATGATAAAAGGAAATACCATTTTTTCATTAAAATTCAAGTTACGAACCATTGCTAATACAATTGGTGTAAGGATAAGTGCAGCCCCGTCATTCGCGAAAAAGGCAGCAACTACAGCTCCTAGTAGACTGACATACACAAACATCTTTATTCCATTACCTTTTGCAGCTCGAGCCATATGTAACGCAGCCCATTCAAAGAATCCAATTTCGTCTAAAATTAATGAGATAATGATGATAGCAATAAATGCGAGCGTGGCATTCCAAACAATCTCCGTAACCGCAATAACGTCATTAAATCCAACTACTCCTACTAATAATGCAAGGATCGCCCCACCACAAGCAGACCATCCAATCGATAATCCTTTTGGTTGCCAAATAACTAATACTAAGGTAACCAAGAAGATTAGCGATGCAAGTATAATCGATGATGACAAGTTTCATTCCCTCCAATTAACAACACGTAATTCTTGTGCCATTCTCCTCTAGTTCTTTTAATTTATGATCTTGGTCCGGTAATTGCTGAAGAATCTGTTGCATAAAGGCATAATAGTCACTAGTCTTATTGATCGAATAGAAAATCCATTGCCCTCTTCTTTCTTCACGAACCAATCCAACATCTCTTAGTTTACGAAGGTGCTGACTGATCGATGGTTGGCTTGTTTTAAATATTTCTACAAATTCACAAACACAGCAATCGTGGTTATCTAGTATTTTGACCATCGTTAAACGTGTCTTATCACCTAATAGTTTTAAGATCATTGCTGCTTTATCCATTTCAATCGTAGTTTGTAGCATAACAAAACACCTCCTTATCTATCCGTATATTACTATATAATAATTTACTTATATGTACAATGAATTAATTGTAAAGAGTTTGTGAAGATGAGGATAATTACTATTTTAAAACATGACTTGTCGGAAAGTTAATCTACTTGGCACATGAAGGAGGTGAGATTCCTGATTTCTGTCCGAGGTTGAGCCTACTTCGGACATGGAGGAGATGAGATTCCTGATTTCTGTCCGAGGTTGGACCTATTTCGGACATGGAGGAGATGAGATTCCTGATTTCTGTCCGAGGTTGGACCTACTTCGGACATGAAGGGGATGATATTCCTGATTACTGTCCGAGGTTGGACCTACTTCGGACATGAAGGAGATGAGCTTCCTGATTTCTGTCCGAGGTCTGACCTACTTCGGACATGAAGGAGATGATATTCCTGATTTCTGTCCGAGGTTGGACCTACTTCGGACATGAAGGGGATGATATTCCTTGGTATAGTCCGAAGTTGAACCTCCCCTGACAATAAGGAAAGTACGAGCTTGTAAAATAGATTTTCACCCTGATGAAGATTACCAAACATCTAGATCTATTTAACAATAAGCACTGGGCAATTTGCTCTTTTGGCTACCTTATGACTGACACTACCCAGAACAAATTCCTGCAATCCATTCAGTCCTCTACTACCAATAATTACGATATCAAAGTTATATTTATTCGCATAGTTAACGATAGAAGGACCTGGTTCGCCATGAAGGATCTTTATCTCATAGTTAACATTTGATTTCTCTGCAAGGTCTTTCGCTATATGTATTTGCTTTACTCTAGAATCATTTACATCTACCGAATTCCAGTTACTTAACACATCGGACTTAGCTTTTGCTGCATCTACAACATAGACGATTTCTAATGTAGATCCCGTCGTACATGAAGCAATATGTATCGCATTTTCTGCTGCTCGCTTTGAGTGTTCAGAGCCATCTGTAGCTAGCAAAATTTTATTATACATTGTTATTTCCTCCTTTTATTTTGCTTATATAAACAAGTTAGAATCTGGATACAAAAAATACAGACTTCCTATTTAGTATCTCCAACAATCTGATACACCTTTCACTTTGTAACCGCTATCATTATATAAAAAGCTTTTACTGCCTTTCCATAAAGTAAGGCAATGATTATCGAGATAGGAAGCTAATTTCATTTTAATTTGAACTATAGATAATTACAACTATATATTTTATTATCAATAAATAAAGTCTCTTATATTGGACTATAAAACAATATAATTTAAACATATTACATTTTTGAATAAATTAATCTTATATTTTGTTAATATAATTATATGAGACTGTACAAAAGGAGGTAATTACATGGGACTAGAATATCATGTAGCAAAACATGGTTCGGATCTTAATGTAGGAACAAAACAGGAGCCTTTCTTAACAATTAATAAGGCAGCGTCTATTGCAGTAGCAGGCGATGCCGTCGTTGTACACGGAGGAGAATATCGTGAATGGGTAAAACCAAAGAACGCAGGACTAAGCAATACTAGAAGGATTACATATCAGGCAGCTCAAGGAGAAAAAGTAGTTATTAAAGGTTCAGAGCGGATTAGTAATTGGGAGCACGTAGAAGAAACGGTATGGAAAGTAGTATTACCAAATGCTTTCTTTGAAGACAACAATCCATACCAAGAAGAAGTGTTTGGAGATTGGCTTTTCAAATCAAAGGTACCAAAACATTTAGGTGACGTATACTTAAATGGGATGTCGTTTTATGAAGCTGAAGCATTTGAACAGTTATTGAACCCCGAAGTGAAAACGGAGGTATTAGACAATTGGACTAGGAAAATAGTGCCTGTACATAACCAAAAGCAAACAAAGTATCTTTGGTTTGCAGAAGTCGATGAGAAAAACACAACCATCTATGCTAATTTTCACGATTCTAATCCAAATGAAGAATTAGTTGAAATCAATGTGAGGAAGTGTTGTTTTTATCCTGAAGAAACTGGTATTGATTATATTACCGTAAAGGGATTTGAAATGGCACAGGCTGCAACGCCATGGACACCACCTACAGCTGACCAACCAGGATTAATAGGTGCACATTGGAGTAAAGGTTGGATCATTGAAGATAACATTATCTATGATTCAAAATGTAGTGGCATTAGCATTGGAAAAGAAGTATCCACAGGACATAACTTCTCTTCGAAGCGACAAGATAAACCGGGTTATCAATATCAAATAGAATCTGTCTTTCTTAGCCTAGAAGCAGGATGGAGTAAAGAAAAAGTTGGTTCACACATCATTCGTAATAACACCATCTATGACTGTGGTCAAAACGCAATTGTTGGCCATTTAGGTTGTATATTTAGCGAAATAACGAACAATCATATATATAATATTGCATTAAAGCGCGAGTTTTATGGACATGAAATCGCAGGAATTAAACTACATGCCGCGATCGATGTACAACTACAGCAAAATCGCATTCATGATTGCTCTTTAGGGATATGGTTAGATTGGCAGACACAAGGTACAAGAATTAGTAAAAACTTACTGTACAGAAATAATCGTGATATGTATATCGAAGTTAGCCATGGACCGTACATCGTTGATAACAACATTCTGGCTTCCGAATATGCGTTAGATAACTATGCACAAGGTGGGGCATACGTTAACAATATAATTGCTGGAAAAATGGTGCATCGTAACATACTAAATAGATCAACACCATATCACGTTCCACATAGCACGAAGATAGCTGGATTCTCAGTTGTGCATGGAGGAGATGATCGCTATTACAATAATATCTTTATCGGTCATGAGTCATTCGAAGTCGTTGTTCCTGGGCGCAATGAATCCATGGAGGGTGTTGGTACTGCCCATTTTAACGGTTATACGACATCACTTGAGGAGTACAAAGAAAAAGTACACCAAAAACCAGGTGACGTTGAAATATACTTAAATGCAGATCAACCTGTTTATATACAAGATAATGTGTATTTGAATGGGGCGGTACCCTTTGAAAGAGAAAATAATAATTTCATAGCAGCGTCATTCAATCCGAAGTTTGAGGTCATTGAAGACGGTGATGAGGTCTACATTTCTTGTAGTCTGCCAGAAGCATTTGATAAAATACTTGGATTAACGCCAACAACAAAAAACTTACCAAGAGTAAGAATTGCTAACGCTGATTTTGAAAATCCAGACGGAACAGAAGTGATAATAGATTCAGATCTGTTAGGAATTCAGAGAGAAGAACATAGTAAAGTCGGTCCCATTTTAGATCTCGGAAAGGGACAAAATCGTGTGAAGGTGTGGGAGTAAAACTTTCATATGTACAAAAATAAGGAAGGCCTTCTAACAAAAGGCCTTCCTTTTTCCTATAACTCTATTTAACAATTAACACAGGACATTCAACCCGCTTGGCAACTTTATGACTAACACTACCAAGAATCATATCCTGTAGTTTATTTAAACCACGACTACCAACAACCACACAATCAAATTTCTCATCATTGGCAAACTTCACGATCTTCGGACCAGCTTCTCCGTGTAGAATATGAACATTATAATCTATTCCAGACTCTTCAAGCAGATCTTTAACTGGTTTAATCTTTCCTTTTCTCTCACGTTCTACCTCATATTTATCAACACTATGAAGAACATCTTCTTTCGATTTTTGACTGTCCACGACATACACTACATCAATTGTTCCTTGAAACATTTGTGCAAGTTTTATCGCATGTTCAGCAGACCTAATTGAGTGTTGCGAGCCATCTGCAGCTAACAAAATTTTATTATACAAATATGCCACCCCTATAATCAATCTTTCTCTATTTAAATTCGATTATTAATGTCCTGAAGCCTTAGATAGACCACCCATACGTTTTTTCAGATCTTTACTTTCTTCATTTAAACCAGTGTACGTTACTTTTATCTGATTTTGCTCGAACTTCATTTCAATTTTGTCCAACGCACCGATCGCAGAATCATCCCACAAATGAGCATTTGTTAGATCTATTTCTACTTCTTTCACTGTATCAGTAAAGTTAAACTTTTCTAGTAAATCATTAACGGAAGCAAAGAAAATTTGACCATGTACTTTATACACTTTTTTCTTACCTTCTAGTGCTACAATTTCATTTACTTTTACTTTAGATATCTTAGCAGCAAAGAAAATGGCACTCAATAACACACCTGTTAAGACACCGATGGAAAGGTCATGGGTCACTACAACTGTAGCCACTGTTACGACCATAACTAGTGCATCAGTTCGTGGGATCTTGTGAATATTTGTTAGTGATGACCAATCAAATGTACCAATCGATACCATAATCATGACACCAGCTAAGGCTGCCATTGGGATTTGTACTACTACGCCGCCCAAAACGATGATGAGGAACATTAAAAACACACCGGCTACTAGCGCTGATAAACGTCCACGTCCACCAGATTTCACATTAATAACAGATTGCCCAATCATTGCACACCCTGCCATTCCGCCAAAGAAACCAGTCACTACGTTCGCAATACCTTGACCACGGCTTTCTTTATTCTTATCACTCTCTGTATCTGTCATATCATCCACTATATTAGCTGTTAAAAGTGATTCTAGTAAACCTACAATCGCTAAAGCTAAAGAGTATGGGAAAATAATCATTAATGTTTCAAAGTTTAATGGAATATCAGGGATCAAAAACACCGGTAATTGCTGTGTAAGATTTCCTAAATCTCCAACTGTTCTAACTCCAATATTAGCAAAAATAGCAATTGCTGTTACGACGATAATTGCTACTAATGTAGATGGTACTGCTTTTGTAAATCTAGGTAATAAATAAATAATAGCTAAAGTTAATCCAACTAATGCATACATCACCCATGTCTCACCAACAAAGTGTTGTAGCTGTGAAGTAAAGATTAGAATAGCCAACGCATTTACGAAACCTACCATTACCGAACGTGGAACAAATTTCATAATGCTAGCTAATTTAAATACACCAAATAATATTTGTATAATACCTGTTAATATAGTTGCTGCGAGTAGATATTGTAGTCCATAATCCGCTATTAAATTGATCATTAAAAGTGCCATTGCACCGGTTGCTGCTGAAATCATACCCGGTCTTCCTCCAACAAATGCAATAACGACTGCTATACAGAACGATGCGTAAAGACCCACCATTGGGTCTACTCCTGCTATAATCGAAAAAGCAATTGCTTCTGGAATTAGCGCGAGCGCAACTACTATTCCTGACAGGATATCTCCTTTTACATTTCCAAACCACTCTTGTTTTAATTGTGTAATATCCATTTTGCACCTCATTTTATTATGTTTTGTTCTTTTGCTCCTCACAAAAGATGGATTCCGTAGACAACAAAATGAATAATATCACATAACCGTACATGCTCAAAACTACAAGAAAACGGAAACATTACAATCATTCTAGCTTATCCTCTATTTTCCTTCAACATAATACCCTATTTCACAAAACGCACAAAAAAGCACATTTCAGTATAACCATTTATAACTGAGTATAATTTGGTTTTATTTTTTTAATAAACAGTCGGTATTATGGTATGATACAAGTATGTTGATTTTTGGGGGCGGCCTTATGGAAAAAGAAATTATGACTGTAGCTCAAGTTGCAGAATATTTACAATTAAGTGAAATGACTACATATAAACTTGTCCAAGAAGGAAAAATACCTGGTTTTAAGATTGGTAGGCATTGGAGAGTAAAAAGAGCGGATTTAGATGAATTTATTGAACGTTTAAAAAATGGGGAAAGAATTTAACTCCTATATTGAATCGTATATGATCATGTAAAAAGGGTGCAAATAATATTTTGCACCCTTTTCATTTAGAAAAGAAGGTCCCAAAATGGGATCCTCCCTCTTAATCTTTCGCCAACTCTATAAAAACGGTCCCAACCTGATCCATTTCATCTTTCGAAATCGTTCTGAAATCCAATAATACCTTTTCATCCTTAATTCTAGCGATGATAGCCGGTTGACCTAGTCTTATTTTTTCTGCTAATTGTTTTGCAGTATAATGTCTGTGAGTTACAGCCACAACGAATGTTGGTATGTGCACATCGGGCATGGTTCCACCACCGATTTGTGACGTTGACTCTACCATCTCTACATCATAAATCTCTTGATAAGGTTCCAGTGTAGTTATGAATTGGCTACACTGTGCTTCAATCTCATCTAATGGCTTAAGGATGTCCCTTAAAGTTGGCAATTCTTGTCTAGCATGACCTGTAATGTAAGCTAACAGTGTTTTCTCTAAAGCAGCAAACGTCATCTTGTCCACGCGTAAAACTCTAGCAAGTTGATGTTTTTTCAACCGATCAATTAAAACCTTTTTCCCAACAATGATACCTGCCTGTGGCCCACCAAGTAACTTATCGCCACTAAAAGAAACAAGATCAACACCAGATTCAATTACTTCCCTCACAACTGGTTCCTCACCAATTCCCGCTTCTCTAAAGTCAAAAATGGAACCACTGCCAAGATCCTCGTAAAAAATAACGCCCTCACTTTTTTGTGTTAGCTCTACAAGAGCCTCCGATTCAACGGTTTGCGTAAATCCTATCGTTTTAAAATTGCTTGTATGTACTTTTAATATCATTCCTGTGTCTTCTGTTATCGCATTTTCGTAATCATACAAGTGTGTTTTATTGGTAGTGCCAACTTCTACTAAATGTGCTCCGCTTTCCTCCATTATGGAAGAAACTCGAAAAGATCCACCTATTTCTACGAGCTGCCCACGCGATACAATGACTTCCTTTTCTTTTGCTAACGCGCGAAGCACAAGGTACACGGCAGCAGCATTGTTATTCACAATCATTGCAGCTTCAGCACCTGTTACTTCCACTAACATTTCTTCTAGAATGTCATGTCTGGATCCACGCTTGCCTTCTTCGACATTGTATTCCAAATTAGAATATTGGCCAGCAACTTTCACAACATGCTCTATTGCTTTTTCACTTAGTCTTGCTCGTCCTAAGTTTGTATGTAATACGGTACCCGTAGCATTAATAACGTTCGTAATGCGGTCCCGTTCCAGTTGTATAAGTTTCTGTTCTGTCTGAGCCCAAATATAATCGGGTAGATTTTGACTAGTTATTTGTTCTTCCATCATTCCATTAACTAATACGTACCTAATATCATTTATTACTTGTTGAATTGCTTTTGTAATTTGTTCAGGCGTCTGTCCTAAACGTGTTCGTAGATCGTCAAACTGCACACTATGTTGAAGTTCATGTATGGGGGGCAGTTCACGTAGTAAATGCTTCATTTTATCTCCACTCCTTTACGGGAAACCACTTTCATTATAATTGGAATTGCGTGGATTACCAAATAGTATGAAATCAACATAAAAGACGATTCGGAAATTCCGAATCGCCATTGTAAAGATCACTTTAACTTTTCCATTTCATCAATGATAAGTTCAACAGTAGGATATTCTCCCGTTTTTAACTTAGAATAAACTAAATTCCCATTTACAGAAATCTCAAATGCTCCACCTGAACTTGGGACTAACTCCATATTGCTAATAGTAGAGCGATAATGTGTAAATAACTGTTCCGCAAAACTTGCGGCCTTTGGTGCGTAGTTTCACTGCATGCAAAATTCAATGGATACCTTAAAGCTCATATTAAATTCCTCCCTAACCTATTGTAAAAATCACTAGTACCTTTATTTTAACCCCAATACCTTTCACTGTCATGTCGTTTGGTTATACCTAGTTCATCTAACAGTTCTAGGATAGGGATTAAATACTTTCGCGATATATTCCAGACTTCTTTTGCATCATTTAAGCTAAAGGAATCCTCCGTATTTTCTTTTAATCGTTTAATCGCATCTTCCAATGCAGTTTTGTGTATAATTAAATCTTCTGTTAAACGATAAGCTTGATTCGTTTGAAGTAAGAAGACTTCTAGTTCATCCCCTTGTTGTGAAGAAATCGTGGAGTTGTTCACATATTCCTCCCACTTTTGAACGGTTAACCCATCGTTGTGAAGATCTTCTATAACCTCTTCCATTCGCTTCTCCCATTTCTTAGGTAAATGGGGTTGAAAATCTGCTTTTGCAATAAATTGATTTACCTTTTTCAACCGCTCTTCTTCTATGAAAGTTTCAATGGTGTATTCCATCATTATTTTCGGATAGCTTCCATCCAGGGACTGAATCATCTCTGCTTTATTCATTCCAAGCCGCATTGGATAGGCCTCGTGGTAAGAAACGATCTGATCTAGGATCGTTTCTCCTAGACGATCCACTAATAATTTTAAAGTGTACTTCCCCTTCGGTAATGGAATGATTGCATCTTCTTTTAAAATCTGTTTTACCTCATCTATATCCAAGGAAGTAGCTTGAACCAATTCATCCACTGATAAAAGGAAGTGATCCTTCAGTGCATCTGTCACCAAGTCTTTCGGAGACCCTTCTTTTTTCTTTTGAAGCATCTCAACTGTTTTCTCTCCAAAACGATACGTGTCACCCTTTGGATCGATAACCCAACCACCACCAATGGTCTCTACCGGTGTTGGACGTCGCAAAATAAAACGATCCCCTCGACGCACTACAATCTCTTTTTCAAGGCGCACCTGACATAAAACTTCCCCTACATTTTCTTGCACGACATTGCGATCAAAAAAGACAAGCTTCCCCATCACCTCTGAAGTACCTACGTGCATTTTCACAGGTGCTCGTTGCTTAACTGGAAATTGGAGGTCATCCACAAATCGTATTGAGACATCAATCGTATCCGTAACTAGGAAATGATCTGAAGATACCAACACATCCCCTCGTTCTATGTCTTCACGGTTAGCTCCACCAAGGTTGATCGCTGTTCGCTGCCCCGCATGGGCGACTTCGACATCTTGATGGTGTACTTGAATATTTCTCGCTCTAACCTTTTTTTCTAAAGGTAAAACAACCAACGAGCTAGCTTTATGTACAGATCCTTCATACACTGTTCCGCGTACAATCGTACCTTGTCCCTGTACGGTAAAAACCTGATCAATCGGCATTCGAAATGAACCATGCCGATCCCTAAAATCCATTTGTTCTAATTTTTCAAAAATCGCTTGCTTTAGCTCTGATAGTCCTTTTCCTGAAACACTGTCCACAAAAAACATCTGTGCCTCATGAAAAGGGCTCGATTCTAGCGTTTCCGTGATATCTAAAGTTACAATATCTAGCATTTCATCGTCCACTTGGTCTATCTTCGTAATAACAATGATTGCCTGTTTTATTCCCAGGAATGATAGGATTTCTAAATGTTCCTTTGTTTGAGGCATAACGCCTTCATCAGCAGCAATCACCATCATGACTAGATCAATTCCTGCTACTCCAGCAATCATCTGCCGGATAAAACGTTCATGACCAGGAACATCTACAATCGATACATGTATATTTTTTTCTGTTTTAATTGGGGCATAGCCTAGTTCGATTGAAATCCCACGTGCTTTTTCTTCCATTAATCGATCGGTATCTATATTGGTTAGTGCTTTTGTTAACGTAGTCTTCCCATGGTCAATATGACCAGCCATGCCGACTGTAAAATACTTTTCTTTCAACTTAGCCACCCATCTCTTTTCCTGCCATTTACTACTTACTTTAATCTCCAAAACTTTGATATTCAAGTAAGAAGAGTTAGTAGTGAGTGATTTCCACTAAAAAAAACTTCTCATCACTTTCTGAGTGAATAACTTGTTCAATAAAAAGGTAATATGTATAATGAATTTTGTTACGTAAAAAGCACTATGGGGTTGGATGGGTGACTGGTGTCCCCCTGGGTCTTCAAAACCCTGAGGGAGGCGCGTGTCGTCTCCGGTGGGTTCGATTCCCACACAGTCCCGCCAAACCTTTATGAGCAAATATAAAACACCCTACAATGATAACAGTGTAAATTCAACTTAAGATTTATACTGTTACTTCCTATGTTTATATTAGATTTTTCCTTCCTTAAAATCACATTTATTTCTTCAAATAATACTCGTATTACTTTTATCGTTATACATCTTCTTATCAACCTTTGAATAGAGTTCATCCACTGTCATATTTTCCAGATATTGCTGATACCCATAACTAAATGTAAGTTGATTGATAAACGTAACATCATGATTCTTTAACAAGTGTTCAACGGAAGAAATATATTGTTCCACTTTTGTATCTGATTTTTCAATCACAACAATAAATTCATCTCCCCCAAGCCTTGAAACTAAGGAATTCGTGTGAAATACCTTTTTTAATACTTGGGCAAATGCTATAAGTACTTGGTCCCCTTTGTCATGTCCATATTGATCGTTAATTTCTTTGAAATTATCTAAATCAATCAGGATGACACCAAACTTTTTATTTACCTCAATGAAGTGTTGTACATATGTTTCATAGCTATGTCGGTTATATATCTTAGTAAGGTAATCTTCTTCAGACGATGAGGTTTCTAAAAATATGTAAGCAACTAATATACCTAATACAATGGATGTCCAGGAAAAATACAACCTTGATTCAAACAACTGGACTACCATACCAATTATGGGGAGCATGAAAAACACTAGAAAGATGCTCAAAGCGTAGAATCTAATTCTTTTTCTATTTAAGATCAAGAGGAGGAACATGTAGACGTATAGACTTGCGAGTACTAAATAATGCAACCCCTTATAATCTCCACTACTAAAACTAACCGTTTCCGGATTTATTTGAAAATATAATGGATAAAAAATATTAATGATAAGGATTATAAAAGTAACTGCACTTGCACCTTGATAAAATCTTTTTTTATAAATTCGTTTTGGATCCTTAAATAAATGATAATCTACATACGATAGCATCAAGCCACCTAATATAGGTCCAATCATAAACAAGATGAAATTAGTAGAATACTCCAGAAAATAGGCTCCAAAGAAAGTCATGCCATCAAATATCCATGTCAATGGTTCCATGATAATCGCTACAGCACTAGCAATCATTATATATTTGAGTATTTGTTTACTGTAACTTTTCACTTTTGATTTTGTTTTTATAATTAGATACAGCACGATCAGTATAACTATTGCAAAAATATTTATTTGAAACTGGACTATATAATGCATATAGTTTCCCCCATTATTCTTATGTATTAAAATAATTATATTCTGCAAACGCATAAGAGTCAAAAGTCCTATTTCATTTGATAGAGATAGCGCTTCTTTTTGCATGGAAAACGCCCGACAATGAAAGACTTAAGTTATTATAACTATTCTACTGTTGTTATTAAACTCACTCTTTCTCCCTAGACTTAAATTCAAGATTTTCAGTTTCTAAATATGCAATTCTTAGTTTGAATGGGATTCGCACGTGGAATCGGTAGTAACATATTATCCACAAACGGCGTAGATTTAAATGTCGTCTATAAAATAGGAGAGGAGATAGAGTATGAAAGCAATATATTTGAATACCTCATTAAAAACGAGTGATGAAGAGTCAAACACAAGCGCCCTGATTGGTAAATCAAGAGATTGGTTGGAAAAAGAAGGAATTGAGACTGAAGAACTTAGAATAACAGATTACCATATTTCATTTGGGATGAAGCCCGATATGGGTGATGGTGACGAATGGCCAATAATCTTAAAAAAAGTATCTGAAGCAGATATTATTGTAATTGGAACCCCTATTTGGATCGGGGAAAAAAGTAGTGTTTCTACCTTAGTGATGGAGCGTTTGTATGCATCTAGTGCAGAAACCAACGAACATGGACAATCGATTTATTATAATAAAGCTGGTGGTGCTATCGTTACTGGCAATGAGGATGGGGCAAAAGAATCTGCAAAATCAATTATTTATGGTTTACAGCATATAGGATTTACCATTCCCCCAAATGTGGATGCATACTGGGTTGGAGAAGCTGGACCAGGACCATCCTTTATTGAGAGTGGACAAGATAATAATTTCACACAACATAACACGAAGACACTTTCCTATAATTTAATCCATTTTGCTAGACTTCTGAAGAAACACCCCATACCAGCACAAGGAAATTTGTTAGGATAATTACGCTATCAGGCATTCTTCCTAAAGTTAGCACACTTTTATCATAAATCCGAATAAAATATTTATTCGGATTTATTACATATATATCCCCTCAATTAACAACAGTTAGCTTTGCAAACTTAAACAATTCCGTCGCTTTCTCACCATCCAGTTTTCAACAAACCCGATTGCTGTGTTAAAATGAACAAACAATCATTTTAGAACGGAGTAGTAATTATGACAACCATTAAAAATCGTGATTTAGCAGTTTTTGCCCTCGGTGGTTTAGATGAGATTGGTAAAAACATGTATGTTGTTGAATATAAAAAAGAAATTATTATCATTGATTCTGGTATAAAGTTCCCAGGGGATGAGTTATTTGGAATTGATTATGTAATCCCTAACTACACTTATTTAATTGAAAATAAGGAAAGAATAAAGGGTCTTTTCATAACCCACGGGCATGAAGACCATATCGGGGGGATCCCGTTTTTATTAAAGGAAATCAACATCCCGATATATGCAGGAAAATTGGCACTTGAACTGATAAAAGAAAAATTGAAAGAACACGGACTCTTTGGGAAAGTGAAGCTTTATGAAATCGAAGAGAACAAAGTCGTCCCTTTTAAAGAGGTAGCGATTGATTTTTTCAAGACGACACACAGTACACCAGATTCCTATGGGATTGTTGTGAAAACGCCCATTGGTAACATTGTACATACTGGAGATTTTAAATTTGATTTGACTCCGATCGGAAATATGGCTAACTTATCTAAAATCGCTGATATCGGAAAAGAAGGCGTGCATTGCTTACTTTCGGATAGTACCAATAGTGAGATTCCAGGATTTTCTATGTCTGAAATGGAAATAAGTAAAAGCATCCATGAATTATTTAATCAGCTTACTGGAAGAATTATCTTTGCAACTTTTGCTTCGAATATGTACCGTTTTAAACAAGCGATTGATGTTGCGGTAATCAATAAAAGAAAAATAGTAGTTCTCGGTCGAAGCCTTGTGCGGGCAGTAAGAATTGGACAAGAGTTAGGCTATATCAAAATCCCAGATGATACATTAATTAATCCATCAGAGATGAGAAATTATCCGGATGATAAAATCCTGATTATTTGTACTGGTAGTCAAGGTGAGCAATTTGCTGCTTTATCAAGAATGGCGGATAAAAGACATCCGCAAGTGTCTATCGGGAAAGATGATACAGTCATTTTCTCTTCTTCCCCAATCCCAGGTAATGCCATTAGTATTAATCGGATTATTGATAAATTAAGCCGAAGTGGAGCTAGAGTGATCCATCATAAATTAAGGAAAATCCATACATCTGGCCATGGTGCCCAAGAAGAGTTAAAACTGATGTTAACATTGCTTAAACCAACATTTTTTGTTCCGATACATGGGGAATACCGTATGTTAAAAAAGCATGTTGATCTAGCGAACGAATGTGGCGTACCATATGACCATTCTTTCATCCTAGACAATGGTCAAATCCTAGAAATGAATCAAGATCATGCCAAGGTTACTGGAAGTGTTCCTGCAAATCCTGTCTATGTGGATGGGCAAGGAATTGGTGATATAGGAACAATTGTACTTAGGGACCGAAAAACACTTTCTGGTTCAGGGATATTACTAACGCTTATCACGATCGATAAAACAACAAAAACGATCGTATCCGGACCCGAAGTGATCACAAGAGGATTTGTTTTTATGAGGGAATCTGGAGAGTTATTAAATAATATAAGTAATTTAGTTGATAAGACAGTCACTAGTTCCCTGCAGGCAGGAGATATGAAATGGTCGAGCCTAAAAAATAGTATTTCAGACGTAATTGGTCCTTATATTTATAAGGAAACAAAAAGAAAACCGATGATTCTTCCTATTATTATGGAGGTAAGGTCTTAGGATTAATAACAAAAGGGACCAATGAAGGTCCCTTTTTACATGCCTATATTTCAAACATCCTTATAACGTTATCAACTGCAGAACATACCCACCTACAACACCTAAAATAACAATCAACCAAGCAGGTACTTTCCAAATGTTCAACAATCCAAATAATAGGACAGCTAAAGCAAAGTCAGTAGTACTGAAAATAGAACTGCTAACCACTGGATCATAAAAGGCAGCTAATAAGATACCTACAACACTCGCATTGACCCCCATTAGAACACCTTGAAAACTTGCTCGTTTACGTAATTCATTTAAAAACGGTAAAGCAGCAATGATGAGTAAAAATGAAGGTAGAAAAATGGCAATGGTTGCTATAATACCCCCAGTAACTCCCTCCATCATCGTTCCAAGGTAACTAGAAAACGTAAATAGTGGTCCAGGTACCGCTTGTGCCATCCCATAACCAGCCAAAAATTCATTTGCTGTCATTAAGCCTGTAGGTACCACTTCGCGTTCAATCATTGGTAATACAACATGTCCACCACCAAATACGAGCGATCCAACTCTAAAAAAGATATCAAAGATATTAAGAAAAGGGTTGTCTGATACTCTATTTAAGATCGGCAATATAATAAGTGCACTGATTAAAATGCCTAAAGAAGTCACGCCAAGTTTTTTTGAGATATTAACAGAGAAAGGTTGAACCTTTGATTCGGCTTTATTCGTAAAAAATTTAAATCCTATTAAACCAGCTGCTACAATAATTAATATTTGCATCCACGCCGATGGGTACAATAACATGATACTAGCAGCCACAATCGCAATCGCTAGACGGGATTTGTCAGGTGTTAATTTTTGCCCTAATCCTATTAATGCATGTAGGACAACAGCCGCGGCAACGATTTTCAAGCTGTGTATAAAACCAGCATCATCTAAAGAAAATGTTTGATACATAAAAGCAAACACGATTAACACAATAATGGATGGTACTGTGAATCCAAACCAGGAGATAAGCCCTCCAAGTAACCCTCCTCGTAACATACCAATCGATATACCTACCTGACTACTAGCAGGACCTGGGAGGAATTGACACACAGCGATAATATCCGCATAGGTTCGATCATCTAACCATTTACGACGGTCAATATATTCATCTTTAAAATAAGCTAGGTGCGCGACAGGTCCTCCAAACGAAGTTAATCCTAATTTTGTAGAAATGAACAATATTTCAATGAGTGTTTGCAATTTATTTTTTTGCTTCGACATAGGTGATCCCCTCCATATTATTTTATTTCTTTAAACAATTCATAGGCTTTGGCTCTAGCTTCTTCCAATATCACTTCGCCCTTTTCCGTAGCTCTATAATATTTTCTTATCTTTCCATTAACATTCTTCTCACTTTTGATGAGTAGTCCATCTTTTTCCATGCCATGTAAAATTGGATAAAGCGTACCAGCACTCATCTCATAGCCATGTTCATGTAACTCCTCAAGCATCCATGATCCATATATAGGTTCTTCTTTTGCATGGTGCAAAATGTGAATATGAATAAATCCTAAAAATAGTTTACGCAAAACCTTATTATCCAATCTACTACTCCTTTCAAAAACGAATATCAATATCGAATATCAATATCGGTTTTCATTCTATCTTTTTTCTATCATTCCATGCAACATGAATTAAAATTCTTTACAATGATTTTACATTTGCACTTTTAATACAAAAGGGGGGCTACCATATCTTCAACAAGACAAATTATTTTTTGAAGTGATTGCATTATGCTAGAATTAATTTTATCTAATCAGAGTCCACATTTAAGAATAGACTCACTGTACCCACCAACAGTCGTAACATAATTTATCGTTTGTTACGGCTTTTTTTAAACTTTTGAAGACTGTGTTATTTTTTAGATTTAAGAGAAACAATAAATGAAAGTAACGACTAAAGGATGAATAAAGAATGAAAATCGTTTTGGCTACTCCAAATTTTCATCAACCTCGCGGAAATACGATAACCGTTCAACGCATGGCAGATGGTTTAGAGAAAATTGGAGTACATACACAAATTATCTCTATTACAGAGGACAATGATATAACTACTTTACCGGAATCAGATCTAGTTCACGGTTTTCATGCATATCGTTTTTATACTTTTATGCAGGAATTAACAGTGAAACCAAAAGACTATATCGTCACGATTACTGGTACGGACCTAAATCACAACTTATATGATAAAGATACTCGTAAGGACGTGATTGCCTGTTTACAAGGTGCACGCGCTATTCATGTCTTCCATGAGGAAGCAAAGCAAATGATTAGTACAGAAGTCCCTGAAGTTACAGATAAACTTCAAGTACTAGCTCAAGGTGCGAGTACTTTTCCACCAATGGGCATCATTCAGCAAAAAGAACCGGGAACTTTTTTATTCGCACTGCCTGCCGGTGTAAGAAGGATCAAAAACATACCTTTTGCGATCGATACGCTTCGTACGCTTTATGAACAGGATTCCTCTATCCGATTATGGTTAATAGGACCAATTTTAGAAGACGCGGAAGGTAACGATGTGAAGGCTTTAGTAGAGGAAAATAAAGAATGGGTTACATATATCGGAAAGGTTCCTCACGAAGAAATGGGTGCTGTTTATCATCAAGCTGACTGTATTTTGAATACTTCTTTCTCAGAAGGGCAATCATCAGCAATCCTTGAAGCTATGGCAAATGAAGTTCCTGTTTTAGTTGCTAATAATGAAGGGAATGCTAGTATTGTGCAACACGAAAAAACAGGATTCTTGTACGAAGATGCAAGCAAGTTTCTTGACTACGCGAAACAAATAATCAATGATATCAGTCTAAGGGAAGAATTAGTAGCAAACGCTAAACACTATATAGAAGAAAATCACTCGAGTGAGCACGAGGCTACATTCTTACTACAATTGTACGAAAGTGTATTAACGAGCAATTAGCTTTATTATACACTTCGATTTCTATCATATTGAAAAAGAATTTGTTAAACATAGGAGTGAGATACATGTCAAAAAAAGAAGAGATCATCAAATTAACTTCTTTATCTACAAAAGGTGGTTGAGGATGCAAAATTGGTCCTGAAGACCTGTCGCAGGTGCTGCGACACTTACCCAAATCTGTTCCAGATCCAAATTTATTAGTCGGTTTAGATACCTCTGATGATGCAGGGGTGTATAAGATTACAGACGATATCGCATTAGTGCAAACGTTAGATTTTTTCACACCGATCGTGGATGACCCATATATGTTTGGCCAGATTGCTGCGGCTAATGCCTTAAGTGATGTCTATGCAATGGGCGGGAAACCAATTACGGTCATGAACATCGTGGGATTCCCAATTAGTACATTAGACAAAAGTATTCTAGCAGATATCCTAGCTGGTTCTTCAGATAAAGTCAGAGAATCTGGTGCTGCTCTTGTTGGTGGACATTCGATTGATGACCAGGAACCAAAGTTCGGATTATCTGTAACTGGGACAGTCCATCCAGATCGTATTCGAGCAAACGTTGGTGCCAAGCCTGGTGATAAATTAATCTTAACAAAACCAATTGGTGTAGGTATTTTAACAACTGCAATCAAAAAAGACTTGCTTGATGAGGCTGCCTTAAATGAAGTGATGGAAGTAATGGCTACACTAAACAAAGATGCTGCAGAAGCGATGGAAGACTTTCATGTAAATGCATGTACAGATGTTACTGGATTTGGCCTGCTAGGTCATGTACGTGAAATTGCAGAAGGTAGTAATGTTGGGATCACCATCAACTATAACGATGTGCCACTACTCTCCAATACAAAAGAATTGGCTAATCAACAAGTAATTCCTGGTGGCACAAAGAAAAACCACCAATGGTTAGCTAACTGTATTGCATATGGCGAACACATTTCCGAAGTGGACCAACTGATTCTTTGTGATGCCGTTACTTCTGGAGGACTTCTCATTTCTGTTCCTGGAGATGAAGCGGAACAGTTACAAGAAAAATTACAAGCTAAAAGTGTACCTTCCGCCATTATCGGTACTGTAACAGAAGATAATCCGTGTAAAATAAAGGTAATATAATAACTGAAATAAATGATCCTATACGATAAAGAAGGACTCTCCTGCATAGGGTCCTTCTTTACCTTTATCAATCGGCTCAAAGAAAAATAGTAAATTAAAAAGTAAATCAAAGAGGTGAAAGCTATGAAACAAAGAATGTTAGCTATACTATTAGTATTACTTACAGTTATTCTTACAGCTTGCGGGGAGGAAGAAACAGAGCCCTTTACAATTGGTGTAATTCCTGCACAAACAGAAGGCTCGATGGAAGGTGCAATGGATAAGCTTCAAACAACTTTAACAGAAGCATTAGATCGAGAGGTTTCCGTAGAAGTGTATCCTGATTATAATGGGGTCGTTGAAGCGATGAATTATGACAACATAAACATGGCTTATTTTGGACCACTAACATACGTTGTTGCACATGAAAAAAGTGGTGCAAAAGCAATTATTACCCAACTCATTGATGGAGAGCCTTTTTACTACTCCTATGTCATCACGCACACAGACAATCCATGGAATTCTATGGAGGACTTATTAGATAATTCAAGTGATGTTGACTTTGCGTTTGGTGATCCTAACTCTACTTCTGGGTCGTTAATTCCAAGTATAGAACTACAAGATCGTGGTGTTTATACGTCAGAGGATGAGCACGCTTTTAACTCTGTACGTTACACTGGCTCTCACGATGCGACAGCACTTGCTGTACAAAATCAACAAGTCGATGCCGGCGCTATAGATAGTGCCATTTACAATCAATTAGTGGAAAGCGGCAAAATCGATGGAGACCAACTGAAAATAATCTGGGAGTCTGATCAATTATTCCAATATCCATGGGCAGTTCACAAAGATACGGATCAGGAAACGATTGAAAAACTTCAAGAAGCCTTCCTAGCTATTGAAGATGAAGAGATCTGGGACGCTTTTGGTGCAACTGGTTTTACTACAGCTACCGATGCTGACTATGAAAGTATAAAAGAAGCTGCGATTAGACAAGGAATTATCGAAGAATAGAGCTGATATAACGTGTGGTTTAAACGTAAAAACATAGGTACTGTTATCGTACTAATCATTTTAATCTATATAAGCATGCGATTAACAGAGTTTGATTTATCCAAGTTCAAAGATTTTCGGAACATGATCGATTTTCTATCACAGTGGTTTCCAATGGATTATTCAAAACTTCCAGATATGATCGAGGATAGTTTTGAAACGCTTGCACTTGCTTTTCTAGGAAGTTTCCTAGGTTTACTAATTGCTTTACCAATTAGTTTCACAGCTGCTTGGAATACCGCGCCATCCAAATGGATTTATCATAGTTCTCGTTTTATCTTAAGCTTTATGCGATCGATACCTGAGATTGTACTTGGACTTATTTTCTTAACCGCACTAAGTTTAGGACCATTCCCTGCTGTCCTTGCAATTATGTTTCATAATATAGGCGTATTAGGAAAACTCATTTCAGAACTGATTGAATCCTCTGATCCAGGACCACAAGAGGCAATGAAAGCTGTGGGAGCGAAGAAAGGGTTTGCTTATTTATTTAGCATCATCCCACAGATTTGGCCGAATGTGCTCTCTCACTATTTTTATCGGTTTGAGGTTGCCATTCGAACATCATTAATTCTTGGCTTTATCGGTGGTGGTGGAATCGGACAACGTTTGTTTAATGATTTTAAAACATTTCAATATTCATCTGTATCGCTCGATGTACTGATCATTATGGTAATGGTAATTGCGGTTGATTTATTTGGTAGTCATGTTAGGAAAAGAATTATTTAAATCACTGCCATAGAAGTTATTGGAGGAAATAACATGTTAGAAATAAAAGATTTGTCTGTTCGCTTTCAAGGAAATAAGGATGATGCATTATCGCACATCAATCTCTCATTTGAAAAAGGAGAGTTTGTTTGTATTCTTGGAAAAAGCGGTGCAGGCAAATCCACTTTCATTCGTTGTCTAAATGGACTTCAAAAGCCAACAACAGGTGAAGTTTACTGGAATAATCACTCTCTCTTTGATATGAACGAGGAGCAACTTCGGAAGATCAGACGCGAAATGGGAATGATTTTTCAACATTTTAACCTAGTCCCTCGCCTAACCGTTATGCAAAATGTTTTAACTGGAACATTTGGTTATCGCTCTACGTTTAAAAATTTGCTTGGGTTATTTTCTGCTGAAGAAATCAACCGTGCAAAAGAGACAATAGAAGATGTTGGACTAACGGATCAGATCAACAGAAAAGTAGAGTTATTAAGTGGCGGGCAAAAACAGCGTGTTGGAATTGCAAGAGCATTGTTACAACAACCAAAGGTATTTCTTGGAGATGAGCCAGTATCCAGTCTCGATCCTGGAACATCAAATCACATCTTTAATCTCATTCAAGACATACACAATCAACATCAATTACTAACGATTATTAATGTACATGATGTACATTTAGCCAAGCGTTACGCTACACGCCTGATTGCTTTAAAAGATGGTAAAATGATCTTTGACGGTAGACCGGAAGAATTTGATGAAGAGAAATTTCATGTCACATATCATGCTGCTTCTAATCAATTAGATGAATTGCCTGTTCACTAATGCGTTAATTTTTTGTACGGAGAAGGGATTGGTAATATGATAATCAAAAGTCCATGAGTTGTTGACCAATCAAGGGTCGTGTACGACTCTACAGATACAAAGGTCATCACTCGTATTACCCCTAAGCAAACGAAAACGGTTGTGCTAACCTTTGATGATGGCCCGAGTAAAGTTCTACCTGGAATCTTAGCCATTCTGAAACAAGAAAAAGTTCCTGCGGTATTTTTCTGGCAAACCCGTTTATTATATAAACAAAGACCATGGAAAAGCGTGTTGGAGGATGGACATGTAATTGGAACACATACAATCAGTCATCCTAATCTACAAAAGTTGAGCTTAGAACAACAATACAGACAATTGGCACGTAGCGTGGCAAAAATTGAAACGATCACAGGGCAAAAAGTTACTTTCTTCCGTCCACCATTTGGACAGTATAACCAAGATACCATTAGAGCAGCTGAAAAATTGAATTTACAGACGGTTATGTGGAGGGTTGCATCGATTGATTGGGAGCTAAAATGTAACACAGAACAAATCATAGACAACGTGGTCGATCACTTGGAAGATGGAGCAATTATATTACTACATGAGCTTCAACAGACAGTAGAAGCACTTCCTAGTCTAATTCAAAAGATTCGCGACAAGGGGTATGGTTTTAGCTTGTTGAAGTAATGAAACTTTTAAAAACAATCGTAAGTGAGTGAAACGCTCACCTACGATTGTTTTTTTATTAGGATGATGTTATGGCCTGACCGCCTGAAAGCAAAGCAAGTTTCTGCGGTCATGAGAGCCTTTATTTGAACAATTTCTTCCGTTATTTCATTTACGCGGTCACCAGAGACCTTATTAAGCCTATTTGCATAGAAATTGCAGTAGTTTTATTGAAATAACGTACCTGGTGGCCGCTCAAGTTTAAAAGTAGATAATTTTAGTGAAATAAGGTCCTCTATGGCCGCTTAACTATTTAGCACATCTAAACTTGACCAAAAAGAAAGACAAGCAATTCCTATCAAATAATGGCTTTGTCACTTTTCCTATCATATAATCGTATTATAATAGTCATCTATCTAACGATGGAGGAGTGATCAAAATGAACCGAATCTATTTGGACTATAATGCTAGCACACCTATTGCCCTTGAAGTTCAAGGTGCAATGTTGCCATTTTTACAAGAGCATTACGGAAATCCTTCTGCCCTTCACTTTGCAGGAATTCAAGCTAAAAGTGCTGTAGAGAAGGCTCGAAAGCAAGTTGCTGATCTTCTCCACTGCTCTTCTAGTGAAATTATTTTTACAAGTGGTGGCAGTGAGGCAAATAACCATGTGCTAAAATCTGTATTTCAAAGTCAAAAAGGAAAAGGGAAACATATTATTACAACGAAAATTGAACATCCAGCTATCTTAAACCCTTGTCGTTATTTGGAACAACAAGGGGCAAAAGTTACCTATGTCGATGTAGATCGTTATGGAAGAGTTGATCCAGCCGCTATAGAAAACGCGATTACAGATGAGACGATTCTAATAACGGTTATGCACTCTAATAATGAAGTTGGAACGATTCAACCTATTGAAGAGATTGGTAAGATTGCGAAAAAGCATGCTATTTTATTTCACACCGATGCTTCCCAATCCGTAGGAAAAGTCCCCATAGACGTTACGCGTTTACATGTTGACTTCTTAACGGTTGCTGGGCACAAATTATATGCACCTAAAGGTATTGGTGCTTTATACATAAAAGAGGGCATTGAAATCGAGCCACTCATTCATGGCGCAGGACATGAAAATGGAAGAAGAGCTGGCACCGAGAATGTACTGTTCACCGTTGCATTGGGAGAAGCCTGTGAAATTGCCACTACGAATACACTAGAATTAATAGAATCAACGAAAATTTTACGCGACTATTTTTGGAAGCAATTAAGCCAGTTATCCAATGTATCTGTTTCCTTAAACGGACATCCGGATTATCGACTTCCTAATACACTAAATGTAAACTTCGAAAATAGAATTGGGCAAGATATTCTAGACGCACTGCCTGATTTAGCAGCATCGACTGGGTCCGCTTGTCATGCCGGGGAAGTAACACTATCTCCCGTATTAAAAGCGATGAGTGTTCCTGAATCCGTTGGTAAAGGTGCTATTCGCTTTAGTTTAGGAAGATATACTACAAAAGACGAACTAGATACTGTTGTACAGTGCTTGGATTCATATTTAAATTCAAACTAAGGCTATCACGCTTTCTCCTATGTTTGATTCACGCCTCCAAAAGGGTAGTAGTCAAATAAAGGAGGATTATCATGGCAACATTTGAACTTGGACAATCTGTACCTGATTTTACGCTACCTGCTGTATCAGGTGTAGATTACAATTTCGAGAATTATCGAGATCAAAATAAAGGGTGGCATCTAATTATCTTTTTCCGTGGCTCATGGTGCCCTGCTTGTATGGAAGAACTAAAACAATTGGAAGAAAGTAAAGGATATTTTGACGATAAATACATTCATATTACAACAATCTCAACGGACCACTTAGATGCTTTAGAAAAAATGGTGGACGAACATGACTTCACCTTCCCTGTTCTAACTGATGAAAGCCTGGAAGCTTTAGAGGCATATCACGTACATTATCATAAAGAAAACGCACCTTATGAAGACCATGATGCACACGGAGAGCCTGCTTATTTTCTAATAAATGAACAAGGGAATTTACTTTATCAGCAAAGACAAACAAGCCCATTTGGAAGACCCTCTCCTAGAGATTTAAGAAAAATCATTAAATATATTAGTAAGAATTTAAAATAATAAAAGTTCCTATCCTCAAGTATCTAGGATAGGAACTTTTTTGACTAACTTCTTAAAGGTTTATTTACGATTCTCCCTATTCTCTTTTCTTACCACGCATTCCACTTTTCGCAACTTCTTCTATTTCTTCCGGACTATCACTTTCATCCGAATCCATATACATAGAATCATATCGATCTTGTTTTTCGTAAAAATCAGATGGCGTCTCGGATGAACCATATTCCTCTAGTGCTTGCCATGTATCTTTGCCGTCAAAACCATTTATTTCATTTGATTCTGAACGCTCTCTTTGATAAAGATCTGGTTTAACTATATCTTCTTCAACGGGGCGTTCCCTATTCATACCGCCAACAGCATGGTTCCGACATCTAGATGTCGTTGGTATGGTCAACAGTCTTTCTTCATTAATTTCTTTTCCACATATCTCACATGTACCATAGGTGCCTTCTTCTATCGAACGGAGAGATTGATTTATTTCATTCAGTTTTTGTTTCTCATGTGAATGAAGAGCGTTGTCCTTTTCTTGATCAAACAACTCCGTCCCCTGATCACCTGGATGGTTATCATAATTAGATAATTCTCCAGTCGCATCATTATTTACAAATGATCTATTCAAACTTTCTGTTGTCTCTTTCTTCTCTTGTAATAGTATTTCTTCTGCTTTGTTAACTACTGTAGTAGAAACCATATATAGCCTCCTGACTATTAAGTTTTCTATTTTATTAACTATATAATACCTATTACCGAACTAAAAAAAATCTAAACATCTGGGCAGAATTTGAAAAGTAAAAAGGGAGAGCTCGATGAATAAGCTCTCCTCTTTAAATCAACTATTCTAACAAATGTTCTCGTATCTTTTCTAAATCCGCTTTCGTTAGTTCAAGCACCTCTGTTAAATAAACATCGATACTATCATAATTAGATTCTATTTCATCCAAAAATGCTTCGATATATTCTGCTCTTGCCTCAAAAAGAGCATCTAGTACTTCTTGCTCTATATTTGGTAGATTGTTATATCCAATTGCCGTAAAATGCGCATTCATTTTATCTAATGTTTCGTTGGTATATAAGTAGTCTTCCAGAATCGTCTCACGCGGAACACCTAGCATACGAAGAAACAAAGCTGCTACAGCACCCGTCCTGTCCTTCCCTGCCATACAATGAAATAGTAATGGTTCATGTGGCTCCGTTAACAATACGTTCAATACATTTTGTAACGCTTGTTTAAATGTAACGACATTCTTGTTTAGATTTAACAATAACTCTCCCGGTTTTGTTGCTCTTAATACATCGGCAAAGTCCTGGTGCTCACCAACTTGTCCTAATATCTGTTGATCGGATAAAATGGGCGTATGATACCAACTGGCTCCATCGAGAACTGGATCTGGAAACTTTTCAATCTCGTCTACTCCACGTAAATCACAGATCTTCTTAATTCCGAGACCAGCTACTTTTTTCAGATCATCTTCTGTCATCGCACTTAAATTCCCTGATCGAAAAAGCACACCAGCTTTTACTCTACGACCATCTTCAGTCAAATAACCGCCAAGATCACGGAAATTGAACGTACCCTCTAAATTAATCTCTCGTAATGTATGATTCATATTTTCCCCTTTTACCTTTCTATTTTGTTCAATTATATGTCATTACTTAAGTAAGCTCAACTAGTCCCTTTTTCCAAACGATCTTTAAATACAAAGTGTTTGTTGAAAAAGAAGCTTGCCAGAGACGATAAGTACATAGATAATCCTTTTGCAATATTGGTTTGAAGCCAGTTCGGAAGAGTAGAAAAGAATTCGGCTACCCACAATCCGCCAATAAAGACAATATTTGCGATCAACAAGCTTACGAATGCTTGCACGATAAAAGCTATAAATTGCTTTTTTGATTTTTTGATTTTAAAGGTATATTTTGAATTCCAATAATAGCTATTTAAAATTGCCGCCATGTAAGCGGTAGAATTAAAAATAGTTAACAAAACTGTATCGTTTGTAGGAAAAAAATATAGTAGAGCGTTGAGTACACCAATATCTAGTGCTGCACAAACGATCCCGATCACACTATATTTGCCATACTCAATAAAACCATTTTTATACCGTTTAAGAAATTTCATTCTAAACACCGCTTAGTTAGTTAATATGATCAGTTGCTCTCTCTTAAAAGCACGGCAGTACGATGGTGTTTTTTTATCGTCTTTTTATAAAACTCCAACAATTGGCTAGATGGCGCATCCCAGCCAATTGCTTGACTCGTTTGGTGTGCTTCCATCCCTAAAGATTTGCGATAGTGATCATCCTTAAGCTTTAGTACACATTGAACAAAGTCATTTGTATCGTCTGGATCATAGAGTAAGCCTGTCCTACCATGTTCGATTTGTTCACTCGTTGGGCCACTTTGCGCTGCAACAACAGGTAAGCCAGACGACATTGCTTCTAGTAGCACAAGTCCCAGTGTTTCCGTTGTGGAAGGAAACACAAATATGTCAGATGAAGCATAAGCACGTGCAAGCTCATCTCCATGTAAAAATCCTGTGAATATCGTGTCAGTGCCTTTAAAGTACGCTTCTAAATAAGCACGGTGTGGACCGTCTCCGACAATTGCAAGGCAATAGTCATTAGACTCTTCTAAAACCTTACGTATCTTTTCTATGTCCTTTTCCGGCGCAAGTCTACCTACATAGAGTAATATTTTCTTGTCCTTGTTACCACGTGTTAATCTCTCACGCATTTCCGCATCAAAATGTCCGGGATGATACTGCGCCGTATCAACACCACGCTTCCAAAAATGAACATGCTTAAATCGCTTTTGCCTTAACTCTTCTAGAACAGACTTTGAAGTACAAAGATTCACATCTGCCCTATTATGTAAAGATCGGAAATACCACCATAGGATGGGCTTTAAAAAAGGCAAACGATAATATTCTGCATATTTTGGAACATGTGTATGATAAGAAGCTACTAATGGTAATCCTAAACGCTTTGTATAATAAATACCACTTACTCCAAGAAATGCTGGATTAACCACATGTACGATATCGGGTTGAAACTCTATTAAGTGTTTCTTTACTTTTCGTGAAAAGAAAGAATACTTTTTGTCTTTATATAAAAAGAAAGTATGAGCAGGTACACCAGCAATTGGCGTACCCTCAAAATGTGATACACCTAAATCAGGTGCAATCACTAATACTTCATGTCCCTGTTTTTCCAACCATCGAATCGATGCACACAACCGTGTGACAATTCCATCTGTAGAAGGTAGAAACGTCTCTGTTATCATTGCGATTCGCATAAAAGTCCACTCACCTTTATTTGCTAGAAATAGATTTGTTTTTCTAATACGACTGACCTTCATACAGTGAGTCATTGTTATTGTAAGTATGAACCAAACTGTACATGTTTATAATCGACAAAAATTGCCCGGGGAATAATTTCTTAAACTGGGTCAGCTTCTTTTGTTGGAATTCCAGGCTTTTGTTCTTTCGTCCACGTACTCTTGGCAGGAATTTTAGCATGGTCGGCACGATGTGCATATTGCTTAGCGATCTTTGTGACCTCTTGTAGTAGCCCTTCATTCAATGTAATCGGTTCTAAGCCTTTTGATAAGAATAGGTCATTTTTGACATGTAATTCATTTTTAGCGGCTTCTTTCCTTGGATTATCTACATAAGCGATTTCCCCGCCTGTTAGTTCACTAACTAGTTTTGCTAAATCCTTCACGCAATGTGTTTCGGTCATTTGGTTAAAAATCTTAACTTTTTCATTTCGTGTCGGTGGATTTTCAATCGCGATTTGAATACATCGTACTGTATCTTGAATATGAATAAACGCGCGTGTTTGTCCACCAGACCCATGTACAGTAATAGGATACCCTACAGCAGCTTGCATTAAAAATCGATTTAACACCGTTCCATAATCGCCATCGTAATCAAAGCGATTAATTAGCCGCTCATCAAGTTTTGTCTCCATTGTATTCGTTCCCCATACGATACCCTGATGAAGATCCGTGACTCTCACATTATCGTTTTTGTTATAATACTGGAATAGTAGTTGGTCTTGGGATTTTGTCATATGATAAACAGAACCAGGATTGGTTGGATAGAGAATTTGTTGTTGTACCCGATCACCAGTTTCTGTTTTCACTTCCACATCTAGATAACCTTCAGGGATTTTGACACCTGCAGTACCGTATCCATATACCCCCATCGTTCCTAAATGCACAAGGTGAATATCAAGTTCAGACTCAACAATTGCACATAATACGTTATGTGTTGCATTGGAATTGTTATTTACGGTATATCGTTTATGTTTAGAAGATTTCATGGAATAAGGAGCTGAACGTTGCTCAGCAAAGTGGATAATTGCATCAGGTTTTTCTTTGTTTATCACTCGGAGAAGTTCATCATAGTTCATGGCAATATCAATATTATAAAAATCAATTTTATTTCCGCTAACTTCTTCCCATGCTGTTAACCTCGTCCCCATTGATTGGATCGGCGTTAATGATTCCGCTTCTAATTCATTGTCAATGTTACGTCTGGATAGATTGTCAATGATTACAACTTCGTGACCTAGATTCGAAAGGTGTAAACTAGTTGGCCACCCACAAAATCCATCTCCACCAAGGACAATGATTTTCTTTTTTACATTCAAATGATTATTTTTTATCGTCAACTTGTACCACCCTTTTTATTGATTTGTTTGTTATTAAAATCAAGGTTACTAGCATTATATATGTATATGTAGCAAATAGAACTTTTTATCAGACATTAAGTATCTCTTATCCTCCATACCACTAATAATGACTATCAAAACTTTTCCGAAAAGAATATTTGTAATCGGTGGCATATTTATTAATTACAAAGTAAAAAGATACCAAATGAAAAGTTAATTTTCACTTGGTATCCTTTCAATCATTTATGTATGTTAGAACCTTTGATATACCTTTTTATTCTTCATAAAATTGTTCTCTTGTTCCGGCAAGAATAATCAATACATTATTTCCTTGGTCATCTTCCTCAACAATGTAAGCCACTTCATAGGATGTGATGTTATTAAAGAAGTTATCTTTTGAAGAATATTTTTTTCGAATTTAAAATAAAAAGACAAAATAAAAACCACCAATTATGTATTGGTGGAGACGGTGGGACGTGCTGTTCCATGCTTTCGTCATGGCACTGACTATATCTTGAACCTGTAGTAATCTAGAGGTCCTTCGGCGTATTATGCGAAATATAATTTTTACCATTGCGGTAGGATTTCGCATCCTAGTACTACCAATCATCGGGTAGCCTATAAGTCGATACACGGCTGTTGGATTACTCCACATACCGCTCGGCATTGCCATATCACACGTAATGTGTGACTTAGGTTTCACCGATCAAGCCGAATTTTCACTTATGTGTTACCACATAAGGCGACTAATTACTAATCGAACCCACGTCCAGAGATATCGGCACCCAGGCTTCTACATGCGTAGTTGATATATTATATTTCGCTTACTATTCAGCCTATCAACAGGCTTCCTAGCAGCTAGCCTGATTGATCTCTTCTATCCATCCCCAGGCGGAGGACGATAGCGTATCCCGCTAAAGTTGAGACCCTTCTATCTACCACACGGGCGATGGTAGGAAGGATCCTTTAGAGCTACTTACGCAGCTGCTAAAGAGTAATTGTTTTCTTTGCCAGTTATATTTAGGCGAATAACGTTTTACGAGCCGTAACCTCGACACGCAACCTGAGCTCGACCTATCCCTGTCGAATCCGTAACGTCCCCATTATATAAGGGTACAACACGGAAACAAGATAGATTTTCGAGCACATCTTGTTTATGAAGTTGTCAACGTCGCTTGCGGCGACATAATTCATTATAACATTTTTACAGAAGTTTTCAAGTCTTCTCGATTGGTAAGTCCTACCTCATATTACCTGACACTATCTTTTATTGCACGATCGATATCACGTTTCGCTTGCTTTTGCTTCAAGTCTTCACGCTTATCGTATTTCTTTTTACCCTTACCTAGACCGATTAAAACCTTTGCCACACCATTTTTAATATAGATCTTAAGTGGGACAAGTGAATAACCTGCTTGCTGCGTTTCACCAATTAATTTATCGATCTCTTTGCGGTGCAAGAGTAATTTTCGATGTCTTGTTGGTTCGTGATTAAAACGATTTCCTTGTTCATATGGAGAAATATGCAGGTTATACAAGAATGCTTCCCCATTATGAATACGCGCAAAGCTATCTTTCATATTGACTCGACCGGCACGCATTGATTTAATTTCGGTGCCTTTTAACACGATCCCAGCCTCGTATGTTTCTTCTATAAAAAAATCATGACCGGCTTTTCTATTTTGTGCAATTGAATTTCCTGAACCCTTTGGCATAACGATTTCCTCCTAATACTACGTGGAATAATTTTAACAAAAAGACCATGCAATAACAATTATTATTAATAGACAAAAGTATGATTAACATGAGAATATTAGAAAGTAAATTTGGTATCTCCCTAGAAAGAGGTGTGATCGATGGAACAAAGCTTACTTCATATGCGAAGACTAAGCCTTGATGATCAGGTATTGGTTCAAAACATGCAAACAAGTGTAGAAGATGATTACATCCTACATATTTTTCCAGACCTCGTTACATCAAAAACAAACAACGTATATGGACTATTTCAACAAGATAACTTATTAGCCATTGCAGGCGCTTCTTTTTACCCTGGTGGATATGCGATGCTTGGTAGGCTTCGATCTGACACAAGGTTTTTAGCAAAAGGAAACGCTACGAATATCCTTGGTTATATTAAGAGCGAACTCGAAAAGGATCCTGCGATTAAATGGGTTGGTGCGAATACGAATCTAGGAAACAAAGCAGCACGTCGTGTTTTAGAAAAAATCGGTTTAGACGAGGTGACTAGATTACATTCTTACTCGGTCGCTGAGCCCGACTTAGTAAATGGAACAGCAGGCGCGATTTGGCAACCCATTCATTCAATAGAAGAAAAACGAGCACTATTGAACGGGTTAACAGGAAACGCAACGACCATTTATCCATATGAATGCTATTATCCATTCCCACTAACGGATCAGCTACTTACGGATGAGCATTTAGAGGATTCCGTATTTTTTCAAAATCCAAAACAGGACCGCTTTATGGTCATTAAAAAAGATCAAAAACGAGACTGGTATGCACAAGTGAAATACTTTTGGAATGACCACTTTTACCAGCCTGGTTGGTGGGAAACCGTTTATCATTATGTCGGGCAACAACCAGAAGAAGGTATCAAAGCTTGGATCGATTTTTCTGAACAAGGACTCGGAAACATTCCAAACTTAGAAGCATTTGATGTCAGTGATGGTTGGATTCTTTATGGAAAATGGGTGTAAAGCCAGAAGAAGAGAAACTAGGGTGATCCTAGCTTCTCTTCTTCTTTTTCTTTCCATTCTTTTTCTTCTTATCGCCGTTTTTCGGTGGCTTCATTTTACCTCTAGGTTTATTTCCGTTTGGTTTATTTCCGCCGCCTTTACTCTCTGACTTGCCTCGGTTTGCCTTAATCACTTTCGGTCGATCAAATGAAGTTCTTTCTTTTCTCGGCTTCATTCCAACGATTTCAAAATCAATCACACGTTCTTCTAAATTAACATTTGCTACTTTAACAGTAATCTCATCACCAATTCGGAATATATTCCCTGTTCGCTCCCCGATCATCGCATAAGAACGCTCATCAAAGTGATAGTAATCATCTGTTAGGTAGCTAACGTGAACAAGACCTTCTACCGTATTTGGTAGTTCAACAAATAGTCCAAAGTTCGTTACGGAACTAATGACACCGTCAAACTCTTCGCCGATTTTGTCTTGCATGAACTCTGCTTTTTTAAGGTCATCTGTCTCACGCTCTGCATCCACTGCTGCACGTTCTTTTTCAGAAGCATGCCTTGCAATTTCCGGCATTTTATCTTTCCAATGCTGTTGTGTTTTTTCATCTAATTGCTTATTTACAATATACGTCCGAATTAAGCGATGGACAATCAAATCTGGATAACGACGAATTGGCGATGTGAAGTGTGTATAGAATTCTGTCGCTAAACCAAAGTGTCCGATACTTTGCGGATCGTACTTCGCTTGTTTCATCGAACGTAGCATTAGCTTGGAAATGATCATTTCCTCTTGTTCGCCCTGCACTTCTTCTAGTACTTTTTGTAAAGCTTGCGGGTGAATTTCATTGTTTGTTCCTTTGACTACATAACCCAAGGTGGCGATGAATTCAAAGAAAGATTGAAGCTTGTCTGGACTCGGGTCCTCGTGAATACGGTGAATAAACGGAACATCCATCCAATGGAAATGTTCAGCGACCGTTTCGTTTGCTGCCAACATAAACTCCTCGATCAATCGCTCTGCGACAGAACGCTCACGAATCACAACATCCACCGCTTTTCCATCGTTATCAACAAGTACTTTTGCTTCTTTAAAGTCAAAGTCAATTGCACCGCGGCCAAAACGTTTTTTACGAAGAATTTCTGCTAAGTCTTCCATGTCTTGGAACATAGGTACAAGTTCATCATAGCGTTCGATTAATTTTTCATCTTTATCAACCAAGATCTTATTTACATCATGATATGTCATACGTTCATTGGTTTTGATTACGCTTTGGAAAATCTCGTGGTTAACGACTTCCCCTTGCGCATTTATTTCCATTTCACAACCTAATGTTAACCGATCCACCTGTGGATTTAACGAACAAATCCCATTAGACAGGCGGTGTGGAATCATCGGAATTACGCGATCCACTAAGTAAACACTCGTTGCTCGGTCCATGGCTTCTTTATCAATCGGTGAATTTTCTTCTACATAATACGTAACGTCTGCAATATAAACACCTAGCTTGTAGTTACCGTTATCTAGCTTTTTCACCGTAACTGCATCATCCAAGTCTTTGGCATCTGCACCATCAATTGTTACAATCATTTCATCGCGTAAGTCACGACGATTTTGAATTTCATCTTCACTAATCGATTCCGGCGTGTTCGCTGCATGTTCCAATACTTCTTCTGGAAAATCTACTTGGATACCGTGTTTGTAAATGATAGAGATGATATCCATTCCTGGGTCATTTTTGTGCCCAAGGATTTGGATAACTTCCCCTTCTGCACTCATACGCGCTTCTGGATATTTTGTAATTCTAACAATTACTTTATGTCCATTCACTGCACCATGGGATGCATTTTTAGGTATGAAAATGTCATTAGGGATTCTTTTATCATCCGCGATAACAAATCCAAAGTTTTGGTTGCCATCATACGTACCTATGATTACAGATGTTGCACGTTCTAAAATTCGTATCACAGTACCTTCAGGACGTTTCCCTTGTTCATCACGACCGTCAATACGAACCAACACTCTGTCGTTATTCATCGCTGATTGTAAATCGGCATGATTGATATACACATCATCCTGACCCTCTTCATCCGGTATTAAAAAGGCAAACCCTTTCGCATGCATTTGGATTTTACCTCTAATCAAGTTCATCCGTTCTGGCGGGCCATATCTGTTTTTCCGTGTTCGAACCAATTCACCTGCTTCTTCTAATTCATTCAAAAGCTTCATTAGGATCGTAAATTGGTCTGAATCTTGTAAATCTAAAATTTCTTCTATCTCTTGTACAGATAGAGGTTTTGACGCATTTTCTCTGAAATAATCGACAATTTGTTGCTTCATTTCTTGATTATTCAAATGCTCACCTTCCTTCACTTATTCTCGCATGGAAGACCTTACATTATCATGATGTAATGAAGTAATCTTATAATCACTTTTATCTAGTAGTATGGGTTAAGACCAATCCAATGATTCTAAAAATTGATAAATATCTTCGTGTAACTGTTCTTTTTCTTTACCTAACGTAATTACGTGGCCAGATTCTTCATACCACTTGATCTCTTTTTGATCTGCTTCTACGTTATCATAAATGTACGTGGCACTCTCGGTATTGATCATTTGATCTTTTCTAGCTTGTACGACAAACGTAGGCGCATAGATATGGTCAACATGATCTTTCACCTCTGTGATCAGTCCACCTAAATCGGTAAATACCTGCTTGGAGTTCGCCATTAACTCATCGACTTCGCTTTGAATCGTATCCTCATTTTTCTTTTCTAATTGCTTATACTCTTTTGCAAAAGCACGGAAACCTTTTGTCAATTGTGTTTCATTGTCGAAAAACATCGGTGAACACATTGGAATGACTGCTTTAATTGGCTCGGAATAAGCAAGTTTTAATCCTAATACGCCTCCAAGTGAAAGTCCTGCTACTGCTATTTCTTTGTGTCCTAGATCCCTTAAATGGTTGAGCGCTTCCTTTACGTCTATCCACCACTCATCTGGATTAGACTTAATAAGCTCCTCCGGTGGTGCACCGTGCCCACGATAAATAGGAGCATGGCACGTATAGCCTTGTTTTTGCAAATAACGTCCTAGCATACGCACATCTGCTGTATGTCCAGTAAACCCATGTAGTAATAATACCGCGCGATCACCGCCTTCAAACGTGAAGGGCTGTGGTTTTTTTATTTTCATGACCAATCGTCATCCCCTTTTTCCTCTATACTTTATTATATTGGGATAATCGTACCAAAGTTATGCTCATTATTCACCTGTGATGCTTGATTTGCTATGTATTTAAATATAATCACATGGGGGTACCTTTGATTAGACATGTAGAGGCTTGATTATTATGACTGAATTTCTATAGACTCGGCGTAACGCAACAATCAGGAACTAGCGACAATGCCTTTTTATAAGCGGACATTTTTTCCGTTATTTTCACTAAAACGATCGTTTTAATGCTTCTCGAGGACATTTTTTCCGCTATTTCTTCATTTTGAAGCAATTTTCTTACGTTTTCTATGGAATAACGGAAAAAATGTCCGCCAAAATGCTAAATGGCTAAGAATTACTAAAATAACGGAAAAAATGTCCGTTCAATTTCAGTATCCTTCTAGCACTCAGTTATTAAGTGGAGTAGTGGCTATTAATACGCATTTTTAGATCAACTCCGTCATACCATAAAGATCCAAATTACAAACGACATAAAGAAACCCCTACTAACCAAACAAGGTAGTAAGGGTCATCTTTTTTACACATTACATGTATAAGGTTAACTCAATTTTTCACTTAAACTACATAAGCAACTAAGAAAGTAAGAACAAATAGTAGCACTGCAGTAATCACTGTTGCACGATGTAATACTGCATCAATACCACGTGCTTTTTGCTTACCGAATAATTGCTCTGCTCCACCAGAAATGGCACCTGATAGACCAGCACTTTTACCTGATTGTAACAATACTAAAATAATTAGAGCAACTGCATCAATCACTAATAACGTAATCGCAACTCCACTCATGTTGCGGACACCTCCTAAGACGCACTATTACATAATGATAATTTAGCATAGTTTGTACACTTTTAGCAAGTAAATTTTAAGATATCGACCTATTCTTATAAATAGATTGAAAGCGCTCTCCACATTGGATTAAACTATAAACAATACATCCTACATTAAAAAGCTAAGGGGAGATAAATAATGACGCATGAATCTTTCTGGTTAGAAATGAAAGATAAGAAAAAAGTGTACATAAGTAAATGGAGTGATGATTCCAAGACCCCAAAAGCAATCGTTCAACTTTCACATGGAATGGCTGAACATATTCACCGCTATAGTACCTTTGCTTCTTTTTTAGTTGAACATGATATTTTTGTGTACGGAAATGATCACCGTGGTCATGGAAGAACTGGACAAGAACATGGATTATTAGGATATTTTTCAGATAAATATGGTTTTGAAACGGTTACGGATGATTTGGCGTCGATCACTAAAAATATACAGGGTAGTTATCCTAATGTACCAATTTTTTTACTTGGACACAGTATGGGTTCCTTTGTAGCTAGACGATACATTCAAAAGTACAGTGACAACATAGAAGGTGTCATTATTTCCGGGACAGGAGGCTATGCGAGGCTTTCAACCAATATTGGCAAACTACTAGCTAGAGGAATTATAAAGAAAAATGGTGCTACAGAAGTGTCTCCATTTTTAAATAAGCTTGCGTTTGGCTCATTGAATAGTGCTGTCTCAGAAGCAGAAAGTGCATACGATTGGCTAACTCGTGACAAAGAACAGGTAGAAAAATATAAGCAGGATCCTTTGGCTGGATTCCCTACTACTGCAGGTTTTTGCTATGATTTATTTGATGGTTTAGACAAGATCCACACTGCTAAATTGATAAATCAAATTCCAAAAGATTTACCAATATTATTTATTAGCGGTGAGCAAGATTCAGTCGGTAATTATACCAAAGGTGTTACAAATGTAATAAATCAATATAAAAAAGCAGACCTCTCAAATATCCAATATATCTTTTATAAAGATGGACGACATGAAATGTTAAATGAAATAAATAAAGAAGAAGTATTTATGGATATTCTGCGCTGGATAAATACACAATTAAATGAATGATACTAATAAGAGCCTTCAAGCAAATAAGGCTCTTTTCTATGCCAATTTTGACAAATTCCAAAACAAAGGTGAATGTTTTTGAATGTTTGTGAAAGTTTATGATTGAAAAATAAAAAGAGTTGCTTTATTATTTATGTGACCCTTACATGAAGGTGAGGAAAATGCAGTGCTAACAGCTAAACGTCATCAATTAATAGAAGATTTACTTTTAAAGAAGCAGACTGTAACGATTCAAGAGATTATGGAATTAACCAAGGCTTCAGAGTCCACAATAAGACGAGACTTAAGTGAGTTAGAGAAAAAGAACAAGCTTATTCGTGTGCATGGTGGAGCAACGTTACATCATTCTAAAAGTGAAGAGCCTAGTTTTCCTGAAAAGGCTTCCAAATATGTGTTCGAGAAAAAAGCAATTGCAGAAACAGCAGCGCTTCTCGTCCAACCAAATGATTGTATTTATCTTGATGCAGGAACAACGATCTATGAAATGGTTCCTCATTTAACTTCTAAAGAAGTGACTGTTGTAACAAATGGTCTTACCCATTTAGACATACTTAGTAAATATAAAATTAATACGTATCTCCTTGGCGGGTTTGTAAAACATAATACAAGAGCATTAGTCGGACATGGTGCACAAGTTAGTATGCGTAAATACCGTTTTGATAAGTGTTTTCTAGGTGCGAACGGTATTCACACATCATATGGGTTTACGACACCTGATCCCGAGGAAGCACTCTTGAAAAATATGGCAATTGAACTATCTCAAGATGCGTTTATCTTGGCAGACCGTTCAAAATTAAATCAAACTTCTTTTACCAAGTTTGCTGAATTAAATGAAGCAACACTAATTACAAATGACGATCACGCTAACTTAGCAGCTTATGAAAACAAAATGAACATAAAGGTTGTGTCGACATGATTTATACTTGTACGTTAAATCCATCTGTTGATTACATTATTCATGTAGAAGACTTCCAAGTGAACGGTTTAAATCGTGGTACGAACACCCAATATTATCCGGGTGGAAAAGGCATCAATGTTTCCCGAGTATTAAAGCGTTTAGATGTTGAAAATACGGCACTTGGTTTTCTAGGTGGGTTTTCAGGGGATTTTATTAAAGACCAATTACACCAAGCGGAAATCGAGACTAACTTCATCGAAGTATCAGGAAATACAAGGATAAATATGAAGTTAAAATCTAGTGGTGAGACTGAGATTAATGGACCCGGTCCAGAAATAACTTCAAATCAGTTACAACAGCTCTATGATCAAATTAGTTCATTAAAACAAGGTGATTTCTTAGTTGCAGCAGGTAGTACACCTGCTTCTGTACCGGCTACCTTTTATGCTGATGTCGCAAAGATTTGTGAACGAAATGGTGTAAAGCTAATCGTTGATACTTCTAGTCAAGCATTAAAAGATGTCATGAATCACAAATTATTCTTTGTTAAACCGAACCATCATGAGCTAGGCGAACTTTTTGATACAACAATTGATTCTTTGGATGACGCGATTCATTATGGAAAAAAATTGCAACAGCAAGGGCCAGAACACGTTATTGTCTCTATGGGAGGTGACGGTGCTATTTATATCAGTGAACAAGCATGTTATCTTGCTAAAGCGCCAAAAGGGACTGTTAAAAATACGGTTGGTGCTGGAGATTCTTTAGTATCAGGGTTTCTATCTGCTTATGTAAGGGAACAAACCGTGTTATCTGCTTTTCAATATGCAGTTGCAACAGGAAGTGCAACTGCCTTTAGTAACGACTTATGTACAAAAGAAGAAGTTCAACAACTGTTTGAACAAGTAAAAATTAATCCGATCGAATAAAAGGAGGTACAGCTATGAATATTACAGACTTACTTAGAAAAGACACCATTATTCTTGATTTACAAGCAAACTCAAAAGCTTCTGTTATTGATGAACTAGTAAATAAACTCGATAAAGCTGGGCGTTTGAGTGATAAGGACGCGTTTAAACAAGCAATATTAGCACGTGAAGAGCAAAGTACTACAGGAATTGGAGATGGCATTGCCATTCCGCATGCGAAAACGGCTGCAGTTAAGACTCCTGCGATTGTATTCGGACGCTCAATAGAAGGAATTGATTACGAAGCATTAGATGGTCAGCCGTCACACTTATTCTTTATGATTGCAGCGTCAGAAGGTGCAAATCAAACACACTTGCAGACGTTATCTCGTCTCTCATCTTTCCTAATGGATGATAACTTTAGAAAAAACATCGAAGCTGCAACTAGTGAAGATGAAGTATTAGAAGTGATTAATGTGAAAGAGCGCGAGGAAGAAGAGGAAACCGAACAAACGGAAGAACAAGCAGAGTCCTTTATTTTAGCAGTCACAGGCTGTCCAACAGGGATCGCACACACCTATATGGCGGCAGATAAGTTAAAAGCAACTGCAAAAGAAATGGGAGTAGGAATTAAAGTTGAGACAAACGGCTCTAGTGGTGTCAAAAACCGTCTAACTCCAGAAGAAATTGAAAAAGCAGATGCCATTATTATCGCAGCTGATACGAAGATTGAAACAGAACGTTTTAAAGGAAAGCCAGTTATCCAAGTCCCAGTCGCAAAAGGGATTCATGAGCCGAAAGAGTTAATTGAACGCGCGATTAAGAAAGACGCACCTATTCACCAAGGTGGCGGAAATGAGTCTAGTGATGATGGAAGCGAAGAAAACGGAAAGAGCGGATTCTACAAGCACCTGATGAATGGTGTATCCAACATGCTTCCATTTGTTGTAGGTGGCGGTATTCTAATTGCCATCGCATTCTTATTTGGTGGAATTGAACCTCAAAATCCAGATAGTGATCGATATCATCCATTATGGGATATGTTAATGACTATCGGTGGTGGTAATGCATTCCACTTAATGGTACCGGTATTGGCTGGTTTTATTGCTTCTAGTATCGCTGACCGACCAGGTTTTGCGCCAGGTATGATCGGTGGTTTGATTGCCATTACATCTGGTATTGAAGGTGCCGACGGAGGATCCGGTTTTCTAGGTGGTTTAATTGCCGGTTTCTTAGCCGGTTATGTCACGTTAGGTGTAAAGAAAGCACTAGAAGTGTTACCTTCTGTATTTGATGGCCTAAAAACTGTACTATTTTATCCGGTCTTCAGTATTGGTATTGCAGGATTAATTATGTTATTGATCAACCCACCACTAACAACACTTTACACAGGTTTATCTTCTTGGTTACAAGGGTTAGGAGATACGAACTTAGTATTATTAGGTATCATTTTAGGTGGTATGATGGCAGTAGATATGGGTGGACCAATCAATAAAGCTGCTTATACGTTTGGTATCGCAATGCTTGATGCTGGGAACTATAATTTTATTGCAGCAATCATGGCCGGTGGTATGGTACCACCACTTGCAACAGCAATTGCAAGTACGATTTTCAAAAACAAATTCACACGTCAAGAGCGCGATGCAGGTAAATCAAATTATGCACTTGGAGCGTTCTTTATTTCAGAAGGTGCCATTCCGTTCGCAGCAGCCGATCCTGCTCGTGTTATTCCACCTATCATTGTAGGTTCTGCCGTAGCAGGTGGTTTAAGTATGTTATTTGATATTGGTTTACAAGCGCCTCACGGTGGAATTGTAGTAATAGGTCTCGTGGAAGGAAGCCCAATTCTGTATCTTTTATCGATTATTGTCGGTAGTTTAGTTGGAGCATTTTTACTAGGCTTCTTGAAAAAACCGATCATAAAAGAGTAAAATTAAAATGTAGTTAACCCGTACAAAACATCAATATATAATTTTTGGGAGGAATGAAAAAATGGCAATTGAAAAAACAGTCAAAATCACTGATGCAACAGGAGTTCACGCACGTCCAGCAACCGTACTTGTAAACAAGGCAGGTAACTTTTCTTCAGATTCGAAGATTGAGTACAATGGGAAATCGGTAAACTTAAAATCCATTATGGGTGTTATGTCACTTGGTATTCCTAAAGATGCTGAAATTAAAATCATTGCTGATGGCGATGACGAACAAGAAGCAATCGATGCGATCTATGAAGTAATTAAACAAGAAGGACTAGGAGAGTAATTATTAATGAATAATTTAAGCGGGATAGCAGCATCCAACGGGATTGCTATCGCAAAAGCATATATTTTGGCAGCACCCGATCTTTCTTTTGAAAAAAAGAAAGTAGAAAATACAGCAACAGAAATTGAACGCTTAAACAAAGCATTAGAGATCTCTAAGCAAGAGTTAGAAAAGATTAAAGAAAACGCAAGAAAATCACTTGGAGATGAGCATGCAGAGATTTTCTCTGCTCATCTGCTTGTGTTAAGTGATCCAGAGTTAATCAATCCTATTCAAGATAAGATTAAAACTGATCAAGTAAATGCAGAAGCAGCTTTAGAAGACGTTGCAAACATGTTTATTGATATGTTTAAAGCAATGGAAAATGAATATATGCGCGAGCGTGCTGCAGACATTCAGGATGTGACAAAAAGAGTCATGGCTCACTTACTTGATGTAACATTCCCGGACCCTGCATTAATCGATGAAGAGGTTGTTGTGATTGCAGAGGATTTAACTCCTTCTGATACCGCACAACTGAACAAGCAATTTGTAAAAGGATTTACAACAAACATTGGTGGACGTACATCCCACTCTGCAATTATGGCAAGATCACTTGAGATCCCTGCTGTCGTTGGTACTAAAACTGTTACTGAAGAAGTGAAAAAAGACGATATGCTTATCGTTGATGGGATTGATGGTAAAGTAATCATTAACCCAAGTGAGGAAGAACTTGCGACGTATAAGCAAAAACAAGAAGATTTTGCAAAACAAAAAGAAGTGTGGGCGCAACTGAAGGACGAGCCTACGATATCTGCTGATGGTACACATGTGGAATTAGTAGCAAACATTGGTACACCTGAAGATGTAGTAGGTGTGTTGAACAATGGCGGTGAGGGTGTCGGTTTATACCGTACCGAATTCTTATACATGGGTAAAAGTGAGCTTCCAACAGAAGATGAACAATTCGAAGCTTACAAATCAGTATTAGAACAAATGGGTGAAAAACCTGTTGTTGTTCGAACGCTTGACATTGGTGGAGATAAAGAGCTTAGCTACTTAAAGTTGCCTGAAGAAATGAATCCTTTCTTAGGCTTCCGTGCAATTCGTTTATGCCTGGAACGTGATGATATTTTCCGTACACAATTACGTGCATTACTACGTGCAAGTACATACGGAAACTTAAAGATAATGTTCCCGATGATTGCGACGCTAGACGAATTCCGTCAGGCAAAAGCACTTCTTCTAGAAGAAAAAGACAACCTTAAAAATGAAGGTGTTTCAGTCTCAGACGATATCGAGATCGGTATCATGGTAGAAATTCCATCTACTGCAGTCATTGCACGTCAGTTTGCTAAAGAAGTTGATTTCTTCAGTATTGGTACGAATGATCTAATCCAATATACGATGGCAGCTGACCGTATGAATGAACGTGTCTCTTATTTATACCAACCATACCATCCGGCAATCTTAAGCCTTGTCAATAATGTGATTGAAGCTGCACATGCAGAAGGCAAATGGGCTGGCATGTGTGGAGAGATGGCTGGAGACTCGATCGCCATTCCTATACTATTAGGACTAGGATTAGATGAGTTTAGTATGAGTGCAACTTCGATCTTACCTGCGCGTACTCAGATTAAGGACTTATCTAAAGATGAGCTAGCTTCTTATAAAGATCAGCTTTTAGCTATGAGTACTGCAGATGAAGTCGAAGCTTTTATTAGAGAGAAAACAAATCAATAAAAAAGTTGAGTGACCCCTATTAGCTTGTTTAGTGGGGGTCATTTTTTGTTGGTAACTTTAAACGGATTTCTCCACTCCATCAATGCAGCATAGTTCACTGATTCTTCATCTTCGAGGTAATCCGCTATAACTCCAACTGGTGTCCGCCCACAACGCAATAAAAACGAAGTTACCGGATCATTATATTTCCCTTTCATTAATGCATCTACATACTCCTCCGCTGTTATCTTATCAGCAACTTTATGATAACCAGGTAGTCGTCCTCCCCCAATTAATCGGTCCAAATCTAACTGAACAACAACCTCATACATCGATTGCATTAGCCATCTTCCCAAATCCATTTTTCGAAAACCAGGATGAACACAAATATCAACAACGTACAAAGCATTTCCATTCGGATTATGGTTTCGGATATAGCCATTGTCTGTGACTTCTTCCCACGTATGTTGGATGTGTTTGTCATCAAAATCGACACATAACCCAGTCATCGAACCAACAATCATCCCTCCTACTTCAACGCAAAGTGCTCCGTCAGGAAATAATGAAATGTGATTCCTAAGTTGTTCTTCGTTCCACCAAAGATCAGACGGAAATGGCGGTGGAAAGCTAGCCTTCTGTACCTCAATAAGCTGAGGAATATCGTTCTCATCATAGTTCCTTATAACAACTTCCATGTTCCGATTATCCTTGTATAAGTACATTTTTTTGTAATAGGACATGGGGCTTCACTCCTCTCTTGGAAACATGGGGACGGTTCTTGTGTTTCCAAAAACGGAAACACAAGAACCGTCTCCTCACCCACTCTTTATCATGCTCACTTTTGGTACGCTAGGTTATTTCATCTTCAACATTTATATTACTAATATTACAAAATTTTCATAAAATTGAAACCGATTTGATTTACTTGCTCATGTAGAAAACTTTTACACATTTAATACTATATAAAATGGTATAATTAACCAGTATAAGGTGCACTTGTATTTGAAAGACGAGAGGAGTTTTACATTGAAGGAAAAAATTGAAGCACTTTTAAAAGCTAACTATGACCTGAATTATTTCATAGGTAATGTATTAGTCGCAAAAGGAGATCAAGTTATAGTTAACCAAAACTACGGCATGGTAGACTATGAAAATAACATCCCCCACACACCTACTTCCAAGTTCTTAGTCGGATCTATTTCCAAGCAATTCGTTGCTACTGCTATTATGAAATTACAAGAAGAAGGTCAGTTACATGTTACAGATAAGATTTCCGATTATATCGCACACTATCCTCATGCATCTCAAATTACCATACATCAGTTGTTATCACATAGTGCAGGAATTCCTAACTACACAGAAACGCTTGAATATATCCAAAACAAAGACAAGGTACATAGCCCGGAAGACATAATAGATCTATTCAGAGAAAAAGAGCTTTTGTTTGAACCTGGAAGTTCATGTTCCTATAGTAATTCAGGTTATGTCTTACTTGCTAGAATTATAGAGAAAGTGACTGGCTTACCTTATGCTACCTATTTAGAGCAAACCATTTTTCAACCTCTTCATATGGACAACACAGGAGTGCTCATGGATGGTACAAATATCGATTCACCTATGGTTGGGTATAGTGGAACAATGAACGGCTATAAAGCTGGGCCTAGCTGGAATTTATCCTTATTATATGGAGCCGGTGGCATTTACTCAACAGTAGAGGATCTTTATAAGTGGGATCGTGCTTTGTACACTGACAAAGTTTTAAGTTTAAAATCACGTAGTGAACTTCTCAAGCAACACATAGGTAACTTCGGGTATGGATGGTTTGTGAATGAGGATGGTGTCAATCATGATGGTAGACTTACAGGATTTAATTCACTTATTAGCCGTTATATGAAAGAAGATCTAGTCATTATTATCTTAAGTAATCGTGTCTACTATGGCCAAAGGCTCCCAATGATTAATCAAGATATTCTTTCACTGCTAAATGGAAAAGAAATAACCTTACCATCAAAAGTAGAGCAACGTGAAGCTCATCATCTTAACAAGGATACATACATAGGGCAATACATCGAACCAAACGTCAAATTACCCTTTTCCATCAAGTATGAAGAGCAGCGTTACTTTTTCTATGATGAATCCAATCCCGATTATAAATCAGAGCTTAAACCAGTAAAACAGACAGATCATGAGGATACTTTCGCAGTAGGAATGTCCCCTGGCATGGTTACTTTCAAGAAAAACCAACAGGCTGAAGTTACACATGCTACGCTTACTGAAGACGGATTTGTGATTAGTTTAGAGAAGTCTAATTGATAGAAGTTTAGAACTAAATTTTAGTGCATAAAAAAGTAGTTCAGTTTGCAATACAAAAATCATTTGTTTGTCCTAACTTGAACTACTTTGAATACATTCTTAGTAAAAATCGCACGAGTCTTAAATTATATACAAGAGTAAGAAAAAGAAAAGGGTATAAGATTGTGGAATAAACAGATTTCCAATTTTTATAATAAAAGAATTTGGTTTTGAGACATAGACGTTCAAAGGTAATTGAAAACAAAGACCAACCTATAATATAAAGTAATTTTGATTTAGTGGTTTTTGCAAATGGAAAGTAGTTTAGAAACAATAGGTTCACCGTTGGATAAATAATTAACTGTGCGAGTACACCGCTATACTGTACACCATTACCGATATATCCATACCAGTTCTTTTTCAAATCAAGAAGTTCATCCACGGTTTTCCCAAAAAATAGTGCAAAAAAAAGACGTAGCATATATTTCAATTTTCGATAAATTCTTAGGCATAAGTATCGCATAAAGGCTCATGGCACACAAAGAAAGTATTATAAAAATTATAAATATCACCCGCTTAGTAATATTATGTACATATAATAATTTCTTCAAATCATTTATATTTATACGCTTTTCTTTTATATTACAATGTAATATGGAAAATATTACAAATACAATAGATAGAAAGTTTATCCCCTTCTTTACTCGTATGGAATCTTTCTGTTTCCATACTGATTAGGGTCATATTTTTTATTTTTGCAATACCGCTTAGTGCACCAACCATATGTATTCCTCTCTTTTTTGCGATAAAAATTTTTAGAGTTTCTATAATTGTCGGTCATACCATTCCAAGGCCTTTTGTTCTAAATTCTTTACAAATAAATCTTTCCCATCTAAATATGACTCCATATCATAAGGAAATTGCTCAGCTAGTCTTTCTTTTAATTTACCGTATTCTTTAGCTTCATCAGGGTGTTCACGCACGTAATCTCGAAAAGCTATATGACGGATAATTTCATCACTTCCCTGTTGATACATATGAACGTGATGCGAACGATTATCTCCACCTTTTTGAAAGTATCTCCTACCAGATAATCCGTTCTCCCCTTTAGCTACATACCCAATCTCCTGCATCGCTTCATTGTATTGATCAACTTCACTAATGTCTTTTACCACTGGCATCATATCAATAACTGGTTTCGCAACCAAACCCGGAACGGAAGTACTACCAATATGATAGATTGCTATAAGCTCACTTCCAAAGATACACTCAAGCTTTTCCGCTTCCTCATTAAACTCAACCACCCATTGATCCTTATAAGAACACACTTCTACCCTTCTCATAATCACCCTCCAATTTGGAAACATGGGGACGGTTCTTCTGTTTCCAAAAATGGAAACAAGAGAACCGTCCCCATGTTTCCAATAAAAATTTTCACGTTTGTTAGTCCTTATTTTACCCATTCATATGTTAAAATGAAAGAATGCTTTATGACATGACAAAATAGATACTTATTTAATTTTACAATAGAACTTTATTTTCTAGGAGTGGGACGATTAATGAACAAAAAAGAGATCGCTAGCTTTAAAAGACAATTTAAAGTAGATAATGATTTACTTCAAATCCGTGATATTTTCAACGTATATATTATGAAAGAATCGAGTGAGATCTACCATCATCAGACACTACCATTTGAAATGTTAGATGAAGATCAAAAAGAGTTATTTATGGGCAATTTCAAAAAAGTATTATCAGGTCAATTAGACGAAAAACTGTTTGAATTAAAATTTAAATCTGATGTAGAAGATACTAGCCAACTGATTCTCCATAGAGGATTGCTTGGTAGCACAGAAGACTTACAAGAACAAATGCTTATGATTGTTGAAAAGATGTTGCAGGATAAACAATATGAACATGATATTGTTGTCACATTCATTAAGGGTGAATATTTGAAGTCTATGAAACGTGGGAATGCAGAAGCAGAAATTAGTGATCGAGATGCTATGTATTCTAATCCATTCATTCTTTGTAGCATCAATAAAACACAAGAACCAAAAAAAGAGTTGCAATTTGACTATGTACAAAAAGAATTTAAATATGAAGTAAAAGTAGATCCTATCATCAATCTAAACACACCAATCGCAGGATTCCTCTTCCCTGTTTTCACCGATAATGCTGCAGATGTCAATCACGTGCTTTATTCATCTGGAAAAGCACATGAGCCTGATCCTGAATTCATTGAAGAAGTGTTAAACGCTGAGGAAACGATGACAGCACAAGATGACAAGATCGTCTTTGAAGAGATTGTCAAAGACATTACAGGAGATCAACTGAACACAGCAACCCTTGCGAATGTCTATGAAGAGATTAACCGAGTAATAGAAGAAAGTGATGAAGAAGATCCTCCAAAGCTAGATCGCAGAGAAATGGAACGTGTTTTAAAAATGAGTGGCCTAGAAGAAGTTACATCAGAAAAGGTAGAAGCCGCTTATCAAAAAGTGATCGATGACGACAAGTATGAGATGAAAGCTTCCAGTGTCTTACCAAAATACAAATCAAAATCGATTAAAATTAAGACAAAAGTAGCGAACATTGCTATTAGTCCAGAAGATTTAAGATACGTAAAGCAACTTCAATTTAACGGGAAGCTTTGTATTATGATTGAAGTAGAAGAAGACACGATCATTGAAGGGTTCAAAATGATTCCTGAAGCATTTGGTAACCCAGTAAAAGCAGAAGAACTTCAGACAGATTTAGAGGATTCCGAATCAACTACTGCTGAGGAAACGAATGACCAAGATTAACTTATAAGATGCCAAGCAGACCTTTGAATAAGGTCTGCTTTTTTTACCTAAAAATGGTATTATAAAGGTGGATGTGAATTTTTTAACATTTTAGAGAGTAGAGGGAGATCTTATATGAAAAAATTCTGGTTTGTCTTTATCTTCACTTTTTCATTATTCCTCGTCATTGGCTGTAGTGAAAAAATTCCTGACGACATGAAAGTTTACACCAATGAATACTTTAATATCTCCACTCTTTTAAGAGAAGACTGGACACAAGTTTATTCTCCCGATATTGACCACAATACGCTTATGTTTAGAGTTAGTAATAAGGAAGAAATAGATATTATTAAACAAGAAAATACTTATTATCTTGAAGATTTATATGAAGAAAGTGAATCATACGAACAATTTATAGAAGCATATGTTACAAAACTTGAAGAAGAATCTTCTACTAACATAAAGAAAATCCACACACTTAATAAGAAGATCCCGATTTATGCCTATGCGACCAAAACAGAGTCGTACGTATTTTCAGTTATAGAAATAGAAGATACACCTCTATTACTTTTGTTATCGATCAGTAGTGAAAATCCAGATTTAGAGTCGATAAAGGAGCTAGAAAGCTATAGTGAGTTCACCAAGATGATCAACCATACGAAACCACTGGAGGATGGAGTTTAAAAATACGCTTGAATTAATGTTAACGTAGTCAGAATACGGGTAAATGTACTAAAATAGTACACACTAAAATGTAGTCAATGCTTAAAAGAAAGAGGTAGTTACATGACTTATATAATATTACTAATCGGCTTTGCCTTACTAATCAAGGGCGCCGACTTTTTTGTAGAAGGCGCTTCTAAAATTGCTACTGGGCTAAAGGTTTCCCCACTATTAATTGGTCTGACGATTGTGGCATTTGGAACAAGCTCACCTGAGGCAACAGTAAGTATCGTTGCTGCATTGGAAGATAATGCTGGGGTAGCGATTGGAAATGTTGTTGGAAGTAACATCTTCAATATTACCTTAGACGTTGGTATAGCCGCTCTTATTTTTCCATTAAAGGTGGAGAGTGAAACAATTAGAAAGGAAATCCCCTTTACTTTGGTGGCCAGTATAGCATTACTAATACTAATTAGCGATGTAGCTCTGCAGGGTGCAACAGCTGGCTTTCTTTCCAGAAGTGATGGTTTTATCTTTGCTTTGTTTTTCGCTATTTTCTTATATTATATCTTTGAGGTTGCAAGAAACAGTCGTGAAAAGGAAAAAGGAATTGCAAATCAAGTGAAAGTAGCTTGGGGAAAAAATTCGCTTCTAACAGTTGCTGGCTTGGTTGCCATCATATTTGGTGGAGATTTAGTCGTTGGAAGTGCTACGGATATAGCTCTTTCGTTTGGAATGAGTGAAGCTTTAGTTGGACTAACGATTGTTGCTGTAGGTACTTCTTTACCTGAATTAATGACTTCTGTAACAGCAGCAATAAAAAAAGAAAGCGAGATCGCATTAGGAAATATTGTAGGGAGCAATATCTTTAATATTTTGTTCGTACTCGGCGCGTCTTCGATTATCTCTCCACTTGCCGTTGATAGCAAAATCGTATTTGATATTGTTCTGATGATCCTATTAACAGTGATTTTACTTATCTTTTCAAGATCAAAGTTTACAATTGGAAAAGTGGAAGGTGCAATTCTGGCAATTGCTTATATTGCTTATCTTATCTACATCATAATTAGGAATTAGAGGGACAGAGGCACAAGCCTTTGTTCCTCTAAACCTCTACATATCTATATATCCATACCTTTCTTCATCACGACACTTCTTACATCTTCTTGGAAGAACAAACCTTTTCTTCTTGTAAAATTGTTGTTCGCCTATCGTAAACGTGAATCTATTCCCACAATAGATACATTTAATCGAAAGATCGTGTGGCTCTTCTCCCTCTAATGCTTCGCTAAGTTCATTATTTCTTTGTTTGATCACATCCTCGTTAATAAAATCATTCTCCTGCAGTACTTTTATCGCCTGCTGGATCTTTGCTATGACTTTTTTATATTCGATTTCAGCCCAAGCCTCTAGATATGGAATATATTGCTTATCCTGTGTCTCTCCGATTTTATCAATAAATAGAAAAATCATTTCTCTATTTCTATCTTTTAAATAGGTCATATCGGGAGTGAGCTCACCTGACGTGAGCTTTTCATTCCAATCTTGCAATAGTTCATCAGCCATTTGGTCTGCTTCAATCGTCCATCCACGCTCTGAAAAAACAATCATCGGTAATTTCCCACTATACTCTATTTCTAAAAAGTTGTAGTCAATCATCCAATCAATTTTCTCCGTGATTTCTTTGATGGTATGCTTATGGAAAAAGCCATACGTAGGACAGTCATCCAACCCTAGTTCTAATAATTTCTTTTCTTTAGATCCTTTTAGGATTTTCGAAAGTAATGCCCGGCCACCTCGCATAATGATTTCGTCCGCTGCTCTTAAGATTGCCCTGATCTCTTCTTCAGGTAAATGTTCTAACTCCTTCCCCATTTCCGTTCACCTCATTGCTTTATTATTATTTGTATTTTATAACTAGGAAAAAATATATACAATAATTTAAAAGGCTGTTCCTACAAAGTCATGGATAGTAACTTGTATAGAACAACCTAGTTGAGTGTGAACGCAAGAACCGTCCCCCTGTTTCCAAGAACTGTCCCTGTGTTTCCATTTATTCTGCTATTTTTTGTGGTTCTTGGGGTTGGGTTTGATTGTGTTCTTTTTTCTTTTTTTGTAGTTGGGTTGTTAGTAGGACGCCGCTAATCACGATGATCGCTCCTATAACTTGTAGTAATGTGATGGTCTCACCTAACCATAGATATGCTCCTAGAATCGTGAACACTGGTAAAAAGTTTAAGAATACTGAAGCTTTTGACGGTCCTAATTTACTAACTGAATGATTATATAAGATTAATGCGATAAGTGACGGGAAAACACCTAAATACAAGAGTCCTAATCCATGGTTAGCTAAACTAATTGTTGGCATTCCTTGGACACTCCATTCCAGTAAAACAACAGGTAGCAGAACTATTACTGATATACCACTCATCACAAATAGAGCTGCAAAAGAAGGAAATAAATGCATATATTGCTTTACATAAATAGAATAAATAGCCCATGAGAGAATCGCACCAACCATAATCAAATCTCCAATGTTCCAAGCCATCGAGGCTAAGTCAAAAATCCTCCCATTTAATATGACCCATATTGCACCAAAGAAAGATAAAACAATACCTATCCATTGCAGTCCTTGTAATTTTTCTTTTAATAGGAGTGTACTTAAAATTACTGTTACAACTGGAATCACCGTCTCTAATACGGATACATTTGTGGCAGTCGTAAATTGTAATGATCCGTAAATAAAGGTATTAAAAAAAGTAACTCCGGCTAAAGTCATAATTAAAAATGCTTTTTTGTTCTCTAAAAATAATTGACGATGTTTCAAAGCAGATCGAAGTCCTAAAGGAATTAAAACAACAAAAGCAATAAATAATCGAATAAAAGTGATGGTAAACGGAGGCAAATCATTAATTGCCTTTCCGATTAGAATGTTACCTGCATAGATCATCACCACTAAAATCATAAGTAAATAAGGCAAAACGAAAACTCCCCCTAAACATTCCATTCTCTTTGTCTCTAAAGTTAGACCCTACATACGTTTAGTCCATCATCGGATCTTTTGCTACCTTTCTAAACTATCACAAATACAACATGGAATATACTAATACAAATTAACTGATGTGTAACAAAATTTAATATAAATGTACAAACTAGCCATCTCTTATTTCCATTTTCCCTTACACAGTAGGTATAATATAGTTACTATACGCAACTGGAGGTGGACAAAATGAACAATTACCAAGAATTAAAGAAAGCGATTGCACAGGGGTGGAATACATGGAACACGCGGAGTGTCCTTTCCCATGTGCTCTTACCTGAAGGATTTGCTATTAATCTTGGGCTAAAAGAATACAAGGATGGCCATTACCTAAAAGAGGCCCTTATTGGCAGGTTTGGGGAACAGGATGAACAGATTCATCCTGGTGATCATGCCTATGACGGTAGCTATACATCGTTACAATTGAAGTGGAAAGGTATAGAAGTGCAGGTTCAAAGTGCTACGATTGATCAAGAGATCGTTTTATTAATTACTCCACTCAAAAATCAAGTGAAGCCTGCAACATTGGTCATCGAGTCAGGGATGCTTTGGAATCGGCAAGGGATCCTTGCACATGAGCAAGACTATATAACTGCTAAGCTATTGAACAGGACTATACATGTGTACACTACTGGTGCACCTGTATTCGATGCAGAAATTGCAGCCCAAGGACCTTATTTATCTGTAAAGATGGACGAGCAGATCGGTATTTCTACTGGTAAAAGGCGCAAGCTAGATGAAATCAAACAAGTAATAGAAGTTCAAAAGCAAGCACACGCAGAAAACAAAGAAAAATATACAGCGCTTGGTGAAGCTTACCATGCGATGCAAAGTTGTATGGCTTGGGATACGATATATGAGCCACAAAAAGATCGGGTCATTACGCCAGTAAGCCGCTTATGGAATGTTAATTCAGGTGGATATGCGCTATTTTGCTGGGATACCTATTTTGCAGCTTACATGGCTTCGACTGATAATAAAGCGTTAGCCTATAGTAATGCCATAGAAATTACTAAAGAAAAAACAGAAGAAGGGTTTGTTCCCAACTGCGCTTGGGGAAATGGCTTTTCTAGTCGTGACCGTTCGCAACCACCAGTTGGTTCTTTTGTTGTGCGAGAATTGTATAGAAAATATCGAGACGTATGGCTAATAGAAGAACTGTTTGACGATCTGTATAAATGGAATACGTGGTTTCTTGAAAATCGCGCCTTTCCAGATGGCACGATGGCATGGGGGTCTCATCCGTATGAACCTCAAGTCGGAAACTATTGGGAAACAACAGGTGTAAACGATACATATGGAGCGGCATTGGAATCTGGCTTAGATAACTCACCAATGTATGATGATATTCCTTTTGGTACGGATAAGCATGTATTGAAACTAGCGGATGTTGGATTAGTTGGTTTATATATCCTGGATTGTGAAGCTTTAGCCGACATTGCCGTAGTGCTAGATAAGAAAAGAGAAGCAACAGAACTGAAAACAAGAGGAGAAAAATCCAAGCAAGCACTAACATCCTTGTGGGATGAAAAAACAGGTATTTTTCTAAATAAACGGACGGACACGGATGAATTTAGTTATCGATTATCACCAACGAATTTCTATGCCTTATATAGTGATCGTACAACGAATGAACAAGCAGATCGCATGTTAAAGGAGCATTTCTACAATCCTGAAGAATTCTGGGGTGACTGGATCATGCCATCAATCGCTAGAAATGATCCCGCTTATAAGGATCAAGATTATTGGCGTGGCCGGATATGGGCACCGATGAATTTTCTTGTGTACATTGGTTTTAGAAAACATAACTTATCCAAAGCACAGCACGATCTAGCGGACAAGTCGAAAGAGCTAATCCTTAAAGAATGGGTAGAGCATGGGCATGTGCATGAAAATTACAATGGCGATACAGGAGAAGGCTGTGATGTTACAAGTAGTGATAAATTCTACCACTGGGGAGGTCTTTTAGCATTTATCGCATTGATCGAAGCAGGATATGTGGAAGGTCCAGAGAAACCTCTCTAATAGATCATTAATCTGAAAGCAGGTGTAAACTATTGTCACAAATTATGATGACATTTCCTGGTGGGAAACATAAAGTACTGACCATGAGTTACGATGATGGCACCGACCATGATAAAAAACTAGTAGAGATCTTTAATGCAACCAATATAAAAGGAACGTTTCACCTTAATTCTGGATTACTTGGTGCTAACGGTAAGATATCTAAGGAAGAAGTGGAACGTCTATACAAAGGACATGAAGTCTCCACACATACTGTCACACATCCGACGATCGAGCGTTCGCCTCGGGAACGTATCGTTGAGGAGTTTGTTGAGGATCGTAAAAGCTTAGAGCAATTAGTTGGCTATCCTGTAAGAGGAACTTCTTATCCGAACGGTTCATTTAATTCATATGTAAAGGAAATACTACCACACTTAGGGATTGAATATGCGAGAACTGTTCACAGCACGGGTAACTTTTGGCTACCAGATGATTTCCTTGCATGGAATCCAACCTGCCACCATAACCAAGATCTGATGGAAAAGGCAGAACAATTTGTTAGCCTCAATAAAAAGCAATATTTGAATCTCTTTTATGTTTGGGGACATAGCTTTGAATTTGAACGTGATCAGAATTGGCAGGTGATTGAGGATTTCTGTGCTTACGTTGGCAATCGAGATGATATTTTGTATGCGACCAATATAGAGATTGTAGATTATATCAACGCATTTCGTCATTTAAAATTCGCTGCAGATAGCCAGTTTGTTTATAATCCTTCTGCTCAGTCTGTATGGCTTAGCGTGGATGAAAAGATCGTGGAGGTAAAAGGTGGACAACAAGTAGATTTATAATCTCAAAATGACGGATTGAGCATGGCAAAGTACCTTCTCGATCATATTTTTTTCTAATAGATACTCAGAATTTATCTCTAGTTGCAAATACATTTACTAAACATTATCATAATATAAAGATTAAAAGCCTAATCTTCCTTATATATCGAAGAATTGGGCTTTATTTTTTTTCGAGTCATTCCCATTAGAAAGTTTCGTTAGTCATGGATAGTATGGTTGTAGTGCGCAACATAATGTATTTGTTCACCTTAAGGTTGCTTACTTTAAGTACATCGATTCACAATACCTACATTAGTTTTCTAACACTTTTATTTATTTCTTAACTCGTTTAAATCTGGAATACGTTTATAAATATCTGATACCTTTTCTACAACTTCTAACTTCACTTTATCTCCGCCATTTCTCGTCATAGCAGTATTGACAAATCCATAGACCAATCTTAACAATGATTTAGCATCATCTTCTGTAAGATGATTAATAGCATCTATCGTATTCTCAAATTCCATAGTTTCTTTCAACATAATTCCTTCTCGTATAAATAATAAGAATCCAATGTCCTTGTTAAATAATCCTGCTTTTTTACATCAATAAGAAATGGGCAATCCCATCTTCTTGAAGCATTGCTCACGTTAACTTGATGCATTGGAGTCGTCTCCTAACTCCTATAAATTTTTGCTCCTCAACTTCAAGCCTATTAATGTCTGTATGGAAAATATAATATTCGCGTGAAGGTTCGGATAGGTGCAGTTTTTTGTATTCTTTCCATGCAGTAGTTGAATCGGGGAAGTTTGAAATAACTGATAATTCGTCAGGGTATCGAATGGATTTTTCTGAGTATGCAGAAATGGCTTCTACTAGAACCCACTGCTCGGGATATTGTTTGCGAACCTGTTCCCATTTCATTTATGGCACCTCCATTTTTTCTTTATAGTAAGTATATCATCTTTTATTTGATGCAGATAATCTCCGCAATAATTTTTGGTCTAAAACCAGAAGCTTGAAAATAAGCACCCTATAGTTAAATTGTAATTCTTCACAATTCCACAAAAAATTATGTTTCAATTAAATTATTTCCAAACCAAAATGTAGTTAGTTTCGTCTAAGATTAAGGAAGAGGTGATACCTAGATGAATGAACTGGAGCAATTGTCGGTGGAAGAAACATGGATTAATGATAAGGAACAAATAATTGATCAATTAATGCAGGAATATAGCGATGGTATTTTATATCTTGTATTTACCTATGTAAAGAATCGTACGACCGCAGAGGATTTAACACAAGAGATATTTATAAAGTGCTATGAAAAATTAGATCAATTTAATCAGCAAGCATCAATTAAAACCTGGGTTTACAGAATTGCTAGTAATCATTGTAAGGATTACTTAGGAAGTTGGCATTATCGCAAAATAAAACTCAACGAAAAAATGTGGGACTATCTCCCTTCTAAATCAAAACAAGTGGAAGAGGAAGTTATTTCAAAAAATCAAGAAAACAGTTTATATCGTGCAATTATGGCATTACCTATAAAGTATAGAGAAGTAGTTTTTCTACATTACTATGAGGAGTTATCATTAGCACAGATAAGCAAAGTTACTACCATAAATATTAATACAATAAAAACTAGATTGAAACGTGCCAAGGAATTATTAAGAGATAAGATGATGAAGGAGGTTTAATAATCGATGAGTGATCCATTTGTTAATTTAAAAAGTGCAATGAAAGAAGCAATCTTTAAAGACTTTTCCTTTTCGGATGAGCGAAAAGATGCAGTAAAAGAAACAATAAGGGGGAAACATTCTCAACAACAGCTACATTCTTGGAAGGAACAAACGATTTTAGCTGTATTAGAATCGATTCAGCATGAACCCAAAAATGGTTACGATATTTCAACTCACCTCTTTCATAAAAAGGATTTTAGCTTTCAAAATAATGAAGGTCAGCTTTATACACTTTTACATCTACTTGAAAACAAGGAAATTGTCATATCGAAATGGATAGAGGAAAAGAAGTATTATTTCTTAACGATGAAAGGGATAAAATATTTAGCTACTTCCAAACAATCAAGCTCTAAGAAACAGGTATCTATAAAACATTTACTCGAGGAGGCCTCTTTATGAGTACCAACAAATTTGAAGAATTTCTAGCTAAAGTAACCTCTAAAGTGAAGTCTAAGGAAGCCCATAGTTTGATTAGAAAAGAACTGCGTAATCATTTACAACAGTTGAGTCAGTCTTATCAACAAAAAGAATCTTCTAGAGAGGAAGCAGAAGAGAAAGCAATTGAAGAAATGGGAAATCCATTTACGTTAGGAGAGAATTTAAATCAACTTCATAAACCAAAAATGGATTGGGTTCTTATTGTGTTATTCGGGATCATTGCTGTTATCAGTTTTCTTCCCCTAATAAATGGCGTTTACGGGTTACCAAATCCTATAGTCAAACAAGCAATATGGTACACACTGGCTGTCCTTACAATTATTACTCTTCTGTTCTTTGACTATCGGAAACTAAAGAACTTGTGGATGTTTTTTTATGGGATTGGCTTAATCATGCACGTATATACTTATTTTTTTGGCATAATGATCAATGGTGCTAAAAATTGGATTGCCTTTCCAGGAGTAACCTTGCATGTACCTATGATAACTTTGTTTTTATTTATCCTTGCTTGGGCTGGCATCTTTAATAGAATTAATGAGTTCGCTAGTAGAATCAAACAAGTCTCACTATTTTTTCTTTTTTGGATTCCAATATTGATCTATCTAATGCTTCCAGAATTAATGGTAGGTCTTATTTATTTAATTTGTATAGTAACCATGTTTGCTTTCTCACCTATTCAAAAAAAATTAGCTATAAAGATAGTTGCATTTAATGTGGGTGTAGGAGTAAGTGTTGTTAGTGTAATAATGATTAGTTCTTTTGGGAGATATGTCCATGATCGATTACCTTTTTTTCTAAATACCTATAATCCCGATGAAGAAGCATTTATATATAACAAAATTAGGGAAACACTTTCCCAAGCAGGCTGGTTTGGGAATGGAATTAACAAGGAGTTTGATGCACTACCATTTGTACATACGGATTTCGTTTTCCCTTTTCTCGTGTATTCTCTTGGTTGGGCATTCGGAATTATCCTTTGTCTAATTCTTTCCGTATTTATTATACGGATCTCATTAAACGCATTTAAAACAAAAGATCTTTACGGAAGATTAATAGTGATTGGTGGGACAGCACTATTTACAGTACCCACGATTTTAAACATCCTAATTGGATTGGGTTTAGTACCGATTCTCGGAGTCCCCTTACCGTTTATAAGCTATGGTGGAAGTATGCTAATCGTTTCAGCTGCTATGCTTGGACTTATTTTAAGCATATACCGTAGAAAGGATATGGTAGAGGCAACGGTGTTAACTAAGTATAAGAAGACAATAGATTTTGATAGAAAACTTTGAACCAAGATAGTTAATTTGATAAATAATTAGCCTGCATCTTTTGTTATAACGAATCAATGATGCAGGCTTTAACAATTTTATTACACATCGTTATTCACTTACATTGCTCTTGTTGAGCTATTAAGGGCTAACGTTTATCTTTTGTTCCAGATACGCAGCCGATCGTTGAAGAATATTGTTTATTCAGACACTTATAAAAACACCCCAGAAATAAGAAGTGTAAGGATTCCCACTCCTAGCAATACTTCCCTTCGCTATTTTTCGTTTTATCTACTCCTTTTGAAAAAACTCGCCTTTCAACATACACATACGAAGTCGGTCAATAAATTCTCCATTTCTTAATCTATCTTGTCTTAAAGTACCTTCTTCAACATAGCCCATACGTTTATAAGATTTGATAGCTTTTTCATTGTCCACTTCAACTCTGAGCCAAATTTTATTTAGTCCTAATTCATTAAATCCCCATAAAAGCATTTCTCTCATTGCAGCAAGCCCAAAACCTTTACCCCAATAGTTTTTATCCCCTATTGCAATCCCTAATTCAGCGTGTTTGTTTAACTTGTCGATGTTTTTTAAATCAACCCAGCCAATATGTTTTCCCTGTGCTGTGACAATGGCTTTTTGTTCATATCCATTTGTTTTGTTTATGCACATTTTAATCCAATTTGTAGTTTCTTCTCTACTAAAAGGTGGATACCTCTCTGGCATATTTAAATGCTTTGTTACTTCCTTATCTAAACACCATTGAAAACGGTCTTCCACGTCTTCAAGAGTTAATTCTCTTAATTGTACTTTCGGTAATTCTGCTATTTTCATCTCTTGATCTCCCTTTATTATCTTTCTATTCACATACAAAAAGTTAGATTTATGTTGCAATAACTGTTGAATTATTCTGCCAGTTACTTTAAGATCAACACTTCACAATATCACAAATCTTCATTCATGAATGTGAACAGCAGAAGAAGATTAGTTCACCTTTTTCCAAAATTAAGGTACTCTTCTCTTAATATAGAATATAGCTTCAGATTCCGATGCTCGCCTTTGATTAACATCGCTTTTCTCATCGTACCTTCATACGTCATTCCTGCTTTCTCCATCACTCTTTGCGAACCTATATTTTCGGAAGAGCACCTTGCCTGAATCCGTACTAAGTCCATTTTTTGAAAGCCGAATTTAATTAACGCTTTCGCAGCTTCTGTTGTTAATCCTTTGCCCCAACACTCTTTAGCAATCACATATCCAATTTCTGCAGTTTGTTGTTTCGGTTCCCACCACACAAAATCAACCGTGCCAATAAACTTACTATTTGCCTTGTATTCAATACCCCATGGCGCAATTTTCATATCCTCATACTGGTTAATTATAAATTCGATAAACCCTTTCGAATCTGATAACGATTGATGCGTATCCCATGTTACATATTTAGAGACCTCTGGATTTGATCCATATTGGTACATATCCTCTACATCTTGTAGCGTTACTTTTCTAAGGATCAATCGTTCCGTTTCTAGTGTGGGTAAACTTCCGTAGATGTCTGCTATTTCCATGATTACACCTTCTTTTGTCGTTTTTGAAGTTGGTACTAAGAATAATTACTAGGAACTTCAGTTTGTTGGATAATTTAAGTCCTCATGTTTGTTTTTTATTTGACCACATTTTATACAATCCAATAACTAAAATCGCAATTGCAATCATCTCCATTGTTTTAGGTATTAAAGTAAATATTGAAACTAATTCTCCCATCGTCATGCCCAATTGTTCATGGTTGTTTATTATAGAATCCATAAAATATGGAGCGATCACTTCATATACTTGGTTAATAAGTAAAAGGCAAAAAGAATATACACCCGCCTTAAATGCGTGTTTTATAGATAGCATAAGTCCAAAGATAAGCGAACTAATAAATATTGCGTTAACAAGTAATATCATAAAAGAAATAATCTTATACACCCCTTTTTTTAATGATTTGTGCTTTTTAATATGGAGCAATATCGTAAACTTTCATCTACTCCCCAAAAGCATACCGAAGTTAATATCGATGCCATAAAAATAATGCCATAACTTCGCCAAAATTGGTTAAAATCCGTTAATACTGTTTGAGTTTCAAAGAGTAATCCAATGAAAAAAATAAAACCGATACCAAAGATAACGTGGATCACGAGAGACCAACAGATACGTTGCCTATTTGCAAACTGTTTAGTTAATTTTTCTGATAAAAATGACACAGGAAGTCCATACAGTAGTATTGCGGGAATTGCAATCCAGCTTACAAATAACGCCATTGGAAAAAATGCTATCAGTTCTTCCCCTTCTGTTAATACAAACCAAGAAGCAAGCAAAGAGATGGATAATAACGTAGCAAAAATCAATGTTAATAGTTTTCTTTTTAGCATTCGATCACCTTCCTTTATCTAACTTTACCAAATAATTCAAATTCACAAAACATTTTGTTCTATAAAAAACAATACAAAAAAGCAGTTCAAGTTAGAAGTGCAATTTCAATTTACACCCCCAAGCTGAACTACTTTTAACAGGCTTGCCTGCCAACCTATTTACTTTTTTATCTGATTAGAACGATACATAATATATAAAAAATACGGTGCTCCTATTAATGCAACAATAATACCAGATGGGATTTCTTTTGGTACGATAAGTGTTCGACTCAGAATGTCCGCTATTACTAACAAAACTGCTCCAAGTAAAGCTGTTGTTGGTAGTAGATGTCTATGAGCTGGGCCTAACAACATGCGTGCTAAGTGTGGAGCCATTAAACCAACGAAACCAATCGTTCCAACAGCTGCTACACTTGCTGCAGCGACAAGGGAGGCGATTAATGCCAACACAAACCTCGTACTCATGACCCTCATTCCTAATCCCATTGCTGTATCATCGCCTAAGGATAGTGTTTCAATATTTCGAATTTGGAAATATAAAATTGGAATGATGATGATCATTGGCCATAACAAGTAATTGAATAATTCATTCCAACTCTTCGCATAAGTGGTTCCAGATAACCATGTTAATGCAGATGCTACCGACATATCTGCTTCTACTACAAGAATTTGGATCACTGCTGAGCCAAATGCCGAAATCCCTACCCCTAATAACGCTAGGATTGTAGGTTGAAACTTTGCCCGGTACGATAAGCCCATTACAATGAAAAAGGCTACAATCGCCCCAGCAAAAGCACCTAAGGGAACAAAAACAGCAGAAAGTCCTGAAACATAAAGGACAAGCAGTGCACCTACACCAGCTCCAGAGGTAATCCCAATTACGGATGGGTCAGCCAATGGATTTCGTAGAACCCCTTGAAAAATATAACCACTGATCGCAAGTAATGCACCACTAAATCCTGCTACAATAATACGTGGTAAACGAATATCTAAGATCATTTTTCTAATAAAATCATCCGATGTACCGAATACAGCTTGGAAACTTTTCATCACTTGTATGCCAGAATTTCCGGTTGAGGCACCAACTATAATTAATCCAAGTAACGCAACAGACAACAGTACCATCACAACCGTCGATGAAAATGGTAAACGCATATTGCCAACAAGCATGGCCGATCCCTTTTCTCCATACCGTTGATTTTGTTTTCGAAGAATCAAAAAGATTAACCAAGGCGCACCGATAAATGCAGTGATCGCACCAACTGGCAATTCAGAAAAGGATGGGTCTATGATACGGGCTAGAACATCTGCACCTAAAAGGACATTTGCTCCCCAAATAAACGAACCGATTAAAAGCAGGTAATGATTTTGAAAGCCTAGTAATTTAAGCAAGTGCGGCGCGATTAATCCAACAAATCCAATGGGACCAACGACACTTACGGTAACTGCTGTTAGGAACACGGCAACTAATAACGAGACTAGCCTTAGCCTTGATATATTTTGTCCGAGTGATGAAGCAACATCTTCCCCAAGACGAAAGATGTCTAATTGCTTTGCAAGTAGGATAGCTGCCAGCATCCCTAACACAATAAAAGGTAACGAGAACTGTACGCCGTTCCAGTTGTTTTGGACAAGCGTTCCAGATCCCCATAAGAAAAGACCAGCAGTTTCATTTTCATAGAAAATCTGTAATAACGATGTAAAAGAAGAGAACATGATTGTTACAACCATGCCTGCAAGGACCATTTTTACTGGATTAGACGATGTAACCCCTGCTAGTCCAAATACAAGGGCAGCAGTCAAGACACCACCAATAAACGCTACAATCAATCCATTTAATTGCAGACTAACAGGCATAAAAATCGTAGCAAACACAACTGCAAAATAAGACCCTGCATGGATCCCTAATGTACTAGAAGATGAGAGTGGATTTTTAGTAATTGTCTGTAAGATAACACCAGATACTGCTAGTGCCCCTCCGGCTAAAATTCCAATCACCGCTCGAGGTAGGCGCAAATATCGAACTGTATGATGCTCTAACAAATCCTGTGGTGCAAATATAGCTTGTAGCACAACACTTGGCGAAAGATCCACACTTCCTTGATTGATATGTATAAATAATAAGAAAAACAAAAGGACGGTTCCCCCTAAAAAGGTAAGAACCGTTTTAACCCAATTGTTTTTTACGAAACTAGCCATCATATATCACTACTCTTGTATTAATACTTCTTTAATCTGCTCCGCAAACACCTGTGCAGATAGCGGACCACCAAACGTCCACGTATCACCTGGAAGTTGGTATGTTCTTCCTTCTTCAACAAATCCAAGGTTTTCCCATGCTGGGTTACCAGCTAATTGATTTGAAAAGATATTATCTTCCTCTTGCACAATATAGAAGAAATGTGCATCCTGGAAGTTTTGTAAAGCTTCGACACTAGCTTGGTCAAATCCATATGCTTGGAACCCTTCTGATTCATAAGCATTTTCTAAACCAATATTCTGCATAATCTGGATTGCCATTGCATTGTCTTTAAACAATCTTATCACAGGATTGTTTTCAGAGCTATAAGCTTGAGATAAAACAAATGATTTATTCTCAATATTAGCTGCATCAATTTCCTCTTTTGCGCTTTCATATGCAGCGTCTAGGTCAGTTAAAACCTGTTCTGCTTCTGATTCTTTTCCAAATAGCTTAGCAATTTCATTGAATGTCGTAGTCATCTCTTCGTACTGGTTTCCTTCCCCTTCATTCGGGTAAGGATTGAATGCTAATGTTGGAGCAATCTCTTTTAAGCTATCCATAATTGCTTCATGACGGAAACCTGCAGTTATAATCACATCAGGATTAAGCTCTGCTACTGCTTCAAGGTTTGGCTCTTGACGTGTACCTACATCTGCAACATCTTCAGAAAGCTCTTTATCAATATTTACCCACGCATGGTAGCCTTCGATGTCTGCCATACCAACTGGTTGGATATCAAGTGCTAAAACGTCTTCCGCATACACCCACTCAAGCACTACTACGCGCTCTGGCGTTGTTTCAAAAGTTTGTTCTCCATACATATCAGTAACGGTTACAGAAGATGCTTCCTCTGTGTCTTCTGTACCTTCTGTATCTTCTGTAGTGTTATTGTCTGTTGTATCCTCTGTTCCATTGTTATCTGTTGTTTCTGGCTCTGCTTCATCGTTACCACATGCTACAAGTACAAAACTCGTAAGTAATCCAATTAATAAAAGTAGAATTGCTTTTTTCATTGATCGTACACTCCTTCTTATGTAATTTTATTCTTAGTAGGTAATTTTTGGAGTTACCTAAGCCTCGCTAATTGATAAAGATTATCATTATCACACTAGTAATCGTACACAATTGCACGAATTCTGTCAAATAGTTTTTCAACTTTATTGTGTGTATATTAATCTTTGTTTATTAATGTTGTTTTTAAATAGCCATAGTACAGGGGGCTTTGGAAGAATTCATCTTAAGTGGACATTTATTCCACTAATTACACTAAAATTTTCGTTTTGATCATCTCCGAGGACATTTTTTCCGTTATTCCCTTATTTTTGTGATGTTTTTTGAACATTTCGAAGTAATAACGGAACAAATGTCCGCGTATAAGCTAAAAAGGGTTGAAACTAGGCATATAACGGAATAAATGGCCGTTCAATCCCCCTTGCTATATAAAAAAACACCCTTGCCAACAAAAAGGCAAGGGTGTTCTCAACAATTATTTATTTAAGTTGTAGAAAGATGCAAGACCTAGGTATTGACCAGTTCCAACTAGTTCATCTTCAATGCGAAGAAGTTGGTTGTATTTCGCAACACGGTCAGTACGTGATGGAGCACCAGTTTTGATTTGACCAGCGTTTGTTGCAACTGCGATATCAGCAATTGTAACGTCTTCTGATTCACCAGAACGGTGAGAGATAACTGCTGTGTAACCAGCACGCTTAGCCATTTCGATTGCATCGAAAGTTTCAGTAAGTGTACCAATTTGGTTCACTTTTACAAGGATTGAGTTACCAACACCTTGCTCGATTCCTTGCTTTAATTTTTTCGTGTTTGTAACGAATAGGTCGTCACCTACAAGTTGTACACGATCGCCAAGACGGTCAGTTAATAGCTTATGACCTTCCCAGTCGTTTTCATCAAGACCATCTTCAATAGAGATGATTGGGTATTTGTTAACCATTTCTTCGTACCAGTCAACCATTTCAGCAGAAGTACGTACAACACCTTCACCTTTAAGGTTGTATTTACCATCTTCGTAGAATTCAGAAGATGCTACGTCCATTGCAAGTTGTACTTCTTCTCCTGGCTTGTAACCAGCAGCTTCGATTGCTTCAATGATTGTAGAAAGTGCTTCTTCGTTTGATTTCAAGTTAGGAGCGAAACCACCTTCATCACCTACTGCAGTGTTAAGGTCTTTACCGCTAAGAACTTTTTTCAAGCTATGGAAGATTTCTGCACCCATACGTAATGCTTCACGGAAAGTTGGAGCACCTACAGGCATAATCATGAATTCTTGAATATCAACGTTGTTGTCTGCATGCTCACCACCGTTAACGATGTTCATCATTGGTGTTGGAAGAGTCTTCGCGTTGAATCCACCAAGGTAAGTGTAAAGAGGTACACCAACATGGTCAGCAGCCGCTTGAGCTACAGCCATTGATACACCAAGAATTGCGTTAGCACCTAATTTACCTTTGTTTTCTGTTCCATCAAGCTCAAGTAACATTTGATCGATGACTACTTGACGAGTAACGTCCATACCTAGTAATTCTGGAGCGATTACTTCGTTTACGTTTTCTACTGCTTTAAGAACACCTTTACCTAAGTAACGTTCTTTGTCACCATCACGTAATTCAACTGCTTCGTACTCACCAGTTGACGCACCACTTGGTACGATTGCAGAACCGAAAGCGCCTGATTCAGTGAAAACTTCTACTTCTACTGTTGGGTTACCACGTGAATCTAAAATTTCGCGTGCATAAACATCTGTAATATATGGCATTATTTTTGTCTCTCCTTTTAATCCTAAGTTTTTTATAGCATGTTCTTCGTCACGATCTCATGGCAAAAGAACTTACTTCTTCATTAACGTTGTACCAGTCATTTCTTTAGGCTTTTCAATACCTAGTAAATCCAATAATGTTGGTGATAAATCTCCAAGAATACCACCGTCACGCAACTCCGCACCCTCTTTAGTTACAATTACAGGTACTGGATTCGTTGTATGGGCAGTCATTGGTGTTCCATCTAAGGAAACAACTTCATCAGAGTTTCCATGGTCGGCTGTAATAATAGCATGCCCACCTTTTTCGATAATCTTGTCGACAATTTTACCTAAACATTCGTCAACCGTTTCAATCGCTTTAATCGTTGGCTCTAGCATACCAGAGTGGCCAACCATATCCGGATTAGCGAAGTTTAAGATAATTGCGTTTTGTTCACCTTTATCTAGTTCTTCGAGTAGTGCATCGGTTACTTCATATGCACTCATCTCAGGCTGTAAGTCGTATGTTGCAACTTTTGGTGAATTAATTAAAATACGTTTTTCACCCGGGAACTCTTGCTCACGTCCACCACTCATAAAGAATGTTACGTGTGGATACTTTTCTGTCTCCGCAATACGGAGTTGCTTCAGATTATTTTGAGCAAGCACTTCACCTACCGTATTATCCAAATTTACTGGCTCGTATGCGACATAGCCATCAACTGTTTCACTGAAGTTCGTTAAACAAACAAAGTGAAGGTTCTTTGGTGCTTTTTCGCCACGATCGAAGTCACGAAAATCTTCATTCGCAAATGTACGAGAGATTTGAATCGCACGGTCTGGACGGAAGTTATAGAAAATAACGGAATCATCATCTTCTATTGTTGCCGTTGGGTTACCATCTGCATCCGTAATCACAGATGGAAGAATGAACTCATCGTAGATGCCATTTTCATAAGAATCATCCACTAGTTGCATTGGATCCGTGTATGTTGGACCTTCTCCGTAAACCATTGCATCGTATGCTTTTTTCACACGATCCCAACGCTTATCACGATCCATCGAGTAATAACGGCCAGAAAGTGTTGCAATTTGACCTACTCCATATTCTTTCATTGTATCAAGCGTAGCTTGAATATATTTCTTCGCTGATTTTTGTCCCACATCACGTCCATCAAGGAAACCATGAACGTACACTTTTTCTAAACCTTTTTCACCTGCAAGCTTTAAAACTGCGTACAAGTGTTCAATATGACTGTGCACACCACCATCAGATAACAAGCCAAACACGTGAAGAGCTTTCCCATTTTCTTTAGCATGGTTGACAGCATTTAGTAATACCTGGTTTTCATAAAAATCGCCTTCACGAATAGATAAGTTTACACGCGTTAAACTTTGATATACCACTCGTCCAGCACCAATATTAAGGTGTCCTACTTCTGAATTTCCCATTTGACCCTCTGGTAAACCAACAGCCTCACCACTTGCTTCAAGTTGACTGTGTGGGAATTGATTCCAGTAGCGATCAAAATTTGGTTTCTTTGCTTGTGCAACTGCGTTTCCTTTTACTTCATCACGGAAAGCAAATCCATCAAGGATAATAAGCGCAGCTAATTTATCCTGACTCATTTTGCACCAGCCTCCACTAATTTTAAGAAAGAATCAGCTTCAAGGCTTGCTCCACCAACTAGTGCGCCATCGATATCAGATTGAGATAATAACTCATCAACGTTAGCAGGTTTTACACTACCACCGTATTGAATACGAACCGCTTCAGCAGCATCCGCAGAAACAGCTTCTGCAACTACTTTACGAATATGTGTACATACTTCATTCGCTTGTTCAGAAGTAGCTGTTTTACCAGTTCCAATTGCCCAGATTGGCTCATAAGCGATGATTGTTTCTTTTACTTGTGCTTCAGATAGACCAGCTAAAGCTTTCTTCACTTGGTCTTCTACAAGTGTCATTGTTTCATTGCTTTCACGTTGCTCAAGTGTTTCACCAACACAAACGATCGGTGTTAAACCATGGTTAAATGCAGCATGAGCTTTCTTGTTTACCGTTTCATCTGTTTCAGCAAAATATTCACGACGCTCAGAGTGGCCAAGTACAACATAAGTAACACCAATGTCTTTCAACATTACTGGGCTTACTTCTCCTGTAAAAGCACCATCATCTTCAAAGTGCATATTTTGTGCAGCAATTTTCACATCAGAGCCTGCAGCTTTATCAACTAGAGCAGCAAGGTAAACAAATGGCGCACAAACAACAGATTCTACTTTGTCATTAGCAGGCACACTATTTTTTGTATCTGCGATAAACTGTTCTGCTTCCGCAAGAACTTTATTCATCTTCCAGTTACCTGCAATTACTTTTTTACGCATGTTAACACCTCTCCTGTAATTATTTATCACTTAATACGTTAACGCCTGGAAGTACTTTACCTTCCATGAACTCTAAGGAAGCTCCACCACCAGTAGAAATGTGGTCCATCTTATCAGCAAAGTTAAATTTCTCAACAGCAGCTGCAGAGTCTCCTCCACCGATTACAGTGTACCCTTCTGTTTCAGCAAGTGCTTCAGCAACAGCAATTGTTCCTTTTGCAAATACTTCTAACTCAAACACTCCCATAGGCCCGTTCCAGATCACTAACTTAGAATCTTTTACGATAGAAGCATATTTTTCACGTGTTTTCGGACCGATATCTAAAGCTTCTAAATCAGCAGGAATGCTATCGATCGCAACTATTTGTGTATTAGCATCATTAGAAAAGTCATCAGCAACGACCACATCAACAGGGAAAACCATGTTAACGCCTTTGTCTTTTGCTTTTTGCATGAATTCTTTTGCTAATTCAATCTTATCTTCTTCTAATAATGATTTTCCGATTTCATGACCTTGCGCTTTAATAAATGTGTAAGCAAGACCTCCACCGATAATCAAGTTATCTACTTTATCTAGTAGATTATCAATAACGCCAATCTTATCCTTAACCTTCGCTCCACCAATAATGGCAGTGAAAGGACGCTCCGGATTAGATAGTGCTTTACCAAGCACTTCTAGTTCTTTTTCTAAAAGAAAACCTGCTGCAGATGGTAAATGTTCAGCAACACCAGCAGTAGAAGCATGCGCACGGTGTGCAGCACCAAATGCATCATTAACATAGAAATCAGCTAATTTAGCGAATTCTTTTGCTAATTCAGGATCATTTTTTGTTTCACCTGGGTGGAAACGAACGTTTTCAATTAGTAGAACATCGCCGTAATTAAGTTCTGCTGCAGCTTTATCCACTTCTGGACCATATACTTCGTCTGTTTTTGTCACAGTTTTATTTAAAAGATCACTTAAACGTTTTGCAACTGCATCTAAACGTAGTTCTTCTACAACTTCACCTTTTGGTCGGCCTAAGTGACTAGAAAGAATAACACGAGCACCTTGTTCTACAAGATATTGAATTGTAGGTAATGCTGCTCTGATTCTTGTATCATCCGTTACTTCTCCGTCTTTCATTGGAACGTTAAAATCTACGCGACAAAATACCTTTTTTCCATTAACGTCTAAATCACGAATTGTCTTCTTGTTCATTTTGCGCCCTCCTAACATTTTCCCTAACCTATAACAAAAGCTAACTTATGTACGTTTCTTTAACAGAAACCATACAACACGTGCCCCTTTAATCATTGAAATGGGAGGAGGATTATTCCCCCTCCCATTTACATTTCCTATTATTACTAATTTCTATTCAAGGTTTTATTAAAGACCTTGGTTTTTAAGGAAGATAGCTAAGTCTACACAACGAGCAGAGTAACCCATTTCGTTGTCATACCAAGATACAACTTTAACAAGGTTACCTTCCATTACCATTGTAGATAGTGCATCGATTGTAGAAGAATGTGGATCTCCAACATAGTCAGCAGAAACTAATGCTTCTTCGCTATATCCAAGAATTCCTTTAAGTTTGCCTTCAGCAGCTTCTTTGAATGCTGCGTTTACTTCTTCAGCTGTTACATCTTTATCTAATTCAGCAACTAAGTCAACTAAAGAACCGTCTGGAGTAGGCACACGCATAGCCATACCATTCAATTTACCTTTAAGCTCAGGAAGTACAAGAGATACTGCTTTTGCAGCTCCAGTGCTTGTAGGGATAATGTTTTCAGCTGCCGCACGAGCACGACGGTAGTCTTTATGTGGTAAGTCAAGAATTTGTTGATCATTTGTATAAGAGTGTACAGTTGTCATCATACCGCGCTTAAGACCAAAGCTGTCGTTAAGTACTTTCGCGAATGGTGCAAGACAGTTTGTTGTACAAGAAGCGTTAGAAATTACGTGGTGGCTTCCAGCATCATACTTGTCTTCGTTAACACCCATAACAATTGTAATATCTTCATCAGAAGCAGGAGCAGAAATAACTACTTTTTTCGCACCAGCATCAAGGTGTTTTTTCGCATCATCACGAGCAGTAAAGCGACCAGTAGATTCGATAACAACTTCTACACCAAGGTCACCCCATCCAAGATTAGCAGGATCACGCTCAGAAAGTACTTTAATTTCTTTTCCAGCTACTACTAGGTTAGAACCATTAACTGTTACTTCCTCTTCAAGCTTACCGTGAACAGAATCATATTTTAACAAGTGTGCAAGCATATTAGCATCTGTTAAATCGTTAACAGCTACTACTTCTACCTCGTTATTTTTAAGTGCTTGACGGAATACGTTACGGCCAATACGACCAAAACCATTAATACCAACTTTTACAGTCATTTTTGTTTCCTCCTTATAATTGTGTAAAAAAATATATATTAAAGGGTAATTTCCCTTAATAACTCATTTGCTGCAGCTTCATCTGTAATTAATACATTACTTTTGCCTTCTTTAAAATAAGAAGTGATTGCTTTAGCTTTCGATTCTCCTCCAGCGACAGCGATCACACAGTTAGTATCAGACAAGTCTTCTAATTGAATACCTACTGTTCTAACTTTATGAACGACCTGACCCTCGCTATCGAAATAATAACCAAAGGCTTCACTAATGGCATTTCCCTGAACAATCTTTTCTAACACTTCCTCAGAGGTTTTTCTTCGCTTCGCCATTGTTAAAGCATCACCTATTCCATGAATAACAACATCTGCGTCTCGAATTAATTCTAACGCTTCTTTTACGGATGGCTCTCCGATGATGGATTGGTAAGATTCTTCACTTAGCGGATCCGGCACATATAATAATCGATATTGCCCTTTTGCTTTTCTGGCCATCTCTACGCAAATCGTGTTTGCCTGATTCTCCACTCGTTCACCAAGCCCACCTCTTGCAGGAACAAACATACAGTCTCTCGCTTTCTCCAAGGGATGCATCATCTCAGCTACTGCTGCCATCGACGTACCACCAGTTACAGCGATTGTTTGGTTGGATTGAAGCATGAGCTTTAAATAATTGACACATGCTTTTCCCAGTTCTTGTTTTACCCAATCATGCTCATCACTATTACCAGGTACAACAATAACATGATCTAATTGTAGTTTGTCTTTTAAATGTTGTTCTAACAGATTAAAGCCCGAAACTTCATTCATGAAATGCACGAGTTGATCTAAAACTTCATTTCCTGATTTAGTCAAATGCATTCCTTTTGCAGTTACGTCAATAAATCCATGCTTGTTAAGAAAATCAATTTCACTTCTAACATGTCGTTCAGTCATTTCAATATTGTCGGCTAAACTTCTGCGTCCTATTGGTTCCATTAGTTGTATGTAATGCAAAATTTTATAGCGTCGCTGCATGACAATGAGCAAATCAGGGAATAATTTTTTTTGAAGATCAATAAGTGCTCTCATGACGTAACTCCTTTTATCTTTCTCCCCGGGCTAATTATGTCCCTGCTAGTCATAAAATGTCCCACCAGCGCCAAAAAAATTCCTCTTGCATAAATTATTGTATCAGATGCCTCATTTTACCACAACTAATTTCTACATATTTTTCGTTAAGATTGTGTGAAAAGTCTAGAGTTATTTACATGTTTTTGTTAAATCTCTCTTGACTTTTTTATACTATACTAAACTAAATGTTTGCTGATATGATCGATGCTAACTTGTCCATAATCGACTTCTACGCCGTCAATTTCAACTACTGGGATCATCAACTGATATTTCTCTAACAAATCATCATTTTGATAAATATCGACTTCTTTCAACTCAAATGGATGGTCTAGTTGTAAAAATTCTAGCAATTGCTTGGCATCTTCACATAAAGGGCAGTTTACTTTTGTATACAAGATAACTAGTTTCATTGTGATCATCCTTCTCATCTATACCGTTATTTTCGCATATTTGTTAGGAAAAATAAAATAATTGGGTTCCTTTGTGATGCGTTACTGGATTATTGGTGGGTAACGCTAAATTATTACTAAGTGTCGCTAATAAATGCAAAGTGTCGCCAAATTAATGGACAAAATCGCTAAATTATAGCACTTTGCAGCTAAATTATAGCTCCTCACCGCTAAATTACCGTCTCACAAGGAGCTCATCAACCATTTTTAAAAGTAAAACTCCTCTAATACGACTAATAGAGGAGTTTCGTCACCGTTAACCTAGTGCTTTTTCAGTCATTTCTTTTAACACAGAGGCAGAGTGCTCTAGTTGTTGTTGTTCTTTTGCATTTAATTCTAATTCTACTACTTGACGGATTCCGTGTTCATTCACAACGGCAGGAACACCTAAAAATACATCCTTTAATCCGTATTCTCCGTCTAATAGCGTCGATACTGTCACAATAGAATTTTCATTGTGTAAAATTGCTTTTGTTAACCGAACAAGGCCTAAAGCAATCCCGTAATACGTAGCGCCTTTACTTTCAATGATGGAATAAGCAGCATCACGTACATTGACGAAGATCTCTTGCATTTCTTTATTATTCTCGATATCATCTATATCCGCATATCGACTTAGTGGCACACCACCAATTTGGACGTGACTCCAGACTGGCAATTCAGTATCTCCGTGCTCACCCATGATGTATGCATGAACATTTCGTGAATCTATTTCAAAATGTTCACTTAATAAATACCTAAATCGAGCTGTATCTAAAATTGTGCCAGACCCAATAACCCTCTGTTTTGGTAATCCGGATACTTCAAGTGTTACGTGACTTAGAATATCTACTGGGTTTGTCGCTACAAGGAAAATACCCTTAAATCCACTTTTCATTACAGCGTTAACAATGATCCGAAATACTTTTGCATTTTTTGATAACAAATCTAATCTTGTTTCACCAGGCGCTTGATTTGCTCCAGCTGTGATCACAACTAAGTCAGCATTGCTACATTCATCATAGTCACCCGCACGAATTTTCATTGGAGAACCGAATGGCATACCATGGTTTAAGTCACGGGCTTCTCCTTCTGCTTTCTCCCTATTAAGGTCAATTAGAACCAGTTCATTTGCTACCCCTTGATTGAGTAAAGAAAAAGCATAACTTGATCCAACAAAACCTGTACCAACAACGACAACTTTTCTCGATTTTGTAACTGTACTTACCACAAAGATCATCCTTTCTTTTCCTATCAACCGGCACAGATCACACTGTTAGTAATTGCCGACCTATAACGAAACATACAACCCATATTAATCAGTCCATATACTTAATTTTTCCTAAATACTATTTTCCAAACAATAAAAAAACATACGGAAATACTTTCTAAGAACTTTATAGACTTTTAGGTTGAGTATGTTCACCTTTAATGCTACTATATCTCATATTTGGTAAAAATAACAAAACTTTTTCAACAACTAAGTTTAAAGTTTCTTAATATACATGGTTAGATAGAAAATTGTACAAGAAGGCTTCGAGTAAGTTAGTCTAAAAAGACTGTTTAATGTTGTCTAGCTGTGATTCAATCGCGAATTCAACACCTGCTTTTCCTTCTTTTACTAACCCATAAATATACGAGAGGCTTACTACGAATAAGTTAATCCCTAAACCGAATGCACTTCCTAAACTATCTACAGCACTATTGTCAATAATAAGGGTACGATCGTTTCCAAGTAGATCGTTCAGTACTTTTAACAAGTCATTAGAAGGGTTAGGGGTAGTTAGAATGATTCCATCTACGCCATTTTCAACTGCAAGTTTCACTTTCTCCTCACTGAAATTACCTTTCAAATAAATAGGGATCGTGACAGAATCCCTTATATAGGCTAGATCTGCCCAAGTAACACTTGGCTTGAATGCTACTTCTTCTAGTTCCTCAAAGTACGACTCTGCTCTACTCTTTCCATATACTCTCCTAATGAAGAAGGGGTCTACTGCAAAGTTAGCATAACCATTGGTCAAGATGGATTCATTTCCCGCTAGAGGTGAGGCATCCAGTGAGATCACAATAGCTTGGTAGCCTGCAAGTTCTGCACGTTGAGCAAAGCTCTTGGCAATATTCGAATCATTTGGATAATCCAACTGAAACCAACGAACCCCACCCTCGTTTACATCAGCAATTTCCTCTAATGTGTAAGAAGAAAAAGTACTTGCTATAAATGGAACCCCTTTATCTGTAGCCGCCTTAGCAACTGCTAGCTCACCATCTTCATGAACTAGGCACAGAGATGGTGCTGGTGCTAATAATAAGGGACCAGTGATTGTTTTTCCATGTAGTATTTTGTGAATATCTACATCTCTATTGTTTTTTCGCTCTAATGGGTTTGTCAAAGATTGATTATATAAAGCATCGTTCGTTCCAAACACATGTGCAATATACTTATTAAATTGTTCTTCTATTGATACTTCCGTATGATTATTTCTCTGAACCATGTCGATCCCTCCAAGAATTTTTATGAGCTTGCCTAAGCAATAGCGTCTTGAAAAAAGTTGCTTGAGATTGAATTTAAATAAGGTGCGTGTAACACGGAGAACTGTGTGTAATATAAGCGGCTATGAGAGACCTTATTTTCATGTTTTAGGCCGATTTTGAACCTGAGCGGCTATACAGTTCGCTATTTAAACAAAATGCCGGCTTAATCAATGAAATCAGGGCAAATAAGGGCTCTGGTAGCCGCTAAGATCCTATAACCCTAGATTTTAGCCAAATAAGAGCTTTCATAGCCGCCAAAATTCACCTCATCACTTACCGGCTATGAGCGCGCTTATTTACAAGTAATGCACAGAATTACCTTCCAAAATAGGGCACAAAACGACTTAGTTACGTCCCATTTTCCGTTAAAAGCATTCATGTATAAGAAAAGAATCCAATAAAAAAACTCCCTGAAATAAAATCAGAGAGAGTTCATGTTTAAGAGCCCTCTCTTATCTCTCAAACATTCGTTTGCAGGATGTAGCACCTAAAGCGCAATGCTTTTGGTTGCTGGGTTTCATAGGGCCAGTCCCTCCACCACTCTTGATAAGAGAATATTGCTATATAATTATGCGAGAACTTTTTGATTAATTGATACAAAGTTATGTTTCATTTTAAATGCTTCTAGCTGATCACATTGCTTAACAATCGACTTAATTAGCTCATTATTTGCTAGCACACGCGTACATGTAATAGTACTTAGACCATAAGGGATTTCCCATTGGTCCAATCTATGTAATTGATGCACCGGATCAAGTGAGCCTACGAGCAGCCATTCTTCTTCCTGCAGTTGATTTGTTTCAACAAAGGTTTGTGCTGTGGGAATGGATGATACTTCTTTTAATTCGTAAATACTGATGAGATCCTCCAACATTGCACTAGCTGTAGGCAAGGCGCCTGCTCCAGGTCCTTGAAAAGATAACTCTCCTACCACGTCTCCAGTCACATTGATTGCATTGTTTACACCTTCCACTGCATACAAGGCATGTGACTTTGGAATTAATATAGGCTCCACGGATGCATGAATTTTGCCACCACTTATCTCTATTGTAGCAACATGCTTCATGCGTGCATCGAGCGATTTCGCAGCTAAAAGGTGTTCATATTGAATATTTCTAATTCCCTGCACTTCTACCTTATCCCATGCTGGTTGATGTCCAAATAGAAGTTCACTGATAATCATTAATTTATAGAAAGCGTCCCATCCATCGATATCATTGGATGGGTCTGCCTCTGCATACCCTTTTTGTTGAGCAACCGCAAGTACATCTACAAAAGCAGCTTGATTTTCACGCATCGTAGATAGGATAAAATTCGATGTTCCGTTAAGAATTGCTTCCACTTTTATCGTTTCATTTACGCGAAGGACATGCTTTAGTGTACGAATAATAGGAATACCACCAGCCACTGCAGCTTCATACTCTAGTCTAACGCCATGTTGCTGCGCTTTCCTTTTTAATTCATACCCTTTATGAGCAAGTAATTCCTTATTCGCAGTAATGACATGCAAACCACGTTCCATTGCCTTCCTAATATAGGTGTAACCGGGTTCAACACCTACAATTGCTTCCATTACAATATCTAAGTCGGATATTTGAAGAATGTCTTCAATATTTGAGCTGAGTAGGATGTCTGCTTGGATGTCTCTTTGCTTTGTTTCATCTTGAACTAAAATCCCAACGATTCTTACTTTTTTATGTAGGATTGCTTCAAGACGCTTTTGATGCGTTTGGACAACTTGATAAACACCTTTACCAACCGTTCCAAACCCTAATAAAGCAACTTTTATTTCACTCATTGTTTCCACCCTCATTTCCAACTATCCTTTAGGCATGAAGCTTTTGTAGCTCTTGCTCTTTTAATTTTCTTCGTAAAATCTTTCCACTAATCTTTGTTTTCGGCAACTCATCTACGACTTCAATTTCTCTTGGTGCTGCGTGTGCAGATAAGTTTTTGCGTACAAACAGTCGAATCTCTTCTAATAAAGCCTCTGATTCCACAAAACCTGTTCGAAGTGTAATGAAGGCTTTAACAATTTCCCCACGGATCGGGTCTGGTTTACCAACTACACCTGCTTCTGACACTGCAGGATGCTCAATTAATTTACTTTCTACTTCAAATGGTCCAATTCTTTCTCCAGCCGAATTGATCATATCATCACTACGACCTTGGAAAAATACATAGCCCTCTTCATCTTGTAGTGCTAGATCACCAGAGATGTACCAACCTTCATATAGAAAGTAAGAATTAAACTTATCTTTATTTCCCCAAATCTCTTTCATTAATCCTGGCCATGGAGCACGGATCGCTAATTGACCAACACTTCCACGTGGCAGTTCATTTCCTTCTGAATCTAGAATCCCCACCGTAATACCTGGGAATGGTCTACCCATCGAACCTGGTTTAATTTTTTCATTCGGAAGGTTTACAATTAAATGTCCACCTGTTTCAGTCATCCACCATGTGTCATGAATCCGTAATCCAAGGTTATTCCATGCCCAGTGGATTACTTCTGGATTTAGTGGCTCACCTACACTTAAAATATGTCTTAATGAGGACAAGTCATATTCTTTAAAAATTTCTCCTTGTGATAACAACATACGAAATGCCGTCGGAGCACTATACCACGTTGTAACTTTCAATTCTGCAATTAATTGATACCAATTTTCCGCTTTAAAACGACCACCTTGAATGACGATCGTCGCACGATTTAACCAAGGCGCAAACAGACCGTACACACTACCAGTAACCCAACCTGGGTGTGACGTGCACCAATACACGTCATCCTCTTGGATATCCAATACCCATTTGCCAGAGATGATGTGGTGAATCATCGAGCGATGTGCATGTAACACACCTTTTGGTTTACCAGTGGAGCCGCTCGTATAATGGATAATTAATCCGTCTTCTAAGTCAACCCACTCTACTAAACTTTCTTTTGCTGGAGCTTGTGGAAGGGCATCGATCTCCTCAGCAAAAAGAATCGTTTCTAACGAAGGAATATCTTTTTGGGGAACACGCTTCACTAGTTCCTTATCCGTAATTAATACAGTTCCTTTACAATCATTGATTCTATCTTTTACGGCTTCTTCCATAAATGCTTCGAACAAAGGACCTGCAATCGCACCAATCTTAATGACAGCTAAAATCGAAATATAACATGCAGGTGTTTTCGGTAAAAATACAAAAACACGATCACCTTTTTGTACGCCATGATCTTTCAACACTTGAGCATAATGATCTGTTTGGTGTTTTACTTCATTAAATGTTAATGACTTTCGCTCATCACCATTGATATAATGTAGGGCAATTTTGTCGCCATAGCCTTCCTCTACATGACGATCGATCGTCTCATAGGCAGCATTAACTTTTCCTGTTTGGAAGTAGCTAAGCTCTTTTGCCGCATCTTCCCACTCAAATGTATCTTTTACTTGATCATAGTTTTCTAGATTGTATGAACCTGCAATAGCTTTAATTTCGTTTATCTCTTTTGCTGACATGGTCAGATCCCCCTTTGTTTTCGATAGCTATGAAGTAATGGAACTAGGTTTATTTAAATCAAGGCTTTCTAAAATCTCTGTTTTTAGTGCAGCCATTTTTTCACTACCTCTTGCTCGTGGACGTTTTTCTTCTATTAAAATATCTCTGTCAATTTCACCAGGCTGTCCGCGAAGAATGATCACGCGATCACACAAGTAAAGTGCCTCATCGATATCATGTGTAACCAGAACAATTGTAGATTGATATGTTTTCCACACATCTAATAACAAATCTTGTAATTGCATTTTCGTAAAAGCATCTAATGCACTAAACGGTTCATCTAATAAAAGGATTTCCGGAGATGTTACAAGTGCTCTAGCGATTGCTACACGCTGCGCCATGCCCCCAGATAATTCTCTCGGGTAGAGGTGTTCGTTTCCTTGCAGGCCAACGCTTTCGATATACTCTTTAGCTAGCACTTCTTTTTCCTGTTTCTTTCCTTTTAATCCAAAAGTCACATTTTCTAATACATCTAACCATGGCAATAGTCGAGGTTCTTGAAAAATAAAACCTGTCGTATCATGAATCTCTTTTGATGTGTTGCCATTGATGGAAATATCTCCATCATAGTCGGTATCAAGACCGGAGATGGCACGAAGGATCGTACTTTTTCCACATCCACTTGTTCCTAAAAGTCCAATAATCTCACCTGGCTTAGCTGAAAAGGAAATATTTTGAACAGCTGTTTTGCCTTTAAACGTTCTACCTACATTGTGTAATTCCAAGCTCATTCGCTATACCTCCCGTTTAAGATTTCACCAAGCGATCTTGCCAGTGTAGTGATTTTGTTTCAATTGCTTTTAAGATCCAATCCGATAGTTTACCAATAATCGCAAATAAAACGATACTTGCAATGATTGTTTCTGGTTGTGCCATGTTTTGCCCATAAACCAATAAGAAACCTAACCCCTGACTAGCACCCATTAGTTCTGCAGCAACAACAAACATCCAACCTAATCCTAAACCACTTCGTAAACCAACTAAGAAAGAAGGCATCGAAGCTGGTAGAATAATTCTTGTGATTAATTGAAATGTATTTAATCCATACATTTTTCCAACTTCTATGATTTTACGATCGACACCTAAGATCCCACTAACAATGTTAAGGTAAACCGGAAAAAATACGCCGACTGCGATCATGGCGATTTTCGAAGGTTCTCCAATTCCCATCCATAAAATAAATAATGGTACCCATGCTAGAGATGGAATCGAACGAAACGCTTGGATCATTGGGTCAAATAACTGCTCTGCATTCTTAAAGAATCCAACGAGGGAACCAAGCACAATAGCAACGCCCGTACCGAGGACAAATCCTGCAAATACCCGGTACGTCGTTACACCAATATGGCCCCATAAAGATCCATCTTTCGCTAGCTCTACGATTGTTAAAAAGATAACCGATGGTGCAGGAAGCTGATAAGGAGGAAAAACTCCCATTTTGCTTAGTAGCTCCCACACCAAAATCAAAATGATTGGAAAAATGCTACCTAAAAGGACTGGCTTCCATCCTTTTAGGTTACGTTTTGCACGCGGACGATCGATACTTTTCTCAGGTACCACTACACCATCAGCTGCGTAGCTACTCTCTTGATTTGCCATTTGTTTTCCCTCCGATCAACTATGCTTATTATTCTCCGATTACTTCTTCTGCAAATGATGGATCAATTAAATCATTTGTTGTTTGTTCCACATCTACGCTCTCTTTAATGTCTCCACCTTCTTGCAATACTTTACCTGCAGCAATAAGTGCTTCAATGTGTGTATCACCAGGTACTGGGTTCGAGAAGTCGTTACGCTCTAATTGTTTTTTCGCCACTTCTACATCAATACCAGCTTCTTCTGCTAGAAGTTCTGCAGCTTCTTCCGGATTCTCAATGATCCAGTTTCTAGCTTTTTCGTATAGTTCGATTACTTTGTTTACGTATTCTGGATGATTTTCAGCAAAAGCTTCTCTAACATTCAAGAAACCATACGTATTAAAGTCTGCATTTCGATAGAAAAGCTCTGCACCTGCTTCTAACTCTAAACGAGCCATGTGTGGATCAAGACCAGCCCAAGCATCTACGTCTCCATTTGTAAGTGCTGAACCACCGTCAGCATGTTGTAAGTTTACTAGCTCAATTTCATCAATCGAAATACCTTCTGCCGCTAAAGAACGAGCTAAGAAAATATATGGATCTGTACCGAGTGTTGCTGCTACTTTTTTACCTTTTAAGTCTTCTAATGAAGCAATACCAGATCCTTCATTTGTTACTAATGCAGTCCATTCTGGTTTAGAGTAAATATATACGTTTTTGATTGGTGCCCCAGTTCCTTTTGACATAAGTGCCGCAGCACCTGCACTAGACCCGAAGTCAACACTGTCACTCTTCAAAAATTCTAATGCTTTGTTACTTCCTTGACTCAATGTCCAAGTTACGTCAATTTCTTCTTCAGCAAATGCTTCTTCAGCCCAACCAAACTTTTTCAAAACTAAACTTGTAGGTGAATAATATGCGTAATCTAATCTGATCTCCTCTGGCTTACCTTCCTCTGCACCACTTGTGGAACAGCCTGCTGCCACTACTAGCAATAAACCTAAAACTACGATCGTTAAGAAACTTCTAATATCAATCAATGGAATTCTTTTCATTAAAATTGCCCCCTGTTTGACCTGATTTTTAAATTTCACATGCGTACGTGGAAATCGATCCGCGCAATCGTTGTGCTTCTTTATACGTACATCTGTTATGCACTACTTGTAATCCCGCTTCTCTCGCTAACTCTGCTGCTTCTGGTGAGAATACGCCTTCTTGTAACCAGAATAGCTTTGGCTTTATTTCAATCGCTGCCTTTGCAACTTCGACTGCAACTTCAGGCTTTCTAAAAACTTGCACGACATCAATTTTAAAAGGAATACTCTTTAAATCTGGATAAGCCTTTTCGCCAAGTACCTCTGTTTCATTTGGGTTAACTGGTACGACCTTATAACCGAGACGTTGCATTTTTCGCGCTAGACGATAACTCGGTCGACCTTCTCTACTACTTAAGCCAACAATTGCTAATGTTTTTTGTCTTGTTACAATTTGGCCGTCCGCTGTTTCTTCTCTTTCGTTAGGAGAATTAAGTGCCCAACGAATGACACCTTCATCGTTAATAACAATCTCTTCATTTTTATCTTGACCAATGCCTGTTGCTTTCGCTAAAGCTTGATTCAGGTCGTTTTTAATATCTCTTACTGACTCAATCCCAACAGATAGACGAACCAACTCTTCTTTTACGCCAGTTTGTTCCAACTGCTCTTTTGTTAACTGTTGGTGTGTTGTTGAAGCTGGGTGGATAATTAATGATTTGGCGTCACCTACGTTTGCCACATGTGACCAAAGCGACACGTTGTTGATTAGTGTTTTACCAGCTTCTTTACCACCCTTAATTCCGAATACAACGACGGAACCAAATCCATTTTTCAAAATTCGTTTTGCTAGGTGGTGCGCGGGGTGTGATTCTAACCCTGGGTAAGATACCCACTCCACTGCTTCATGGCTTTCTAAATATCTAGCAATCTCAAAAGCATTTTGATTATGCCTTTCCACTCGTAAGTGCAATGTTTCTAAACCTTGTAATAATTGAAATGCGTTGAATGGACTTAATGCTGCTCCAAAGTCTCTCAACAGCTGTACGCGAACTTTTGTAATAAAAGCTAGTGTTCCAAAATCAACCGCATATCTTATTCCGTTGTAGCTTTGGTCCGGCTCTGTAAACTGTGGATATTTTTCAGAGTTCCAATCGAATCTTCCACTATCCACAATCACACCGCCAATCGATGTACCGTGACCACCAATCCATTTTGTAGCTGAGTGAACAACAATATCTGCACCATGTTCAATAGGTTTGCAGCTGTATGGTGTTGCAAATGTGTTATCAATGATTAACGGAATGCCAGCTTCGTGTGCAATATCCGATACCGCTTCGATGTCTAGTACGTGTAAACCAGGATTTCCGATTGTTTCACCATAAATTGCTTTTGTGTTTTCTGTGATCGCTTCTTTAAAATTATTTGGATCTGTTGGATCAACGAATTTTACGTTGATACCGTATCGTGGAAGTGTGATCGCAAATAAGTTATAGGTTCCACCGTAAAGGTTTGTAGCTGCTACAATTTCATCCCCCGCACTTGCTAAGTTTAAGATCGAAAGTGTAATTGCTGACATCCCAGAGGAAGTAGCTAGTGCTGCTACCCCTTCTTCTAAAAGTGCTAAACGTTTTTCGAAAACATCGACCGTTGGGTTACCGATTCGAGAGTAAATGTTTCCGGGTTCATCTAGTGCAAATAAGCTTTCTGCATGCTCTGTATCATGAAACACATAAGATGTTGTTTGATAAATCGGTACCGCTCGTGACCCTGTCGTTGGATCCGGCGACTGCCCACCGTGTAGAGATAATGTTTCTAAGTCATATGTTGTATTTTTATATTCTGCCATGTTCAAATTCCTCCTAGTGGTTTACTGGGTTTTATAAAATCAAAAAAGCCCACTTCATAAGAAGAGGGCTGTATGTATCATCCTCCTCTTATCTGTCAGGAATTACTTCCTGCAGGAATTAGCACCTTTTCAAATGAACGAATCATTTGATGGTTGCCGGGCATCGTCGGGCCAGTCCCTCCGCCTCTCTGGATAAGAGATCCAAAAACTATTTAATTTTACTTTGTGGTTTGATTTATTTGATAATTAAGAGAATACTATGTTTTTAGATTTTTGTCAAAACTTTTTTTATTTTTTTTAGAATATTAAAGCTCTTCTAACCTATCCTTGATTAAATGGCCCCACTTTTCAAACTCGACGAGGAAACCATCATGCCCAAACTGCGTTGGTACGAAGTCAAAGCTAGCTACCTTACCAGTTTGTTGAATAAGTTCTACAAATTGCTCTAAATCTTTTGTCGGGAACAATAGATCACCAGCATAACCAATCGCATAGAGTGGCTTCTCAATTCTTTTCGCGGCTTCTTCCATCCCATCTCTTTCTCGTCCTACATCATGTGTATCCATCGCTTTTAGTAAATATAAATAACTATTCGCATCAAATCGCTTCGTTAGTTTTTTCCCTTGGTAATCAAGATATGATTCAATTTCATAAGCAATTTCTTCATGCGCAACACCGACTGGTCCTCGTAATTCGCGTCCGAAGCGTTCATTAAATAAATCACTAGATCGATACGTAATCATGCCTACCATTCTAGCAAGACTCAATCCATGCTCTGGAATATCATCCGCAGCATAGTTTCCATTGTTCCATTTTGGATCTTGTAAGATAGCTAAACGAGCAATGTTATTAAAAGCAATCGCATAGTCATTTAAATATGGAGTTACCGCAATCGGAAACAATCCATCCATCATCTCAGGATAAGAAATCCCCCACTCGAGTACCTGCATCCCACCGAGAGAACCACCGATAACTGCTTTCAAGTGATCAATATCAAATTTTTTTAATGCTAGATATTGCGCCTTTACGATGTCTCGAATTGTAACAAACGGAAAAGTAGTTTGATAAGCTTTCCCTGTTTCTGGATTTATACTTAATGGACCTGTTGATCCGTGACATCCACCAATAACGTTAAACGATATCACTTGAAATTTATCTAAATCAACTGCCCCTCCGTGATTTATTAAGTTCGCCCAATATCCAGGGGCATCTTCACTTCCTACACAATATTGTGTGCCTGTTAGAGCATGGCAAACGAGAATTACAGGAAGATCCGTAGAACCAACTCGCTCATAGGCAAGCTGTACATCTGAAAGCACTTTACCTGATTCAAGCTCTAGATCTCCAATATTAATAATCCCTGATTCCCTACGCGTGGCTACTTTCACGTTCATAGGAAGCAATACCACCTTTCTCCTGATTCGTTCTATCTATATGTTTTAGTTTTATAACGTCAAAAAAACCTCTCTAGAAGACAGAGAGGTTTGTGTTAATCGCTTCGCCTCTTATCTTCTCTAAGCATATGCCTAGCAGGAATTGGCACCTTTCCAAATAAACGAATTATTTGTTGGTTGCCGGGTTTCATCGGGCCAGTCCCTCCACCTCTCTGGATAAGAAAATATTTAATTTTTTCACTATTTCGTAACATTTGATAACAAGAATTCTAGCACTGGAAAAAGATACTGTCAATACAATTTGTTATAGAAAGTTGCAAATGTGCATTTGAATTATTATAGATTTTCTGCAATTTGTTACATCGTAGTTGATATAAAAACCGTCGTAACTAAAAGTGGAAATATTGCTCTACCGTTCCGGAAATACACTCCGCTTTCCGTGGGGCGAGCGCCGAGCCGCTTCGTCGCTTCGCTCCTGCAGGGTCTCGCCTGTCTCGCAG
>NZ_JAOALK010000034.1 GCF_025154055.1 Aquibacillus koreensis
GCTGCTGTTGTGAAACAGCCAAGCATTAAACCAAGTCCTACTAATACTTCACCCCAAGGAACAAGGATGTTGAAAAGATCTGCATTTGGAATTGCGAAAGCTTGTAAGAAATCTACGTACCATCCATAAACGACACCATCTGGACCTGCGACTGGGTTAGCCACTGCGCCTTGTAAAAATCCTGTTGCATCAAACCCACCAGTAACTTTTCCTAAACCTGCAGTAAACCAAGCATACCCTATATAGATTCTAATGATTGCTAATACACCAGCTACAACGTTATTTTTTCTTAATAATTCAAACATGTCGATCACTCCTAATTTTAGTTTTATATTGTTCATCATTTCACATATAGTTTTTCAAGAATTCTTGTTTGTGTCTTTCTATGTTTTTATATTAACACGTTTAAAAAGTATAGAAAATAAGTTTGTGTAATACTTCACAATTAAGAAACAAAGTTATGACAAAAAAGTGAAGGTTGTGATTTGGTCTTGACAGAAAGGGCGTTCCTTATGGCTATATGCATGCCGTTCGCCAACCGGAAATGCCACTGAGAAAGAGGAAATAAGGAAAGGATGCGGAAATATAATAAGTAAGGCTGATTTGATACAAAGTGGAGGAGATTCGGATTATAAAGAAAATAAGATTCAGTATCATTGGAGGAAATAGCTTTCGAGCTAACTATTTTTATCGAATAGCAAAAGCACTTCCTGAGCAATTTCATATAAGTGGCGCGGTGGTTCGAAATGAAGCGAAAGCAAAGGAAATAGAGGGGAAATGGGATATACGGACATACCCGACTTTGTCTGACCTATTAGAAAAGGAAACACCTGATTTTGTTGTTGTGTCTGTTCCACCTGAAGCGTGTGCAAAGTATTTAATAGAACTAGCTGAATTAAACATGCCAGCTTTAGCGGAAACGCCACCAGCATCTGATCTGGAAGGATTAATTTTGCTTCATGAGAAGTTGACATTACGTGGTGCCAAAGTTCAGGTCGCTGAGCAATATCCACTTCATCCGATTCAACAGGCAAGGAATTCGATCATTGATTCCGGACTATTAGGGAAAGTGACAGAAGCCACAGTCTCTATCTCACATTTTTACCATGGGATAAGTTTAATAAGAAAAATGTTGCAGGCTGGTTTTCAAAATGCAGAAATACGTGGAAAAGGGTTCCGTTCGAATATCGTTTCTGGACCAAGCCGTGCAGGCTATCCAACAGAAGAGAAAATAGACAGTGTCACACGGGATTTGGCGTGGATTGATTTTGGGTATAAGTTAGGCATCTATGATTTTACCGACAACCAACATCGATCCTGGATTCGTTCTAATCATCTGTCAGTTAGAGGTGATCGTGGGGAAATATTTGATAACCAAGTACATATGCTTGCGGATTATCAAACACCCGTTCATATAGATTTAAAGCGAATAAATAAAGGTGAATATGAAAATCATGAAGGTTATTTTTTATATGGCATACTGGCAGGAGAAAATTGGGTCTATCAAAACCCATTTATTCCAGCTAGGTTATATGACGATGAAATTGCGATAGCGCATTGCTTATGTAAAATGGCAGATTATATAGAAGGAGGACCAAGCTTTTATAGTTTAGCCGAGGCTTCACAAGATCATTATCTAGGAATGAAAGTAGAAGAAGCAGTGAAAACCGGTAATACGATTCATACTGTTTCACAACCTTGGACGAAGTAGGTAGATTTGGCTCTTATTATTATTAGGCTAGGTGACCAAAGTTTTGAGTGAAAAAGACATTTACGCGAGTAATCTCCGAAATTTAGGGATGTTTTTAGGAAAGAAACAAGAATTAAATGAGGTGGTGGTGATTGACAAACGAGTTAATGTAGTTAAGTCATTAGTGAATCCTTTTAAATGAGTTATTTGCAATGCACAAAGCTACAGAAATGGTTTAAGTAACTCACCAAACATGTTTTAAACCTTCCTGCAAAAGACAGGGGCTGAACCGTGTCCTTGTCTTTTTCTGTTGTCAGATACCGTTGAAACTTTAGAAAAAGAGAAGTTTCATTACCATTCCAAAGAAATGCCGAAACTGTTGTGAAACAGCCATTAAATCAAGTTCTATTAACACTTTGCCTCAAGGAACTAGGATGTTGAAAAGATCAGCATTTGGAATTACGAAGATCCGAAAAAAATTACATACCATCTTTCACTACGCCATCTAGACCTGAAACTGGGTTAGTTACTGTGCCTTGTAAAAAAATCTGTTGCGTTAAATTCACCAGTATCCTTCCAAACCTTGCTGTACACAGCATATATTCGAGATAAATTCGAATGATTGCTAATAGTCCAGCTACAACGTTATTTCTTCATAAAAATTTAAACCTGTCGACCACTACTAGGAGTGGTTTCTGTAAATCATAGTTAAATCTACTAGCATTTTTAAGCAAATGAGTGTATTCGTATATAAATCCGCCGGGAAGATTTTCTTACATTGTTATTAGGGGGGAAACTATATAAAATAAGCTATTATAAGATTTGTTTAAATTATTTTAAAAAAACTATAATTTAAATATAGTAATTTTTCTAAAATATTATAATTGACTTCATAGGTAAATACTTTACTATCTAAGTATATCTAACAAACATGATTAATTATAACATTGATAATGAGTATACATAGAGTTTTAACGTGGCTCTAGATTTATACACTGCTAATCTATATCTGGAAAGGGGATAGATTAATTTGAATACTGAGTTTAAGATATTAAGAGATAAGATTATTGAAGATAATTCCGAAACCAAAACATTATTTGGTATGAACGAAACTGTTAAGCGTTTAATGGGTATGATGTATTATTATGAGAAGTCGATGACTCTTGACGATATGACAGAAATGCTTGGTATGAGTAAGGCTAGTATGAGTAATGCAGTTCGTGAACTAGTCGAAATGGACCTTGTACAAAAGATACACGTGAAAGGAGAACGAAAAGTTCTATATAAAGTGGAAGACGATAATTATGAGTGTTTCATAAAATACTTTTGCTTTCAATGGCGCAAACTGCTGATCCCTAAGGCTACTTCAATTAAGAAGCAAATAGCACAATTAAATCGTTTAAAACGAAAAGAAGGTATTGATAAAGATACTGTTGCATTAATAGATAAAGACCTCGAAAAGTTGCAAGCAGCTCTTGATTATATCGATTGGTTGGATCGAGTTACACTACTGTTCGAGTCCCATGAAATTTTTGATTATGTTCCAAAAGGGGAAAGCGCTAGAGCAAAAATAGGTTTATAGATAATAATAAAAAATGGTTTCTGTATGGTAAAAGATACAGAAACCATTTTTTTGTTATTTAAAAGTGTTAGAGACTACGTGAAAATATAAATCTTCAAGTGTAAGGCAGAATGAACACATTCGTTAAAGGGAGATAAAATTCAAGTTTTCTAGTTGTTTAAGTATTTAGTATTTTTTATAAATATTAAATACTTATAAAAAATAGATTGTGAAATGTCCTTAACCTCAATGTTCATCAAGCTTTAGCTATATTAAGTGAATGAAAGACATTGAGCGTATTTTGAGCATGACATAGTTTTTGATAGTATATGGAAGTTTTAAAAAGGAAATCCCTATTCATACATATCAGGTTAGCACTAATATTGTCTTATCTATCTATAAGAGGAATGAATGCGTTTGATTTTTCATGTGTACAACCTTTATCATTTAATATATACAAAAATTCAAATATTTTTGTTTGTTTAAAAAACATTAAATTTATAATAGTCTCATTTGAATTATCATGATGAAGACAAATGGGATAGTGAAATGGGTGATAAATAGATTGCGACGGCATAAATTGATAGCCTGTAGCAACATACCTTAATAAAAGAAACCCAGAAGGAGCGAGATCATGACGGACAAGGTCCTTAGTCTTGAAAACTTAAAGACTACTTTTTATACAGATGAAGGAACGATTCCAGCAGTTAATGACGTAAGTTTTCACATTAATAAAGGTGAAATATTAGGGGTAGTAGGGGAATCAGGTTGTGGAAAAAGCGTTACCTCCCTATCCATTATGGGATTGGTTCAAAGTCCACCAGGGAAAATTGACGGTGGTAAGATTCTTTTTAATGGAAAGGATTTACTTGAAAAGACGGAAAAAGAAATGCGTGAAATTCGTGGGAACGAAATATCAATGATTTTCCAAGAGCCGATGACTTCCTTAAATCCGGTTTATACAATTGGGAATCAACTTATTGAATCTATTCTATTACACAATAAATGGAGTAAGAAAAAGGCAAAGGAACGAGCAATTGAAGTCCTAGAGCTCGTAGGTCTTCCAAGAGCGAACGAATTGATAAATGAATATCCTCATCAGCTTTCAGGCGGAATGAGACAACGAGTAATGATTGCGATGTCAATGGTTTGTAATCCAAATTTACTTATTGCGGATGAACCAACTACAGCTTTAGACGTAACCATCCAAAAACAAATCTTACAACTTATGAAAAAACTAAATAAAGATTTTGGTACAGCGATTTTGATGGTTACACACGACCTAGGTGTTGTTGCCGAAGTATGTGACCGAATCGTTGTGATGTACTCAGGAAAGATTGTCGAAGAAGGATCCGTTAAAACAATTTTTAATTCTCCTAAACACCCATATACAAAAGGTCTTTTGAAATCTGTACCAGACATTCGAAAGAAAAGCGAAAGGCTCTATTCCATTAAAGGGAATGTACCGAAGCCTGGTTCGATTAAAAAAGGCTGTGCATTCGCGGGCAGATGTGAACATGCATTTGAGCGATGCTTTGAAGAAACCCCTGAACACTTCAATTTAGGCAGTGGGCAATGCGTGAGATGCTTCTTATATGAAGAAGAGGAAGCAGGTGTTGCAAAATGACTGAAACATTATTAAAAGTCCAGAATTTAAAGAAAGAGTTTCCGATCAATGGAGGAATCCTTGGGAAACAGATTGCCTCAGTAAAGGCAGTAAGTGATTTGTCCTTTGAAATTAACAAAGGAGAAACACTAGGGTTAGTTGGTGAGAGTGGGTGCGGTAAATCTACAACAGGACGTACACTACTTAGGTTAATAGAAAAAACAGACGGTAAGGTAATTTATAAGGATGAAGATATAACAACCTTAAGAAATAAAGAGATGAGAGCATTAAGAAAAGAAATGCAAATGGTCTTTCAGGATCCTTTTGCCTCTTTAAATCCTCGTCAAACCGTTGAAAAAATTCTAGAAGAGCCTCTCCTTATTCATGAAAAACTTTCCCGAAAAGAGAGACTAGTTAGAGTCTATGAAATGATGGAGACAGTTGGATTGAATAAAGACTATGCCAAACGATATCCGCACCAATTTAGTGGCGGACAAAGACAGCGAATCAGTATTGCCAGAGCATTAATGACTAAACCTAAGTTTATTGTACTAGACGAGCCTGTCTCAGCGCTAGACGTATCTATACAATCACAAATTCTGAATCTATTAGAAGATCTTCAAAAAGAATTTGATTTAACATATCTGTTCATTGCACACGATTTAGGAGTTATTCGTCATATCAGTGATCGAATCGGTGTGATGTATCTTGGGTCACTTGTGGAATTAGCTGATGGCGAGGCGTTATATGAAGAACCACTTCATCCATATACACAAGCATTGCTATCGTCGGTTCCGATTCCTGATCCGGAGGTGGCGAATGAGGAAGAAATTCTAATAGGCGATATACCAGATCCATCCAATCCGCCAACAGGATGTCCGTTCCACGTCCGCTGCGGATCGTGTATGGAAATCTGTAAAAAAGAAAAACCACAACTTGTGGAAGCGAAAGATAAACGATTTGTTGCTTGTCATCTTTACAATGATGATTTAAATAAATAAAAACATAGAGGAGAGAAATACGCATGAATAAAAAGACTTGGTACACAAGCATTGTAACACTATTAATCGTATCATTTATGCTAATTGGTTGTTCAAATGATAATGCAAATTCGGAAACAGATAATGGAGAAACAAAAGCAAGTAAAGAAGAAAAAGTTTTAATTTATGGCCGTGGTGGTGACACCGTTTCTCTAGACCCGGCAGTTGTAAATGATGGTCAATCATATAAAGTAATTCAAAATATTTATGACACATTAGTTCGTTATGGAGATATGGATACAGACATCACAGCTGGTCTTGCTGATGATTGGAATATTTCTGATGATGGATTAACTTACACATTTACACTTCGTGAAGGAGTTACGTTCCATGATGGAACAGACTTTAATGCAGAAGCTGTAGTTACCAATTTTGAAAAATGGATGAGTCCATCGGAAGAAAATGCTGGTAAATATGCTGTTTATGCTACGCTATTTGGTGGCTATAAGGGCGATGAAGGCCATGTGATCGATAGTGTTGTTGCAAAAGATGAGTCTACGGTTGTCTTCACACTAAACCAAGTGCAACCACTATTCTTAGATTATTTAACAAACACCGCATTATCCATCGGAAGCCCAACAGCAATGGAAGAACAAGGAGATGCGTTTGGTGAAAATCCTGTTGGTACTGGACCATTTGTTTTTGAAGAGTGGAAAAGAAATAACCGTATTGTGCTAAGTAAAAACGAAAATTACTATCTTGAAGGTTTACCTAAACTTGACGGTGTTATTTTCCGAGTAATTCCAGATAACTCCGCGCGATTAAATGCACTCATCTCTGGTGAGATTGATATCATGGACGGATTAGATCCAAATAACGTGAGCCAAATAGAAGCAGATGAATATCTAAATGTATTTGAAAGACCTTCCATGAACACTGGTTACCTTGGATTTACTGTAACAAGAGAACCTTTTGATGACCCATTAGTTCGTCAAGCGTTAAGTCATGCGATTGATCGTGAAAGCATTATTGCAGCTTTTTATAATGGGTACGGTACACCAGCAAAAAATATTGCACCACCTTCTGCATTTGGATTTAACGATGATGTAGAAGCATTTGACTACGATTTGGAGAAAGCAAAAGCATTATTAGAAGAAGCAGGATATGGAGATGGATTTGAAATGGATCTATGGGCAATGCCTGTATCTCGTCCTTACATGCCAGATGCTAACAAAGTCGCAGAAACGATTCAAGCAAGTTTAGCAGAAATTGGTGTTACGGCTAATATCCAATCTGCTGAGTGGGGTACGTATCTTGAAGATGTGGTTGCAGGGGAGTATGATTCCTTCTTATTAGGATGGACTGGTGATGTTCCTGATGCTAACTCTTGGTTGTCTGCATTACTTCACAAAGAGAGTATTGGAAGCTTGAACTCTGCTCAATATGATAGTGATGAGGTGTCAGAATTAATCTCAGATGCACGATCTACAGCAGATCAAGATGTAAGATCAGAATTATACAATGAGGCGTTTGAAATCCTACGTAATGATGTACCACTTGCGCCAATCGTACACGCAAAACCTGTACTAGCTGGCGGAACGAATGTAGTTGATTTCTTCCCACATGCGACAAGTTCATCATTCTTATATAAAACTGACCTCAAGTAATAGACATTGAACCATGTGAGAGGGGTTGCTTAGCTATCCCTCTCCTTTATTATACGTTAAGAAATTTCTTGCTAAGAAGCCTCTCGGCGTAGTGAAAATTAATGTTTACAAAATATAAGAAAAACGGACACATTCGCAAAGGACAAGCAAAGCGAGTTGTTCTAATTAAGATGAAAATATTTTAAGCGGACATCTGTTCCGTTAATGGGTAGAAACATAGATTTATGAGCATTGTCGGACAACCTCATTCTTTCTTTGCTACGTTCAAAATCAGTTTTTTTCCGCGAAGTAACGGACCAGATGTCTGTTTTAAATCACAAATAATGAAGTTAAAAAGCAAGCTCCTTATACCCAAGAAAAGGTAGGTGGTTACATGTTTGCATACACAATTAGAAGATTATTACAACTAATCCCTGTTTTATTTGGGATGACACTTCTTGTGTTTTTTATTGTTCATGCGATCCCTGGTAACCCAGCACAAGTCATGTTAGGACAGCATGCAACAGAGGAAAGTGTTCAAAAGTTAACAAATGAATTGGGTCTTAATGAACCGTGGTATATACAATATATAAATTACCTTCAAAATTTAGTAACCGGTGATCTAGGAGATTCAATCCGTACTGGTGCACCGATCGTAGAGGAATTATGGCCTTATTTAGCTGCAACGATGGAGCTTTCAGTTGTAGCTATGATTTTTGCTGTGTTTATCGGTGTGAATGCAGGGATTATTAGTGCATGGTTCCAAAACAAATGGATTGACTATGTAGCAATGTTCGTTGCGCTAATTGGTATTTCTGTTCCTATCTTTTGGTTAGGATTAATGCAACAATGGCTCTTTGCTGTTGAGCTTGGATGGTTTGCGCCAACAGGTAGAGAAGATGCAAGAGCGCCAATTGATCCGATCACCCATTTCTTCTTAATAGATACTTTAATTCAAGGAGATTGGGATGGATTTGTTGAGACTGTACGTAGACTCGTTTTACCAGCAACTGCATTAGGTACTTTCTCAGGTGCGTTTATTGCAAGAATGACGAGATCAAGTATGTTAGAAGTTATGCGTTCAGACTACATTCGAACAGCACGCTCTAAAGGGATGAAGATGATTAAAGTGGTGTATAAACATGCGTTGAAAAACTCTATTATTCCAGTATTAACTGTAGTGGGATTGCAAATGGGTCTACTTTTAGGTGGAGCAGTACTAACGGAAACGATCTTTGGGTGGCCAGGTATAGGTCGTTATATTTACGACGCAATCCAATTCCGTGATTATCCAGTTGTACAATCCGGTATTTTGATTGTTGCATTATTTTTTGTACTAATTAACCTATGTGTCGATCTTCTCTATTCTGTTGTAGATCCTAGAATTAAGTACAAATAAAACTAGCGTCTCTTGAAAGGGTGTTGAAATGAAACCTGTAGAAGATGTTCAAAATGGTCAAATGGCGTTACATGGGAAAGGTCCTAAAGTGAAAAAGGAGAAAAATTCACTTTGGGTTGAATCGTGGTCACGCTTTAAGAAAAATAGATTAGCAATTTTTGGATTGTCGATCGTCTTATTTTTTGTGTTATTAGCTATCTTTGCCCCGTTAATTGCGCCTGAAGGTATTAATAATCAAAAATTAGCGGAACGATTGCAAAGTCCTTCCATTAATCATTGGTTTGGTACAGACGACTTTGGTAGAGATATTTTATCGAGAGTAATCTACGGAGCAAGAATATCTATTTGGATTGGTGTCCTGTCTGTAGTTGGTTCGATGATCATTGGTAGTTTACTAGGGGTTATTGCTGCTTATTATGGGCGTTTGGTGGATGTTATAATCTCACGTGCATTCGATATTATGCTAGCATTCCCTAGTATTCTGTTAGCGATCGCTATTGTTGCGGTACTTGGTGCTTCTTTAGAAAATGCGTTAATTGCCATTGCGATTATAAATGTACCAAATTTTGGACGACTAATTCGATCTAAAGTATTAAGTGTCAAAGAAGAAGAATATATTATGGCAGCAAAAAGTCTTGGAATGAGCGACGTTAGAATTATCCTTAGACATGTACTGCCAAACAGTTTAGCGCCTATCATTGTACAAGCGTCGCTTGCTGTTGGTACAGCAATTTTAGAAGCTGCGGCGTTAGGATTCCTGGGTATGGGTGCAGAAGCGCCACAACCTGAATGGGGTAAGATGTTAGCTGATGCCCAGCAATACATGATCCAGGCTCCGTGGACAATGATCTTTCCAGGCTTAGCTATTATGTTAACCGTTTTAGGATTTAACTTATTAGGTGATGGCTTGCGTGATGCGCTAGACCCTAAAATGAAGAGCTAGATTTTCGTATGATTCATTCACTCAGCGTGGGTTCTGAGTAGAGATATTAGATTACTAGGAAGGGGATTTATATAAATGACAACTACGATTAAGGGTTCAGAGAGATTAGGAGTAATTTTTTCAGAATTAGAAGAACTATATCCGCAGTTAGTAGACATACGTCGTGATCTGCATATGAATCCTGAACTATCATTTGAAGAAGTAGAAACAGCTAAGAAAATAGCCGCATTTCTAGAAAAAGAAGGTATCCCTCATAAAACTGGTGTCGGCGGTAATGGTGTGGTGGGTTATATTAAAGGAGGTAAGCCGGGTAAGACGATTGCTCTGCGTGCTGACTTTGATGCCTTGCCGATTCCTGACGAGAAAAATGTGCCATATAAATCAAAAGTAGAAGGTGTGTCCCATGCGTGTGGACACGATATTCATACAGCGTCTTTATTAGGTGTTGCGAAAATTTTACATGCACATCGTGAGGAAATCCATGGGAATGTGGTCTTACTTCATCAACATGCGGAAGAGATGGCTCCCGGTGGCGCTCAAGCAATGGTAAAGGATGGTTGCTTAGAAGGTGTAGATGAGGTGTACGGGGCGCACGTTCATTCAAACGTTGATGTAGGTCAGATGGAGTTAAATGAAGGGTATATTCATGCGGCTGCAGATACCTTTTACATTACGATTCAAGGAAAAGGTGGACATGGAGCAGAGCCCCATGACACGATTGATTCTATCGCATTAGGATCCCAACTTGTTGTTGACTTGCAACAAATTGTAAGTAGACGAGTAGATCCGTTGAAATCAACCCTTGTTTCTGTTGGATCTTTCCATAGTGGTGGCGCACCGAATGTTATCGCAGATACAGCGAAAATTAGTGGTACGGTGAGAACGTATGATGAGGACGTTCGTGATCAAGTTGAAGAACTATTCAAACAAATATGTAAGGCTGCAGAAGTAAAAACAGGTGCGGTGATTAAGCTTCATTATGATAGAGGATTTCCATCTCTTTATAACCATCCACAAGAAACAGCTTACGCAAAAAAAATAGCACAAATGGTTTTGGGAGAAGAAAATGTACTAGAAATGGCGCCAACGATGGGTGCAGAAGACTTCGCTTATTTTGTAAAAAATGTACCAGGTGTCTTTTACAACGTAGGTGGTAGAAATCCAGAGATTGATGCGATCTATCCACACCACCATCCGAAATTTGATGTGGACGAACGCTCGATCATCAATATCGCCAAAATTTATATGGCTATTGCTTTAAATTCGCAGAATGCTTAAATAGAATGTAAAGGTATCCTATACCCAAATGGACAATTGTCTATTTGGGTATTTTATGTCAGTTTGCCAGAACACTCTTTACTTTGGTGATGACTGCTTGTTACCAATTGATGATACAGTCTAGTATACAGTCATCTGTATTCGCTATTAAAAAGCGTACAGCCATTCTGGCTATACGCTTTCCAATTAAACTTCCACCGTTTCCTTCACTTCTTTTTGCTCTCTTCTTCTTGCAACAACTGTTCTTAGGTAAGGTAACACATATCTGTCTGCGCCAAATTTACCAGCGTTCGCTCCAGCTACAAGGATCACTGTAC
>NZ_JAOALK010000035.1 GCF_025154055.1 Aquibacillus koreensis
ATCGGTCATTGGAAGGAATGACCGATTTTTTTAAACTGCTTTTCACTTCACTTTTGATATCTTCACAAAAACACCCTACTTTTTCACTGGTCTCGGACGGTTCTCCTGTTTCCGCATCACATCGTTATAGACAGGAGAATCGCATCAGGTGGTGATCCGCATATTTCCATTTGTGTACAGGAGAACCGTCCCCATGTTTCCAAAATGGTGTGATATGATAGGAGTATTGTGATTGTAAGGGGTGGTTATTAGGGTGGAAACAATTATTTTTGATGTGGATGATACGTTATATGATCAGACGGTGCCTTTTAGAAACTCATTTAAACGACTGTTTGATGTACCTTTTTCTGATACGGAATTGGATAAGTTATACGTAGCGAGTAGAAAAGTGAGTGATTCACTTTTTGATAGATGTGAAGCGGGAGAAATCTCTATAACAGAGATGCAGATTCGCCGCGTTACAGATGCTTGGGAGCAATTTAATATACCAATAACAAGAGATAAAGCACAAAAGTTCCAGGAGACTTATTTGGATGAGCAACACAAAATTCAATTGTTTGAGGAAGTGGAACAACTATTGGAACTGCTTCATAACGAAGGTAAGCAACTTGCCATTCTAACAAATGGTGAGGACAAGCACCAGTCGATGAAAATAAAACAGCTTGGGCTTGAGCGCTGGATCCCAAAAGAAAATCATTTTATTTCAGGTGCGCTTGGTGTAGCGAAGCCAAACACAGAGGTTTTTCAAATTATAGAAGATAGACTTAAGTTGGATAAGAAAAAAACAGTCTATATTGGAGATTCCTTCGATAACGATATTGTTGGCGCCAAAAAAGCGGGGTGGCAAGCGATCTGGATGAACCACCGAAAAAGAAAAATGCCAGTGGGAACACATAAACCAGATAAAGAAATGTATCATGCAAAAGAAATGTTAGAGTTCTTTCAACCGATCATTATAAATAATTAAAATGGAGGGGTGGTTGATTCTGCTAGAAAATTTAGCAGAACGCCACCCTTTTTTTCTTGAGGCTTAAAATAAAAAAAAGATGGAAACATAAGAACCGTCCCCATGTTTCCAACTATGTCTTTTCCTAGTTGGGGGTGCATAGGATGGTTTGTGAGGGTGGAGTATGGGGTACAATTGATGTATATGTTATGGTTATTATAAGGAGAGTGATGATGTTGAGTAGTAAAAGTACAGGATCGATTGTCGAGAGTTCACTAGACGCTTTATTATCGGATGATTCGTTTTTACCAGAGCTACAAGGTCAAATAAGGAAACAGGCATTCACTTCGTTAGTCTCGATTCTTTCCACACCGAATCACATACATAAGTCGTTTTTGAGAATCTCGTTAGAAAATGGGAAAGTGATCCGGATTCCAGCTTTCCGGGTTCAACATAATGATACGCTTGGACCATATAAAGGTGGAATTCGTTTTCATGAATCCGTTAATGAGGATGAGGTAATCAACCTTGCTTCACTGATGACGTTAAAAAACGCATTACATGAAGTGCCTTTTGGTGGTGGCAAAGGCGGCATTGTCATTAATCCAAGAGAATTTTCTATCAAAGAGTTACATGCCATATGTGTAAAGTACGTGCATTACTTTAGTGATGTAATAGGACCAGATAAAGATATTCCAGCACCGGATATGGGTTCTGGTGATCGTGAAATGGATTGGATGATGGCCGAGTACAAGAGCATTCATCCTGGCCAGACATATCGTGGAAGTTTTACCGGGAAAAGTATCGTCAATGGTGGCTCATTAGGTAGAAGAGAAGCAACGGGTAAAGGTGTATATTTTACATTTCGTTATATGTTGCATGACTTTGTACAGGAACAAAAAAAGTGGTTTACTACGAATAAAAGTGTTTTTGCAGAAACGGCTTTAGAGTATGCGGAACGGCCATTAACCGTAGCTGTTCAAGGGTTTGGTAATGTTGGTTCTGTCGCAGCATTGGAAGCTTTTAAGTGTGATTTTTTACAAAACAAAGTCGTTGCCGTAAGTGATCGTAATGTCACTTTATATAATTCGGATGGGTTAGATATTCCAGCACTTGTCACTTATGTTACAGAAGGAAATGGAGATCTACCTACAACGAAAGAACAATTAGAACAAAATGATATCAAAGCGGACATTCATGGTCGTGATGACATTTTAACACTTGATGTGGACGCACTATTTTTGGCAGCTTTAGAAGATCAAATTCATAAGAATAATGTCGATGATGTAAAAGCGCGGATTATTATTGAAGGTGCAAACTCTCCTGTGACAGGGGAAGCTGACGAGGTTTTAAGTGATAAGGGTGTTATCATTATTCCAGATATTCTTGCCAATGCTGGTGGTGTTATTGTTTCCTATTTTGAATGGCTACAAGGACGGGAAACACAGTTCTATACCGAAGAACAAGTATATAAACTTTTATATGACAAAATGAAAAACACGATGGATACAATCCTACCACAGTTTTTCGGCGATCCATTTCCACTCCGCCAAAACTGTTACATCCAAGCAGTCATGAAACTGTCCACCATCCTCTACCGACAAGGCAAACTATATTGAAAAAATGGAAACAGGGGGACGGTTCTCCTGTTTCCATTTTTTTGTGTATCGTTACTTTGTCGAAGGGGTATACAATTAACTTTTAAATAATAGATGATATTTACCATATAATAGGTTATTATAGATTTGAACAACACCTCTGCCTACCTTTTTTGCAACCCACTTTTTAAAACGCCAACAAGATTTCACTTCAGATTCATTTTAATTCCACAGTTACACTCACTTTTCGTAATTCCAATCCATCCCATCTCCAAATTAACCAAATAGGTTGGTGATCACAGTGCCTCGTCAAGCAAGACGGAAAAGTAATAGCGGTATTTATCATGTAATGTTAAGAGGAGCCAATAGGCAAGAAATCTTCCACGATGAGGAGGATTGTATTACGTTTCTAGATACGGTGAGAGCGTATAAGGAGAAGTCTAGTATTTCCGTATTTAGTTGGTGCTTAATGAACAATCACGTCCATCTCTTACTAAAGGAAGGCGATGAAAGTCTTTCTGAAACAATGAAACGAATTGGTGTTAGCTACGTCTGGTATTATAATTTAAAATATGATACAACTGGTCATCTGTTCCAGGATCGATTTAGAAGCGAGGTTGTCGAAGACCGTAGATCATTCCTCGCGGTGATTAGATATATACACAGAAATCCTCTGAAAGCGGGGATAGCCAGTCATTTAGGCGACTGGCAGTGGAGCAGTTTTACTGGAATTATGGGGGAATATCGGTATCCTAGAGATTTGTTGGACAGAGATTTTGTGTTACAGGCCTTTTCGAACGACAAAACAATAGCTAGGAATAAATTCAAAGCATTTTGTGAGAAACAAAATGATGAAGAAAGTCTTGATGAAAAATACGAAGTGAAAAAGAGACTAACAGACGTGGATGCTAGAAACGCAATAAGGGAGATGCTTTGTGGAGTAGAAATTGCGCAAGTGAAAAGCATGCCTAGGATTGAAAGAAATAAAATTCTTTATGAAATAAAAGTAATTAAAGGATTATCACAAAGACAAGCATCAAGGATCTTTGGTGTGTCTGCAAGCTTGATTAATAAGGTGCAATCACGGCAATAAGGTGATATAGAGGTGGAAACGCAAGAACCGTCCCCATGTTTCCAAGGACTGTCCCTGCGTTTCTGTCTGTCATGTCATTTACTATTTATGCTCTTTTTCTTCTTGCATATAGGAGGTAACCTGCACCTAGAAGTAGCATGATGTTACCAATTGCTAACCAGTTATACATGTTGGTTGCAGTGTCAGGTAGGTCATCATCTGAATCAGCGTTTTTATCTCCTGTAGTAGAGTCATTGTCGTCTGAATCGGAATCCGTATCTCCATTATCCGAACCTTGATCACCAGAATCAGCATCTTTATCTCCAGAGTCTTGATCATCACCAGTCTGGCTGTCATCCCCGCCAGAACCATCGTCCTCACCGGATCCGTCACCGGAACCATCATCTCCATCTGAACCATCACCGTCACCAGTTGAAGGAGTAGGAGCAACGATCGTGTCCCATGCTGGATCTATCGTGTAAGGACTATCTTTAAAGTCTTTCTCACCTTGAATGCCTCTAAACTGTAAATCTGCGAAGTCTACTAAATTCATAATATCTTCTTCCGTTCTAGAGTGACTACCTTCACGGAATGCTAGGCCAACTTTGTTACTTTCATCTAAGAAGTTATAAACTTTGCTAGCGCCAACGTAAGATACGAACATACCTTCAGGGTTTGTGCCGTAATCTTCATAGCCAGAAGTTAAAATTAAACTTCTTGGAGCAACTAATGCAGCAAGCTCATGTTGGTCTAAAGGAATTTGATTCACGTTTTGGAATCCGCCAAATACGGAAGTGAACCAATGACCTTCTGTGCTTCCTTGGAGGTTGCCAAGTCCTTCATGCGAACCTGCAGTACCCCAATCATATTCTTTACCTGCAAAAGATGCACGGTATGACGCCATTCCACCCATACCAGATGCATGAGGATTAACCACGTCAAAGCGTTCATCAAAAGCACCAGTTACTAGTGCAGCTTTTCCATAGCGAGAGAAACCTGTAATAACAGATAGATCTGGATCTATTGCTTCATATGCATTTTGTTCAAGCGCATCTAACACTTTACCTGCTCCCCAAGCCCAGGCCATAAGTGCACCCACGTCGTTATCTACCTCAGAGTATGGGTAAAGATCGTAGAAAGCACCTGTTCTGGTGTAGTTGTCAGCAGCAACGTCATTAGGGCTCAACGAAACCACTGCATATCCGCGGTCATTAATTTGACTTTCAAATTCATTAGGTGCCCAAAATGAGCTAAATCCTCCTAGTGTAACGATGACTGGGTAAGGACCTTCGATATCAACATCTTCAGAAGGCAAGCTAACCGTCACTGGGAAAGAAGCTTCTTTTCCATTTGCTTTTACTGTAATAGTCATACCATCATCTGTTTTCTCGAACGATACTTCTTCATTAGAAGTGTCTGGCATGTAACCATACATATAGAATTGATACATATCTTTTAATTCTTCGGCACGACGATCCCAGTCTGCCTTCGATGTTACTTTTGAACCATCCATAAAGGTAAATGGATCAGGCAGTTCTGCAATCTCAGGAAGTGTATGCGGCTCGTCAAATTTTTCACTTCTTTTTAATGTTTGTACGACTGCTTTTAATCCAGCTAAAGATTCGTCTAAATTAGCTTGCGTCATCTTCTCGGCCTCTAACACGTCACGAGCAGCGTCAATAGGACCATTTAAAACAGAGCCGTTTAAAAATACATCTTGATTAATTGACTCCACATATTCTAAATAAGTTAATAAATCGTATGGATTGATTTCAGTAGCATCTCCGTCTTCTTTACCAGCAAGCTTTACTTCACCAAATAATGATGGATTAGCATATGCTTGTCCCGTAGTATCAAAAACGTTTAAAGTAGCAACACGAGAACTGCTGTCGTCAGCTTCGTTTATCTGTAATTCCAAGCCCATCACACTATCATTTGTTGGTGCTTCATTAAGAGCGATTCTAGCCTCAACAATATAACCAGTGTCCGTTAATTTTGTCTTTGAATAAAAACGGTTTATGTCACCATTATCAGCTGAACGAACATTTTCATGATTTACACGGAAATGTAAATCATCACTTTGATAAGAAACTGCTTTATCATTTAATTCATCTAAGAAAATTTCGATAGAGTCCTGCATATATGGTGCAGTATTTTCACTGTTTAACACTTCGTCATTAATTTCAGCAAGCACATATAGTGCATTGTCATCCCATAATGTTTTGAAAATACCGTTTGTTGATGTTCCATCAGCTCCAATTAAAGGGGCAACAGGTAGTATCTCGTTCCATACTTCATCAATATCACCATCAATCGCGGGAGATCCGAACTCGGCTGTCATCCCATTGCTGATGTCTGCAATTTTTGTAGGGGCTACAATCGTATCCCATTTCTCTTCAATGGTATATGGACTTTTTTTAAAATCCTTCTCCGATTCCATACCTCTAAACTGTAAGTCAGCAAAATCTAATAAGTTATCAATATCCGTGTCGTTTCTGGAGTGACTACCTTCTCGGAAGCCAACGCCAATTCGATCATTAATATCTAAAAAGTCATAAACCTTACTAGCACCAACATAAGAAACAAACATACCTTCAGGATTTGTACCATAATCTTCATAACCAGAAGTTAGAATTAAGCTTCTTGGCGCTACTAATGCTGATAGTAAATGTTGATCAAAAGGTATTTGCTTCACGTTCTGGAATCCACCAAAAACAGAATTAAACCAGTGGCCTTCTGTGCTTCCTTGGAGGTTGCCAAGACCTTCATGTGAACCAGCTGTTCCCCAGTCATATTCTTTTCCAACAAATGAAGCACGGAATGAAGCCATTCCACCCATACCTGATGCATGTGGGTTAACAACATCAAATCGTTCATCAAACGCACCTGTAACAAGTGCGGCTTTACCATAACGAGAAAAACCAGTAATGACAGATTTTTCAGCGTTAATTCCTTCAAAAGCATTTTGTTCTAGGGCATCTAAAACTTTTCCTGCACCCCAACCCCATGCCATTAGCGCACCCACATCATTCCTTACCTCAGAGTAAGGATATAGATCAAAGAATGCACCATTTCTTGTATAGTTATCTGCGGCTATATCATTTGGCTGGAAGCTTACGACTGCATAACCGCGCTCATTCGCTACTGCCTCATAATCCGCAGGAGGCCAAAAAGAGTTAATCCCTCCAAGTGCTACAATCACTGGATACGGACCATCTATTTCGCTATCTTCCCCTGGCAAACTTACTGTGACAGGAAAAGAAGCTTCCTTCCCATTCGCTTTCACCGTAATATTCATTCCATCTTCCGTTTTTTCAAAACTAACTTCTTCACCAGAAGTGTCTGGCATATATCCATACATATAGAATTGGTATAGATCTCTTAATTCTTCTGCACGACTATTCCAATCGGCTTCTGTTCTAACCTGAGATCCATCTCTAAATGTAAATGGGTCATGGAGCCCCTCAAATTCTGAGAGTGTATGTGGCTCATCATATTTTTCACTTCTTTTTAATGTTTGTACAACTGCTTCTAAATCTACTAATGCCTGGTCTATTTCTGCTTGTGTTTTATCTTCTTTATCTAATACTGCATGAGCAGCATTGATCGGTTCAATTAAATCTTTGCCATTAATAAAAACATCCTGGTTGATTGCTTCCACATAATCCAAGTATGCTAGTAAATCAAAAGGATTAATACCAGTAGTATCTCCTTCTTCTTTACCAGTAAGCTGGATTTCGCCAAAAAGGGAAGGGTCAGCATAAGCTTGTCCAGTTTCATCAAATAGGTTTATTGTAGCATCACGAGAACCACTGATTGCATCATTAATCTGTAATTCAAAACCCAATATCTTCTCGTTAACTGGCGCCTCAGTAAATGCAATTCTCGCTTCTATGATATACCCTGTATCCGTTACTTTTGTTTTTGTATAAAAACGATTTATATCACCGTTATCTGCAGATCGAACATTTTCGTAGTTTATGCGAAAATGTAGATCATCGCTTTGATAAGAAGGAGTTTTATCATTTTTTTCATCTATAAAGATTTCTAAAGAGTCTTGTTCATAAGGTGCAGTGCTATCATCGTTGAGGACCTCATCAGAAATCTCTGCAAGTATATAAAATGCATTGTCGTCCCATAAGGTTTTAAAGGTGCCAGTTGTGGTAGTTTCCTTAGATGTAATGGTTGGTGTGACAGGTTCGACACTATTCCAAAGTTCATCAATTTCTCCATCAACAGTAGGTGATCCAAATGTTGCGGACATGATAGCTGTGTCATCTTCAGCAGCTTGCACTGTTGAATCAACCCCTTGAAAAGGCGCTACTACGAGAATGACTACTAGAAAAGAGATGAAGACACGTTTAAACATCAATTTTTGATTTCGACTCATTCTATTAATCTTCCTTTCTGTATAAATAGTATTTTTCTACTAGAACTGTTACTGAAACGATTATCTTGCTATCACCTCCATACAAAAAATTGCACTATGCTACCAAATATGACAAGAACCACATATATTAAACGACAAAATGTAAGCCTTTTCATTTTATAGTTATGTAAAAAACAATATTCTGATAAATAGGTAGCTAGTAACATTGTGGTCATTATATAATTCTGATAGAATTTGGTCCATAGACAAAGAAAAGCTGATTTGTACTTTTTAAAGATTTGTAGAAATGAGGGAAATACTATATGGCAAGTTACGATCAATTGGTCCCGCAAATCGGATACTTCATGTCTCGACATTGTTTGCCTAACTGGAGAATCAATGAAAGCGTTATTCCGTTTATTGATTTAACTTACATATTTGAAGGAAAAGCCACGTATATCATTGACGGTATTTCTTATGATGTAGAAAAGGGTGACCTTGTTTGCATTCCAAAATACAGTACTCGCGCATCCGTTACCGATCCAGATGATCTTATGTCTAATTATGCGATTAATTTTCAATTATGTAATTACCAAGGAGAAGATGTGGAATTACCATTTCCTCCTGTGACTAGAATTGGCATTAATGATGAACTGATTAGTTTATATCATGAACTAAATCTGGCATGGCTTCATAAAAATCCTGGTTATCAAATAAATGTCCATGCTACTTTTCTTCAACTGATTCACCGTTATTTCACCAAGATCTACTACAAAAACCAATCAAACCCTATCGATCCCCGTATTCAAAAGGTAATGGAATATATAGATGAACATTTCTCTGCCTCAATCCAACTAGAGGATTTGGCAGATCTATTAGACCTAAATTCAGTGTACTTTGGTACCTTGTTTAAAAAGAATACAGGCCTATCAGTAAAAAAATATATTAATAAAATCAGAGTAAATAATGCTGAGAACTTAATCGTTAGTGGAGAATTCACCATGCATGAGGTAGCTCAAAAATGTGGGTTCCAAGACGTATTTTATTTTAGTAGAGTCTACAAAAACATAAAAGGACACCCACCATCCAAAGCCATAAAATAAACCGGAAACACGGGGACAGTTCTTGTAAACAGAGGGACGGTTCTTACGTTTACAAAAATGTAAACGCAAGAACCGTCCGAGACCAGTGAAAAAGTCTATTAATAAAATATAAAAAATATTATTAGATGAAAAATAAAAAAGACCTCCTAAATGGTATAATTAGTACGCTGATACCAAAACCATTAGGGGGTCTTTTTTATGCTTAGACAACAGCCAAAGCAATTTAGTTTTCATTCTGTATTATACAATAAAATTCCTGATAATCATATCCTAAAAGCGATATCTAAGGTCGTAGATTTTAGTTTTATTAATATTCTCCTTGAAGATACATACTGTAAAAATTTTGGTCGTCCTGCCAAAGAACCAGAAATGATGTGTAAGTTGCTTCTTCTTCAACACTTATTATAATTTATCCGACGAGAAAATGGAGTTGGAGCTAGTTTGAATTTAGCTTTTATGTACTTTCTTGGCATTGACCCGGAAGACACACTACCAGATAAGAGCTTACTTTCTAAGTTTAGAAAGCATCGCCTAGGTGAAGATACACTAGATGATATCCTTACGGAAATGGTGAGGCAATGTGTAGAGAAAGGCGTATTAAAAGGGAAAAGTGTTAGTTTAGATGCAACTCATATTATGGCAAATACAATTAAAAAAACTTCTGAGCGTTTAATGAAGCACCTCGCAAGAATGATCATCCATACATATGAAAAAGAGACAATTGGTGGACAAATAAAAGATTTACCTCAAGTACCTAATTATGAAGAAATAAAAGATCATCGCGAAGCGAAGGCGGTAATGAAAACCTATTTAGAAAAAGTTATAGAACTAGTTGAAGCACAAATAACAGAGCACGAACCACTTACGAATCAGTGGGTGCAAAAGGCAAAAGACAAAAGACATATTGTATGATCCGAAGTTTATTAACCAGAAAGGAACTCGCTCCATTATCGATGAGGATACGAGGGTAGGTAGAAAGAGTAAAACACAATCATTCTATGGCTATAAAACAGAAATTATGATGGACACTGATGAGCGAATTATTACTTCAGTTCGAACCGCAGACGGTTCTTATATGGATGGTGGATATACAAAAGATATGTTGGAACAGACACTGAAAAGTGGTATGAAGATTGAAGAGGTTTATGGAGACAAAGCCTACTTTAGAAAACCTATACTGGACGAAATCGAAGCTATTGAAGCAAAACCATATATCCCTGTTAGTTCAACTGTTTATCGCATTGATGAAGAAGAATTCACCTATAACAAAGACTCTGATGAATGGCAATGTACCGAAGGGAACATAACAGTTAGAAAGAAAAATTTCATCTCCAAAAACAAAGACGGTGAAGGAAGTGGCTATAAATATTACTTTGATCTTGAGCAATGCAAAGTATGTCCTCTTCATGACTTATGTGCAAAAAAGAGTGCTCGAAGAATACTTACCGTTGGTAAGAATACAACTGAATTCTACGAGATTTCTCAATATCAAAAAGCAGAAGAATTTATAGAAAAATATAAAAAAAGAGCTTCTATTGAAGGAAAGAATGCAGAGCTCAAACGTTTTCATGGCCTATCCTGAGCGAGGGGATATGGTCTATTAAGTGTGTCTAAACAGTCTAAGTTAGCTGCAATAGCAGCAAATATTAAGCGAATAGCAGCGATAGTATCCGCCTAATAAGGGTGGATTTCAATGAAAAATCGGTCATTGGAA
>NZ_JAOALK010000036.1 GCF_025154055.1 Aquibacillus koreensis
AGTTTTTTAATGAATTCTTAACACTACATGAAAAGTGTATAAATGGAATAAAAGACAACCATAAGGTTGTCATGAACAGTGGTATTAAAATTAATAGAATGAAAATAACGAAAAAAACAGCTTAATAGTAAAAAGGGGAGTTTGACTTTGCTTCCTTCTCCGTAAGGAGAGAAAACGAATGCTAATGTGGTCAGTGGACCGCTTGTGCGTTGGGTGCTACCCCTACTGCCAGTTCCTATATCCAAAGTGTAGTTTTTGTACTCTAAACATAGCTGCTACATGTACGAATAGAGAGAAACAGTATGTAGAACCCACGTGGGTTTGCCCCGTGGAGAAGTCAGCATTTAATAGTGATTCATGCGGTCAGCATTGTCGAAACGCCAGAGAGAAGGATACATATGCTTTTTTTTAATAGTGGAATTTTCATTACATACTTAATTGGATCAATAGGGGGAGTAATCTCTTATTTGTTGAACCTTCCGATCCCTTGGATATTGGGTCCGTTACTGTTTATTCTTCTGTCCAAAATATTTTGTTCATTTCAAGGAGAATATTCCATAAGATTACGAAATATAGGATTTGTGATCATTGGATTTCAAATTGGTGGTACTTTTACTGCAACAACGATCGATCATGTAATTCCCTATTTGCTACCGTTTAGTATTTTGACGATCGGTATAATTTTAATAAGTATAGGGAATGGATTCTTGCTTTCAAGGTGGCTTCCTATCGATATGAAAACCAGTATGTTAGGTGCAGTTCCGGGTGGTTTATCAGTGATTATAGCTTTAAGTGAGTCTTTAAAAGCAAACGCAGCCATCGTTACGATTTTTCATACGATTCGATTACTAGCAGTACTACTTATTGTTCCCTTGCTTGCTACACAGTTATTAGTTGGTAATGATTTAAGCAGTCAGGAAGCATTTCAAAGCACTGAGGTTGAGCAAGGCCCTATTTGGACTTTAATTATCATAATTGCCATTTCTATATTAGCATGGACCTTACAAAATAAAGTACCCGCGGGGCTCGTGGTAATTCCAATGATCCTAATGGCCATGTTTCAAATTAATCATTTCCCTTTGTATCATTTTTCGGAGTATCTATATATTTTTGCTCAACTTGCTATTGGCGTCCAATTAGGATGTTCCATCTCCATTGATGATATTTCGAAGGCAGGAAAATATTGTGTGTACTATCTTATAGTGTCGATTACTTTGATTGCTATATCCTTTGGTTTTGGCTACCTTTTCAGCAAAATTACAAGCTTAGATTTAGCAACAGCCATATTAAGTCTAGTTCCGGGAGGCCTGGTTGAAATGGCATTAACGGCAGAAAGCGTTGGAGCAGATCCATCTATTGTTGGGTCATTACAAACGCTCCGTTTATTGACCATTGTATTGCTTTTGCCATTTGCGCTAAAGTATTTGTTGCAAAAGATAGAAAAACGAGAAAGCATGAATCATGAGAACAAAGTTTAGTTAATAAATACGGTAATGAAACCTGAAAAATGGTATAATACAATACATGAAAAAAATAGGATAGGTAGGGGTATGAAATGATTCATAAAGATTGGGAAAATAATATAACAATCAAACAAATAGAATGTGTTCATGCGAATGCAAAGAAGTTTGTTGTCGATACCATGTTAACACCAGGAAAAACATATGATGTGAAAAATGAGACGGAGGAATTCTATTTTATTATAGACAATTCCAATCGTATCGCGGGATTTAAAAAAGAATATTTTAAAGAAGTATAATAAATAGAAAAGAAACGTGCCTATGATTAACGGGTTCATTTCTAGAAGAGAAATCATTATATAAAAATAGGAGTACAATTCGCATAGCGTTTTGTATTCCTATTTTTATTGATATAACAACATGTATTACGTAACGCCTTTGACTCTGTATATAGCAACCCTTTAAACAAGGGAACAGAGATTTATGTACAACGTGAAATTAAGGTGTTAATAGCTATGTTACTTTAAATGTGATACATGAGGATATAAATGAGTTGTTATATTTGAAAAGGTTTTCTAGGATTTTATGTTGAAATATATAGAAAGAGACAGAACGAGCTTGTTCAACTAACGGGAATGTTGAACAAGAAAAATTTATATATTGGGGGAGAAAGAATGAAAAGGACAGTAATTGGCGGTTTTATAATGTTTGGAGGATTATTTACTACATTAACTATAATTGTGGTGGCAGCAACATATATTCCCAGTATGACTAGTTGGTCTGGTTCACAGTTGTGGTATGCAATATTTGGGGGAAAGCAATATGGGAATGATACTGTTCAAAGTTTATTCCTAGGTTTCCCATTTGTTGTAGGATTGTTGTTGTCGATTTTGGGGCTAGTAATACTAGTAATGGAGTATTTTGACAAGTCCTTTTTAAAGTGAGTTTTTTACTAACGGATGCAAATATTGAATAAGGAGTTATCGATAAGGAAGCTCCTATTGTGCTAGAGTGGCAGTATTATTCAACTAGTTAACAACAAGGAGGTTGATAACTTGAAACTATTTAGGAAGGTGAATATCACTATTGCTATTTTAGTTCTTAGTGTTATTCTTTATAATTTTTTTATAGAAGAGGTTAATTTACCGACTTATGTAATGTTTTATGTTGTCTTGGTGATGTTCTTGTTAACTATATTAGAAAAAGTTGCAAAAGAAAAAGCAAAAGAAAATAACCAAGACTAATTAGCAATCTGGAGGTGGACAAAATTATATCTAGAAAAATTATTTCGGCATCTCTCTCTGGTTCTTTATTTGCAATTTTGTTGGGACTAATTGCACCTAATCCTTTTGGTGAAACTATTTCTTCAATATCAAATTATTTATTTGATTTTGTAATAGCAACGCCTGTTTATTTGATGTACAGCTTTCCAGCTATTTTAATTTACGGAGTGTTAACCTCTATTATTAGCGATAAAGTTGGTCGATTTGTTTCAATAAAAATAGAAAAAGATAAATCTGAAATAATTATGTCAGGCATTTTACACGTTACTTTTGGTCTTGTCTTACTATTTTATAGTTTAGGTGCTGCTATATTGTTTTTTATTATTGATAGGGTTCTGCAAAAGAACAATAAAGATTATAAGGCAGTACAAGCAATCAAAAGTTTGGTAATTCCATTATCAGTTTGGCTCTTTTTTATGGGGATCGTTTATATAGAGCATCTTTTAAACATCAATTAATTGATGTTGTTCTAATAGAATAGCTTCTTCAGCCTTTTCCTTTTGACCACCCACCGTGGAAGTCTCACTTTATTATACAAAAATACCTAACCATATTGCGATAGCAAGAGCGAGGTAAAGCAGCCGCTTCTCAACTGCTGTTAATTCCTCTACATTCTCTACATTTACTCTTAAGACAATCCGGATTGCATAAATTAAGATAATACTAACACCTAATGCAGCAACCGGACGTGTCCAAGCAATCCAGATGGATAGCAATCCTACAATCATGAAGTAAAGTAAAACAGGAAATTTGGTTCCCTTTGCTCCCATACGTTCTACTGCCCATACGACAGACGTTCGTTTCATTGGTTTTGCTTTTTGGTCTGCATGTCTGTCAGGAATATGATGAAACATAACCCATGCCATGCACCAAACGGCATTAATGAGCGAATTTTGCCATGCCCAAACGGGTATAGGTGCTAGCATTATCCATGGCAAGGCAATGGCTAACGCTAGCATGGTAGGAAATAAGCAGAACCATTCTCCTATAAAAGGAATGTAAGCAAATTGAAATGGCCTCAAAGAATACGACACTGCACCCCATATACCAACTAAGGTTAAAATGGCGAATTCTAGATAACCGAATACAGTAAAAAGAAATGCTAATAAAAGTAAGAAAGCACTCATCAATGTGCCAAGCTGCTTTAACCTCGTTACCGTCATTGTATTCGTTTGGATCACTCTACTTCCACCAGAAAGTATGCCTGGACTATATTGATCTGTTCCCGATTGATGGTCCGCTATATCATTTAACACATGTGTTAATACACCATGAATCAAAATAGCACCTACCAAAAGCACAGAGGTGGTTTCCAAAAAGGATAACCACGAAATTTGATAATAAAAAATCAATGGCAGGAGTGTAGATAGAATCGTTGCTACACTGGAGAATACTACGGCAATTAGACGTAATAACATACCAATTCCTTTTAGACTAAACGTTGATTGAGTTGGAATCATAGCAAGCATCCTTTTTATTTTTGATTATGGGGGGCAGTCAACATCAAGTTTTTTATATCAACCAGTACTAGGTCATGAAATTGACATAACAACTATATATAATGATGGAAGTCCAATTAGTGTATATTTCACCCAATCAAATATCCATAAACATAATTTGCGGTATCATATCAAATCCTTCACTACCAACTTGCTCCAAATGAATACGATATTTCATCCAAAATATAAAAACATTCCAATAAAAATAGCCAGCAGGATGAAGTTAAAGGAACATTTCATATCTAAAAAGGTTACCCAAAACTTACCCCAATAAGAAAATAAATATCCGGAATTTTAATAAGGAGTATCTCATAAGTCCACCCCAAAATGGTAATTGTAAAAATAATCCTAACTTTTCATAAAATTAAGTTTAAATCACACTGAACTTTATTTAAATGTGCAAATTACTTATTATGGATGAATAATAAGCACATATAAAGGAAAACTAATAAAGTGTGAAAATTTTGGTAAATAATCAATATTTATACTTGTCTTAAGGATGATTATGACTAATAATGGAAGTAATATCTTTTTAGGAGATGATTGATTTGGTCAAGAGACTATTTATGGTTCGTCATTGTAATGCAGAAGGTCAACATAAAGACTCGCCATTAACAAAAGATGGGATAGAACAGTCTCAATTATTATCTACATTTCTAGAAAATAATAACAATTTGATTGATCGAATTATATCTAGTCCTTATTTAAGAGCAATTGAAAGTATTAGACCATATGCTCTAACGCATAACATACCTATTGAAATCGATTATCGTTTACAAGAAAGATTGCTAAGTCAAGAACCAATTGACGATTGGATGGATGTATTGGAAGAATCCTTTACTAATTTTGATTTTTGTCTTCCAGGAGGAGAGTCTTCTAACGATGCCTTGGACCGAGCGTATAAGGTAATAGAGGAAGTGCTTAATGACAAGGCTTCTGAAAATGTTGTAATTGTAACACATGGAAATCTGTTAGCACTACTATTACATCGTTTTCAAGGAGATATCGGTTTTAATCATTGGAAGGAACTAACAAATCCAGATATATTTCTAGTACAAGGAAAAGAACAGGAATATTCTGTGGAACGTATATGGGCATAACTTTATGTACCGTGTAGACGTGTAGCCACGCCTACATTGTTACATATAGAGACTTGCAAGCAAAATCCCTTTGGCTGCTCGATATATTTGATTGAACTGGCTTATTGGTAATGGATTAGTCCCTCTTCCTAATTCAGTTGTGAAGCCGGGACGATTCCAATCTTGAATAAACCAATCCTTGTATCCAGCAAAGCTATCTACTGTTTGAATGGGCTGATATCCACTTACATTCGCATATTCGTTTACGATCACTTCTGCTTCTGGTGGTTCTTGGTCCTCGAAGCCCCAATAAATAACTTGCCCTTGAGTGTGAAATGCATTAACTCTTGAGAAGTCTCTATACTCTGTCAGTTCTGCCATTGCCTGTGCTTCTGGTTCAGATAATGGAGATGGGCCTGCATAGTCTCTAGGACCAGGTTGTTGTGCTTTTCTTTCCTTTTCAATTTCCCATCCTGCTGGAAACTGATTGTTTAAATCTACCCCACGAATGTTTGCTTTCCAATTAGAAAAATCAGTACTTCCATTATTCATTTCAATGACATCACTTCGATAAGGTTCCTGGTTTGGTGGGCCATTTACAACTAGATTGACACCATCTGGATTAACCATTGGAACAAGGGATAACATCGTAATTTGATACAGCGATGAAAGGTCGATGTTAGACATGGATCCATTATTTGTTAGACCGAGCAGGTAATCATTTAAAAAAGTCATAAGAATAGGTGTAGTTATCCATTCATTTGCATGAAAAGAACCATTGACATGTACTCGTTTGCTGCCGTTCCCAACTCTCACTTCATATAAATTTTTCCCCATTACTGATTTCCCTATAATCTCTTGTATAATAAAAGGATATACATTGGCTAATTCTCTCAGATCTTGTTGAAACTTTTGGAAGTCGTATTGATCAACATCATTTACTAATCGCCATGTTACACGAAGCGGAACTTGAATAGTTTGACCTATTTGAAGTTGATTAGGATCAATGGATTGATTTAGCAGTAAAATGGCATCTGCATTAATATTTCTTCTTTGAGCAATGGACCAGATGGTATCTCCACTTTTGATCGTATAGTCATTTGTTACAAAACCGGGGATTAGAACTGTTTGCCCAACCGATAATTGATTTGGGTTAATTTGGCGATTGGAATCTAAGAGCAGTCGTTGGGATACCTGAAATAATTGACTATAATACCATAAAGAATCACCTTGTCGGACTGTTATCTGCATACCATTCCTCCTCATCTTACACAGGATAGTATATGAATGAATTGCCCAGAAAGTTAATCGTGTAAATAATTATCGATCACTGGGAAAAAAGGGATTTCTTTTCTACAGGTAATAAATCAATTTCGACATATACTAATAACATATATAAAAAACCTTTTCTATCATGGAAGAAATAGGCTATAATGTTACCTGATGAACATTTTTTATGCTAATATAGAGAATAGCAAGTTTGATAAAGGAGGAGTTTTACTTGGCTTTTGTTATTACATCACCTTGTAAAGTAGAAAAAGCAGGCGAATGTGTAGAAGTTTGTCCTGTAGATTGTATAGAAGAGGGAAAAGATATGTTCTATATCGATCCTGATATATGTATCGATTGTGGTGCATGTGAAGCAGTTTGTCCGGTAGAAGCAATTTTCATGGAAGATGAAGTTCCAGATAATGAACATGAGTATATTGCTTTAAATCGTCGTTTCTTTGAAGAAAAATAAGAAACTAACCATAGATTACATGGATTAACCTATATAGAGACTGACTTTTCCGATTGGACAAGTCAGTCTCTTTGCTTAATGGCTAATCTTAAAATAATTATAACCTTTTAAATCCTGGTACACCTCGATATCTACATGGTTGACCTTAATAAAAGGGCTTGGTCCTTCCTTTATTTGTTCAATAAATTGATAAACGTCCTTATTCTCCCCTTCGACATCTATTTCAACTGTTCCATCTTCCAAATTTCGTACCGAACCATTTACTCCATTCACCTCAGCGAGCTGCTTTGATGATGCTCGAAAGCCAACGCCTTGTACTCTTCCGTGGACAATCATGTGAGCTCGAATCATAATACCACTCCATTTTAGTTGTTTTTATATGTTTTACCTTATACGATTACATTAAAACAAATTGTGATAAGAAAAGGAGGAATTAGAAGTGAGGAAATTTAATATTCATGAGTTGGATGATTTCAAAATAGGTCATGACCAAAATTACAATTCAGTCACTGGTTGTACAGTGATTTTATGTGAAAAGGGGGCGACGACGGGCGTTGATGTTCGAGGTGGCGCACCAGGAACAAGAGAAACAGATGTGTTAAAGCCGGAAAATCTAGTCGATCATGTACATGGTGTGTTTTTGACTGGTGGGAGTGCATATGGTCTAGATGTAGCTGCTGGGGTTATGAAGTATCTAGAAGAAATAAATGTTGGGTTTGATGTTCAAGTAGCTAAAGTTCCAATTGTAACTGGAGCTGTTTTATTTGATTTGGCTATAGGAGACGCAAAAGTACGTCCTGATAAATATATGGGGTATCAAGCTTGTTTAAATACAGTACATCATTCAAGTCAACATGGCAGTATAGGTGCAGGTACTGGTGCGACGGTTGGGAAATGTCTAGGGCCTGATTATGCTATGAAATCTGGTATAGGTACATATGCACTTCAAATAGGTGAATTGAAAGTAGGTGCGATTGTTGCTGTTAATAGCTTTGGTGATATTATTGATCCAGGTACAAATCAAATTATTGCAGGTGCATACGATCGCGTTACGAAGACCTTTTTAAATACTGAAAAACAAATGGCAAATCAACTTCAGAAGAATAACGCAACCAATCGTTTTTCCGGTAATACAACGATTGGTACAATCATGACAAATGCGAAGTTAACGAAAGCACAAGCGAACAAAATTGCATCGATGGCACATGATGGGATTGCAAGAACGATGCGACCAGCGCATACGATGGTGGATGGTGATACAATTTTCTCCATGGCTGTAGGAGATGTGGATGCTGATATTAGTACGGTTGGAATGTTAGCCGCTAAAGTAATGGAACAAGCAATTCTAGAAGCAATAAAGGCATCGGATGATTTAGTAGATGTACCTGGTTATCAAAGTGTTCATGTGGAAGCAAATTAGCTGTTTCAAAAAAGGGGGGATTTTTTCGTTAGTGTTTTAGCTATCCATATTTCATTTGAAAAATCTTATTCCTAAAAATAAATTAGAAAGTACAATTTTCTTTTGATACGCATCAAAATGCGTAACTAGCGAAGCTAAAAGAAACGCTTGATCTTTCATATATAATTCTTGATCCAGATCCATCATATGTCCTTCATCGGTTTTATCGTACATATAGTTGATACATAGCTCTTTCAGTTCCTGAAAGTACATTGTTATAGAACCGTCTGTAATAAGTGGTTGCAAGATCTGATAAAGTACATATTGCAATATTTCTGGCTCACTTTCCAACGCACTGTAAGAGGCAGGTAGACTTTCTATCATTGGCTAACGACCGGGATTATCGTACACTTGACTCACAATTTGATGGTGAAAAAGAAGGTATCATTTCAGACGGTGTCGGAAAAGAAATTGGGATCAGAACGGAAAATAAAAATGCGAATAACTCATTTCATGTGAATGCAGTAAAAAAGGATCCAGACATGGAGAAATTCCAACAATCTTTAAACACAGATAAGGAATGAATTATCATTTAAAGAGCGTACATCTAAGTCAAAGGATGTATGCTTATTTGCATTTTCTTTTCTTCTATTTTTCTAGTAAATATCATAGAAGTAGGTATAGGTGATTCTTTCTCTAAATATACTTAAGTATAATTCTTCTAAGTTATATATTGTGTTACGGTATAATAGCCATCCGTATATTAAATCGAAAGGAGAATGCATGTGAATCAATTACAATCATTATTAGAAGACCAAGTAAATAGTATGGATACTGCACTTATTTATCTCGTGATTTTTCTTTTTGTTTCTACATTTTTTATTTCTATTCTTGTAAAGTTTGTACTTTTCTTTTTACCTCTTGTACCTAAGTTAATCAAGAAAATAGTAGTGAAAATAGCTATCTTTATATCAGCTGCTCTCGCAGTATTTATTTGGTGGCAAGTCGTTTTGCCACTTGTTTAGTCGACTTGCCTTATTGTTAAAAACTGATTATTGGTCTATTTGACCAATAATCAGTTTATTTTTTTGTGAATCATATGATGTCGATTTCATTCATATTATTGGATTATTTGTACGAGATAAAAGGGATTAAGGTAAAAAGATAGAATTAGTAAATCACACCATTTTAAAAATCATGATTTTGGAGGAAGGTTACTATGGTTCAACAAGTAAAAGAAAGGATTCAAACCACAAAAAAGTATTTAAGAAAACAAACCCTTCATACTATATTGGAGCAATTTGATGATCAATTAATGAAGCTTAGTAAGAAAGATCGTCGTGTCAAATATGACAAGATGAAACAAAATCCGTATAGTTTCTTCAGAGGAAGTGCCTATCTATTCTACTACGATGTCACGACTATGCCTTTTTCTTATCATACACCTATAGATAAACCGACGTGGGTCATGGGAGATCTCCATTTTGATAACTTTAGCGCATTCCAAAATGAAGACGAAGATATTGTGTTTGATGTAGATGATTTTGATGAAGGATATGTAGGTTCTTATTTGTTTGATGTTTTACGGATGGTTGTTAGTATTCGTCTCTTAGGGGAACAACAAGGATTTCATGAAGAAGAGCAAGACCAATTTGTAGAAAAGTTTTTAAAGAGCTATTATAAGCAATTACGTAAATTCGTATCAGGTGACTTTAACCCTGTAACAACACAATTTACTGTTGATCATACAAAGGGTCCGGTCAGAAAGACACTAAAAAAGTTGGAACTAAGAAAAGCAACGCATGAACTCGATAAGCAAACGAGCTTGGATGAACATGGGAACAGAAAGTTTGATCGTGAGAATATAAAGTTAGATTCTATCTCTAATAATGAGTATAAAGAGATTATTAGAAACTGGGAACAATATATCGCAAGTTTATCTGAAGAGACGTTTAAAGGAAAAGAGCATTATCAAATAAAAGATATTGTGAAAAAGAGTGGTGCGGGTATTGGATCAACAGGCTTGAAGCGGTTTTATATACTAATAGAGGGTCAACATAATAACGCACACCATGATGACATTATACTAGAGGTGAAAGAAGCACGAGCGCCTGTACCTGCGTATTTCTTTCCATATAGCGATGCATTTTGGGAAGTGAATAATCATCAAGGTAAACGAGTTATAGCAACACAAAAAGCAATGCATCACAAAGCAGACCCTTACTTAGGATATCTTACGATGCAAAACAGGGATTACTATGTAAGAGAACGGTCAGCCTATGAAAAAGATTTGAAACCAAAACAACTAGTAGAATATAAATCAGTGAAGCAAACAGTGAAGTCGATGGGGAAAATAACGGCGAAGATTCATGCACGAGCAGATGAAGACATTGAACACGGATTACTTGAATATCATAGTGAAACAGAAATAATAAAAGCGATCGGTAATAATGTAGATGGATTCTTTAACGAAATGATTGGGTGGTCGAAGTTCTATAAAGAGCGTGTAGAGCAAGACTATTTGTTATTTAATGAATGGTTAGAAGAATACTTTTACAAAAAGAACTAGTTATCGTATGTAAAATGCCCTCTTTTAGGAGGGCATTTTATAATGCGCTTAGAGAACGAGTGTGGAGGTTGGCGTAGATTTCGGTTGGTACCAATCCCCGTTAGTATTGCGTTCATATTCTACGTTTTTCCCACAGGACTGACAACATATTCTTTTAGTATGACTATTGATGTATTTATCAAAATATTGCGTTTTAGGTTTCGTATCCATTTCACCGAGTAGAAAAAGCATATGCTCATAACAGGAAAAACATTGATTTAGCCTTCTCATATATTCACCTTCCCTTTGTTATGTAGAACCACAACTAGAATATTCAAAAGTAGTGCAAGGAATGACAAGAAAATGATTAAATAATAAATATAATAGCTCTTAAAATTTGTTCAAAGAGTAGTTCGAAATCTCATATTTTTTTTATGTAATTAAGTACGACTAGATATTATCGCTCATAATCATCCGGATAATAGTTCGTTCTTTTAATACTCGTGTGGAATTTATGGTGTGCTTTTATCGAAGTTATCCTTCCTATCTTAATAAGTGAATCAATAAAAGGGCATACTATCGTCAATATGAAGGTGGGAGGGTAAGATATGAGTATTGAACAAAATGGACTATCCATTTTCGCCTTAGGCGGCCTAAATGAAATAGGGAAGAATATGTATGCAATAGAGACGAAGGACGATATTATTGTAATTGATTGCGGAAACAAGTTTCCCGATGAAAGTTTGTTAGGAATCGACTTGATCATCCCAGATATTTCATACTTAATGGAAAAGAAAGAGAAAGTAAGAGCGCTTATTGTAACACATGGACATGAAGATCATATTGGAGGCATTCCTTTTTTCCTTGGCTATGTTAAAGTTTAATGTTGATAATAGGTAGAAAAATGGAACTTCCTAATTTATGGAAGTTCCATTTTATTACTAAATTGCTTCTTCAATTAACGCAATGTTACTTTAAGTGTGTTGTTTAACAGTTAACTGGCAGTAAATTAAAGTCACTTTACAAAAGTAGAAATGCGAGAAGCTATTGCTTTGGATGGAGTAGTATCGAATGTCTGGCTACTATACCAGGTTCTTACTTCATCTCCAATTTTTAATTCTTTAATTTCATCTTTACTTTCACTGTTGAACTCTGTTTCTTCCGTATATTTAACCTCAACCTCTTTTTTATCATCTTGAATAAACAACGAACTGTCACTTTTTTTAACTATATTTCCTTCTATCCCCATGATTAACTCAACACGTACAAGAAATGTATTTGCTACTTCGTCTGATTCACAACCAGATAACACATATGCTTCCTTGTCTCGTATTTCAGTTTCAACAATCTCCTCACAAGTGGTTGTCATAATACTATTTGGTTCATCACCCATATATTGAGTTTGGTCGTATGTGTAAGAAATCTTTTCATTAAATACAAGGTTATAGAAGGCAGGAAGTCCATCTGCTCCATATATTAAAATACGTATAGAATCTGGTTGACCTTCTTCTACATGTTCTAAGAAAGAATGAAGCCGTTGATAATTAGTTATTCTACCAGCACTTAATATCACATCTCCGTTTTCATTTGCATGTTCAACTGCATCTGAACGGAGATAAGGTTTAATAGGGTTACCTATTATGTTCTCTTCCATATTTGCACTTTCATTACAAGCCGATAGGAATGGTAGAAATATGACAAATAACAGAATTAACAATATTCGCATTTCCATCTCTCCTTTCAAAGTAATTGAATCATCCGCATAACTGCCCGTTCGTTGTACAAGAAATACTGTCTATGTCGTAAAACTTGAAAACCTAATTGTATCATAGGTTTCCATATTTTGTATCAAATTCCCTTTAATCATCAAGTCTTTCATGGTAACAGAATTCCTTTGATGTTGAATCGATTCTAACACTTGAAACCATGTTAGATAATTGTTCAGATATTTAGTTGCAACCCCATTAAAACGTTGTATCCATCCTTTAAGTCTGCGATGGTAATTGTTGACGTTCTGGATGTGATAAAGACCCTTTGTGCGAACCTTGCCATCCGACTTGAATTGATAAATATCCATGCCTTTTTCCGTAGCATATGTTTTAAAGGCACGCCAAGAATCGGTGCATAATACATTTTCGCTTGAAAGTTTATGTCCGATAGCTTTATCTAATTGTTCTTTTGTTAATCGACCCATTCCCAAAGTCTGCGAAAAAGTCATCTTTTCACGGTCTCTTGCGACTAAGACACATACTTGTTCGTTGCTTATTCCACGTTTCTTAGCGGAACCGCCACGTTTGCGGGGTTTTCTGTCTTTAATCTTTCTTTGTCCCTTTTCTGAGTACAGGAAATAGGTCTCGTCCATTTCAACGATACCTTCGAAATTTGATATTTCCATTTGCTTTAATGAAGCTAAGAGCTTGTGTCTCCAGTAAAATAATGTGACGTGAGAAACACCTTCAACTAATTCGGCAGATTTACGCAGAGAATATCCTTCTATCATACATTCAATGAATTTAAACCATTTATTGAGACGACGGGTTCGATACAAAGCGGTATTTGTAAGGTCAGTAAATGTCTTTTTACACGCTTTACAGCGATAACGTTGTTTTTCTACTTCTTCGCCTTCAACAATTGTTGAGTATGTTCCGTACCGAACGATATGTTCCGATTCGCAATCAGGGCAATGATAACCACTTTTATTTTTACGTTCAGTTATTTCTTGCAGAACAGTTCCTGTCGAGGAAGATGCAGTAAGAGCATCAATTAAATACTCACGTAAACGATGTTTTTCTGCGGGGCTTAGTTTTTGAATGGCTTTTAGAATATCCGTTGCTCTCACGTTTATCACCAACTTGATTATAATTAAGGCTATTATAGAACGTTAGTTCCCGTAAAGCAAATAACAACAACAAACATTAACAGAGCCTTTTCCTTAAAAAGTTAAATGTACCTGTCTATGGAACACGTTTTACTTTAGGGTTAATTGAATTAAAACTAAAGGAACATAGAATCTTACGTGAAACAGAGTTAGTGGAAATTGATTCTAGCTCTAAAGTTAACTTTGATGAGATAAGTGTAGAATTTTTTAAAGTAAACCATAGTATTCCTGATTGTTTGGGGATTGTGTTTCATACTCCTGAAGGTAAAGTGGTACATACCGGGGACTTTAAATTTGATTTAACGCCAGCAAATGATGAACGATCTGATATTCACAGAATGGCAGAGATAGGGAAAGACGGCGTATTACTATTACTTTCTGAAAGTACCAATGCGGAACGTCCAGGTCTAACACCATCCGAACAAATGGTAGGAGACCATTTAGATGAAGCATTTAGAAAAGCAAGGCGTAAAGTCATTGTTTCTACTTTTGCTTCCAATATCAATCGAGTGCAACAAGTGGTAGCTGCTACAATCAAAACAAACCGTAAGCTGGCGTTACTAGGCAGGAGCATGGTGAATGTTGTACAGGTTGCAATGGAACGAGGGTATTTAGATGTACCTGAAGGGATGTTAATTGATCAAGATCAAATACATGATTTTGATCCGGAAAAAGTAACAATACTTTGTACAGGTAGTCAAGGGGAACCGCTCGCGGCACTTTCTCGTCTTTCCACGGGTAACTTTAGGGGAGTCGAAATTCATCCTGATGATACAGTAATAATGGCTGCTGGTCCAATACCAGGAAATGAACGAAATGTTACCAAGATTATCGATAACTTATTTGCACTACGAGCGAATGTTATCTATGGCTCTGGTGTTTCAACAGGTATGCATGTGTCAGGTCATGGATACCAAGAAGATTTAAAGTTGATGCTTACTTTAATGATGCCGAAGTATTTCATTCCTATTCACGGTGAATATAGAATGCTTCATATGCACCGATTGCTTGCAGAATCTGTAGGTATAGACCAAGAGAATACGTTTCTTATGGAAAATGGTGATGTAGTAGATATAAATGAATTAACAGCACGGCAAACAAGAAAAATTCCAACTGGTAACACGTACGTCGATGGAATTGGGATTGGCGATGTGGGAGACATTGTACTACGAGACAGAAAGCAATTGTCAGAAGATGGCATGTTAGTCGTGGTGCTTACCATGAGTAAAAACGATAAAAAACTGATATCAGAGCCAGATACGATTTCACGTGGATTTGTTTATGTTCGGAACGCAGAAGAGTTAATTAGTGATATAAATCGAGTAATCATCAAAACTACCCAAGACTTGCAGAAAGAGAATAAGAATCAATGGGCTGACATTAAACGAAATGTGAGAAAATCGGTAGGGCAATATATCTTTAATAAAACGAAGAAAAAGCCAATGGTTTTACCTATAATTATAGAGGTATGATCTTTCGAATGTGTTAAGACTATCCCGCGTTATCACGAGGGGTAGTTTTTTTAGTGCAAATGTGGGATTTATCACTACAGTGCTCAAGCAAAACGTGTAACATTTGGTATGCGATTTAGGATATAACAGAATTTAGAATTAAAAACTTGAATAAACAAACCATACCGTGGTAGGGTATATATATAAGAAGGGTGTGATCACAATATGACAAATGAATTGACACACAACCATGACAAACAACCAGTCAAGCCAAGATCGGAGTCAGAACAGAAAAATGTATTAAATCGTTTAAAAAGAATAGAAGGTCAAGTAAGAGGAATTCAAAAAATGGTTGAAGAAGAACGTTACTGCATTGATATTTTAGTTCAAATAAGTGCAATAAATGCAGCTTTGAAAAATACAGGCATGCAGTTACTTGAAAGACACATGCACCACTGTGTTTCACATGCAATTAAAACAGGTAATGGTGAAGAATCGATAGAAGAATTAATGAAAGTGATGCAACAATTTTCGAAGTAGTAGGGAGGTTAGTAATATGTCAACGAAGCATATAAACTTTGGCATTACTGGTATGACCTGTGCTGCTTGTTCCACAAGGATTGAAAAATCCTTAAACAAAATGGATGGGGTAAATGCGAATGTGAACTTAGCTATGGAAAAGGCAGCGATCGAATATCAAGAAGACAAAGTAACTGCCCGTGACTTATCGGAAAGAATTGAGAAACTAGGGTACGGTGTGCATAGGGAGCAAGTGGAATTTGATATATATGGTATGACGTGTGCGGCTTGCTCGACAAGAATTGAAAAGGTTCTAAATAAAATGGAAGGCGTGGAAGCCTCCGTTAACTTAACCACTGAAAAGGGTATGGTTGCATATCAACCAGGACTTGTTCGTGTGGAACAGATCCAAGAAAAAGTAGCCAAGCTAGGGTACGAGGCAAAGCTAAGCCAAAATCGCGAAGAGCAAAAGAATCATAAAGAGACTGAAATTCAACGTCAGAAAGTAAAACTAATTATTTCGACGATTTTATCATTGCCACTGTTGTACGCCATGGTGGGGCATTTACCATGGGATTTAGGAATTCCAATGCCAATGCTTTTAATGGATCCATGGGTTCAATTCTTATTCGCAACACCTGTTCAATTTTATGTTGGGTGGCAATTTTATGTAGGAGCGTACAAAAATCTAAAAAACAAAACTGCAAATATGGATGTACTTGTTGCAGGGGGAACATCGGCTGCTTATTTTTATAGTTTAGTGGAAGGTATTCGGGCAACAATAATTCCAACATATGTACCTCACTTGTATTATGAAACAAGTGCGGTATTAATCACTTTAATTCTCGTTGGTAAGCTTTTTGAGTCTATGGCAAAAGGGAGAACAACAGCTGCTATCTCTAAATTGTTAAGTTTACAGGCAAAGGATGCTACGGTAATTCGAGATGGTGAAGAGGTTAATGTGCCTCTTGAACAAGTGGCAGTTGGAGATCAGTTAGTTGTTAAACCAGGTGAAAAGATACCCGTGGATGGTATCATTGTATCAGGTAAATCTTCCATAGATGAATCAATGATAACTGGTGAATCAATTCCAATCGAGAAGAATGCAGGCGATAATGTCATAGGATCCACCATTAATAAAAATGGAAGACTACAAATGGAGGCAACAAAAGTAGGAAAGGATACAGCACTTGCTTCTATTATTAAGGTTGTAGAGGATGCACAAGGATCAAAAGCTCCTATACAACGTATGGCTGATGTAATTTCAGGTATTTTTGTCCCAATTGTTCTGGTCATTGCATTATTGACATTTTTAATATGGTTCTTTGTAGTAGATCCGCAAAACTGGCCGGCAGCACTAGAAGCTTCCATTGCTGTATTAGTTATTGCTTGTCCATGTGCACTTGGGTTAGCAACACCAACATCGATAATGGTGGGTACAGGGAAAGGTGCAGAGACAGGTGTCCTTTTCAAGGGTGGAGAACATCTAGAGATGGCGCATAAAGTAAATGCAATTATCTTAGATAAAACGGGGACTGTAACGAAAGGTGCTCCGGAAGTGACAGACATACACTATATATTAGAAGAATCACTTCCTTATCTAATTGCGGCAGAACGTTCTTCAGAGCACCCGTTGGCAGATGCAATTGTTGACTATGGAAAACAACAAGGGGTAAAAGATCTTCAAGTATCTGCGTTCGAGGCTATACCCGGGCATGGTATTGAAGCGATAACTGATGACAAAAAGGTTTTGGTTGGTACTAGAAAATTAATGAAAGAAAACAAGATTGAATTTGAACAATATGAACAACAAATGATGCAGTTTGAGTCAGAAGGTAAAACTGCCATGATGTTCGCTATTGATCATCAACTTGCTGGAATTGTAGCAGTAGCTGATACCGTGAAACAAAACGCAAAAGCTTCTATAGCTAAGTTAGAAGAATTAGGTATTGATGTGTACATGATTACTGGTGACAATGAGCGCACAGCTAAAGCGATAGCTAACCAAGTAGGTATTGAACATGTCTTTGCTGAAGTCTTACCAGAAGATAAGGCGAATCATGTGAAAAAACTTCAACAAAAAGGAAAAAAGGTCGCCATGGTTGGTGATGGTATTAATGATGCGCCTGCCTTAGCAACTGCTGACATAGGAATTGCCATTGGTACTGGTACAGATGTGGCGATTGAAACTGCGGGCATAACCTTAGTTGGTGGAGACCTTTCTAATATACCGAAGGCAATAGGGTTAAGTAGGAAAACAATGACGAATATTCGCCAAAACTTATTCTGGGCATTAGCTTACAACTCCGCTGGTATTCCAATTGCTGCATTAGGTCTGTTGCAACCTTGGATTGCTGGAGCAGCGATGGCTTTTAGTTCTGTATCTGTTGTTACGAACGCTTTACGATTAAAGCGAGTAAAAATATAAAATTACAATACTAGGAGGTAAAATAATGAAAAATATAACATTAGAAGTAAAAGGAATGACATGTGGACATTGCAAATCAGCAGTAAATGGTGCACTTGAGGAATTAGCAGGTGTAGAAAGAGTGGAAGTTAATTTAGAAACAGGAAAAGTAGAAGTGGGTTATGATGAGTCAAAAGTAGATGAAAATAAATTGAAAGAAGCTGTTGAAGAACAAGGATATGATGTTGCTTAATTGTTAACAAGTAAAGCAGAAAGCGTGCGTAACGCTTTCTGCTTTTGTGCGCTTGGCAGCGCATCGGACTAATGGGTGAAAGTCCCAAACACACCGTAGTGGCGGAAGTGTATAGCTGACAGGTAGTGCATTGTCCGTGAGGAAGTGTGCGGAGGACCTGAAGGCAAAACCTGGAACAGGCGACAATTCAACCGTGTTGGCTGGTAGAGTCGGATAACCCTGCAAAAGAAGGGAGTGTCCTATTCCACAAGAGGACTCTGCTAGTTATGAGGACTGGATTCAGGTGAAAGCCCGGTGACGTGACCCAAGGAGATCTCATCGTCTCCACATTGTGGTAACCTTCAATCAAGTCTGGGATGGACAAGATGAAGTTATGGGTGGTAAGAAGTCAGAGCAGGGGATAGTAGTGATCAAGCTTACTGGAAAAGTCGCAAAGGTAAGTGACTTAGTACTTTGTTACTGAGAGGAGCCCTCTAACCTAAAAGGTAGGGACTTTATGCGAAGCCCGTCTGTCCGTGGAAGAAAAACCGAGTTATCTTAGAATATGTCATGTCCATACAGAAACCGATAGGACAAATCCGTAGATTCGGGGTCGAACAGAAGGGTAGACCGTATGGGGCGTAGTACTTGTGAAACTGCTGATATTGCCGAAGTTGGGCTAGTCAATCAACAGAATGAAAGGAAAGAAACGGAACATGAACGGAAAAGAAGACAAACAAGGTTTTCGTGAGGGAGCAAAGACCCCACAAAAGAGAAAGTGGTATAGTCTCATAGATAAAATATGGGTAATGCCAAACATGGAGGAAGCCTTTAAAGAGGTTAAAAGGAACCGTGGAGCCGCAGGGGTAGATGGAATAACAGTTAAGGCTTTTGAATTTGGAGTGGAGGATAATGTACAAATCCTTCAACGTGAATTACAAGAAAAGACATACAAGCCGAGACCAGTTAAACGTGTATATATTCCGAAGGCTGATGGTTCAAAACGACCTCTAGGTATCCCAACCGTGAGAGACCGAGTAGTACAGGCTTCTGTACGTAGAATAATAGAACCAATCTTTGAAGCTAAATTTCTTGATTGTAGTTTTGGCTTTAGACCGAATCGAAGTGCACATATGGCATTAGATAAAGTCCGAAAGGATTTAATGGATGGTTATGTGTATGTAATTGATGCAGACCTAAAATCATACTTTGATACAATTCCGCATGATAAACTAATGTCGTTGGTTAGAGAAGAAATAGTGGATGGAAGTGTTATTGGATTACTCGAGAGTTTCCTCCAAGCAGGAGTTATGGAGGGTGGCAGTTTCCACTTAAACGAAAAAGGATCTCCACAGGGTGGTGTCATCAGTCCGCTACTTGCGAACGTATATTTGCATCCGTTGGATGAACTTATGACAGAGAGAGGGCATCGCATTACAAGATATGCAGATGACTTTGTCATCTGTTGTAAATCACAAAAGGGTGCTGAGCGAGTACTCAAGTCAGTTACTCGATTCCTTGAAGAAAAGCTTGGGCTTATAGTTCACCCGGAAAAGACTAAGATTGTAAATAATATGAAAGAAACATTTGTCTTTCTTGGACATGAATTTAAGAAGGGTTACTGGGTTAAGCCTTCAGAAAAGTCAATAGAGAAGTTTAAGACTAAAATCAAGGAAATTACAAAACGAAACCAAACGATTAATATTAGAGTTTTGGTAAAAGAGAAACTAAACCCTTATCTACGTGGATGGGGAAACTATTTTGGACACTGGCATACAAAGACAATGTTTACTGAATTTGATAAGTGGATTAGAAGAAGATTGCGGTCAGTACAACTTAGGAGTTGGCGGAAAATAAGAAAGCTACATAGGGAATTACGTAGAAGAAAATGGGAAGGAGAACTTCCACGCTTACGAATGTACGCTTGGAGAAGTTCGAAATGCACACCAGTGCATACAGCACTTTCCAATAAATGGTTTAGAGAAATAGGTCTCGTATTTCTTGTGGATATTTACAATGAACATCATCCCCAACGGGGATAATCGCGGAGGAGCCGTATGCGAAGACCCGCACGTACGGATCTGTGAGAGGCGCATGAATAAAATTCATGCGCCTACTCTATT
>NZ_JAOALK010000037.1 GCF_025154055.1 Aquibacillus koreensis
TCACACCTGTTCCCATGCCGAACACAGCAGTTAAGCTCTTCAGCGCCGATGGTAGTTGGGGCATTGCCCCTGTGAGAGTAGGACGTCGCTAGGCCGACTAAATAAAATCAACAACGAATAACAGCTAATTTGAGAAGCAGACTAAATTTTATTTAGTAATTGAAATTATTCCACAGTAGCTCAGTGGTAGAGCAATCGGCTGTTAACCGATCGGTCGTAGGTTCGAGTCCTACCTGTGGAGCCATTTGCTTCCATAGCTCAGTTCGGTAGAGCACTTCCATGGTAAGGAAGGGGTCGCCGGTTCAAGTCCGGCTGGAAGCTCTGTGATTTATCAGTTTTTTTATATGGCCCGTTGGTCAAGCGGTTAAGACACCGCCCTTTCACGGCGGTAACACGGGTTCGAATCCCGTACGGGTCACCAATATTTTTTGTGCCAGCAAAATAACTTTCTATTGTGGAGGATTAGCTCAGCTGGGAGAGCACCTGCCTTACAAGCAGGGGGTCGCAGGTTCGAGCCCTGCATCCTCCACCATATGCCGGTCTAGCTCAATTGGTAGAGCAACTGACTTGTAATCAGTAGGTTGGGGGTTCAAGTCCTCTGGCCGGCACCACCTTTTCCAAATATGGAGGGATAGCGAAGTTGGCCAAACGCGGCGGACTGTAAATCCGCTCCCATCGGGTTCGTAGGTTCGAGTCCTACTCCCTCCACCATATAAGATTTTATGAATAGTGCATATAATAATAGGCACTTATTTTTATTGGCCCATAGCCAAGCGGTAAGGCAACGGTTTTTGGTACCGTCATGCGCTGGTTCGAATCCAGCTGGGCCAGCCATTTATTTTTATAAGTAATTAAGATGAAATAGGGTTTATTTTAGCTTTGTGAGGAAAACATAGCAATATAAGAAATAACTTTAAATCACGAGCCATTAGCTCAGCCGGTAGAGCATCTGACTTTTAATCAGAGGGTCGGAGGTTCGAATCCTCCATGGCTCATCAAAAATGCAATATGAGTATGGATTCTCACCTACGGTTCCCCTTCTCTTTAATGAACAAAAAGGAGAGAAGGACTAGCCTATGGCGTCGGAATCCTCCATGGCTCATCAAAAATGCAATATAATAAATTATTATGGAGTGCGGAAGTAGTTCAGTGGTAGAACACCACCTTGCCAAGGTGGGGGTCGCGGGTTCGAATCCCGTCTTCCGCTCCACTATAATTGGGGCCTTAGCTCAGCTGGGAGAGCGCCTGCTTTGCACGCAGGAGGTCAGCGGTTCGATCCCGCTAGGCTCCACCAATACATATCATATAAAAAGCTAAGGATTGAATACAACTAGTTGTAATTCAATCCTTTTTGTGTAGAACTAATGTGATTATTGATATTCATTCTATTTGTTAGTAATCTAATTATAATAGGTAAAGGACATAAGACTAGTTTACAACTAATTCAATTTGAACTAATTCATTTAATAAGTTATCTAAACGCTTACTGGCATCCACTACTGCATCCGATGTGTACGCTTGCTCGCCAGTCAACTCGATCATTTCCATACGACAGTTTTCTATTTTTTGTAAAAGATACAATTTTTTATCCATAAGGACCTCCTGAGTTGATATAATAACTTTATAAAATAGTACCCGAATAATAATTATGCTAAACATACCAATAAATTTGAAAAAAATCTAAAAAAATTGAAACCTCAAGGTAGTGTCACTCGTAATAGAGGTGACCGCATTAGTAGCGGAGGTATATAGAAATGGATGCGAAAATAAAAGAAATAGTAAAGCAAGTGAAAAAAGGAGATCAATCTGCGTTTGAAGACATTGTTAACTTCTATCAAAACAAAGTATATCAAATATGCTTTCGGATGGTCGGTAACGCACATGAAGCAGAGGATTTGGCGCAGGAAGCTTTTATCAGGGCGTATGTAAATATTCATACCTTTGATGACAAAAGAAAGTTTTCTACCTGGCTTTATCGTATCGCGACCAATTTATCAATTGATCGGATAAGAAAGAAGAAGCCAGACTACTTTCTTGATGCCGAAGTAAAAGGGACAGATGGATTAGACATGTATTCTCAACTTCCTGCAGAACAAGCATTACCTGAAGAAGAAGTGGAGAGTTTAGAATTGCAATCCTATATTCAACAAGAGATCATGCAACTTCCTACCAAATATCGAAGTGTTATTGCATTACGGTTTGTGGATGAACTATCCCTTATAGAAATTAGTGAGATTCTGAATATTCCAGTTGGTACTGTAAAGACCAGAATCCATAGAGGGAGAGAAGCACTTCGGAAAAGGCTTCGTCATGTATAAAGGAGTGTGAACAAATTGAGTTGTAATCATACAATCGTAGAATTAATGCATAAATATCTTGATAGGGATTTGACAAAGTCAGAGGAAGATCTACTACGTTCTCACTTGCAATCATGTCATGCTTGTCAAAGTCATTTTCATGAATTAAAAAGAACTACAACCTTATTAAACAGTAGTAATGATTTAAAACCGTCGGTGGATTTCACTGCTAAAGTAATGGCAAACCTGCCGAAAGAGAAAAAGCGTGTAGGCTATATGAGATGGTTCAAAGGCCACCCTGTTCTTACCGCGGCAGCTATCTTCTTTATTCTAATGTTCGGTAGTATCTTTTCTGCTTGGGATCAGGATAACCAACTGTCTGTATCTAAAGATAAAAATCTGATCATCCAAGAAGATACAGTAATCGTTCCTGAGGGAGTAACGATTGAAGGCGATTTAGTAGTGAAAAATGGTAGTTTGAAAATAGATGGTTCCGTCGATGGTGATGTTGTTATTATAAATGGCGAGCATTTAATGGCGTCTGCTGGTAATGTTAGTGGAGAAATAGAATATGTAAATCAAGTATTCGATTGGATCTGGTATCACTTAAAAGATTTCGCTAAAAATGTTTTTGCATTTACAAAAAAATAAGGGACTAAATAACCTTTGTTGCAGATGAATGTAACAAAGGTTATTTATACGTTTAGAAGACTGTTACGTTAGGCTTAACTTGCCCCATTATTGATTACGAAAAAAATATGCTATAATGGATGAAGTCATTATTTCACAGATAGGAAGAGGAATCCAATGGATAGAAGGTTGTGTCACCATGCTTGATGGGGAACTAAATATACTAAACCTATTACGTATCGGCGTAGATATAGCCCTTGTCTGGTATGTATTGTATAAACTACTTATGCTTATTAGGGGCACGAAAGCAATTCAATTACTACGTGGTATTTTTGTAGTATTGGGTATATATCTCGTAAGTAATGTATTCGAATTAAAAACGGTACAAATGATTATTTGGCAAGTGATTATGTGGGGTTTTCTGGGGATTATTATCCTATTTCAACCTGAATTAAGAAGAGCATTAGAACAACTAGGAAGAGGTAGCTTTTTCTCTAGAAACAGTCATTCTGAAGAAGAAAGTTTAAATCAAATTATTGAGGCGATTAATAAGTCATGTTCCTATATGGCTAAGCGAAGAATTGGTGCTTTAATAACGATTGAACGCGAAACTGCGATGGGTGATTATATTGAGACAGGGATCCCGATTAATGGAAAGTTGACTAGTGAGTTATTAACTAACATTTTTATTCCAAATACACCATTACATGATGGTGCAGTAATCATTAAACAAGATCAAATTCTAGCGGCTGCATGTTATTTACCGCTTTCTGAAAGCCCATTTATTTCTAAAGAATTAGGTACAAGACACCGTGCTGCAATGGGTATCGGGGAAGTTACTGATGCATTAACGATTGTAGTATCAGAGGAAACAGGACAAATATCTTGTACAAAAAATGGCGAATTACATCGAGATCTAGATCAGGAAAAACTTGTAGAATTATTACGCAGAGAGCTAGATACACAGTATAAAGCCCCTACATCAAAAAGTTGGAGTTGGAGGGGGAAGAAGAATGGATGAATGGTTAAAGAAACCGTGGGTTATTCGAGTTGTTTCATTAGCTTTAGCGGTTTTATTATTTATCGCTGTTACCTTAGATCAACAGGAACAACAATCTGATTCATCATTTCCTTTATCGATTAGTAGTTCGGAGGAAACACAGACAATCGAAGAAGTACCAGTAGAGATAAGAATAGATGAAGATAGATATGTAGTTAGTGGGGTTCCAGAAACAGTATCTGTCGGGCTGCAAGGATCTGTCAGTCAGGTAACATCTACAGCAAGACAACAAAATTTTGATGTGTTTGTAGATCTGGAAGAATTAGAACCAGGAACTCATACTGTGCCGATTAGATATTCAGGCATCTCTAGTAGTATAACAGTGTATATTGAGCCAGAACAGATTCAAGTGACAATTGAAGAAAAAGCTTCTGACGAATTTGAGGTTTCTGTAGATTTTATCAATGAGGCACAATTACCAGTTGGTTATGAGTTAGGCGATGTTACTGTGGAACCATCAGCTGTAAGGATTACAAGTGCAAGAAGTATAGTGGACAATATCGCTATAGTGAAGGCATTTGTTGATGTAAAAGATGCGGACGAGCCTATCGAGCTTAGTGATGTTCCTGTAAAAGCATATGATAATCAAGGGAATGAACTTCAGGTACGGGTAGAACCATCCACTGTGAGTGTATCGGTAGATGTTCGAAGCCCAAATAAAGAAGTTCCAATTGATATAGAGACTACTGGTGAGGCACAAGAAGGCATTAGCATAAGCAATATGGAGGCAGACCCAGAGGTAGTTCAAGTGTTTGCGGCTGACGGAGTGCTTGAAAATATAAGTGCTGTTAGCACACAGGAAATTGACCTTTCTGAAATTACCGAGAATACTACACTTGAAGTGCCAATTGAGGTTCCAACCGATATTCGAAAAACGAATATTGAAGTTGTAACGATTTTGATTGAAGTAGAGAGAACAATTGAAACAACGTTTGAAGAAGTTCCAATAGAGGTGGATAATCTTGGAGAAGATCTTTCCATCTCATTTGTGGAACCACTTGAAGGTGAACTAGATGTGACTGCTTTAGGGCTTGAGGATTTAGTGAATGAACTAAGTCTTGATGATATCCGTTTATTTATTGAAGTGGAAGAAAATCAAGCAGGTGAATACACATTGCCACTCCGTATAGAAGGCCCTGAGGGAGTGGAATTGGAAACAGAAATAGAGAATGTTACAGTTCTGATTGAATAACTTATCTAACTATTACTCAAATAAATACAACATGAATTAACCAATTTGAAAATATGAGAGCGAAGTTGTCTATACTGCTTATAAGAGACGTTAACCTAATGTAGAAAGTTATCTCCAAAGAAAACGCAATAATATTATTAAACTTTTATATTTTGGGGTTACCGTATGCACTCATAGGTTTTAAATAGGAAAGTAAAGGAGAGGTCCATTATGGGAAAATATTTTGGAACGGACGGAGTTAGAGGAATTGCGAATAAGGAGCTCACCCCAGAGTTAGCATTTAAACTCGGACGGTTTGGTGGCTATGTACTTACAAAGGAAACTTCGAAGCCAAAAATATTAATTGGACGTGATACACGTATTTCCGGAAGTATGTTGGAAAGTGCATTAGTAGCAGGGTTATTATCAATCGGAGCTGAAGTAATGCGCTTAGGAGTTATATCCACTCCTGGGGTTGCATTTTTAACGAAAGCAATGAGTGCTGAAGCAGGTGTTATGATTTCCGCTTCTCATAACCCAGTAGAAGATAACGGAATAAAATTCTTTGGTCCAGATGGTTTTAAGCTCACTGATGCAGAGGAAAATGAAATTGAGGCACTGATTGATGAGGAAGAGGATACGTTGCCTAGACCAGCCGGAGAGCATCTAGGTCAAATTAATGACTATTTTGAAGGTGGTCAAAAATACATTCAATACCTTAAACAATCGGTAGATTCTGATTTTGAAGGTTTACATATTGCGCTAGACTGTGCACATGGTTCTACATCTTCATTAGCTCCGCATTTGTTTGCCGATTTAGAAGCAGATATTACCACCATAGGTACGTCACCAGATGGTTTAAACATCAATGACGGTGTTGGTTCAACACACCCAGAAACATTACAGGCGCTAGTATTGGAAAAGAAAGCCGATATTGGTTTGGCTTTTGATGGCGATGGCGACCGATTGATCGCAGTAGATGAAAAAGGAAATATCGTAGATGGCGACCAAATTATGTTTATATGTGGAAAGTATTTAAATGACAAAGGACTATTACGTCATTCTACAGTTGTCTCGACAGTGATGAGTAATATTGGTTTCTATAAAGCATTAGAAGCAAACGGCATGAAGAGTGATAAAACTTCTGTTGGCGACCGATATGTGATGGAGGAAATGCGCAAGGGTGGTTATAACCTAGGCGGCGAACAGTCAGGGCATCTGATTTTCCTAGATTACATTACAACAGGAGATGGGATGCTGTCAGCTCTACAATTAGTCAATGTAATGAAGGTAACTGGAAAAACCCTATCGGAATTAGCAGGTGAGATGGAAAAGTTTCCACAAGTACTGAAAAACGTGCGCGTAGTAGATAAAAATGAAGCGTTGGTTAACTCTAAGATCCAAGAGGCAATTGAGAAAGTTGAAGCGGAAATGGGAAGTGAAGGTCGTGTGCTCGTGCGCCCTTCTGGAACAGAGCCGTTAGTTCGAGTGATGGTGGAAGCACCTACAATTGAAGAATGTCATCGTTATGTGGATGAGGTTGTTCAAGTAATTGAAGAGTTGCTTGGAATGGAGTAAGAGAAGAGCACTAGTAGTCGTGTTTAACGGCAACTAGTGCCTTTTTTATGGGAATAAATAATGGAAAGATTCACACTTAAAATATGGTATTCATAAGGTATAGTGTTAAGTTAGTTGCATTGTATTGGTAAATGTATTATTAGATTGCCATTACAAGAAAACTCAAGTAAAATGGAATAAGTTCCATGCATTATTTTATAATCTAGGTAAGAAAATAAAGCAAGGAATTTATTCAAATGAATAAAGGAGGATCGATGTAAGTTACAACAATATAAAGCGCCTGGACTATTTCCGAACGAAATGGAAAATAGTTGACGAGGAGGAGGGTTATCGAGAAAGTTCGGCGGATACCTCCCGGTTGTCTAACATCTCAACCGATATGTTTTTATTTGAAAACAAAGAGGTGACTCTTTGCACAAGAATAAAAACAGGATGTTACCAACATTAACACGAGAAAGGGGCAAATAGGCCCCTTATAAGAAAGGTTGTTTGTTTGCCCCTTATTTACTGAGGAGGAAACACAATATGTGTGGAATTGTAGGATATATTGGTAACAATAATACAAAGGAAGTACTACTGAACGGTCTTGAGAAACTAGAATATAGAGGATACGACTCTGCAGGGATCGCAACATTAAACGAAAATGGGATTCATGTAACTAAAGTCAAAGGTCGTATTGCAGCGTTACGTGAAAAAGTAGATGCTGAATTACATGCAACAATGGGAATTGGCCATACCCGCTGGGCGACACACGGGGCACCAAGCGAAGATAATGCCCACCCGCACCAAAGCGCGTCTGGTCGATTTACCATCGTTCACAACGGTGTAATTGAAAACTATTATGAGATTCGTGATGAGTATTTAACAGATGTTTCCTTGAAAAGTGAAACAGACACAGAAATCGTTGTTCAATTAATTGAAATTCTAAATAAAGAATACAATGACGTTGCAGAGGCATTTCGTAAAGCGGTAGCTCTATTAAAAGGTTCCTATGCGTTTGCTCTTATTGATGAACAAAACAAGGATCAAATCTACGTTGCAAAAAATAAAAGTCCTTTACTAGTTGGATTAGGCGATGGATTTAACCTTGTTGCGAGTGATGCAATGGCGACTTTAAAAGAGACAGATCAATACTTGGAAATTCACGATCAAGAAATAGTGATTGTGAAGCGTGATCAAGTTGAGATTCAAACTTTAGAAGGGGAATCAATTGATCGCAAGCCTTACACTGCACAAATCGATGCAACAGACATTGAAAAGGGAACATACCCACACTTTATGCTTAAAGAAATTGATGAGCAACCACCTGTTATTCGTCGTATTATCCAAGAATATCAGGATGACCATGACAATATAAAATTAGATCCAGAAGTGCGTCAAGCGATGCGCGATACGGATCGTGTCTATATTATCGCAGCAGGAACTAGTTACCATGCAGGTCTTGTCGGTAAACAGTTTATGGAGAAATTAGCAAATGTACCAGTTGAAGTGCACATTGCGAGTGAATTCTCTTACAACATGCCACTACTATCTGAAAAGCCGTTATTCGTCTTTATTTCTCAAAGTGGTGAAACTGCCGATAGTCGTTCGGTATTAGTTCGAATCAAAGAATTAGGACACCCAGCGTTAACAATTACAAACGTTCCGGGTTCCACCCTTTCTCGTGAAGCAAATTATACGTTACACCTTCATGCTGGACCAGAAATTGCCGTTGCTTCTACAAAAGCATACACAGCTCAAATTGCTGTATTAGCGATTTTAGCGGTAGATACTGCAAAAGCAAAAGGTTTAGATTTAGACTTTGATCCATTACAAGAGCTAGGAATCGTGGCAAGTGTAATGGAATCACTTACAGACCAAAAAGACGAATTTGAAATGTTAGCGAAAGAATTGTTTGCTGAAACACGCAATGCTTTCTTCATTGGTCGTGGAATGGATTATTATGTTGTGCAAGAGGCAGCATTGAAACTAAAAGAAATTTCTTATATTCAAGCAGAAGGCTTTGCAGGCGGTGAATTAAAGCACGGCACGATCGCTTTAATCGAAGATGGTACACCAGTAATCGCTATTAATACGCAGGCGAATGTTAACCTATCTATTCGTGGTAATGTGCAAGAGGTGGCTGCACGTGGAGCAAAGACATGTGTTGTTAGCCTTGAGGGCCTAGAAAAAGATACGGATTCATTTGTTGTGCCACAAGTGCATGAATTATTAACACCACTAGTAAGTGTAGTACCTATGCAGTTACTAGCATACTACGCAGCACTTCATCGTGATTGTGACGTGGATAAACCACGTAACTTGGCGAAGAGTGTAACGGTGGAATAGGAAATGTAATAAAGCCCTAGGAATTGAAGTCCGATTCCTAGGGCTTTTTATGTTAAAACTTTTTTTGAAAAAATCAAAACCCAATAGCACTACATATCGTCTAAAAAATAGCACGCAAAAAAGGGGGGGATTTTACTTGGATGCAAAGGAAAAAAGAAACGAAAAGGTCCCAGATAAAGTATTCAAAATAGATGATAAAGAAGAAATACTACGTTGGCTAATGGATGAATATGGTCAAATGGTAGTTAGAATCGCGTTTACATATATGAAAGAGCAACAAGCGGCAGAAGACATAGCACAGGACGTCTTTATAAAATGTTTTCAAAAGATGGATACGTTTCGTAACGAATCAAGTTATAAGACATGGATTTATAAGATAACGGTTAACAGATGTAAGGACATGTTAAGAAGCAAATCCGTTATTAATATATTTAAAGCTACAAAATTTATGGGATCAACAGAAAAGTATAGTCCTTCAAGTGAAATTGAAGTCGTTCTAAGAGAGAGGGAAAGATGGATTGCAGAAAGGATATTGGCATTGCCAATTAAATTAAGAGAATGCATTGTTTTATTTTACTATGAGGAATTGCGAATTGAAGAAATAGCTGAATTACTAAATATAAATCAAAATACGGTAAAATCAAGGCTATACCGTGCAAGACAGAAATTAAAAACACTGATAGGTGGTGAAGGTGATGAATGAACTTGATAACCTACGAGAAAAAATGAATCGAACAGTGTTAAAAGATCTAAAGTTTGAAGAAAAACATAAACGAGCCGTATTAAAAAGCGTAAGCAGAGATGGGAGAAAAGGTATTCCATTAAGGATGGTAAATATGGCAGTAAGCATTGCACTTACGTTAGCTGTTATATCTGGGTTAGGCTATATCGTTGGTCAGAATGTAGGTGGAATGAATGAAAGTAAATTGAATAATGAAACGGTCGTAGGAAGTAATAAGGATCCAAATCAAATAAAAACCGATTTAACAGAACAGAATCCTGTATTAGCAAATCCAGAGCAACACGAAGAGTTTGATGGAAACATGACAAAAGAAGAAGTGTTGCTAAGGCTTATAAATACAGTAGATCATTTCGATACTGCAACAGGCAAATTTGAATACAAACAAGAAAATAGTGAAGTCATGCAAGTAGAATATAAAGTTAGTTTAATGGAACCTGTTGGAGGCTATAGCTTAGATGATCATGGTACTACTTACTATAATGGGGAACGTATGTGGGAGCTAGATCAAACAAGAAATTACACAACCTTGCCTTATTCTCATAATAATGGTGCACCTCCTCTTACACTAGAAGAAGCTTTTACCAAAGATAATGAAGGCCATCATATGACGCTATATCGAGATCATCCTCCATTAGGTCTTGGAAGTAAGTCTCTTTTTCCATATGAAATAGCATCCAACTATACGAGGGATTTAGCGCAATGGGAAATAGAGAACCAAAATGAAGAATTACTTGGGCATAATGTCATTGTTTTAAAGGGAAATTTAAATACAGTTGGAGCAAAAAGCTTCAGGTTTTGGGTTGAAAAAGCAACAGGAATTCTTATGAAATATGAAACATATGACGAAACAGGAGAAGTTTTAGAATTTGTCCATCCAATTGAACTAAACATTAATATCCCCATTGACTCGCAGGATTTTATACCAGACCTAGAAGGTTATCAGGAAAGAAGTAAGGCGATGGAGACGGAACAGGACCCCGGAGATAAGGAAATAATAAATATTGCTGGTGCAAAAGGTTTCGATGAAGAAGGTTCAAAAAAGGTTCAACAGGTATTGGAGCAGATACAAGAAAATATCCCATATCTATATGAAATAAAACATAAAGACTTTACATTAATATCGGCGAGCCTAGAACAGTATGAGAATTATAAACAAGGTGCTTTATACTATATGCACAATGATAATTTTAAAGAAGAAAGTACAGAGTCAAAAATGCTAAATATTAGATTCTATCATAAGGACTCTTATGTAAGAGAGAGCGGAACAGGATTTACCAAGCAAAAAGGGAAACCAGAAGCGATTTTTGAGATGAATGATATTTATTGGGAAGAATACACACTTCCTACTGGAAATACTCACTTTATTGGAGAGAAAGGTAACTATATTTACGAGGTAGTTAGTCAAGATTTAGCAGTATCTGCAACGAAAGAGTATTTAGAGTCATTTGTACCAACGAATGAAATAGAGACTGGCTTGTTATTTAATACTTTAGCTGTACCTTGCTAAGAGTGCGTCAGACACGGGAAATATGTGAATGCAATGTAAGCGGCTGTGAGAGACCTTATTTATACAGTAATCACAGTGGCCAAGAAGAGAACAATCAGGAGTAATCAAGCATACCTGTTTTTGTTCCATCTACCGACTTCATTCGTTACAAGAATGATTCTGTTTTCTTTTCTCATACTAAGAAAGAAAGGAGGCGGGTAAAATGGGAAAAGATAGACAAGAAAAAAAGCTTAGAAAATCAGGTAAAGTGGAGTCAGACCGTGATCAGAGCCTTAATTATGGTGGTGCAACAAGAATAGAAGAAAAGGAACAAGCTAATAAACGAAGACTATAATTCCATTGTTTTTTGTAGCTTAAAAAAGGCGCAACTTATATTACATAAGTTGCGTCTTATTTAAATTTTCAACGATTCTATTTGCAACAATAATCGACGCAAAAGAATTAGGTGATGATGTTGCAACTGCGCTAGGTGTAAAAGTACAATTATACCGTGCAGTAGCTTTTGCGGGAGGAATAGGGTTTGTAGGTCTTATTGCACCACATATTGCAAGGATGATGGTTAGTCGTTCTTTTGCGGGTTTAGTGCCCATATCTGCTTTACTAGTGGTATCATTGTAGTGTTGGCTGCCTTAGTTGCAAGGACAGCTTTCCTACCCCTAGATATTCCTGCTGGTGTATTTACTTCAGGGATTTGCGCGCCATTTTTCATTTATTTATTGTATCGAAATAGAAATATGTAAGGCTACTAAAACTTAGTTTCACATTTGAGGTGTAAATCATGTCTAATCTTTTATCAAAAAGTGAAAAACAATATGTAATTGATCACTTTCGTATTCTTGATCAACCATTAAATGATGAGCTATTTTCGTTAGAACAATTGCTTGATGAGGAGTTCGTGAAGCTATTTATAGAGGATATAAAAGTTCAGTTAAAGACACCATATGCATTTGTTGCGGCATCCCAACTAATGAAACGAATCGGTTATTTATTTACCGTTCCTGGATTTTATTCTATGACTGTATATAACAAAGCGTTGAATCTTCAATTAACTAATTGTGAATTAGTTAATTACTATAGTGAGCAGGGAGTATGGTTACCGCATTTGCGCTTAAAGGACTTCTCGATCTCAACCCCTGAAAATGGGGAAAGATATGAATGGAGAGAAAGTGTTGTAGAGGGAATAGGAAAAGATATCGCACGTATTATTACTACGGTTTCAACTGTCTCCTCAGTGCCTAAACCGATACTGTGGGAGAATGTGGCAGTTTACATGTACTGGCTTTATGAGCAAAGAATGGGAGAAGAAAGGGAAGACCTCCCGCATCGGGACAGTGACTTTTGCTACCTAGTGCAGCAGGCCTCACCGCAATTATTTAACGAAAAAAGAAACCCGTTCAAACAATTTTACAAGCCAAAGAAACAAGTGGATGAAACGAGATTACGTCGAACGTGTTGTTTTTATTATGCACAAAACCAAGATGGTACATGTTGTTCCACATGTCCGAAGAGTGAACAGGAATTGAAGAAGTTACCTTTAAAATGATGTGATCATTATCTTTTATAAGTATCAGAAGGCCAACGTACGATAGGGTCTTTTTTTACGGAAATTTTTAATGAAAAGTCATGCTATAAATCAGGATTATTTTTACAGTAATCAAAAAATAGAGTAGGATAACCTAACCATATAAATAGTGTACATTATTTAATTAATTATGCTATACTAATCAATATTGAAACAGACCGATTTTCCACTTAATGCGAAAATAAAGCTAATAGTACATCATAATGAAAATAAATACCTATGGGCCTGTTCAAGTATTCATGGGATAGACAGGAGGTTGGGTATGTTTGACTTCACCAATCGACAGATGAAAATTGTAGAAATAATAAAAACGCATGAGCCGGTCACTGGGGATCAAATTGCTGATATGCTAGGTGTTAGCAAGGCTACGATTCGCTCTGATTTAGCAGTATTAGTTATGACAGGATACCTTGATGCGAAGCCAAAGGTTGGTTATTTTCTAGGTAAAAGCTTAACGGATCAGGATAATGCTATGGATCGCTTAAATGATATTAAAGTGAAAGACGTACAAGGGTTACCTGTTGTGGTGCAGGGGACAACAACGGTCAATGATGCTGTGGTAACGATGTTTTTAGAAGATGTTGGTACTTTAGCTGTAGTCGATGAAAGTGGCTATTTAGAGGGGATTGTATCTAGAAAAGATCTACTAAAAGTAACCTTAGGTAATGCCTCAGCTTCCTCTATGCTAATTAGTTTGGTCATGACAAGACAACCTAACATTATCACGATTCTTGAAGAAGAGACTGTTGTGGAAGCGGCGCGAAAAATGGTCCACTATCAATTTGATAGTTTACCTGTTGTTCAAGCAACCGATGATCCTAATAAAAAACAAGTAATGGGTCGTATTACAAAAACAACGATGACAAAACTCTTGTTAGAGGCAGCGACAAAGTCTTAATGAAGAAGGGAGTCCATTATGTCTATTATCTATGTTTGTTCTGATGCGGTGGGGGAAACGGCAGAAGCTGTCGCACACGCCACATTAAGACAGTTTACCAATCAAAATGTTCAATTGAAGCGATATGGACATATCCAAACAGAAGAAGAAATACAAGATATATTAAATCAAGCTGCAGAAACAGGTGGCTTTATTGCCTATACATTAGTCCAACCAGAGCTAAGAGAAAAGATGAAACAAGAAGCGATTTTGAGAGAAATAAGAGCGGTCGATGTCATGGGACCGATGATGCAAGCATTTATTGATACATTCAATGATTCTCCAAAACCGGAACCTGGACAACGGCAGGTACTTGATGAAGCATACTTTAAAAGGATTGAAGCGATTGAATTTGCTGTAAAATACGATGATGGAAAAGATGTCAGAGGATTGCTAAAAGCGGATGTCGTTTTAATCGGGGTATCAAGAACATCGAAAACACCCCTAAGTATCTTTTTAGCGCATAAAGGGATCAAAGCAGCAAACTTACCAATTCTGCCAGACACCACTCCACCAATGGAGTTATTCCAAACGAAGTCCAAAAATCAATTAGTTATAGGCTTAACTATTGAACCTGAACATCTTTTAAAAGTTAGGACAGAACGGTTAAAGGCATTGGGACTACCAAATCAAGCGAAATATGCATCTATGGAACAAATTAAGAAAGAATTGGATCAAGCGGATTCAATTATGAAGCGGCTTAACTGCCCGGTGTTAAATGTGTCCGATAAGTCTATTGAAGAGACAGCTGGAATCATCATGAGTCATTTTTCTAAATAACCAAACCTCTTACGAAGAGGTTTCTCATAAATAAAAATAACAGAATATTGGAATAATTTTCTGAAAAAACACAAGGGGGAAATGAATAATGGAGAGAAGTTTATCAATGGAAGTTGTACGTGTAACGGAGGCAGCTGCATTAGCATCGGCTAGATGGATGGGAAGAGGGAAAAAGGACGAGGCGGATGAGGCTGCAACTTCTGCGATGCGCGATGTATTTGATACAGTACCAATGAAAGGAACGGTTGTCATCGGTGAAGGAGAAATGGATGAAGCGCCAATGTTATACATTGGGGAAAAGCTAGGAACGGGCTACGGCCAAAGGGTAGACGTAGCGGTGGATCCTTTAGAAGGAACGGCGATTGTTGCATCTGGTGGTTGGAACGCTCTAGCTGTTATCGCGATTGCAGATAAAGGAAACTTATTACATGCACCTGATATGTATATGAACAAAATTGCGGTTGGGCCGGAAGCAGTAGGTTGCATTGATATAGATGCGCCGTTAATTGATAATTTAAACGCAGTTGCAAAAGCAAAAAATAAGGACATTGAAGACCTTGTAGTAACGATATTAAAAAGAGAAAAGCACACGCCAATTATTGAGGAATTGAGAGATGCTGGTGTACGCATTAAATTAATGGATAACGGTGATGTTGCTGGTGCGATTAACACGGCATTTTCTCATACAGGTGTAGACATGTTAATTGGTGAAGGTGGAGCTCCTGAGGGTGTGCTTGCTGCCGTTGCATTGAAATGTCTAGGTGGGGAAATACAAGGTAAATTAGTACCAAAAAATGAAGAAGAACTGAAACGTTGTATTGAAATGGGATTAGATGTAAACAAAGTATTGTACATGGATGACTTAGTATCAGGTGATGATGCCATTTTCGCAGCTACAGGCGTTACAGATGGAGAGTTATTAAAAGGTGTTCAATTCAAATCAGACACGGGTACAACACATTCCATTGTTATGCGTGCGAAATCTGGAACAGTTCGTTTTATTGATGGAAAGCATAGCTTGAAGAAGAAGCCGAATTTAGTAATCTCATCATTCTAAAATAGAAAAAGTACCTACCAAAGCAAAGGTAGGTGCTTTTTCTATTCACAGTGTGTGAACATGGGTGTGAACATGGGGACGGTTCTCTTGTACACGATTAAGGATAAACTGAACAGATTTAACTGCAGCGACTCCCACTCGAGGTCACAGTCAAAAAATAAAGTGCAACATATCGATGCTTTGCTAAAGGTGATGAAAAAGGCGCTTGCGTTTTTTTGAAACAAATGGAAAAATGAGTTAAGCGTGAACGGAAGAACCGTCCCCATGTTCACTGACTAGTAGTGTAGGAGGAGCAAGTATGAATTTAGAAGAAGTATTAACGGTACATGTTCGGTTAAATAAAACAATGGAATTGGATAATAAGATTGGTGATTCGGTAGTTATGATCACATTTAGTGGAAATGTAACGGGAGAATATTTTGAAGGTGAAGTGCTTGATGGTGGAGTAGATACACAAGTTATAAGTAAGTCTGGTAATGTTCATACCTTGTCGGCTAGATATATGATTGAGGGGACGGACTTCACTGGATCACCGTGCAAAATGTTCATCGAGAATAATGGTACTGCAACAAGTAATAAAGAAGGTATTTTGTTTCGTACATATCCGAAGATTATTACAAATAGTGAGGCATTGGCTTTTTTACATGATGATATTCTGGTTGCGGAGGCTATACATAGGGAAACTACAATTGATATTAAGATATTTAGATGGGTTTGAACTTCTCAAGATCAATCCTAGACCGAACTACCTGAAATTTTATGATTATGGAGGAAGAAGTATTGTAGCTACATTGAAGATATGGAATTCATAGTAGATGATTTCCAAAATGAATTAAATTATGTAGCTACAGTATCATAATCATATGAGACTACTACGAAAAAAGCATAAATAAAAGAAGCACCTACTTCCATTGAGAGTTAGGTACTTTGCTTTTACTACTTAGCGTGCTACCTTTGGTGGTTGGCACACGTCACATTTACGTTGGTTATTATCTTTGAACTTCTTAAATGTTTTTTCAAAGTTATTACCACATGCACATTTGAATAGTAACCTTTGAGAAAAACCGTGATATTCCGTTGTGAGCAATTTGCTATCTGAGTTTTTCTCGACAAATTCTTTAATCTTATCGATCGTCCATCGTTTGTTCATTTTTCACAGCTCCATGTTCTTTATTTTGCATATATCTAGGCATCCATTTTATAGGAATGGGTTTTCCCCCACCACCTTAGCTTTCCAAGTATAGCACGAGCTCAAAAACAATTAAATGTGTACCTTTTCAAGAAGAATATAGAATAACGTCTTCATAAGTAAAGTGTGGTGCTAAAGCGGTTTTTATACCGCCGCGAAAAAATAGACCAAATCAGAATATAATTTGGTCTATTTATATTTCAACTATGACTCTCTATCATGACTTTTTATTAAAATACTTTTGCAAGTTCTTCTGCACGTTTCATTGCTGCCGCTTTTATTTCTTCCTTTTGATCAGGCATTTGATCATGACCCTCTACAAATAACCCTTCAAATTCTTCCACTCCGAAGAAACGCATTAATACTTTCAAGTAGCGGTGCGCCATTTCCTTTTCTGCAGCTGGTCCATGGGAGTAAATGCCTCCACTTGCCTGGATGTGTAAAGCCTTTTTACCTGTCAATAAGCCAACTGGTCCTTGCTCTGTGTGCTTAAAAGTTTTCCCTACTACTGCGACAGAATCAAGGTAAGTTTTCATAATTGGTGGGAATAACAAATTCCACAAAGGTGTAACAAAAATATATTTATCAGCATCTACAAATTGATCACTTAATTCGGATAGACGACTTACTTTTGCTTTTTCTTCATTTGATAATTCTTCAAAGCCTTGTCCAGATTGTAATTTACCCCAACCTTGGAAAACATCTGCATCAATGTGAGGGATGTGCTCTTTGTATAAATCGATATGGATTACTTCATCTGTAGGATTACTTGCTTTATAGGTATCGATAAACGATTTACCAACAGCCATACCATAAGATCTAGTTTCATCAAAAGGGTTTGCAGTGATATATAATACTTTTGCCATTTCTCATCATCCTTTATAGGAAATTGTTTGTTTTTTCGATATACCTAAATTATAAACGCATTTGATAGTTAGTGAATGTGAATAATATCACAAATTTGTGAAACTTTTTAATATCTTTAGTGTACAAAATAACGAAAAAAGACAGTCAATATGACTGCCTTTTTTTAATGTCGTTTATTTAACCAAAGAACACCTGACTTTGCTAGTCGAGGTAATAATCCGGTAATTGGTTGTTTTAGCATATTACCAAACCCATCTGATTTACCTAATGAGCCTAATGTTCCTTTTAATTTAAATTCTTTTGGCACCTGTGGTTCTTGATCATGAATAATGGCTCTTAATACATCCCCGATTTGTTCCCCTTGCTTTCCAGCTAACTGTGCGCTTGGAGAGTATTCTGACGAAGCGCAATCACCAACTGCATAAACATTAGTGCTTGTAGGTACCTGACAATATTCATTAAGTATAATCTTACCTTGTTGATCCTTTTCGTAAGGTAAATCAGTAATTAAATGATTAGGTTTTACACCAGCTGTCCAAATCGTTACATCACTTGGAAAACAAGATCCATTATTGCAGACTGCTTTCTCTTCCACATACTCGACGTTCGCGTGATGAATTACTTCGACATCATTTTTTTGGAACCATTCTTCCACGTATGCTTGTATTTTAGGATCAAATCCATTGAGTACGGAAGCGCCTCTGTCAAGTAATCGAATATTTAAATCAGATCTACTTTCTCTAATCTCAGATGCTACCTCAATCCCACTTAAACCAGCTCCAACAATGACAACCGTCCCATAAGCATCTAAATTACTAACGGCTAATCCTGTCCGCCGAGCTTTATTAATGGTTTGAACACTATTTGTGTACAATTCTGCACCTGGGATGCCATGGTAGTTGTCTTCACACCCAACTCCAATGACTAAGTAATCATATGGAACAGGATCGTCTAATTCACGTATGAAAATCCGTTCATCCTCAGTATCAATATTTTCAATTTCACCAAATAAATATTCTACTTGCTCGTGAATTGGAAACGTAGTACGAACATCTTTATCTGCAGAAGTTCCGGCAGCTATCGTATAGAATTCTGTTTTTAATGAGTGATACGGGTTTCTGTCTATCAGGTTTATCCGCACATCGCTAGGTAATCCACTATCTAGTAACTTATGGAGGATTCTAACTCCGCCATAGCCACCACCTAAAATGACTATTCTTTTCATTCAATGAAACTCCTTATCTCTTAAAATATATGCTATAAAAACCTAATAAAAACGCTTTCCTTACTATCCATCTTAAAGACTAACAAAAAAAAGAATAAAAAACTAGAAGAACGTTAATGTTAAAAAATAATTATTTTGTGGTAATGGAAAGTAACATGTCGGAAATGAAACGTAGGTATAAACGTATCCGTATATGTAGTATGACAAAGGGAAGGGAGATATTCGATTCATGAGTAAATATTCCATTGATGAATTTATTAATCAAACCAAGCAAGATGAGCGAGAAAATGAGTATTTTGAATTGGAAACACCTCGTATTTTAGAAGTGAATTTACTTGATCAAGTTTGGGCGAAGGCAGGCTCCATGATTTCATATGTTGGTAATATTAAATTTGAACGAGAAAAAGTATTAGAACATGGTGTAGGGAAGATGTTTAAGAAGGCTTTCACGGGTGAAGGTAGTTCCTTAATGAAGGCAACTGGGAGAGGTCAGCTATACTTGGCGGACCAAGGTAAAAAGATTACAATATTTGACCTGCAGAACGAAGCGATTACAGTCAACGGTAATGATTTACTTGCGTTTGAGCCAGGCATTGATTGGGATATACATTTAATGAAGAAAGTAGCGGGTATGTTATCGGGTGGTCTGTTTAATGTCACATTAAATGGAACTGGGAAAGTAGCTATTACATCTCATTATGAACCACTAACGTTGCTTGTAGAGCCAGGTAAGCCAGTTATAACCGACCCTAATGCGACTGTTGCTTGGTCAGGGCACTTAAAGCCAGAATTTCGTACAGACATTAGCTATCGCACCTTACTTGGCCGAGGTAGTGGTGAGTCATTTCAAATGGAATTTTCAGGTGAGGGATTCGTTATTGTACAACCGTTTGAAGAAATTAGTTCAAGTGGAACGCAGTCTTAGTAGGATTTTTGAAGCGAAAAGGAACTTTCTGCATAACGTAGAGAGTTCCTTTTTATCTATTTTGTTAAAAAGGAACGAACTTGTCTACCTGTAGTATAAAACAACAGATAAAAGTAAATGAAAGGATGATATCTGTTGTTTAACCCAATAAAACAACAGATAAAAGTGAAAGAGAGGATGATATCTGTTGTTTAATCGAATAAAACAACAGATAAATGTGAATGAGAAGAGAATATCTGTTGGTTAACCTAACTAAAGGGGAAATAAACGTCATGCTTTCATGTAGCAGTTTGGTAAATTCAAACAATAAATCGAAATAATAGATAAATAGCTATAAATCATGTAATCTTTATCCATGTGTATAAATTTTAAGGATAAAGGAACGAGGGGAAGACATGAAGACACCAAGTTATAACCGTAATGTTATTGTAGCCCTTTTACTTGCGGGTTCATTTATAGCTATTTTAAATCAAACATTAATGATTACAGCGATTCCGCCAATTATGGACGAAATGGGGGTTACGGCTAATTCAGCTCAATGGCTTACTACCGTTTTCATGCTAGTGAGTGGAATCATGATTCCGGTAAGTGCATTTTTATTGGAGCGCTTTACGACAAGACAATTATTTATTACGGCGATGAGTATTTTTGCTTTCGGTACACTTGTTGCAGGACTGGCGCCTAATTTCACCGTATTATTAATAGGGAGAATCATTCAATCTACTGGTGCAGGTGTTATGTTACCACTGATGCAAACCGTATTTTTATTAGTGTTCCCAGTACATAAGCGGGGAGCGGCAATGGGATTGATCGGTCTGGTTATTTCCTTTGCACCGACAATTGGTCCAGCGCTATCCGGCTATGTAACGTCTCACTATTCATGGCGATTACTATTCTTTATTATTTTGCCAATTGCTATTATTGATATTATTATTGCGGCATTTGCTTTGAAGAATGTAACAGAGTTGAAAAAGCCGAAATTAGATATTCCATCCATCATCCTCTCGTCATTCGGTTTCGGAGGACTTCTATACGGATTTACGGCGGCGGGGAATAACGGATGGACGCATGTAACTACTATTGTTGCGCTAGGTGTTGGTGCTATAGCGCTGTTCATTTTTATCTTAAGGCAATTCTCTTTAAAACATCCGATGCTCGAGTTCCGTGTGTTTAAATATTCGATATTCCCGATTGCAGTAGTTATTGGTATGATCACTTTTATGGGACTAATAGGAGTAGAAACAATTATTCCGCTCTATATGCAGGATATGAGGGAATTTACTGCATTTGAAGCGGGCTTATCAATGCTACCTGGGGCCCTGATTACGGCTTTGATGGCACCAATAACAGGTAGGATTTTTGATAAAATTGGAGCAAGGTGGTTGTGCATCGTCGGTTTATCCATTATGACCGTTTCCTCTTTCATTTTTGCAACATTAGATCCGTCTACATCCTTTACGTTCATTACAGTAATGTATAGTATTCGAATGTTTGGTTTATCTATGGTGTTAATGCCTGTAGCAACAGCAGGCTTGAATAAGTTACCGAAACACCTGTTAGCGCATGGGGCTGCAATGGACAATACAATGAAACAAATAGCAGCTTCTGTCGGTACAGCAATATTGGTAACAGTCATGACAAGTACGGCTGCGAATGCTGACCAACAAGTGGATATCGCATATCCTGACATTTATGGTGCTAATATAGCTTTTATTGTCGTATCCGTTCTTTCATTAATAGGTTTACTTCTTTCTTTATTTATTAAAAAAGGTAAGCCGTATGAGGATGAGGTAAATCAAGGTCAGGCAGTAAGAGAAGGTTAAAATTAGGAAACAATGGTTGAGTAGGGCGTGCGCCGAACCAACCATTGTTTTTTTAATGTCTTTTATTCTTCGGTATAGCTTCTGTTAGAAAGTTTGAACTAAGCTCGCGTAATTGCTTTCTTAATTGTTCTCCTTCCATTGGTAATCCATGTCCTGCCACTACTACATTAGGTTCCAAATCGACAATCTTTTTAACAGACTCTTCGGCAAGATCCCAATCTTGGGTGAAATAAGCGGGTGGTCCATAAACCTTTTTTAACGGAAAAAAAACAGCAAAGCTCGATTCGGGATTTTCCGTAACAATGGCATCCCCGGAAAGTAATGTTTTATCTTTTTCTCGGAATAAAGAGATATGTCCCGGTGTATGCCCTGGTGTGTGGATATATTTCCATTCGTCTAAAAACGGAATGCTACCGTCGTCAGGGAGCGCTTTAGCCCACTTCTTTAAGTTGACGGGTCTTTGTGGAAAAATAGGTGACAATAATGAAAACATACCACCGCCAACTGTTGGATCTGCGGGTGGATACACCTGTTTATCCGTTATAAAATCTAATTCTTGTTCATGTGCATAAATCGGAACGTCCCAAAACTTAGCTAATTCTTTTGCCGAACCGACATGATCAAAGTGACCATGAGTTAGGATAATTGCTCTTGGAGGCTTATTACCATATCTTTTTTCGGCGGCAGCAATAATTCGTTTCCCATAGTGGGCGATCCCTGCATCAATCAGTAACCAATCATCAGATTCAGGTTTGCCGAGCATAATGACATTGACTAATAACGTTCGATAGAAGGCTACATCTTCATACACTGCTTCTGCCTCAGCATGATCCATGTCTAAATCTTTATCTATATGGGATTGCTCTTCGTATTTATCCATGTGTAAAAAAGCCTCCTTTTTCTATTTAGTGTGGATTGATTGTGTCATTGTTATGCAATGAATGTTATTTAAGGTAAGATAAACGTAAAAAGAGCGATAGGAGGATGATTTTTTGCGACTAAAGAATAAAGTGAAAGAGAATCTTAAGAATAAAAAGCCATCTATTGGAGTAATTCTTGGCATTTATGCTCCGTCACTTGTCGAGATGGTTGGTCATGCAGGTTATGACTTCATTATCATAGATGATGAGCATGGTACGTATAGTGCGAGCGAAATGGAGAATATGATACGAACAGCATTGCTATCCGACTTAGTACCGATTGTGCGAGTAGACTATGATAAATCAAGTATCCAAAAAGCGCTTGATCGAGGTGCACTAGGTGTTCAAGTACCAATGATTAACACAAAAGAAGAGGCGGTAGAGGTTGTAAGACGCGCGAAATACCCACCAATAGGTAAACGTGGAACTGCTCCTATGACAAGGGCGGCTAGTTTTGGCTATGATGCAGGTAAAGACTTCATGGACAGATCTGACGAAAACATAGTAGTTATTGTACATATTGAAACACCAGAGGCTGTTCGTAATATTGAGGAAATTGTTCGTGTTGATGGAATAGATCTTGCGTTTGTTGGTCCTTATGACCTATCAGTGAATATGGGGTATAAGGAAGGAATCGACCATCCTGAAGTGAATAAAGCTATTGATTTTGTATATGAGAAAGCAAAAGAAAATCATATCGCGGTTGGAACGGTCGCCAATACAAAGGAACGTATCGATAAGACATTTAGAAAAGGCGCCTTGTACATTCCTGTTGTTGCAACGGAAGTGATAAGAAAGGGATTTAGTGACCTTATAGATAAATAAAAGTGTATTATCCACAGGTAGAGATTGCAAGGCAATTCAAAATCGGGTTAAGTTATCCACTAATAAGGCATTTAAACGGTCGGATTGTGTATGAATTAGTGGATAAGTGGCTAATTTAGATGATATCCACAAGCATTTCAAGCTTTTTCTAACATGCATGAATCTTTCACACAGTGTGTCATCAATTATCCACAAAAATTATTTTAATCAAATGATGATCTAGCTCACAGTTAGTTTCTAAACTATTCGTTATACTTAGTGTATGAGACATAAACAAATGGGGGCGATTGTTTTGAAAACAAAAAATAAAGGCATAAAAAGACACGAATCTTTATATCCGTTATCCCATCACCATCATCACGCACTATTTTTGGCATTAAACCTTAGAAAAGTAGGAACAGATAAAAGTAACTATACATTAGATGAGTTAAAAGAAGAGTTACGGGTTTTTTGGGAAGATGGAGGGCAACAACATTTTCGCGATGAAGAAGAAATTTTGTTACCTAACTTTGCGTTGTATAGCTCGACTAATCATCCAGAAATTGCAGAAATGTTATTAGAGCATGTTTCCATAAGAGCGATCATGAAGCAAATTTTAGATAAGAATGAAGCGGATGAGGCCGTCATGTATGAGTTAGGTCAGTTATTAGATACACATATTAGAAGAGAAGAGAGAGTTATTTTTCCAATGATTGAGGAAGCACTACCCGAAGAGGTTTTGGTGAATATGGCTCCTTATCTGCATAATGATTAAAATTTTTGACTAGTTGAGAGATGCAATAAGTTGCATTTTCGGAAGCTAGTCTTTTTTCATATGTGTTAAAATCAGTTATAATAAGAAGGCTTATTCAGTTTTGAAAACTCTGAATATTGTTGAGTGAAACTCAGATGCAATATGAATAAATTCCGTTTGAAGGAGTCATAAAATATGCCTATTAAAGTACCGGATCATCTACCGGCAAAAGAAAAATTAAAACAAGAGAACATTTTTGTGATGGATGAAAGTCGTGCTTATAGGCAAGACATCCGTCCATTAAAAATAATTATATTAAATTTAATGCCATTAAAAGAAAAGACGGAAACACAGCTATTACGTCTTTTGGCAAATAGTCCACTGCAGATCGATGTATATTTGTTACATACTAATTCTTATACATCTCAAAATACACCGCATGATCATTTAAGTACATTTTATAAAACGTTTGAGGATGTTAGAAGTGAAAAGTATGATGGCTTAATTATAACTGGGGCCCCAATTGAAAAACTTGATTTTGAACAGGTGACATATTGGGAAGAGTTAACCGATATAATGGAGTGGAGTTTAACAAATGTTACATCCACGCTTCATTTATGTTGGGGTGCTTTAGCGGGATTGTATCACCATCATGGTGTATCTAAACAAAATCTTGAGGAGAAGATTTTTGGTGTGTTTACACATCACACGAATGAATCAAAAGCAAAACTATTAAGTGGTTTTGATGAAGAATTTCTTGTTCCACATTCTAGATACGCTGATTTAGATCGTAATGAGATAACAAGTGTTCCTGGATTAGAAATCCTAAGTGAATCAAAAAAAGCCGGCGTATATATTGTAACTTCGAAAAACGGTAAACAAATCTATGTTACAGGCCATCCTGAATACGATGCGTTTACACTTAAAGAGGAATATGAACGGGATAAAAATAAAGGATTACAAACCAAGTTACCGGAAAATTATTTCCCTGAGAACGATGATTCACAGTGTCCGAGGTTACGTTGGCGATCGCACTCGAATATGTTAATTTCAAACTGGTTGAATTACTATGTTTATCAAGAAACGCCTTATATTTTAGAGTAGTGAATCCTTATTCAGTTATATCTAGACACATGGAATAACTATGCGTAAAATGAAATAAGGGGTGACAAGCGTGAGTGAAAATAACAAAACGATTATTCAAGTAAGGGATAATGGCTCTATACTTGTGAAAGGTGATGTTGAGTTATTGGACGCCGAAGGTAATGTGTACGAAACAAAACCCGCATTCTCATTATGTCGGTGTGGGGCATCAAGTAACAAACCATTCTGTGATGGTTCGCATAAGAAAATAGGATTCCAAGATACTTGCAGAGTAAAATAAAGTGAAAAGAGACTATAAGTTTATTAAGCTTATAGTCTCTTTTTGTGTTCAACGCACTTAGCGGCACGAACTTGAGTGAGAAATGAAATTGCGTGTCGCAAACGAAACCAAGCTCGCACTACATCAAACTTCTTACTTATACATTAATAAAAAAAGACATATATGTTCCAACTTCCACATGTATTTAAGTATAAGAATTCCATCAAGGAAGGGGGTGTGTACATGAACCATCCTCCAGTTAGTTCACAGAATAAGGTTGGTCTGAAATACATGAAGGTTAATGGAGTGGGGAAGATTTCTGTTGAGCCAAATATCGCAGAAATACAAGTAGGTGTTGTGACAAAGGACACAAATGTAACGCAAGCGCAGCAAGCAAATAGCCAGGTCATTAATAAAATCATCGATTCGCTTGCCTCTTTGCAGGTTAGTGGAAATAACATTCAAACTGCTGATTATTTCATTATTCCTCAATATGATTACGAAGATGGAACAAGTATCTTTACTGGTTATCAAGTAACGCATATGCTCAGTATAATCATTGAAAACCTTCGTTTTGTAGGTGAGGTTATTGATACAGCCGTACAGCAAGGGGCTAACAGAGTCTCTAACATCAACTTCAAAGTGAAAGATGAACAATTCTATTATCAACAAGCATTAACGAAGGCGTTAGAGAATGGGGTAGCAAAAGCGCAGACAATGGCCAGGACGATGAGACTAAATCTTGATTACTATCCAATATCGATAAAGGAAGAGTTGGTAAATAAAGATCAGACTCCTATGCCGTTTGTAAGTGCAGAAGTGGCGGGAGTATCTACACCAATCGAGCCAGGGCGTTTAGAAGTAACGGCAAGAGTAGAAATGAAATTTAGCTATACACCATAATGAAAGCAGGCATTTGTATAAGTCTTTAAGCAAATTTTGATTTTTGACCTACATGTTAGGAAGATTAGCAGATCGTTTTGTGTTATTCAAAACCTTTTTTTGAAAAAATATAAATCTTTCTAAAATGACTGTTCAGCTTACCCCCATGCACAAGTAAACGGATTCAAGGAAGTGTGCCAATGAAATTACCTTGTTAGATTATCTTACAACTTTATTGTTTGAATATTTAGACGGTGCTAAATTATTAATTAACAAGTGATGTTAACTCAATTCACACAAAAGGGGAGAATGAATGATGGAATTAGTTCTTATGGATAATTTATGGGTAGTCATTGGTACATTCTTAGTTTTACTTATGCTAGGTGGATTTATTTTACTTGAAGCAGGTTCGACTAGAATGAAAAACGCTGGTCACATTGCAGGTAAAACAATCTTCACAGCAGGAATTGGATCTTTAGTTTTCTGGGCAGTAGGTTATGGTTTTATTTACGGGGAAGGTAACTGGTTCATTGGATTATCGAATTTCTTCTATGGTGATACATCGTTTAGTGGAGACGGATTATCTCCAGCGGTAGACTTCATGTTCCAAATGATGTTTGCTTTAATCGCGTTAACAATCGCATTTGGTGGCTTTGCAGAACGTGCGAAATTATCAGCATATGTTATATTTGCAGTTTTATTCTCAGCTTTAGTTTACCCAGTTGTTGCACACTGGATCTGGGGTGGAGGCTGGTTAGCTGACCACGGTAAACAAGACTTTGCGGGGTCAACTGTAGTACACTTAACTGGTGCGATGGCTGCACTAGCTGCAACAATTATCTTGAAGCCTCGTATTGGTAAATACAACAAAGACGGTTCATCAAATGCGCTTGCAGGACACAACCAAGTATATTTAGCTTTAGCGGTATTGCTTCTATGGGTAGGTTGGTTTGGATTTAACGGTGCAAGTACATTTGGAGTCGGCGACGCATTCTTTGGATTTGTTATTCTTAATACACAATTAGCTGCTGCTGCAGGTGCGGTTGCTGCATTATTCGTTGCATGGATCGTAACAGGAAAAGCAGATGTTCCAACAATGTTAAATGGTGCTCTAGCAGGTTTAGTAGCAATCACGGCTTCTTGTGGGTTTGTTGATCCATGGGCAGCAGTTATTATCGGACTTATCGGTGGTATAATGGTATTCTATAGCATGAGATTCTTCGAAAAGATGAAAATTGACGATCCAATCGCTGCACTATCGGTTCACGGTACAGTAGGTATTTGGGGTACAATTTCAACAGGTTTCTTTGCAACTGAATCATTATCGGTTGGTGCAGAATGGGGTCTTCCAGGCTTATTCTACGGCGGTAGTCTAGAGCAATTAGGTGTTCAAGTTCTAGGTGTTGTTTCAAGTGGTGCATATGCATTCGTTGTTTCATTCATCATCTTGAAAGTAATGGATAAAGTTATGGGGCTTCGTGTATCTGAAGAAGAGGAAATTGTTGGTCTAGACTTAAGTGAACACGGAAGTTATGGTTATCCGGAAAATATCCCTAATCCGGATGAAAAACAAGGTGCATAATAAGCAGGTTGTTCGTCAAATTAAGGGGATTGATGAGACTTTGAATAATTACACGGAAATTAATGAATGGCGACAAGACAAAATTGTAAGAGTAATGACTGATCATCAAAAACTAAATGAACTACACGATTCTATTATAGAAAACACGGTAAAAGTGGCAATGAAAAAGGTGCAAAGTGAGTTGGGGAATCCCCCTGCTCCCTTTGCTTTCTTTTTAATGGGTAGTGCAGGAAGATTTGAGCAGTCTGTGTTAAGTGATCAAGATCATGGGATTATTTATCAAAGTCATGATGAGAGCTGTCAGTCCTATTTCTTAACACTTGGCGCTGAAATCACAAATGGATTATCAGAGACTGGATATGAGCTTTGTGATGGGCAAGTAATGGCTTCTAATCCACTCTGGTGTAAGTCTATTAGGCAGTGGGAAGAACAAATAGTGGACTGGATGGAGGACTCCAGTTGGAAGTCACTTCGACATTTTTCAACCTTTTTTGACTCAAGGGTGATGTTTGGTGAAACGTCTTTTTTAACAGAAATTAAGAACTATGCTTTTATGATCTTGAATGAACAACCGCGGTTGTATAAGCGATTAGTGGAAAATGTAGATTTTGTGAAAAAAGGTATTGGTGTATTTGGCCAACTGTTACCGGAGCAATATGGTGAAGAATCTGGGGCAATCAAATTAAAGCAAACCACATTTTTTCCATATGTTAATGCTTTAAGGTTGTTAGCTTTAAAGGAGAATATATTAGAACCTTCGACTTTAAAAAGGTTTGAGCAACTCCCTGTTTCGTTACAATCCTTTCAATCATATGAAAAAGACTTTAGGCGATTGTTGGACTTTCGGCTACAACATCGAAAACATGCCCAAAGTTACAAAGACGTCCATCTCATTCAAATTAATAGCTTAAATCGAGAAGAAAAACAAACGCTCAAGCAGTTAATGAAAAAAGGATATAAATTGTTTGATGAAACAAAAACAATAATAGAAAAAGAGTGTTCAACATGGTGATGAATCAAATGCTTCAGTTTGTTAAACAAATGTCTGGTAAATTAAACTCAAATGTTTATACAGGTTTACCTAACCAAGCAGATGCTGCTAAGATAGCTTATTTAAGAAACTTGCAAAAAGAGATGAGAAGTAAAGATGTCTTAGAAGTCCCGTTTAGAGAACTAAATGTTGTTGTTTTTGATATTGAAACAACGGGTTTTTTTCCTTATAAAGGGGATCGAATGTTGTCCATTGGTGGAGTGAAGATGAAAGGGGATCAAGTGTTAGAGGATGAGGTGTATTACTCACCGATCTATAGTGAAACTGCTCCATCTGAAGAAATCTCGCGGTTAACTGGTATAACGAAAGATCAGTTAATAGAAGCACCACCAATTCAAAGTGTATTAAAGGACTTTTATCAGTTTGTGAAAAGCGATATTCTAGTAGCCCATCACTCCAGTCACGAAAAACAATTTATGAAACATGCTACATGGATTGCGTTAAAGAGTAATTTTGAACACCGAATCATTGATACAGCTTTCTTAACAAAAATTGTTGAACCAGAACAGAAGTTAGTAACGTTAGATGATTGCTGTAACCATTATGGGATAACGATTGATCATAGGCATCATGCATTGTATGATGCAATTGCAACGGCAAAATTGTGGTCTGAAAGTATCAAGCGCGTAGAGGATTTAGGTTTTTCTAATTTAAAAGACGTATATACACATATTGCTAAATTGAAATAGTGCAATTAGAGCACCGAAGAGGGGGGAAGGGGGATTGAGTAAAGATAAGGACATTCCTGATGATGTAGCGACTTTTCCCATGAGTGTAGTAAAAGACTTAACCAACTTATCTGGCCGACAAATACGCTATTATGAAGAACAAGGACTTATAAGCCCTGAACGCAATGAAGGAAACAGAAGGGTTTTTTCCATTAATGATATTCATAGATTAAGAGAGATTAAATCACTAATTGATCAAGGAATAAATATTGCTGGTATTAAAGCAATGTTAAGAGATCGATAGCGTTAGGAGGCCAATGTTTCCATGGTTTATATAAAGGTAAGTTAAAAGCGTGTAATGAAGTTTAAAATACTTCAATTACACGCTTTTTTGTTATTATTTTATATAAATTTTCTCAAGTGTTTTATTTGATTGATGATAATAAATTGCTGCTAGTTTGTATTTGCGTCTAAGGAAATAATAATCTGCCAAGATGGATTGATATTCTGCTTTGAGACTGAGCAACTGTTTTTCCTCAAAAAATGGAAGTACTTCTTTTAAAAGTAGATCTTCGAATGTCGGACCGTAACCGTTAATAAGGTGCTTATACACTTCAACAATATAAACGTGATAGGTCATGGAGGGTGATAAGTGCTTGGCAACTTCTTTTCCCTTTTCGAGCCACTTTTTTGCTTTTTCATTTTCTCCTGTTTTGTAATATTCTGCTATTAAACTTGTGATTGGGCTCAGCAGATTTTTTTTAGTGCTTTCCAACCGCAAATGATAACTTTCCAAGTAGTAATAAATAGCTTTATCGCGATTTTCTAGTTCAGCATGTAGTTTTCCAAGGTTTTGATTGCAAAGAGAGAGAATTCTTTTATCTTCTAAAGTAGAAGCAAGTTGATAAGCCACCTCATAGCTTTCAACCGCTTTGGTATATTCTTTTGCGCGATAATAGGAAATTCCTAATATTACGTGGCATTGTGCGCTACGTCTTAAATGGAAGACGTTTTTGTAATAGTCTAAAGCTTTGTTGGCATATGCACATGCCAAATAGGACATCTGAAGTTTACTAGCCGTTACGGATATGACGTAGTATAAATCGTTTTTCTCCAGAGTAGGGTTGTAAAGCTGGTCATATAGAAGCTGTTCAGCTTTTCGGTAACAATGAAGCGATTGCTTGTAATTCATTATCGAGTAATAGTATTGACCAGAGAACTTTAACCAGTAATAATTTTCTAAATGATTGAATGAAGTTGGGGATTCCTTAAGATAACGCATTTGTCTGTCGGCTAAATCAGTAGCACCTGTTAAGATGTAAAAATGTAACATATGTATGTCAACGAGTGGAATAAGTCCTGCATCAACAATCGGTTCAATATTTTGTTCAATATCACGATAAAGCGTTTTTGCCTTTTTTACATCACCATCTAACAGGGAGGAAAACCACTCTTCACTTAATTGATATGTATATTTTTCTGCTGTATTGTAAGGTTTTATTTTCAACCTTGTGCATAATTGGCTAATAATTTCAGGTGAAGGATCTGCGGTGTCTTTTTCTATTTTAGATAAATAAGAGACAGATATAATACCTTGTGTTAGCTCATCCTGTGTCATTTTTGCTTTTGTCCGAAAATATTTAATTTTTCTACCGAAATCCAAATGCATTTCTAGTCACCTCCATCCAATTATTATAACGGAAAACTGCATTTATTTCCAATATGTTCCTTTTTTAGGTGCTGTTTTCAGTAGAATGATAGCAGAGTTTGTTGAAATTAGACGTTTGGAAGGGCATCACCCTTAATGGATGAAGAGGGTAACAAAAACTAGAAATTAAAAAACCTGTGGAAGCAATAGCTTATTCCACAGGTTTTAACTTGTTTGTTCTAAATCATTTGATTCGAGTTGCCGTTTTATTTTTATATCTAGTTGTATAATTCGTTGCAATGCTTCGGTAGGTTCAATCGTTCGGTAATGATGCGCTCCACTTGGTTCTTCGTCTGCTTCATCAGCTTCTGCCACAACTTGTTGTAATGGACTAAGTTCAAGGTATCCGCCTGGTAGGTAGGAATCCGTGTGAAGTAGAATAGCCACAGCAATTTCCTTTGCGATTTGCATATCTTCTCCAGATCGAACTAATAACTTATGTGCACGCGCTGCTCCTTTAATAGCATGAATATCATTTTCGCGATAAAGTTCAAAATCCCACTTGCCATCCTGATACCATTTATAATGACCGATGTCATGTAAGAGACCTGCTTTCGTTGCTATATCTGGATTCACACCGTTTTTTGTTGCGATATAAAAAGCATGCTCTGCAACAGCAATAGCATGAGCCATTCCTGATCGACCAACATACTTTTGAACAATTGGGTGTTTATATAACTTTTCTAGTGTAACTTTTCTCATTTGTTCATCCTCCTAATAAGTAAGTCTTGAAGTGCTTTTATTAAAAAGTATATTGTTCATTAAATTATCATAATATTCGGTTACTTGCAATGTGTTTGTAGGATCTACTGACATGCTTTTTTAAGAGTTAGAAATTCCTATATAAAATCCTATGTTTATAGTTCGATATCGTTCATGTTTTAGGTGGGGTATTTGAAGAAGAATGCGAAGTTTTTTTGAAAAATAAATGCTCATTCTGCTATTGCGTAGGAACGCGTCAGAGAGTGATCCAAGATCTAACGCGTAAGCAAGAGTGTGATTCGAACGCGTCAGAGAGCGATCTATGAGCTAACGCGTAAGCAAGAGTGTGATTCGAACGCGTCAGAGAGCGATCTATGATCTAACACGTAAGCAAGAGTGTGATTCGAGCGCGTCAGAGAGTGATCCAAGATCTAACGCGTAAGAAAAAAGAGAATGTGATCCCGTCGTCGTTGTTATCTGTCTTAACGAGTTTAAAGCGCGCATGCAACCAATAGATAGTAAAGTTGAAGCACACCTTAAAAATCTCTTTCAACCAACTTATAAAAATTTGCTAAGAGAAGACAAGACTATCATGCTATTTCGGTTGCAAATTATGTTAGGGAACCCAAAGAATGTGACGGAAATGTAAAGTAATCAAAAGAATTTAAAAGAATTACGATATATATATTTACTTTCCTGGATTATTTGGTATTATATAGATGGATTTAATAATAAATGAAGAAATTTGAGGGTAGAAAGGGGATAGTTGGTATGGTAACTTCTCTATACTTGGTGTCATTAACTATTCTATTAACATTCCTTGTTTTGGCGTTTGTTGAAAAAATATCAACACGTCGTAAAAAGTTAAGTGTTGATATTAATTTTGATGCTGGCGTACAAGTACAACCAGTAATGGCAAAAACCATTAGATAACCATTTGCTGTCTTTCCGTGGAAAGTCAGATCACATAAACCTTCTGAGAATTTTCTCGGAAGGTTTTTTTTACTACAGTGGTTTACTAAAACAACAAAAAAACAGCTGAATCCTATCGTTTCAGCTGTTCGTTTATTTAAATTATTCATCAACGGTCCCCGCCGAAAAGATCAAATAGCCCTGCTACGCCACCTTCACCTTTATCTTTTCCTCCACCTTGAGGAGCTGCAGCAAACACTCTACTAGCTAAGCGGCTAAATGGTAAGGATTGAACCCAAACAGTTCCCGGTCCTCTAAGTGTAGCAAAGAAAAGGCCTTCTCCACCAAACATAGCTGTTTTGATTCCACCAACAAACTCTACGTTATAGTCTACATCACGTGTCATTGCTACAAGACAGCCTGTATCTACTCTTAATGTTTCCCCTGGCTGAAGGTCCATTTTGTGCATGGTACCACCAGCGTGAATAAAAGCCATGCCGTCTCCTTCTAACTTTTGCATAATAAAGCCTTCGCCACCAAAAAAACCAGCCCCGACTTTCTTTTGGAATTCAACACCGACAGCGACTCCTTTAGCAGCGGCAAGAAAGGCGTCTTTCTGACAGACTAGTTTTCCATCTAATTCGCTTAAATCCATCGGTATGATTTTACCTGGATAAGGCGCGGCGAAATACACATGCTTTTTTCCTTGCCCTTGATTCGTGAAAGTAGTCATGAATAAGCTTTCCCCTGTAATAACACGCTTCCCTGCTCCAAGCAATTTCCCCATTAGTCCGCCTTTTTCTGCACCAGAGCCATCACCGAATACGGTTTCCATTTTAATGTGTTCATCCATCATCATTAAGCTCCCGGCCTCGGCAATAACTGTTTCATCTGGATCGAGTTCTACCTCTACAAATTGCATGTCATCCCCGTATAACTTGTAATCAATTTCATGGTTATTCATCTTTTTTCCCCTTCCGATCATAAAATAGATAAATCCGATGACTAATTATTAGGTATGTGTGGATGTGTTAGTATGTCTATTATAATTAAACCATTATTCCGTTAATAAGAACACTATACTATGGTATAAATTTAAAAAATTAACATGATTTGGTTATTTTTAATAAGAGTAACGGGGATGCGAGTGAAAACATCGTAAGCGGTCATGGAATCCGTTACTTCACTGTTTTTGGTCAATCTTGCATCTGACCGGTCGTACAGTACGCTATTTTACCAAAATGCCATCGAAATCAATGCAACCAGGGCATATAACGGATCTGGTGACCGCCAAATTTTGATAATCAAGGATTTTAGTCAAATAAGGGATCTCATGACCGCCAAGATTCCCTTGGATTTTTAGCAATCATAAGATTCGTTATTTACATAACAATCACAGAAAAACGGACCCTGTTACGTCGCACTCTACATCGAGTTTGGCATTTCCTTCTTACAAAAAATCAAAAAAGAGCAATGAAATGATTCCTTGCTCTTTTTCTGCCCCTATTAATTTGTTGCTTTTAACTCAAATAAACGGATAATTTCTACAATTGTTTGCACAGACTTCTCCATATTATCGACAGATATATATTCATATTTACCGTGGAAATTCTCGCCCCCGGTGAATATGTTTGGAGTCGGTAAGCCCATAAATGATAGTTGGGAACCGTCCGTTCCGCCTCGTATTGGTTTTACAAGTGGTTCTATGCTTAGGTTTTTCATCGCATCATAAGCAATATCCACGATCTCTTTTACAGGCTCAATTTTCTCTGCCATGTTGTAGTATTGATCTTTCATATCAAGTACAATATTTTCTTCGCCATACGTAGCTTGAAACTGTTTAACAAGTTGTTCGATTAATTCTTTTTTTGCATTAAACTTTTCGCGGTTATGATCTCGAATAATATAATAAACTTTGGTCTGTTCTACATCTCCTTCAAAAGAAATAAGGTGATAAAACCCTTCATATTCCTCGGTGTACTCTGGTGCATCTTCTTCCGGAAGCTGATTGTGAAACTTCATCGCTATTTTGCTAGAATGAACCATCTTATCTTTTGCGGTTCCTGGATGAACGTTATTACCTTTAAAAGTTATTCTAGCAGCGGCAGCATTAAAGCTTTCGTATTGGAGTTCTCCAAGTGGTCCACCATCAACCGTATAAGCAAAGCGAGCTCCAAATGCATCCACGTCAAATTTATGTGGACCACGACCAATTTCTTCATCTGGAGTAAATGCCACTCGAACCTTTCCGTGCTTAATTTCGGGGTGTTGAATTAGGTAGGCCATTGCTGTCATAATCTCTGCAATTCCTGCTTTGTTGTCAGCTCCAAGAAGTGTCGTGCCATCTGTTGTAATTAGCGTATGGTTTTTATAATTTGCTAATTCAGGATAGTCAGATGGTGAAAGAACAACCTGAAGTTTTTCATTTAATACAAGGTCTTGTCCATCATAGCTCTCTACAAGCTGCGGCTTTACATCCTTACCGGTGAAGTCTGTAGCGGTATCCACGTGTGCTAAGAAACCTATTGTGGGCACTTCTTTCGTTGTGTTAGCGGGAAGAGTGGCCATCACATATCCGTTCTCATCAACAGTTACGTCTTCCATACCAACTTGTTTTAATTCATCTACTAACTTATTGGCTAACGTCCATTGTCCAGGTGTCGATGGGCAAGATTCGTTACTTTCGTTAGATTGTGTATCAATTTTCACATAGGACATAAAACGATTAATCATTTCTTCTCTCATGAGTCTTCATCTCCATTATTAAATAATATCTTCATCTTAGATTAGTATAACCTTTAGAAGAAAAGTATGAAAATACGTAGATTAGAAAAAGATAATGCCGAGGTGATCGAAATGGAGAAAAATAAGAAAGAGCAAACCGAGAAAAACAGTGCAGAAGGTATGGGGGTTCGTAACGATATGAGTACGGAGAACCCAACCGGTATGATTGATCGTTATGCAGGTGATTCCGTTAATGAGCATAAGAACCTTGAAACGGCTAATGCGTATCTTGCTGAAGAAGAAATAAAGCAACAAAGGGATAATTTATAAATAGAGAACTTCATTTAACTCACATTCACTTATTTTTAAATATAGAAAAGACCAAATCTGCATTAGATTTGGTCTTTCGATTTGTTCGTCAATACTAAAATAAATCTGTCTCTTCAAACCATTTTTTCCAATTGTTAAGATCCCCGGTCAATATATGAGATTTATACTTGTCAGGTAACTTATCTACTGCATTTCCACCGATAAGGAAGTCCAAATCTAATGGGTAAGACTGTACATAGTTTATAAAAGATTCGAGATGATCGATATGTTCTTCAATGGTAATCGAAAAACAAATCAATCGAATATTATTGGCTTGGATTATTGGAATAAGATTTTCTTTTGGCGTATTCTCTCCAACAAAAATAACATCCACACCTCTTCTTTTTAGGAAAAGAGAGAAAAGAATTAATCCAATGTTATGCAATTCTAATGGAGGACAAATCGCAAGTGCCTTTGCCTTATTAACGTCGCTAGAAATTTCCTGAAAGAAGCTGAATAAACGTCTCTGTATGAAATGGCTAATAAAATGTTCCTGCGCAACGCTTAGCTTGCCTTCTTGCCATTGATCGCCAACCTGGTGGAGGATCGGTACAAATATTTCATGGAATACCACTTCGTAATCCAGTGTGGAGAACGCTAAATTTATCAGATGCGTTGCGCGATTCGTATCATAATTAACCAATGCGTGATAAATATCATGGACATAAGATTCGTAGCTGCCGTCCGAATCATCAAATGTTACATGTATAAACGGATCTTTCTTTTCTTTTTCTTCTTTTAATAATTTCATCGCTTGCTTGATAGAAATGCTCTTTTCCTCTCTTTGCGCAATTACCCATAACAGATCATCCACATTTTCTTGAGAGTACACGCGAGTACCTCCATCTGTGCGGCTTGGTTTAATCACATCATATCTATTTTCCCACGCCCTTAACGTAATGGGAGGAATACCCGTAATTTCTGTTACCTTTTTAATTCCATACACTTCTTTCACTCACTTTCAAATAATACATAAGCAAAAAGACTATAGCCCCTGTCTAATTTACTAGATATTAATCTTTATTTAATGAACCTTTCATAGTAAAAGAGTTGTTCTAATTCAATTATAATACATCTTTGACAAAAGTTATACAATTGAGTTTAAAACACTATACAAAAGTTATACAATTATTATATAATATCTATACAAAATAGTCTTGTTTCTTATTCGTGAGCGGAGAGGGTGGTAGATGTGCGCAAAGTGATTATTATAGGGGCAGGTCCGGGCGGGTTAGCGACGGCTATGCAATTATGTGCGAAAGGCTATCAAGTAGACGTGATTGAAAAGCAACCGCGTATAGGTGGGAGAACTGGAAAGCTTCACGTTGGTGCGTTTTCATTCGATATCGGCCCAACTTTTTTTATGATGCCCCAAGTACTAGAAGAGCTATTTGAAAAAGTGGATCGGAATTTACATGACTACGTTGATTTAAAAGAGGTAGATCCGTTGTACACATTAAAATTTAAGGATGTAACCTTCACGCCAAGCCGTGATAAGGAGACAACATACCAACAGATCAAACAGTTGTTTCCAGGAAATGAACAAGGATATGAACGTTATTTACAAATAGAAGGTGAAAAATTTGATCGAGTGATTGAACTGTTAAAGCAACCTTTTTCTAGTATCGGTGATTTTTTCACAAAGGATATGTGGCGAGCACTTCCAAAACTCAATGCATTGGATACCGTTTATGGAAGGCTGTCGAAATATTTTGATGATGAGAGACTAAAGTGGGCTTTTTCCTTTCAAGCTAAATATCTAGGGATGTCCCCTTGGAATTGTCCAGGAACGTTTACAATCCTCTCTTATTTAGAACATCGGTATGGCTTGTTCCATCCAATTGGGGGCGTCAATCAACTATGTGATGCTATGGCCACCGTCATTCAAGAATATGGCGGCAATGTTCGAACCAATACAACCGTTAAGAAAGTAATCGTGGAAGACGGCAACGCCAAGGGTGTGGAGTTAGAAAACGGGTTCATTCTGGATGCAGACGATGTGGTGATTAATGCTGATTTTGGTTATGCGATGACGAACTTATTTGATAATGGAGTACTCAAAAAGTATAAAAAGGAAAAGCTTGCTAAGAAAAAATTGTCTTGTTCCACTTTTATGGTATATCTAGGACTTGATCGGGAAGTGGATTTACCTCATCATCTCATTTTATTTGCAGATGATTATAAGAAAAATGTAGAAGAGATGACGGAGCAAAAAATATTATCTGATGATCCATCCATTTATGTACATAATCCATCTCAATTAGATCCAAGCCTTGCACCAAAAGGAAAGACAGCATTATATATGCTCATGCCTGTACCTAATCTAGATGCGAGCATTGATTGGGGAGAAGAGAAACAAAAAGTAAGAGATCAAATGCTTGATCGTATAGGAAAGGAATCAGGTATGGCAAATATAAGAGAATGGATTGAGGAAGAACATATCATCTCTCCATTAGAATGGGAAAAAGATTTTCATGTATATAAAGGTGCAACGTTTAACTTATCCCATCATTTGGACCAAATGATGTATTTCCGGCCACATAATAAATTTGAAGAAGTGGAACATTGCTTCTTAGTAGGCGGGGGAACACATCCTGGTAGTGGTCTACCAACAATATTCCAATCCGCAATGATTAGTGCTGATCTCCTAATGAATCAATACAACATTCCTAACACGCAGGCGATAGATCCAAGCCTGAAAGAGAAAGTAGAGTATAGCCGATGAGGAATATAGCGATAGTCGGTGGAGGTATTGGAGGATTAACGACTGCGTTGTTATTAGAAAGAGAAGGTCATCAAGTTACGATCTATGAAAAAGAAGCAACGTTAGGCGGCAGATTAGCTTTTGAAACGAATGGTGAATTTAAGGTGGATCAAGGCCCAACCATTGTTTTGTTACCCGAGTTGTTACTCGATATTTTAGGAGAAGCTGGGATTGAAAGAGATCAATTAGAACTGATTCCTTGTGACCCGCTATATGATATCTATTATGCAGATGGGCAAAAGTTTACGAAATATAGAGATCCAGCAAGGCAAACAGAGGAGATAAATTCGATGTTTGATGGAGAATCGGAAAATTTCACACGCTATATCAAAGACATGACGCATATCTATAAATTTGGCTTTGACGCATTTCTTTCAAGAGTATTTCATAGAAAAAGAGACTTTTTATCTTATAAAAACTTAGCATTCATTGCTCAATCTAATTCGTATAAAAGTGTGGATGCTTTTCTTCAAACGTATTTTAAAAATGAGCGATTACGACAAGCATATATGCTACAAAGTCTATATATCGGTGGTTCACCGCAAAGTGTTCCGGCTTTATATGGTTTGATCTCGTATAGTGAGCATGCTTTTGGTATTTGGTATATCAAGGGTGGCTATGCAAGTCTTGTTCCGGTATTAGAAAAGAAGTGTATCGAGCGAGGGATTACAATTTGTTGTAATAGTGCAGTTGATCGCATTGTAGTAGAAAACCAACAAGTGAAAGGGATTGTCGTTCATGGTAAAACAATTCCATATGATGCAGTGGTATATAACGGTGACTATCCAAACCTTTCCCAATTAACAAAGGAAAAAAAGAAGCCAGGCCAGAAAACCTATAAACCGTCTTCAGGTTGTCTATTGGTCTATTTAGGTGTTAATAAACGGTGGTCAAATGCACAAGCACACCAATTCTTCTTACCGGATGATTTTAATCAAAATATGAAAGAGATATTTGTAGATCAAAAGATTCCTAGCGATCCATCCTGTTATGTGTTTAATCCTGTTGCGATTGATACAGATGCGGCACCTAATGGAAAAAGTGTTCTTTATATGTTAATTCCAGTGCCATCGAATGATTCGGACGATTGGGATCAGGATGTAGAAAAATTGGTTGATCAACAAATAGAGAAGGTAGAAAACATGCGCTTTACTGGATTACGTGATGCAATTCAATGGAAATCAATCCGCACCCCATCAGAGGCAGAACAAGCCGGTCTATATAGGGGTGGGAGCTTTGGCATTGCTCCACATATGCTGCAATCTGGAGGGTTCAGGCCACAAGTGATCCATCCAACCATTGCAGGTTTATATGCTGTTGGTGCATCGGTGCATCCTGGCGGTGGAATTCCAATCGTTATGCAAGGTGCAAAACTCTTACATGAATGGATGAAAAAGGAGATGGAAGTATGCTAAGTGCTGAAATTGTTCGTGCATGTGAACAAGCAATGAAGGAAGGGTCATCAAGTTTTTATCACGCATTTAAGTTTTTACCTTCGCCTAAAAAGGAAGCAGTGTTTGTTATTTATGCATTTTGTCGCATGATTGATGACGCTGTTGACGAACCTGAAAAATCAATTTATACATTGGAAGAATTAGAGTATTGTCTCGAGAATTTAGATAGAGTGGAAGACCATCACTTTATATGGCCAGCGCTCAAATGGTTGTTTGCCCATTTTCCGCTTACGAAGAACCCTTTTTATACCCAAATAAGTGGGCAAAGGATGGATTATGTGAAGACTGCTTACCAATCAATGGATGAATTGGAAGAGTATTGTTACCGTGTAGCGGGTTCTGTAGGGGAGATGTTGTTACCAATTTTACATGATCAACCCAATCATCTAGCTATGAAGTCTGGAATTGCTCTAGGAAAGGCAATGCAAATTGTTAATATTATCCGTGACGTAGGGGCAGATCAGAAGCTAGGTCGCAGGTATATTCCATTAGATATCATGACAAAGCACGGTTATACACAAGCGGAATTTGAAGAAAAGGTAATCAACTGGCCATTTAAACTATTAATTAATGAAATGATTTATATTGCAGATGAATGGTTTAAAGAAGGATTAAAATATATTCATACGTATCCAAGAGAAAGCGCGGTGTCTATTCGACTTGCTGCCGGATATTACCGTGAAATTACCCAAGTCATTCAGGAAAATGAGTATGAAGTATTTACGAAGAGAGCTGTAGTGACAAACACGAGAAAAGGTAAGTTGTTCTTACAACTTACCAATTAAAAAGGATGTTAGTTATGCGACAATCGTTGAAAATTTATCCAGCATTTGTAGTATGGTATAGCATTGGCTTACTCCTGATGTTATTTTGGTATGTTCCGTCGTGGCTAGCGTTTTCCAATAGCATTTTCCTAATATTATATGCAGTATGCGCGTTGGAACTATTCATCTATGCAAGTGACAAAGGAACGAAGAATTTGATAATTTTAAAAGGTGCCGTATCGATTGCAATTAATACATTTTTAATTGAAGTTATCGGTGTAGCGACGGGTTTTCCTTTCGGTGCATATCAATATCAACCTACATTAGGATTTCTAGTATTTGGGGTACCTTTTACCATTACGGTGGCGTGGCTAGGTGTCATCGTGAATAGTATCATGATTTCTAATCAGAAGACGAAGGTCTGGCGTGCAATGGAGGTGGGTGCCTGGGTTGTGTTACTTGATTTAATTCTCGATCCTGTTGCAGAACGCATGCACTTTTGGGATTGGTATGGGAATGGCTTGTACTATGATATACCACTCACCAACTTTATTAGTTGGTTTGTGATCGGTGCTGTTGTTTCTCTTTTTATGCCTCTCTTCCGCATTTCTCAAAAAGTTAGGCAATTGGCGACAAGACTTTACCAGTTGATGCTCTTGATGTTTGGATTACTTGGTTTAAAAGAGGGGCTACTGATGGTCTTTGTCTTATCGGTTTGTTTTATTTTCATCTGTGAGGGTAGGTATCGCTATGATAACAGCGCAAAAGAACAAACGGTTTAGAAAGCTATGCTACATGTACCAACACTTTTACTTATTAAAAAGAAATTTCTATCGCGTTTTCGTTAAAGGGGATGTGGACCCAATTGAATCTGGTCCTACAATCTATATTGCCAACCACAGTTCTTGGTGGGACGGACTACTACTGTTTCAATTAACCGAAAAATACTCAGAGTTGGACCACTATATTCTAATGGATGAAATAGGACTAAAGAAGTATCCCTTTTTTCGTAAATTAGGAGCGTTTTCAGTCCAAAAAAACAATCCGAGGGAGATAGTGCGAACGCTGAAGTATAGTGAAGAACTTTTGAAAAGCGGAAAGAGTGTTTGGGTTTTCCCTCAAGGGAGTATCCAACACCAAGACAAGCGCCCCTACGAATTTGATTCTGGAATTGGTCATTTAATCTCTGTATGTAACAAGGTAACAGTGAAAATGGTTAGCTTACATTATACATTTGGTGATCATCAGAAACCAATCGCTTCTATTGTGATTGATGATGGTGTGGTCTATAACGGAAGTGATCATAATCGTAAAGATTGGACCGAAAAGCTTGCGAGGATATTAGAGAAACAGGTAGATGTACATAGACTACAGGTGATCCGTGACCCTTCCTTTTTACGTAACGCACTATTTCTGCCGGTAATGAAAGAAAGTAAGTCAACGAGTGATTATTTTGACCAATTTAGAAAAGGGGTGCGTAAATGGACACCCTTCTCATAATTATTTGTTGTTTCTTAGTTGCGCAATTCCTATTTATGGTTTTAAATTTATATTCGTTTCCATCTATTCATAACAAGATGCAGACGTCTAGTCGACCTACCCCAACAATCTCCGTATTAATTCCTGCAAGAGACGAAGAAAGAAATATCCAGGGTGTCTTACAGTCTATCCTGGCTCAAACGCATCAACCTATAGAGATACTTGTTTTAGACGACCACTCAACCGATCAGACAGCTTCGATTGTGCGAGAGTTGGCCGCGAATTACCAACAGGTAAAACTAATGAAAGGCAAGCCACTTGAGCCAGATTGGCAAGGGAAGTCATTTGCATGCCACCAATTAGCCAAACAAGCAAAAGGAGATTGGTTCCTATTTTTAGATGCGGATGTAAGGTTGGAAAAAGATGCCGTAGAAAAACTAGTCCCGTCAATAGAATCCCAAGGCAGTGGTATGATTTCGGGCTTCCCGAGGCAAATTGTACGGACAATTAGTGAGAAGTTAATCGTAACGATGATGATGTTTGTGATCTTGTGTCATTTACCAATTTGGATGGTTCGAAAATCAAAGCAATTAAAATTTGTTGCGGCGCATGGGGGCTTTATTTTAATAAATCGAAAAAGCTATCAAACTTGTGGTGGTCATGAGTCGATTAAGGGTGAATTATTAGATGATATGGCGTTAATGAAACAAGTAAAGCTTAGTCAACAACCAACTACCTTGTTGAAAGTTGATTCGATTGTTCACATGCGTATGTATCATAATGTGAAAGGTGTTTGGCACGGATTCAGCAAAAATATTTTTACGGGAATGAATCGCAACTTTTTATTATTATCGATCTTAGTAATTAGTTACGTCTGGCTTTATGTCTTTCCTTTCTTCGTACTCATACAAGGAGTCGTTACAGGAGACCTACATATATTTGCACTGGTTGCGTACCTGCTTGCTATAGTGACAAAAAGCATTTCAGATGTATCAAATGGTGTATCAGCATGGTATGGATTGTTTATTCCATTTAGTATTCTTGGCACGATCTGCATCGCGCTCCATGCAGCGATGCGTTCCTTTTATCATTTAGGTTACGCTTGGAAAGGAAGGCGTTATTTTTGAAAAAAGTCATTGTGATAGGTGGAGGTTTAGGAGGTTTATCTAGTGCGATTCACCTTGCGAATCAAGGGTATAATGTAACGATTGTGGAAAAAGAAGCAACCCTTGGGGGCAAGCTACAACGTGTTGAAACGAATGGATTTACCTTTGATTTAGGGCCAAGTACGATTACGATGAAGCATGTGTTTGAATCTGTTATTGAAGCGTGTGGGCGAGAAGTAGAGGATTATCTTCAATTTTATCCGATCGAGACGGGGACGAGAAATGTGTTCCCCGATGGATATAGCGTTGATTTTAATACTTCCATTGACGATGTCGAGCAACAGATTCATGTGTATAGTCCTGAGGATGCGCTGCAATATCGTTCTTTTTTAGAGGAATGAGAGCGAATCTATACAATCGCGGACAAGTATTTTTTAAATCAGTTATTATTAACCTATAAAGATAAACTAGACCCTAAATTAATCACTAACTTTTTACGTGTAAAACCATTTACCCGTTACCAAACATTGCTTCAAAAGTATTTTAAGCACCCGAATACGTTGGCGTTGTTTGGACGATATGCTACGTATGTTGGTTCTTCTCCTTATCTAGCACCAGCAACTTTTAGCATGATGACACACCTAGAGGGGAACTTAGGGGTGTATGGTGTACGAGGAGGAACGTACACAATTGTAGAAGCATTTGAAAAACTTGCTCGAGAACTCGGTGTACAGATTATAACGAATACCGATGTAAACCATATTGTTATAGAAGGTAAAAAAGCTATAGGTGTCGATACAATAAAGGGGTTTATCGCTGGTGATGAAATTATAGCAAACATAGATGCATTAACAGTATATGAAAAAATGCTTCCAAAGAGTAAGCGTAATAAATGGACGAAACGTGAACCGTCTGTATCTGGTTATGCCATGTTGTTGGGTGTAAATAAACAGTATGATCAATTAGTGCATCATAACGTATTCTTCCCAGAAAATTATCAAGATGAATTTATATCTATTTTTGATAGGGGAGAAATGCCAGATGACCCAACCATTTATATTTGCTATTCCGGTTATTCTGACCCTACAATGACAAAGAAGCAAACGAGTAATTTATTTGTACTTGTTAATGCACCATATATAAATGAAAAGACGGATTGGGAACAATTACGCGAGCCTTTAATGGAAAAGATTTTGCAAAAGCTAGAAGAGAAAGGGCTAGTTGATCTCAGAGAAAACATTGCCTACATACAAACGATGACGCCAGCGGATATTAAAAGGAATACAGGTGCTTATCAGGGTGCCATTTACGGAATGTCATCAAATAATATACAACAAGCCTTCTCTAGGATTCCGAATAAAGCTAATGATTATGATCATTTATGGTTTGTAGGAGGTACTGCACACCCTGGTGGAGGTACACCGATTGTAACGCTTTCTGGAAAACTAGTAGCGGAGGAAATCATACGAAGATATAAAAAGTAAGGGGTTTATACGATGACGGATAATGATGTGATTAATAAAAGGAAGTCCGAGCATATTGAATTATGTTTGACGGATCAAGTGACAGGCGACCGAATAACTACGGGATTTGATGCTTATCGTTTTATACATCATGCACTTCCTGAGATTGATTTTGAGGAAATTGATGTTGGAACTAACGTTTTAGGAAAATCCATTGCTACACCTTTTTTGATTAGCTCAATGACAGGCGGGGCGGCAATGGCAGAAACGATCAATCGAAATCTAGCTATTGCAGCAGAAGAAAAGGGATGGATTTTTGCCCTCGGTTCTACGCGTGCATTAATAGAGAGCCATGCTTATCGCCAATCCTTTCAAGTTAGAAAGTATGCACCCAACGTGCCAATTGTGGCTAACTTAGGTGCTGTCCAACTAAACTATGGATTCGGTGTGGAAGAATGTAAACAAATCATTGATATTACAGAAGCGGATGCACTTGTATTACATTTAAACACCATTCAGGAAGTCATCCAACAGGACGGCAACACGAATTTTAAAGATTTACTAACTAAAATTGAAAAGCTCTGTCGTGAGCTTGCAGTTCCTGTTGGTGTTAAAGAAGTAGGGTTTGGCATTGATGGACAAGTCGCGAAAAAACTTAGTGAAGTGGGAATCTCATTCATTGATGTAGCTGGTGCGGGTGGAACGTCTTGGAGTCAGGTTGAGAAACTCAGGTCCAAAGAAAAGATTAAAAAGAAAGCAGCAGAGGCATTTAGTGATTGGGGAACCCCTACAGCAGCGTGTATTCAATCTGTACGTGAAAGTGTTAGCGACAATACGATTATCGCTAGTGGAGGTATTAAGAATGGAATGGATGTTGCAAAAGCCATCGCATTAGGAGCGGATGCTGCCGGATTTGGGCGATCCATCTTAAAGCAAGCAACAGAATCCGTCGAGGCCCTTTTAGAAGTGATGGAAGTACGAGAGCTTGAATTAAAAATGACGATGTTCGGTATTGGTGCTCAGTCGATAGAGGACCTAAAGCAAACAACACGTTTAAAAAAATAGGTTTTGTAGGTGTGAAAGCTAGGCATTTAGATGTCTAGCTTTTTTTATTGTACGCTTAACACCCTTCCTTAATATGGTAATATTAAGGTGAGGTTTGTTAAATAAAAAATGTGTTGTTGCAGAACAGACAGAGGAGAATGAAATATGAAGGTGAGGTACTTTTGGATTGGGATTCTATTAATCGTACTGAGTAGTGTTGGAAATCATCTTTACTTTCAAAGCCAACAACTGAAACACCCCGTTTTCCTAGACCATTATTATGAGTGGGTGGAAGGTGATGAACCTATAACCTTTTATTATTTGACTAATAAAAGTGATCCGGTTGAGGTGAATTCTGTGGAAATGGGTGGCGTGACCGGACATGTTTATGATCCATATGGAGATGGCTTTATGTGGCATAACCCAGATGAAGTACAGTATCAGAAAGCATTTACGCATCATTACTTAAAGGCAGTTACGATCGATTTTTCCACCGAGCTAGCAGGGAAGATTGAAGAGGATGAGGAATGGTTATTCAACGAGATGTATGTTTACTTTACTGATGGCACGTCAATAAAGGCGGATATTGGAGAAGTACGGTTAGTAGGGTATGACTCGGAACAAGAACCTAAGTTAGAAGGGATTGTTAGCGGTAGTAGTAGTAATAATGTGCAAAGTCAAATGGGAAAGGCGTTAGAACCCATGACAATTGATGCGGTCTCGATTCCCTTTTCTCAAATAGCTGCTGATTTCACAATTAAAATAGATATAGATCAAGATCAAGATGTACACTATAATTTACCCGAGGACTGGGTGAATTTTTTAGGTGAACTGGCTGATGATACATTGCCTGTCCACCTAAATGAAAATGACGGATTACTTATTTCAACGTTATCAGGGGAAGATCGAACCTATTACAGTAGATTTAATTTACAAATTAAAGGTGAAACAGATACAGGGGGAGGTTTCACGGACTCAAGACCAATTTTTACAGAGCCTTTTTGGAATGAGAGGTTAGTAGATCGAATCATAAAAATTAAGACGGGGGAGTAGATTATTCGTGCATACTATATTTTCGCGTGTTTTTTGGGGATTCATACTTGTATTATTCGATTTTAATTTTTCAACAGATGCGGTCTCTTTCGATTTCATACCTGACCCAATTGGTTATTTTCTTATTTTTAAGGGGTTATCTGCCCTTCTGAAAAATTATCAGCAAGCACAAATAGGGGTACGTATATCCTTGTTGTTAATCTTCCTCTCCATACCATCCATGTTTATCGATGAAAATGTTGCAAATGAAACATCCCAGTATTGGATGTCATCGTGGGGATGGATGTATTCAGATCTTCTACATGTTATACATGTAACACTTGTCTTTTATGTCTTTAAAGTAATGGTGACGATCGCAACCCAATTTGAGGATAATTATTTATTAAATAGAACGGTGAATACAATGCGGTGGTATATCGGCATAAATGTTGTGGTACTCATCCTTTCGCCGTTTTTCAAAAATATCCCTGTCGATATCATGTTCGGAATGATCTTCGTTTTAGGAATTATAGCATTTGTTATGGAGATTATATTTCTAGTATTACTGCGCAGATTCATGAAAGTGAATATAGATATAAGTGGATAAAAAACGAAACGGAATGAGCGCACTTTTTTGTGCAGGTCATTCCGTTTCATCCATACCTTCTGGCCGTTTACCTCGTTTTAATTCCCAAATACTTAATCCAAAATCCATTTGCAGATGTGGATAATCACGGAAGTTTTCCCAGTCCCCACCCCACGTGAAGCCTAGCTCTTTTGCAATGTCCACTACTTCCATCCAATCTGATTCCCCGTTCTGGTTACCGTCATAAGATAGATCCCAAATTACACTACCATCTTCCAATTCAATCGCAAAGTCAATGGCGAGTCCGTAGTTGTGGTAGGATTCTCCACCTTGCACGTTTGTGACGACACTACCAGGATCAGAACGGCCTTGTTCATATAGATTGTTTTGCTCTGCAATGGAACGGAATTCATCTGTAATTCGAATGGTAATTCCTTTCTGCTCCGCTTGTTCGATCAGTTGATCTGATTTCTCTAAAACAAGTGGATGTAGCTGCGTTGGCATAGGTTGATCTTCTAGTGAAAAATTGTTGACTACATAATAGATAAGTCCAATGAGTATGATTACAGTTACAAATAAGAAAGGTCGGTTTTTTGTCATAAATTATTACTCCTGTAAGTTTTAATTGATACACTACATTTCTGCACTTGTTATCATGCCTATATATAGAAACGAAAAAAGTACATGAATAGTTACAAAACTTTGCTATTAAAAAGGTTCATTTTATAAATATGGTTACTTTTTATATATCAGAATTGATGGGAAATCCGACGTAACTATCTCTCACCCGCCATCTATGTTCGATTTTGGGGCGGCTATGAGATCCGTTATTTGTCCGAAATCTTCGTTTATATTATTTTAGCGGCTACCAGATCCCTTATTTGCCCTTATTTCATTAATTGCGTGTGCATTTTGCTGAAATAGCGTACTGTATAGCCGCTTAGATTTTAAATTGGCCTAAAATAGGAAAATAAGGTCTCTCATAGCCGCTCAGAATTCTAAGGAAATCTTGGCGGTCATGAGATCCGTTATATGCCCTAATTGCATTGATTTCAATGGCATGTTGTTAAAATAGCGTACTGAATGACCGCTCAGATTCAAAAATGGTTAGAAACAGGAAAATAAGGGAACTCATGACCGCTTGCGTTGTATTCTCCCATCATCTTGTGTTACGACGCACTCTATATAAAATCAGTCTTAACAACATCATACAAAATAACGCCTCTATAATATTAGTAATGTCTATTAATACCATTTTCAGAATATAGTAAATATATTGAACTATATAGCAATACATATTATAGTTGATAGAAAGAATGACAGGGGGAATTGCAATGAAAAAGGATTTACGTATTAAAAGTCAGGTGTTTGATGATGCAAAAAGAGCTCCAAACCGAGCGATGTTACGTGCGGTAGGGATTACGGATGAAGATTTTAAGAAACCAATGATTGGTGTAGCGAGCACGTGGAGTGAAGTAACACCATGTAATATGCATATTGATAAACTAGCGATAAGTGCTAAGCAAGGTGCTGCCGAAGCAGGAGGCGTTCCGTTAATTTTTAATACGATCACCGTATCTGACGGTATTTCGATGGGAACAGATGGCATGCGCTATTCTTTACCTAGCCGAGATGTTATTGCGGATTCAATTGAAACAGTCGTTGGTGCGGAGAATTTAGACGGCTATGTCGCAATCGGTGGTTGTGATAAAAATATTCCAGGATGTATGATCGCAATCTCAAGATCAGAAGTTCCTGCGGTATTTGTCTATGGTGGCACTATTTCACCTGGATTTAGAAATGGAGAAAAACTGGATATTGTTTCTGTATTTGAAGGTGTTGGAAAGCATAACAATGGTGATATTAGTGGAGAAGAGCTTCATGGGATCGAATGCAATGCATGCCCTGGAGCGGGTTCTTGCGGTGGTATGTACACGGCGAACACAATGGCGACTGCAGTGGAAGCATTAGGTATGAGTTTACCAGGTAGCTCATCCAATCCGGCAGAATCTAAATATAAATTAGAAGATTGTAGAAAAGCTGGAGATGCCGTTTATAAATTGCTAGAGGCTGACATTTATCCAAAAGATATTATGACAAAGGAAGCATTTGAAAATGCAATCACTGTAGTAATGGCGTTAGGTGGTTCTACAAACGCAGTGCTACACTTGCTTGCTATTGCAAATGCAATCGAAGTAGATATTACGATTGATGATTTTGACCGCATCCAAAAGAAAGTACCACACTTGGCTGATTTAAAGCCTAGTGGTAAATATGTGATGCAAGATCTGCATGAAGTTGGTGGCGTTCCAGCCGTTATGAAGCTATTGCTTGAAAATGGATACCTACACGGTGACTGTCTAACTGTAACAGGTAAAACGTTGGCGGAGAATTTGGCTGAAGCACCATCACTTAAAGAGGGGCAAGACATTATCATGCCATTTGATAATCCAAAACGTAAAGACGGACCACTTGTGATCTTAAAAGGAAACTTGTCTCCAAATGGTGCAGTAGCGAAAGTGTCTGGTGTAAAAGTAAAACGCCATACAGGTCCTGCGCGTGTATTTGATAATGAAGTAGAGGCAACGAATGCTGTCATTGATAATAAAATCAATGAAGGTGATGTCCTAGTAATCCGTAACGTAGGTCCTAAAGGTGGGCCAGGAATGCCAGAAATGCTATCGATCTCGGCAATCCTAGTTGGGAAAGGCTTAGGGCAGAAAGTAGCATTGTTAACGGATGGCCGTTTCTCTGGTGGTACACATGGTTTAGTAGTAGGGCACATTGCTCCTGAAGCCCAAGTAGGCGGACCAATAGCCTTCTTGAAAGAGGGAGACATTGTAACAATTGATTCCGAGCTGCAAGAAATTACAATGGATGTCTCCGAAGAAGAGATCGATAATCGTCGTAAAAATTGGACAGCACCTCCTTTACACGCAAGAGGTGTGCTTGGTAAATACGCACATAATGTATCTTGTTCATCCAAGGGTGCTGTAACAGATTATTTTAATAGATAAGACATATATTTGACCTCCAAGAATAGATTTCTTGGAGGTTATTTTTCTATGATAATATGGTAAATATAGGTTGAAACACAAAAAGGTATAGTGTAAAATTACACTAAACGTTACAAAAGTATTGAGCGCGGGGTGGGAGTGAAACATATTGGATCATATAACGGAGCGTGAAAGACAGAAGGTATTCCAACAAGAACTTGTCCAATTAAGGAATGAAGGTTTTATTTCGCAGGAAATGTACCAAAAACTCATGTCATCCTATGATGATTATCTAAAATTTAAATTCAACCCTAATAAGGATGTTGCTACAGTTACAGAAAATGAAGAGCAAGAAAAGAAACCTATTTTGCAAACGAATGTAAAAAAGGCAGAACCAAAACCATTTGTACAAAAGAAAACTCCAGAACAAGTAAGAGAAAGAAATATTACTTGGTCGCTTATTTTAGGTGTTTTATTTATTTTGGTAGGAGGTCTTGTGTTAGCAACAAGTACGTGGGATCAAATGGGGCCAATATTAAAAGTAATTTCTCTATCCTTTGTTTCCGTCTTTTTCATTGGACTAAGTACAGTCACGAGTAGGTTTCTGAAAATTGATAAGACGGCTTTCGCTTTCTTAACATTAGGAAGTATGCTTATTCCGATTACAATTATAGCGATTGGTTACTTTGAACTCTTGGGGGAGTATTTGTCTCTCACTGGTGATGGTCGTTTTGTCTTGGGATTGATCGGTACACTGGTTCCTTTACCGTTATATTTTAGGTATGCAAGCAAGCACAAATCTAGACTATTTGTATGGATTTCTTATTTGTTTCTAAGTTTATCAGCGGGGTTTGCTATTGCGGCAACGCACGTATCTGTAGATTTCTTTTATTTAGGGATTATGCTGTTTAATGCGCTTCTTCTATATGGGTATCACCGTTTGAAGAACAAGGAAGGTTTAGGGATTTTCCTAAAAGAACTTCCAAGCTATGCGCAGTTAAATCTTGTTGTTTCTACACTATTAATGCTATTTATTTATGAACAAGAAGTCTTTTATAGTTTTAACCTATTTATTACTGCTAGTTTATATATGGCAATGGTATTTTTATATAAAACCAAGGAATACCAGTTTGTGTTTTTAGCCCTATTTGCATATGGCGTTTATCAATTAACGGAGCATTCGTTCTTACAATCGGTGGATGTCGTTATGTATGCGATGATTGGTTTAGCTTATTTAGCTTTCTCTTTCTTCGCAAATAATGATGGATGGATGTCAAAAGTTTTCCGATACACAAGCGGAGTAATATCCGTTTTTGCTTTTATTTATGTGAGTTATCAAGGCTTAATAATAAGAGCCGGTGAAGATTCGTGGATACTCTTGTTAGCGTATTTAATCATAGCCTTTAATTATATTTATTTGGCTTTTTTAACGAACCAAATGATCTTTCGCTACTTAGCGCCCGTTTTCTTGTTTGCAACTGGACTTCAATTGTGGAATAGCTTTTATAAATGGCTACAGGTAGATGAGCCAGGTTTATTTATGTTTGGGTACAGTACACTATTGTTTTTAACATTAGGGATCTGGAATAGGAATAAATATCTTCTTCCAATTAGAAAAAGTACCTATTATACTTCCATTGGTGTCATGCTTTTATGTATGTTATATGAGCTATTAATGGAAAGCCCAATTCAACTTGCAATCATGCTTTTCTCTTTTGGCGCGCTAGCAATTATAGTTGTGCTCCACAGTAAGAAATTAGAAAATAAATTGGCAGGATGGATCTATGCTATTAGTTGGGGCTTGGCTTTACTTGTCCTTTTTCCTGAAATTACAGACCAATATCCTTTATACCAGACGATGTTCGACTGGCCATTTCATCTATCTTTTTCTGGGTTAGTAATCTTAGCTATTAGCTACCTTTGGAAAAAAATCAATAAGAGAGAGTTAGAGAATACGAGCTTCTATATTGCACAAGGGTTATATTTTATTGGTTTATTGCAATTAGTGAGTATATACCAAACGAATGAAACATACGTGCGTCCAATTATTTTACTAATTGGAATTGCATTAGCGGTACAGCTTGTTCAACGAGTGAAAGCGCATGTGTTATGGCTTTTAGTGGCAATGGTCGCTTATAGTTTTTATGCTTCTTTATTAAGCACGTTAGCAATTGACTCTTTTCAGGGAATTATCTTCTTCCTGCAATTTGGAATTGTAATCTTTTTTGCTGTAGAAAAATGGGTAGGGGTAAAGATCACGGGATTGAAGCCATATTTCTTCTGGTTTAGCCACGGTGTGCAGTTTCTATTAATCATGGCAATTGTATTAGATCAGATGTTCTCGAAGACGGTTACCCCTATTATCCTTTTTGTACCGCTTGTAATCTATTTATACAGTACACAATGGCATAAAAAAGAATGGCACGTGAGGCTCCACCTATATGCTGCAATGACAATGGTAGCGCTAGTTTTTGCCACAGTTCTACCTTATTATGATCTATTCCAAGCTGTTGCACCCGTCTATTATTGGCTTGGAGCTAGTTTGATTTATCTAGTCACTTGGTTTGGAGTAAAAGGTGAATGGCGAAAACGTATGGAATATTTTATTGTTCCATTTTCTTTATATGGTTTAGTTGCAATTGTATCTTCGCGTATCTTTGAACATTATGTAGAAATAATTCCATTGGTCGGCTATGTAATATTGAATTTATTCTTTTTGCATAAGCGACACTGGACATTGTTGAATATGATTCCACTTTTATTAAGTATAGCGATGTGGGAACAATTACAACCTACATTTTCAACGAGTAAAAGTCTATGGTTCATTAGTGTGGCTTGTTTCTTTGTCTTAATGGTCGCAGGTCAGCTTCTCCATAAGGAACTTTACAATTGGAAAGCTCAACCTATTCACATCGATTGGTATGCAGTGATTGCATTCATCTATGCCGTCTATGCTCTGAATTTTATCGATCAAGAAGCAGCTATTTGGATGGAAGTGATTCCGTTTTTATTAATTACATTGGGCTTATTTGTTCAGTTGAGAAGAATGATGAAGCCAATAGCAAGAAGGGTCACGCAAACATTAATCGGAGTCAGCCTTTTACCATCGTATTATATTGTCTTTGATGCATACTACGATCGTATTCCGGATTTGATTCAAGCGGAATTAATGATGTTGCCGTTGTTGGCGTTAACGGTCGTTCTAACTGTAACCACTTGGAAAACGCATAAAAAAATGATGCACATGATACAGCTTATTGTTCTAGTATTAATTACTGCCTATCTTGTGATGGATGCGATTCAGAGCAATACGATCTGGGATGCAGTCATCATTGGTTTCCTATCACTATTTTCGATGATTGTAGGGATGCAAGCCAAAATCAAGTCTTACTTTTTTGTTGGGGTAGGTACGTTATTGTTTAACGTCCTATATCAAACGAAACCGTATTGGGGAAATATGCCGTGGTGGGGATATTTATTAATTGCTGGTTTTACACTAATAACTGTTGCAAGCTATAACGAATGGCAAAAGCAATCGAAGAAAGAGGATAAACTAAAGCAATGGATGAAGAAACTTGTAAATAATCTAAAGAAGTGGCAATAGAAAAACGAGGTGGCAATCTTATTTACCACCTCGTTTTTTATTGTAAAGCCCCTGAAACAGGATATAAATTAAGATCAATATCTATGTCTTCACCTGTAGCAAGCTTCGCTAATTGAGCTCCAATAAATGGACCTGTCGTCAGTCCAGATGAGCCTAATCCATTCGCAATTAGAATGTTATCATAATTAGGGACAGCGCCGATAATTGGCAGAAACCCTGGTGTAACGGGTCGAAATCCGACTCGAGTTTCTAAAAGCGAACTCTCTCCTAGTTCCGGAGCAATGCTAAGTGCCTTATCGAAAATTTCTTTCATGCCACTAGTTGTTACGCGAGTGTCTTCAAGTGAAACGTCGTCTTCATGTGTTGCACCAGCAACAATTCTGCCGTTATCAAAAGCTAACAAATAGTGATTGCTTGGTGGCATAACAACTGGCCATTTACTCGTATCTGTATTGGGTATGTGGAAATGAGAAATCTGCGCTTTTTGTGGTTCAACAGCAAGGTCGATTCCTAATGGCTTCAAAAATTCCTTTGCCCATACACCGGCCGTAACAATTATTTTATCGGCTTTCATTTCTTGGTCATTGACAGATACACCGTGAACCTCTTTTCCGGTGTAGTGGATTGTTGCACTTCCTTCGATAAAAGAAGCTCCATGCTTAACCGCTGCTCGACGAAGTGCATCACGCACTTGCCTACCGTCCACTCGTGCTCCTCCACTTATATGTATTGCACTGTACGCATCTGAAAGGGGTGGAAATAACGCTTTTGTCTCTTTAGGTGTTAATCGAGTAATTTCTCCAATTTCCGGTGCGTCTTTACGTCGTTTGTAGGCTCTTTCCTCCATGGCTATTAACTTCTTCTCTTCTTGTCGTAGTGCAATTGCTCCGACTTGTTTATAACCTGTTTCCGTTTCGCCTTGAGACTCCAGTTCTTCAATTAATTTCGGGTAAAATGCAGCGCCTTTTTTTGCTAATTGATACCAAGCTTGATTCCTTCTTTGCGATAACCACGGGCAGACAATTCCTGCAGCGGCATCAGTTGCTTGCCCATGGTCTTTCCGGTCGATCATAACCACCTCAACCCCAGCTTTCGCTAAGTGATAACCAACCGATGCGCCAACAATTCCAGCTCCAACTACTATATGTTTTGGCAAAATAATACTCCTTTATATTTAAAATCTTGTGTTACGATAACGTTTATCTTATCCAAAAAAACAACCTATTCATTTGAATAATTATAACATGTACCCAATTAATTTATTCTGTGATATAATGTATCTCAAATCTTTTGAAAATTTAAAAAAGATAGAAAACGGGGGTAATAGGTATGAACGTTAGGAATAATAAGTGGCTATTTATTTTGGTTATAGCAATGATAAGTATGTTTGTGTTAGCTGCTTGTGGAACGGATGAGGATACTACTTCATCTTCAGAGCCTTCCAATGAGACAGAAGAAGATACAAATCAAGAGGCAGAAGAAGCTGGAGAAGCAGAAGGAGAAACATATGTTATTGGTGCTACACAAATTGTAGAACATCCATCTCTAAATGCTGCTTATGAAGGGTTTCAAGAAGCGATTGCAGATGCCGGTCTAGAGGTTGAATATGATTTCCAAAGTGCTCAAAACGATGTGAATAATGGGAAAACAATCGCAAATAATTTTGTGGCTGATAGTGTAGATCTAATCTTTGCTAACTCTACGCCAAGTGCACAAAGTGCTTTGGCCGCTACGAAAGATATTCCAATTATCTTTACTTCTGTAACAGATGCAGTTGCAGGGGGTCTAGTAGAAGCGATGGATCAACCTGGAGAGAACATTACAGGTGTTCTAGACCTTCACCCAGACGCCATTAAAAATACAATTGAATTCATTGATACTTATTTTGAAGGTTCGAAAGTTGGACTTATTTATAACTCAGGTGAAGCTAATTCAGTTGCTCAAATCGATGCAGTGAACGCTGCGATCGAAGGTACTAGTCTAAGCACAGTGGAACGTACGGTTGCAACTTCTGCAGAGGTACAACAAGCAACAACAACTTTAGTTGGCGAAGCAGATGTGATCTACGTTATTACGGATAATACAGTGGTAGATGCTTTAGAGGCTGTGATCGGTGTTTCGAATGAACAAGACATTCCATTAATTGTGGGTGAACCTAACTCTGTAGAAAAGGGTGGATTCGCTACCTATGGTATTGATTACCACACAATTGGTTACCGTGCTGGTGAAATGGCTGTAGAAGTACTTACTGGTCAAAAAGCAACGTCGGATATCCCAGTGGAGATTCCACCTGAAATGCAGTTATTTATAAATAAAGCAGCTGCTGAAGAACAAGGAATTGATTGGAATGCTGCGTGGGATGAAGAGGCTCAATTCTTAGAAACAAAATCAGAATAAGTAAAGTAAACCGACATTAATTCCGTTAAGGTTTAAGTGTCGGTTTTCTTTTCAAATGTTAGAGGGAGAGATTAAGGCATGTTTTTTTCTATGTTCAGTGCAGTTGAAATTGGAATTATCTACGCAATTATGGCACTCGGTGTTTACTTATCTTTCCGCGTATTAGATTTTCCTGACTTAACCGTAGATGGAAGCTTTGTTACGGGTGGTGCCGTCGCAGCAGTGTGCATCGTTAATGGTGTATCACCAGTGACCGCAACCATTTTGGCAACAATAGCTGGTTTCGTCGCTGGAAATATTACAGGGATTCTAAATACAAAAGGTAAAATAAACCCATTATTATCTGGGATTTTGATGATGACTGCTCTGTACTCCATTAATTTGAGGATTATGGGGGGCAGTCCGAATATACCTTTGTTAACGGAAACAACCGTTTTTAAAATGTTCGGAGACTTTTGGAGTAATACTGGAATTGATCAACAGTTAAATAGCTGGGCAAAAGCATGGGGAGCAGAAGCGGTTCCTAGCACATGGATAGTTCTTTTTATTATGATTATTGTCACGATCATTGTTAAACTAATAACCGACTTTTTCTTAAAGACAGAAGTAGGCTTAGCGTTACGAGCGACTGGTGATAATGAAAAGATGATTAGAAGTTTATCGGCAAATACAGATAATTTAAAGATTGTAGGATTAGGGTTTTCGAACGGATTAGTAGCACTGTCCGGTGCATTAATCGCCCAAAATGATGGATTCGTAGATTTGAAATCGGGGATTGGTATGATCGTTATTGGTCTTGCATCCGTTATTATTGGGGAAGCGATATTTGGTAAGAAGACAATTGTCAGAACCACGTTAGCGGTTATATTAGGTGCAATTATATATCGAATCGTTTTAACATTAGCATTAAAAGTAGAATTTTTGGATTCAGGGGACATGAAAGTGATTTCCGCTATTCTAGTAGTAGGTGCTTTAGTAACGCCTAAATTCATTGCAACAATAAAAGACCAGAGACGTCGCCAACGAAAACGATTAGAGTTACAAGATAAGGCAAAGGGGGCGTAAGTTTTGTTAGATTTAAAAGACATTTCAGTGACTTTCAATGAGGGAACACCGGATGAGAAAAAGGCGTTGCAGGATATTAACTTAACGCTTGAACAAGGTGATTTTGTAACAGTTATTGGTAGTAATGGTGCAGGTAAATCAACGTTAATGAACGTAATTTCTGGTAGCCAAAAGCCTGATATCGGCACAGTGGAGATAGGTAACAAAAACGTTACGTCCTTACCGGAATTTAAACGATCGAGATATATTGGAAGGGTGTTTCAGGACCCAATGGCCGGAACTGCTCCTTCGATGACGATAGAGGAAAATTTGGCAATGGCCTATGCGCGAAATAAGAAACGCGGACTACGCATTGGCGTGACTAAAAAAAGAAAAGAATTGTTTAAAGAGTATTTAAACACCTTACACCTTGGATTAGAAGATCGATTAAACGCAAAGGTGGGTCTCTTATCGGGTGGGGAACGACAAGCGTTATCGCTTTTAATGGCTACGTTCACAGAGCCAAATATATTATTATTAGATGAACATACAGCAGCGCTTGATCCATCTCGTGCGGAGTTGATTACCAAACTCACAGGAGAAGTAGTGGATAAGTTTCATTTAACGACTTTAATGGTAACGCATAACATGCAGCAAGCTTTAGATTTGGGGAATCGCTTAATTATGATGGATAAAGGTCAAATTATCCTAGACGTATCTGGAAATGAGAAACAAAGTCTAACCATTGAGAAGTTATTACATGAATTCAAGCGCATCAGGGGTCAGCAGATGGAAAATGATCGAGCGATATTAGGCTAACAAGTGTGCGTAAAAGTGGGTTTGCACCTCTTTCATGAAGGTGTAAATCCACTTTATTTATGGAATGGTATAATTCTAACTTTAATGCTTGTTGCCTCCTTGTAATCTTAACAAATCATGTTATAATTATAAAACATTATCAGACTTTTCTAAATTATTAATAATATATAGATCTATATAAAATGACGGTAAGGGTGGGAATAACGTGAAGTATGGATTTTCGCATCGAGTTCGCTACATGAAGTCTTCTGCGGTACGTGACATTTTAAAGGTTGTTAACAAAGGGAATGTGATATCTTTTGCTGGTGGATTACCAGATGAGAACTTATTTCCGGTCGAAGCTGTTCAACAAGCTTTTCAAAGCGCCATTGCATCTGGTAATAAAGTATTACAGTATGGAGAAACCGAAGGCGTCCTAGAATTACGAGAACGCTTAGCAGAAAGAATGGCAAAGAAAGGGATACACCGTAATCCTGAGAATATCTTAGTTACCTCTGGTTCTCAACAAGCCATTGATTTATTTGCCAGAGTAATGTTCAATCCTGGGGATATCATTCTGACTGAAAACCCAACCTATTTGGCAGCACTTCAAGTTTTTGAATCATACGAAACCAAAATTGTAGCAGTCGATTCAGATGATGATGGAATGCTAGAAGAGGATCTCGAGGATAAGATTGCACGGTTAAAACCAAAATGTATTTATGTTGTACCAACATACTCCAATCCAGGCGGGAAAGTTTGGTCATTAGAGCGACGTAAAAAGTTACTAGCATTAGCAAAGAAATATCATGTCGTTATCTTCGAGGATGACCCATATGGGGAGATTCAATTTGATAAGGCGCCAGCACCACCATCGATCGCGTCGATGGATAATAATAAGTTAGTGCTCTATACAAGCACTTTTTCAAAAACAGTTGTACCTGCAATGCGAATTGGTTGGATTGTGGGGCCACATCAAATTATTCGATTAATGGCACAAGCAAAGCAAGCAACAGACTTACACACGAATTCAATAAGCCAACATGCATTAATTCATTTAATGAAGGACTTTGATCTGGATGGTCATATTCAAAACCTGCGAGATACGTACTTCCAGCGTATGCATGTGATGAAGGGATTACTAGATAAAGTCGAAAGTGAAGAATTATCCTACATTACGCCCAAGGGTGGTATGTTCTTTTGGGTTAACATGCCAAAGGAAATTAATACATCAGAGCTTTTGAAAGTAGCAGTAGACAATGGGGTTGCATTCGTTCCCGGGGCGCCATTCTATGTGTCTGATCCAGAACAGAATACGATGCGCCTGAACTTTACGAACGCATCTCCAGAACAGATTGAAATCGGGATGGAGCGGTTAGTGTCCGTCATTAATGCACATCAATACGAGCCGGTGATGTAATTTTATACAACGAAAAATAGACTGAAATACGTAGAAGTATTTCAGTCTATTTTTTTTGTTGAAAAACCGACGTAACTATCTCTCACCCGCCATCTATGTTCGATTTTGGCGGCTATCAGATCCCTTATTTGCCATTATTTCATTAATTACGTGTGCATTTTGCTGGAATAGCGTACTGTATAGCCGCTTAGATTTTAAAATCGCCTAAAATAGGAAAATAAGGTCTCTCATAACCGCTTGCGTTGTATTCTCTCATCATCTTGTGTTACGACGCACTCTATAGAAAGGGCGTCATTCAAACAGGCAGTATTATCGTTTAAATAAAGAACCAAAAAAAGATTTTTTTTCTTTCTTTTTCGATTCATTGCTATTCACAGGTTCCTCATTTAATTCAATATCTTCTTTATCTATCGCATAATTTAGTGTCAACACTGCACCAAAGTCGGACTTTGCTTGTTTGTTTTTAACGGAAGTATAAGGGATTTTGTTCTTAGAAGCTAACGCACGGTATTGCTTAAAAAAGCGATAGCTAACGTTTCCGTTCAATAATAAAGTAGAATCCTTATGCTCCTTCATTAACCCGTCCAACTGCTGCAACCCTTTGTTCTTCATTACTTGTCCTTTTGTAAGTGCTAGTAAAACTCTTTCTCTTAAAGAGCCTAGAAATAACTTTCTTTCAGATGGATTTATTTCTTTTGCTCCATAAATTCCTTCTTGCAGCAAATCATCTATATCTTTTTTCATCGTTATCCCTCCTCACAATCGAGTTCATTACTATCTATTATAATTGCTTCATTTAATTGTTTGTACTAGAAAAATGACAGTTTTGAGACGAATCCTATAGATAATTGTATTCATAGCATGTCCGATTATCACATAGTATATAGTAACTAATCTTGAGATAAAAAGGGACTGGTGGAAATAGGATTATTTAAAGAATTTCGGCAGTTTGCATTAAAAGGAAGTGCTGCTGATATGGGGATTGGTTTAGTATTGGGAGCAGCCTTTAGTGGGCTAATTGATTCCTTGGTTACGGATGTGATCCTACCTCCAATCGGCGTACTACTAGCAAAAATGAATTTTTCTAACCTATTTATTACGTTAGGAGGGGAGACGCACTATGATACGTTAACAAAAGCGCAGGAAGCTGGGGTAGCAACAATTAATTATGGGTTATTTATCACCTCGTTTATTCGTTTTGTTATCGTTTTATTTGTTATCTTTTTAGTTATAAGACAATTGAATCGGTGGAAAAAGCCAGGGCAACACCCAGTGGACTCCATGACAAAGAAAGAATGTCCCTATTGCCGGATGTCCATTCCATCGAAGGCAATAAAGTGTCCCAATTGTTCGTCAGATTTGGATGAGGTAGGGGAAAAGCGAATAAAAAATACTTCCTCACCGAGACTGCGGTTTAAAGCAAAGTAAAATGCACGTGGGTTCATTCAAGTATTTTCAAGGGATAGATTACTGTAAAAAGCATGTGATTTCATATTGAATCATATGCTTTCTTTGTTGGGATAGAAGAATTCTAGCTTGTGATCAAAATTGTTAAAAATATATCAATTGGCTTTTAAACACTCATTATATTCTATAAAAAGGGAAAGTACCTTTTTTATAGAATATAATGAGTGTAGTATAATCAATTGTATTTCAAAGAGAGGAGGTAAACCAATGAAAAAATGGTTAGTTCCATCGTTGTTAATTGCTGGCATTATCCTTTTTGGTTGTTCAGATTCAAATAAAGAAACTGATGGGGAAAAGCCTCCACAAGCTATGGTGGATATAGGCGATCAATCCTACGAAACGACGTTAGGTTCTTATTGTTGGAAATCAAATGACCAATCCACCTGTGTCGATATGGCTGGGCCAAAAGAACTTTTAAAAGGTAAGGAACCAATCAAAGTTAAATCTGGAGAAAACATAACTTTTGTAATGAATTATGAGCCACAACCGAATGAGTTTCATGTATTACAGATAAGTGAAAGTAGTGAAGTTGAAGTAAATGTGGAAGATAATCGATTCTCTGCCCCTTTAGAAGAAGGAGTTTTTTATTATTCATATGGCGTGTGGTGGATGGATGAACAAGAAGAAAGAGTATCTAACGGCGATGCTGTCTATAATTTCGCTCTAAAAGTTGAATAATAAAAAAAACCCCACAAGAGTGGGGTTAATCATTAATCTTCATCTACAGGGTATACACCATTCTCATCGTGTACTTCTTTACCTGTTAGTGGTGGGTTGAATACACAAACCATGCTCATACCTGTTTTCGTACGTAGTAAGTGCTCATCATGTTTATCTAGTACATAAAGATCGTCTTTTTTTATAGGCCAAACTTTGTTATCGCTAAGTGTAACAACTTCACCTTCACCCTCTGTTAAATAAACAGATTCTAGGTGATTTTGATACCAAATGTGTGTTTCTGTATTTGGTTTAATCGTAGTATAGTTAACTGTATAGCCCATACCGTCTTTTTTCAAAAGTAGACGTCTAGAGATCCAATTACCTCCATCTACTTCTTGTTCTGTCCCCATTACATCTTTTAAAGAAATTACTTTCATTACGGTTCCTCCTGTTTGCTTTTATAGCTGAAATTAAAGTTAGTTCGTTACTGGTTCTTTTACTGTAGCTTTAATACTTTCTTCAAGAATAGCCAAACCTTGTTTCAATCCATCTTCATCGATAGTTAGCGGTGGGAATAACTTGAATACTTCATCTTTTGGTCCAGAAGTTTCCATGATTAGTCCTAATTCAAATGCTTTAGCAGCGATTTTATTAGAAAGACCATCCACGTCACTAGCAATACCTACCATGAATCCACGTCCACGTGCTTCCCCTTTTAATTCTGGGTATTTCTCTACCATTTCTTCTAAGAAATTCATCATGATATCTGATTTTACTTTAATATCTTTTTCGAATTGCTCGTTCTCCCAATAGCTTAACGCTGATGTTGCAGTGATAAATGCATGGTTATTACCACGGAATGTTCCGTTGTGCTCACCAGGTGCAAACTTATCATGCTCAGGTTTAATTAATGTAATTGCAAATGGAAGGCCATAACCACTTAGTGATTTGGACATACAAATAATATCAGGTTTAATACCTGCAGGCTCGAAGCTAAAGAATGTACCAGTACGGCCAACACCAGCTTGAACATCATCAATAATTAGTAGGATTCCCCAACGCTTACAGATGCTTTCTACTTTCTGAAGCCATTCGAAGCTCGCCGCATTAATTCCACCTTCACCTTGAACAGTTTCAAGAATCATTGCTGCAGGAATTGCAACACCACTACCGCTATCATCTAAGAAACGCTCCAAATAATCTAGTGAATCTTGATCATCTACATAATTGTCGTAAGGCATCGTCACCACGTTTTGAAGTGGGATCCCAGCACCTTTACGTTTCATTGAATTACCTGTAACCGATAGAGAACCAATTGTCATACCGTGGAATCCATTTGTAAAACTAATAACATCTGTTCTTCCTGTTACTTTACGTGCAAGCTTTAGCGCACTTTCTACTGTGTTTGTTCCAGTCGGTCCAGGGAACATAATTTTATAATCCATGTCTCTAGGATTTAGGATTGTTTCGTTAAATTTAGTTAAGAACTCTGCTTTTGCACTTGATGCCATATCTAAAGAGTGCGTAATTCCGTCACTTGTTATATATTCAACTAATTTCTTTTGCATTACTGTGTCGTTGTGACCGTAGTTAAGTGCTCCTGCACCGGAGAAGAAATCGATATATTCTTTACCAGCTTCATCCCACATTTTATAACCTTTTGCCTTTGTAAAAACAGTTGGAAAGCTACGTACATAGCTACGTACTTCTGATTCCATATTTTCAAAAATATTTAAATTATGAGTCACGTTTAAATTTCCTCCTTAGTATTTACGTACATCTTTAAGGTATGTTTTACATACCCGATATCCTTAAAGTTAAACCCTTGAATTATTTTTCAATTGGTCCAACGCGGAAGTTCAATTCTTCTTCATGATCATCGCCAGGAAATAATTCTTCTTTGAAAAATTCAGTGACAGTACATTCTGTCTGATGATCACGTGCTAGTTTACGGAATAATGATTGAGACGCATTATTGGATGGAGTTACAGTCGCTTCGACAAAGCGAACATCTTGGCAGTATTCTCTTTCAATCAGGTGATTTAAGAGTCTAGATGCGATTCCTTTACCTCTCTGTGAAGAATCTACACCTACTTGCCATATAAATACCGCATCTGGTTTTTCTGGAGGGATAAATGCAGTTACGAAGCCAACTAGTTTATCATCTTCTTTAGCAACAACACACGTTTCTGCGAAATACTCACACATCATAATGTACTTATAAACAGAATTTGAATCTAACGTTGAATTGTTTACTAATTCCCACATTGCTGCTCCATCTTCAACCTTTGGCTTTTCAAATGTAATCACTTTTTCTGGAGCAGTTGCAGTTGCTATTTGACTATTAATGATAACGTCTCCCTTCGAATACTTTTATTGTTCAACTTTTTGTAACATATATTATGATATAGAGATGCTTGGTTTTTATCAAACGAGTTATGTAGCGATTAACAAGCGTTAAACGCTCTAAGCAATGATTAGTGTCAATAAAGTACGACAACTTATTAAATGCTACCGTTTTGTTAATAATCCTTACAAATAATTCATTTTTGAATATAATCTAAATAGTCTGAAAATAATGAGGCGTTGTTCTTTTAGGCTTTTTCATTAAAAAAGAAAACGATGGATAAGCCCACCGCTTTCTTTATAACTTTTTTTTATTTTTTTTGAGTTGCTCGGCGATCTGCTTTATTCATCCGCTCAACAGCTTCTAAATCTTCAGAATCCGCCAGTTCATAAGAAAATTCTACATCTTCAGCTTTTTCTACAGGTAGCTTTTCCTTGTTTTGTTTTTTAGCCATACCCGACCATCCTCCTGCTAAATATAATAGAACTTCGAAATTAGTATGGATTTTTATTTCAAATGCTATGCATGCATCTACCTTGATACAAAGGTATTTCCTTTTAACCAAAATCTCCAAGGATAATTTTTTGCTTCTCCTGCATTGTCGATTCCGATTCGGGGACCTGTGCTTACCATTTCACCCCTTGTATCACCTTTAGCAATCCATAGAGGATTATCCGTAAGTTGATGGCCGTAATCGTCCATTGTTATGCCTAATGCTTTCGTAAGCTTTCCGGGCCCGTTAGTCCAGTCGCGTTCTTTCCCAATTTTATTCCGTCTTTTTCTCATTAATTCAATATTATAATAAGGTTCTATTGCACGTATCAAAACAGCTTCAGGATGGTCGACCTTTCCACTTACTACATTAAATAAACAATGCGTATGCATCGAATAAGTGTACGTATAGCCAGGTGGTCCGAACATTACTTCTGTTCGCTTCGTCCTTCTATTTTGGTAACTATGTGCTGCTTGGTCTTCTGGTCCGATATAAGCTTCGGTCTCCACGATCGTTCCTGCAGCTATTCCTTCTAATGTTTCTTTAATGATGATGCATCCAAGAAGTTGCTCTGCCAAATCAAGTGTTGGTCTCTTGTAAAATGTACGTGGCAACGGTTTAAGTGATGAAATGTTCTCCACAAAGAAAACTCCCTTATCCTACAGTGCTAATTCCTAATGATAATGTAAACCAGGTAAATGATATATGCAGTAGCTAGTATGGCACCCTCACCTCTACTTATCGTACGTTTTGTACTTGAAAAAACAAGTAGAGCGATTGTTAGAGTAATCATAATGATGATATCAAAAAATATTTTACTTTCAATCGCTAATGGTGTAATGGTAGCTGTCGTTCCGAGTACAAATAGTATATTAAAAATACTACTACCAACGACGTTTCCTAGTGCTATATCGCTTTGCTTTTTAAAAGCTGCCATAACAGACGTAACTAATTCAGGTAGGGATGTACCAATTGCGACAATCGTAAGACCGACTAGCGTTTCACTCATGCACCATGCATAAGCGATTTCAGTACTGCTATTAACGACAAGGTTTCCACCAAATATGATAGCTCCTAACCCAATTAGGGTAATGAAAATATTTTTCCCCCACTCTTTCGTGGATGTGGTTACTGTCTTATCCAAAACATGTTCACGGTTACTACGTGCTACTTCAAAAATATAGCTCATAAAAATAAGCAAAAATAGCAGCAAGATAATGCCATCAGACCTTGTAAGGATATTAGTAGCTGTACCTTGTAAAGTAACATCAATTATCAGAATATATAGAGCCACGCTAGTAAGGAGTGTGAATGGTATTTCCTTCCGAATCGTTGCGCTTTCCACCTTTAGTGGGAAAATAACGGCTGTTAATCCAATAGCGAGTGTAATATTAAAAATATTACTACCAACGACATTACCAAGGGAAACGCTCGCATTACCTTCCACAGCAGCAAGAATGCTGACGGTTGCTTCCGGAGCACTTGTTCCAAAAGAAACAATGGTAAGGCCGATTAATAGAGGAGAAACGTGTAAAGCTTTAGCGATTTTAGATGAGCCATCTACAAAAAAGTCAGCCCCTTTGATTAACAATACAAAGCCTACTATTAATATAAGATAATCAATTATAGCCACCACCAATTCAAAAGTATAAATATATGTTTTTCCATTCGAACAAATCGTATTCTTCCACTTATGTAGTATATAGATCTTCCGTTTATCATTCCCCTGAAGCCCTTTATGGTAACGTCTTTTTAAAGGAAAGATTTAATCATGCAAAAAAATGCCGTTCAATATTGAACGGCATCAAATGGAAATACTATTATTTTGCAGTTTCAGGAACAGATAGGCCAAGTCCTTCTGCAATGCGAGTTCCTAATTCAGGATCTACTTTATAGAACAATTCAATTTGACGTAGTTTGATTTCATCATAATCTACACCACTTAAGTGATCCACAAAGTTTTGAATTAAACGAGTACGCTCGTCATCATTCATTACATTACGGAATAGATTACGTGGTTGAGAAAAGTGATCGTCACTATCATAAGCAACACTATCAGCGAAACCAGAAACTTCAAAGGGACTAGTCTTGTTTTCAGGTGTTTCTTTAAGACCATTAAAGCTATTTGGCTCATAATTTATATTATTTCCGCCATTTCCGTCAAAACGCATTGCGCCATCACGTTGATTGTTATTAACTGGTGATTTCGCGCGGTTAATTGGTAATGCTTCATGATTTGCTCCAACGCGGTAACGGTGCGCGTCGGAATAAGCAAATAGACGACCTTGAAGCATTTTATCAGGAGATGCTTCAATTCCAGGTACAAAGTGCCCTGGTGAGAATGCTGCCTGCTCTACTTCGGCAAAGAAGTTTTCAGGGTTTTTATCAAGCACCATTTTACCAACTTCGATTAATGGATAATCCGTATGTGGCCATACATTAGTAACATCAAATGGATCAATATGGTACGTTTTTGCATCTTCGTAAGGCATAACTTGTACTTTAAGTGTCCATGATGGGTGGTTGCCATCTTCAATAGCGTTATAAAGGTCTTCAGCGTGATAATCAGGGTTTTCACCTGCGAGTTTATCAGCTAAAGCCACATCTAGGTTTTTAACCCCTTGATCTGTTTTAAAGTGATACTTAATCCAGAAAGCTTCTCCATCTTTATTTACCCATTTAAATGTATGGCTTCCATACCCGTTCATATGACGTAATGTTGCAGGAATACCACGGTCAGAGTGAAGAATTGAAATTTGGTGTAAAGATTCCGGAGATAAAGACCAGAAATCCCAGACCATGTTAGCGTCTTTTCTTCCAGTACCTGGGTGACGTTTTTGTGTATGAATAAAGTCAGGGAACTTTATTGCATCTCTAATAAAGAAGACAGGTGTATTGTTACCTACTAAATCATAGTTACCTTCTTCTGTATAAAATTTCACAGCGAAACCACGAGGATCACGTACTGTGTCAGCAGATCCTAGCTCACCAGCAACAGTAGAGAAACGAATGAACATTGGAGTTCGTTTACCAACTTCTGATAAAAAGTCTGCTTTTGTATATTTAGAAACATCATTAGTCACTTCAAAATAACCGTGTGCACCAGTACCCTTAGCATGCACAACACGTTCCGGAACGCGTTCACGGTTAAAGTGTGCAAGTTTTTCTAAAAGGTGTACATCCTGGATTAAAGTAGGTCCACGATGACCTGCAGTAATTGAATTTTGGTTATCGCCAACCGGCGCTCCTGATGCTGTTGTTAAGTAATTTTTTTCTTTACTCACTATGTGAACACCTCTCCCTATAATTGTTTAATGAATAATACATATCTTATTATAATACAAACTTTATAAAAATCAATGTTTAATTAAAATAATTATAAATAGATAGTTAATCTATATAGTGTTTATTTTGTGTGTGAAGAAGTTATGTGTAAGTGGGAGATGGATTAGGGATATTTGCTAAAATAAGATAAAAAAAGAGAGAAGGTATTTTTATCTACCCTCTCTCATATGTTTGGAAACATCCTTATAGAATTTGTTAATTGGGGGTAACAAATAATTGATGAGCTTGGGATGTGTCCAGATTTCGCAATTGGATGTGTATTACAATTATCATTATACATGATAATGAGAATCATTTTCAATATCTTTCGTGATATAAATTTCAAAAAATGTGATTATTATTAGTTCATCATAAATGAGAATGAATAGCTTTCTCTTTTGAAAGCCGTGGTACTCGAAAATATTGTAATAATAAGAGATAATAGATGAAGATGATTAATTAAAGGAGATCCGTGCAATGTTAGAGTTAAAGAACGTTTCGCTAATGAAAGAAGGAAAATGGATTTTAAAGGACATAGATTGGAACATACATAAAGGGGAGCACTGGGCTATGCTAGGGTTAAATGGTGCGGGAAAGACAGCTTTATTGCATATGCTTTGTGCCTATTATTTTCCGACAAAAGGTGATGTGAACGTACTTGGACATCGGTTTGGGAAAGATCCCTTAGGAGATAAGCTTCGTAAAAAGGTAGGAATTGTTTCCTCTTCAATCCAACAAAGGATTTATGAGACAGATAGTGCATACCAAATCGTATTGAGTGGTGCATTTGCGTCCATCGGTCTTTACGAAACACCAACGGATGAGATGAGAGAGAAGGCACAGCGGTTATTAAAGGAAATGGGTAGCTTTACATATGCGAACCGCAGTTATCGCACTTTATCGCAAGGGGAGAGGCAGAGAGTGTTGATTGCAAGAGCACTAATGGCTGATCCTGAATTACTGATCTTGGATGAACCAACGAATGGATTGGACTTTTTAGCTAGAGAGCAATTGTTAGAATCAATTGAATCACTTGCACAAAAAGAAAGTTCTCCTTCTATTATATATGTCACGCATCATGTAGAAGAAGTGCTACCATGTTTTGATCACACCCTGCTATTAAAACAGGGCCAGGTATTCACCGCTGATCAAACGAAATATGTACTTACAAATCAAGTGTTGTCCGAATTCTTTGGTATTCCTGTTGAAGTTAATTGGGATCGCACAAGGCCTTCGCTTGTAAAATTATAACAAAATCAAACCTTGGGGTAATAGTATGCTTATACGATTAAATAAAAAAATAGAAAAGATCATGCCAATAATTGCGCCATTAAGTGTCATTATTGGTGTGCTCTTAGCATCAGGATTAGCACCTCTCTCTTTTCTAGTCCCTTGGATTTTTGCGTTTATGACTTTTTCAGGAAGTTTAAGTTCAAGCTTCAAATCGCTACAACGTGCAATAGCCAATCCTTTTCCAATCGTAATTGTGCTAACAATCTTACATGTTTTCATGCCACTCCTGGCTTGGGCAGTTGGCTATATTACATTTCAGGATGATATGTTAACGATAACTGGCTTTATTTTGGCGATGGTGATTCCAACTGGTATTACTAGTTTTATTTGGGTGGCAATGTACAAAGGGAACATTGCTTTAACACTATCCATTATTCTTATTGATACGATCCTTGCGCCATTTATTGTACCTAGTAGTCTATCTATCTTGGTGGGCCAGTCAGTGGAACTGGATAGTTGGAATATGATGAAAGGTTTAATTGGTATGATTGTTTTGCCATCCTTAGCTGGAATGTTTCTAAACCATATAACAAACGGGAAAATTACAGATTCTTGGAGCCCAATATTAGCGCCAATCTCAAAGTTGGGATTGGCCAGTGTCATTATGATTAATAGTGCTGTAGTTGCTCCATTCCTTAGCCAAATCAGTTGGAAGCTAGTTGGAATCGCGGCTGTTATGTTTGGTATTGCTTTCTGTGGATACTTATTATCGTGGACGATCGGCACCATTTTGAAAAGGGAAAAGGATATAGTGATTGCATTAACATTTACAGGTGGAATGCGGAATATTAGTGCTGGTGCCGTTATTGCAGTAGCATTTTTCCCTCCACCTGTGGCAGTGCCTGTGGTGATTGGGATGTTGTTTCAACAGGTACTTGCATCCATTTATGGACAATTTATTGGCAGGTACTATGCTGAGCCAACGGTACAAAATCAATACGATTAATTAAAAAAAGTGAGAGTTGGCGCAAGCTATGATTCAACCATTGGTTCATAAGAATGCCGCGGTTGCAAAGGACATTTTAGACATTCAAATCCCTGCTTATCAAGTAGAAGCAGCATTAATTGGGTTTAATGAAATTCCTCAACTGTATGAAGATGTATCCTCTATAACTAGGAGTAAAGAAACCTTTCTTGGATGGGTAGAAAATAACCGCATCTTAGGTGTGATTTCTTATGAGGTAGAAGAGGAAAGTGTTGATATTTGTAGATTGGTTGTTAATCCAAATCATTTCGGAAAAGGAATTGGGAAGAACCTAGTCTTATTTGTGATTGAACAAATTGCTTCAACTAAAACTGTATTCGTTAGTACTGGGACTAAAAATAATCCAGCAAGGAAGTTATACGAGAAGCTAGGCTTTCGTCATATAAATGATGTTGAAGTGGCTCCAGGAGTTTTGTTGGCTCAATATAAAAAATAATGGATGCCGATGCTAAGTGCATTTTTTTCAACCAAAATAAAGAAATATTATTCCTCTTAAATGTAGTCAAAGAAAAAACTAACTGTTATGTACAGAAATAACAAGAGTATAACGAGAATGAACCAAGAATAATAATGTTTTTTGCCAGCCAATATAAAATATATAAAAGCTAAAATAACCCCAAGAAGAACAAACATAAATATAACTGACAAAAGTATAAAAAATAAAAACATCTAAAACATCCCTTTGTAGATCATAGGCTTTATTAAGAAATCTGTCATTATATTGCTCTAGCTTGCGTTTCTTTACGGGATATAAACACCCTGTTAATAAAGGTTTATCTCTGTTTTTTCTTCTCGGCAATTACCCATCCTATATAAATAAAGTAACCAATTATAATTGGTAGAATACCAATGTAGTTATGTTCCTTTGGTATGAATAGGAACAATGCAGTTGCGATAGATAAGGCAGGAATCATCATCCATAACCATATTCTTACCCGTTTATTTTTTAAGCTTAATTCAAAATCCATTAAATTCACCTCTGTTCGATCAATTCTTCTCAAGTTCATTATTAATATAATTTTAACATATTTTTCTAAATCATAGTTTTGTTAACAGTTAATTGTGATTAATTCGCAGGTCAAAAAGAAGATTCACTATTGTAGATAAATAACAATAAAAAACGCTTGGATTTCAAATCCAAGCGTTTTTTTTTTTTTTTAATCAAGCTATAATATGGTGTTGAATTTACTGTGAAATCATATGTGTGTGATTTGATATTTTCTCCACAGTAAGTAAACGTATCTAAAAATATGGTATCACTTTTTATGAAATAAGTTGTAAAAGGAATGAACAATTTCAATTCCTTGATAAGCCAATAAAGATAGTGCAGTAAAAGAAAAAATTCCTATAAAGATCATGCGTGAGATGTGAATAATCATGACCGTTCCCCCTTCTAGCAAATTTCCGAAATTATGAGGAAAAACGGTTTGTTCCGAGATAAGATGACTGATAAAAAATAGTTATTAAAAAAGGTTTTTTAAGTAATCGTATAGGTGGTAGCGCAAGACCAATCATAATAGTTATCGAGCTTATAATGAAGTAGGTCGTCGTGTTTGGTAACAAAAAGGGGTTAGAATTTTTTGTTGACTCAGGTTCATAGGTTATTATTTCACTTTCAACGATTACATGATCTAAATCATTGTTGAATATAGTGGTTGCGTTTCCTAGTAGGGTTATAGAAATAATACTTATACATAAAAGTAGTAGAAATCGGCGCAAGCATCATCCCTCCCTTGTAATCATCCATATTAGTTTAAAAAATTTAAAATGTAAATAAGTACTTTGGAGCATTATAAATGAACGCAAAAAGGATAACTTAATTTGTCTGACCGAATAAGATGGAGTAATTCCACTAAATGAGGTGATACAATGCTTTCTTGGTATATGTTTATATTACTCGGTTTGGCAACATTTCGTTTTACAAGACTTATTGTATTTGATACGATAACTAATTTCTTGAGAGAACCATTCCACGAAGTCAAAGAAGAAGTATTAGAAGATGGTTCTATAGAGGAAGTTATCCATATAAAGGGAAAGGGCATTCAGAGATTTATTGGAGAATTACTAAGCTGTCAATGGTGTTTCGGTGTATGGAGTGCAGCGATTATCTTTGTAGGCTATACATTATTCCCATACATGTTCTTTCCTATAATTGTTATACTCGCCTTGGCAGCAGTTGCATCGATCATTCAAGTTGTACTTGATTCCCTTCGTTATTAAAACATATACCCTAGACAACTTCTGTCTAGGGTTAGTTAAATAATAGCGAATATAGCGGAGACAAGTTGTTCGTAATGTGATGATACACAGACTTTTAGGAGCTAATGCTTCACCAAAAACGGTGCCGCCATATCAATGTCTATTTTTTTACTCTTCTTCTTCTACCGCAATTACACCCGGCTCTTCTTCCTTTTTTCTTTCTTTTTACAGACTCATTCGATACTTCTTTATTCTTCATAAGATCACCTCAATGTATGTTAAAATGATGATACTTTATTAAGTATATGCGTAAGGGGGTTTTTTTGGATAAGGCAGGTAACCTGTTTCAGAAAGAATTTAATGATAGTGTACTAGCTGTATAAAAGTGAAATTAATAGATAAAATAACAAGTAGAGTAAAAGACTAGAATATTAGTGAATTAGAAAGGATAAGGTGATCGGATTTTATGACTAAAAAGAAACACACATCTGTTGCACATATAGGAGCCATCCTGCTAATACTGGTCGCTTTTTTCATTTTATTTGAAGATAATAATAGAGAACCTCTAGAATCCAATAATATAGAAAAGTCATTAACCGAAGAAGTAATACAGTATAAGCCACTTGTGAATAAATACTTGAAAGAACATAATAAGGAAAAATACACTGCAGTAGTTCTTTCGTTGATGATGCAAGAGTCTAGTGGAAGAGGGAATGACCCGATGCAAGCTTCGGAAAGTTATTGCGGCGAAGTTGGATGTATAGAAGATCCTGAGGTATCTATTAAACAGGGAGTTGCTTATTTTTCTAAGGTGCTGGAACAAGCCAATGGGGATGTGAAGCTTGCTTTACAATCCTATAACTTTGGTATCGGATTTATTTCTTATGTTCAAGACAATGGTGGGCAGTACACAGAAGAATTGGCTATTCAATTCTCACAAAAAAAGTATGAGGAACTAAAGCATACAGGAATCTATAGCTGTATAAGAAAAGAAGCTGAACCCTATAATGCTTGTTATGGAGATTTTATGTATGTCCAAGCTGTGTTAGACTATTATTCTGATGCATTATCAAGATTGGATAAAAGTACGCAGGTTGCATTAGTGAATGAGTAAGTTCCTCGACTATGTCCCAACTGTTTTATATTGTTTAGAAAAAAATATGACCATAATTTAAAGGAGATTCGTATGACTAAAAATGTGTATCTTAATCATGATGCGGGTGTAGATGATCTCGTATCGTTATTTTTATTAACCCAAATGGAAGACATTCAGTTGACCGGTGTATCGGTTATTCCTGCTGATGGTTATTTGGAACCAGGAACGGATGCTAGCAGAAAAATTATTGATCGTTTTTGTTCTTATCCGGTTGAAGTGGCAAAATCTAATTCAAGAGCAGCGAACCCGTTCCCGGCCGAGTGGAGAATGCACACATTTGTGGTTGATGCTCTACCTATTTTAAACGAAAGCGGCAAAATGGAAACACCATTAAGTGACTTGTTTGCGCACAAACATTTAATTGAGACATTGAAAAAAACGAAAGAGAAAACGACACTTCTTTTTACTGGACCCCTAACTGATTTAGCAAGAGCACTTGATGAAGCTCCTGAGATTGAAGACAAAATAGAAAAGTTAGTATGGATGGGTGGTACATTCCAAGAAATGGGGAATGTAGAGGAACCAGAGCATGATGGAACTGCGGAGTGGAATGCATTTTGGGATCCATATGCAGTGCAACGGGTTTGGGCAAGTGGATTAAAAATAGATATGGTTGCTTTAGAGAGTACGAAACAAGTTCCGTTAACATTAGAAGTAAGAAATAAATGGGCATCAGAACGCAAATATGAAGGAGTGGATTTTCTAGGTCAGTGTTACGCAGCGGTACCTCCATTAGTACATATGGAGACAAACTCCACGTACTATTTATGGGATGTATTAACTACAGCCTCTGTCGGAAGAGAAGATTTGGTTTCTTCAAAGGTAGTAAAAAGCACGGTTATTGCGGAAGGACCAAGTCAAGGAAGGACAACTCAATTAGATGAGGGCAGAGAAGTCAATGTTGTGTATGATGTTAAAGCGGATGACTTCTTTAGCTATATTATTGAATTAGCAAAGAAAATAAGTAAATAGTTACGTTGCTATCTTGCTTAGTCGGGACATCCTAATAATATGCGGGACATAACATTGCCTGGGAAATATTACCCCCTTACATGAAGAGGGATAACAATATTAATTCTTTTGTAATGCGTAGATGTAAGGAAAACGTTCTTATAGTACATATGAAATCGATATGAATACTTCAAACGGCACTAAGCTATTAGTGCCGTTTTGTTTACATATTAATTAAAACGAAAATCCCTCTTTATCTCATCACAGCTCCGCCAGATATTTTCACGGATTCACCTACAATATTTGTTGCAGCATCTGATAATAGGAATGCAATCGTGTTAGCAACTTCCTCAGGTGTTGATATCCGGCCGGAAGGTAACCCTGTGTTTGCCAACTTATATTGTTGATCAAAACTACGGTTCTCTCTTTTAGCTTTCGCTTCAATTGCTTTTCTCCCCATCTCTGTCTCTACAAATCCAGGACAAACCGCATTAACTCTGACCCCATGCTCAATTGCTTCTAGAGCAAATGCGTGTGTGAATCCAATTAATGCAAATTTAGAACCACAATAGGCTGTTCCTCCGTAAGTTCCTCGCAGACCGGATAAAGAGGAGACATTCACAATCGCACCCTTTTTATTCTGTTTCATTTGTTTATACACTTGTTGGGATAAAAGAATTGGAACTGTATAATTCATATGCATCACTTTTTCTAATTCGTCTTGTGTTAAATTTTCCACTATATCTCCGCCAAGTACCCCAGCAGCGTTAACTAATAAAGATATATCACCCATTTCTTTCGAAGCAGTATTCACTAAATACTCAATTTGATTGGAGTCACTAAGATCTGCTTGATACATAAAAACAGATGCTTGTGGGTTTTCATCAAATATTTTTTCTTTTAGTAGCTCTAATTTATCTTGTTTCCGCCCAGTGATTGTTATATTTGCCCCCATACTAGCTAAAACCAGAGCAGTTTCGAAACCAATTCCTCCAGTGGCACCTGTAATCAAAGCGTGATGATCTTTTAACGCATCTTTTGAATATATAGACATGTGAACGCCTCCTTTTAGTCTTATCTAACTCATACCCTTCTAGATGAAAAATAAAAAATCCTCCCACACTTGTGGGAGGATAAATATATATATATATAGGGAGGTAGTTTTAAAACTTAAACGCCTTTAAATGTATTTCGGTAAACTTCTGCAAGTTCTGTTACTAAAGGTAGTTTAGGGTTTGCTGTTGTACATTGGTCTTCAAACGCACGTTCAGCTAAATAGTCTACTTTTGCTTCAAAGTCTTTTTTGCTCACGCCATTTTCAGCAATGCTCATCGGAATGTTTAATTCTTTAGCTAGGCTGATAATTGCTTGCACTAAGCTTTCTACACCTTCTTCTGTTGTTCTTGCTGGTAAACCTAACACTTTAGCAATTTCAGCATAGCGCTGGTCTGCAATAAAGTGTTCATATTTCGGGAATGCAGCGAATTTCTTCGGCTTAATTGCATTGTAACGAATAACGTGTGGCATTAAGATTGCATTTGCACGTCCGTGAGCAATATGGAATTCGGCGCCTAATTTGTGAGCCAGGCTATGGTTAATACCTAAGAACGCGTTGGCGAAGGCCATACCTGCAATCGTTGATGCATTATGCATTTTTTCGCGAGCTTTTTCGTTAGAACCATCTTTATAAGCCTGTGGTAAATATTCAAATACAAGTTGAATTGCTTTAATAGCTAAACCATCTGTATAGTCATTTGCCATGATAGACACGTATGCTTCAATTGCGTGAGTCAATACATCCATTCCCGTATCGGCAGTTACTGCTGGTGGAACAGTCATCACAAATTGTGGATCGATAATGGCAACGTCTGGTGTTAATTCGTAATCTGCTAACGGGTATTTAACATTATTTTCTTTATCTGTAATAACCGAGAATGATGTTACTTCTGATCCAGTACCAGATGTAGTTGGAATCGCTACAAACTGTGCACGTCGTCCAAGTTCAGGGTACTTGTAAACACGTTTGCGAATATCTAGGAATTTCTGTTTTAAGCCATTAAAGTCTGTTTCAGGATGTTCATGGAATAACCACATTCCTTTTGCAGCGTCCATCGCAGATCCACCACCAAGTGCGATAATGACATCTGGTTGGAATGCATCCATCGCCGCAGCACCACGCATGACTGTTTCTTTAGATGGATCTGGTTCTACATCAGAGAAAATTTCACAGTGTACGTAATCTGCACGTTTACGCAAGTTATATAACACTTTATCAACATAGCCTAGTTTAACCATCATTTCATCGGTAACGATAAATGCTTTTGAAATCTTAGGCATCTTAGCTAAATATTGAACAGAATTTTTCTCGAAATAAATTTTTGGTGGTACTTTGAACCATTGCATATTAACATTCCTTTTCGCCATCTTCTTTACGTTGATTAAGTGAACAGCGCCTACGTTTGTAGATACAGAGTTACCGCCATAAGACCCACACCCTAGTGTTAATGATGGCATGTAAGCATTATAGATATCGCCGATTGCTCCTTGAGATGATGGTGCATTAACGATTAGACGACCTGCTTTCATTCTAAGACCAAATGCATCAATCACTTCTTGGTTTTCTGAATGGATAACTGCAGAGTGTCCGAGTCCACCAAATTCTAGCATTTCTTCTGCGCGTTTTAAGCCTTCTTCCACATTCTCCACCTTATATGCAGCAAGAACAGGGCTTAATTTTTCACGAGAAAGTGGGTGATCTGGTCCTACACCAGTTAATTCAGCTATAAGAATCTTCGTATCCTCAGGTACTTTAACACCTGCCATTTCTGCGATTTTAACAGGTTTCATACCAACGATAGATGGGTTGACAGCGCAAGTATTTTCATTAATTACTAACTTTTCGACCTTCGCTTTTTCGGCAGGACTCAAGAAGTAACAACCATTATCTAATAATTCTTTTTTAACTTCTTCATATATTTCTTTATCCACGATCACAGCTTGCTCAGATGCGCAGATCATGCCGTTATCAAATGTCTTAGATAGAATTAGATCATTGACAGAACGTTTGATGTTGGCAGACTTTTCAATGTAACATGGAACATTACCAGGTCCAACACCTAATGCTGGTTTTCCGGAACTATAAGCCGCTTTCACCATTCCGGCTCCACCTGTTGCAAGTATTAAAGAAACGCGGTCATGGTTCATTAATGTTTGCGTTGCTTCCAATGACGGTTGTTCAATCCATTGAATACAGTTTTTCGGTGCCCCAGCCTTTACAGCTGCATCGTACAAGACGCGCGCTGCTGTTGAGCTACTTTTTTGAGCAGATGGATGGAAAGCGAATATGATTGGGTTACCTGTTTTAATTGAGATAATCGCTTTGAACATCGTTGTTGAAGTTGGGTTGGTAACTGGTGTTACTCCAGCAATTACGCCAATTGGCTCTGCAATCTCTACAACGCCATCATGTACATTCTCATTGATGACACCAATCGTTTTATCGTACTTGACGTTGTGATAAATATATTCTGTAGCAAAGATATTTTTAATGATTTTATCTTCATAAACACCTCGACCAGTTTCTTCAACTGCTAATTTAGCTAATTGCATATGTTGATCCAAGCCAGCCAAAGCCATCTGTTTAACAATGTCATTCACCTGTTCTTGGTTCAATTGTTTCATTTCTACCAATGCTTGTTTTGCTTGATCTACTAGTACATCAATACTTTTTGTTACATTGTTTTCTTGTGTAGGCTTATTTATCACCTTAGCCATGGTAAATCCCTCCTAGTTAAATTTGTGAACTGTTGAGCATGAAACCCCATAAATGATTTACTTTGCTGACGACGGGTTACGGGGGATCTTAACAAACGAAACATCCCTATACATCCTTGCGATTGGTTTGATGTTGACGACAAAGTTTTTTGTCCAAATCAAGCTCGGTATATCTTTTTTCTCATCAAACATCATTGCTTCAAATTCATCACCAATTTCTGCTTCAAAGCTTTCGCGTGTGTATATGTCTGTTTCGGTACCGAAGTTTTTCCATTCGTATAAGATCATTTTTTTCACCCCTTCGCTCTTTATATTTTTACTATATCAGGTGATAGCGTTTACAAAATGTGGCAATTGTGGCAAGTTTGTGAAAAGTTTCACAAGTTGTGTTGAACACTACTTTATCTATTTTTATAGTAAAATAGATGGGAGATTGTATAGAAGGAGGGCATAGCCGTGATCGATTTACGAAGTGACACTGTTACGCTGCCAACTGCAGCAATGAGGAAAGCTGCTTATGAAGCCGAGGTAGGGGATGACGTCTACGGAGAGGATCCCACTGTGAAAAGGTTAGAAGAGACAGCTGCTAATATATTAGGGAAAGAAGCGGCTTTGTTTGTCACAAGTGGTACCCAAGGGAATCAAATTGCAGCTTTGACACATTGTAAACCGGGTGATGAAGTGATTATGGAAGCAAGTGCACATATTTATTTATATGAAGCAGGTGCTTTCTCTGCGCTAGCTGGCGTTCAATCACGCCCGATTCAAGGTGTGAAAGGAGCGATGGATCCTGCCGAAGTAGCTGCTGCTATAAGAGCTGAGGATATCCACTTTCCTGAAACAACGCTAATCTGCTTAGAGAATACCCACAATAAGGCTGGTGGTACAGTTATTCCACTTGATAATATGAAACAAATCTATGAGGTAGCAAAAAAACATCATATTCCGGTACATTTGGATGGTGCACGTTTATTTAATGCATCTGTTGCATCGGGAATTGCGGTACGTGAATATGCCAAATACACAGATACGGTTCAATTCTGTTTATCAAAAGGTTTAGGAGCGCCAGTAGGTTCTATTATTGCTGGAGATCAAGCATTCATTCACAAGGCGAAGAAATGGCGCAAACGTTTGGGTGGTGGTTTAAGGCAAGCTGGTATGATAGCCGGACCGGGCTTAGTAGCGTTAACGGAGAATGTGGAACGTCTGTCGGACGACCATGAGCTCGCGAAGAAATTAGCGGACGGTATAAACAATATTCCAAATTTAAAAGTTGAAAATGATGTGGAAACAAACATTATCTTAGTGAATGTGGAAGGTACAGGATTGACTGTGGAACAGTTCTTAGAGCAACTTAAACAGATCGGCGTTTTAGCAGTTCCATACGGACCAACAACGATTCGTTTTGTTACACATCTTAATATCTCTAAAAAGGATATTGATGAAGTTTTAGAACGTCTGCAAGCAATGGTTAGGTAATTAATATCCCGGGTAAAAAAAGGGGAAACAGTTAATGAAGAAATATAAAACACTATTATTTGATATAGATGATACGCTATTAGATTTTGGTGCTGCTGAAAAATTAGCTTTACAGTTACTTTTTGAAGAGCATGATTATACATTAACTCCAGAAATGGAGACCCACTATAAAGAGATAAATCGAGGCCTTTGGGAGTCATTTGAGGAAGGCAAAATCGAAAGAGAAGAAGTACTTCACACTAGATTTTCCAATCTATTTAAAGCATACGGATTGGAAGTGGATGGGGTATTATTGGAAAAAAGTTATCGGAATTACTTAGGACAGGGAAACCAACTATTAGAAGGTGCACTAGAACTGATATCTGATCTCACACAACACTATGATCTGTATATTGTTACAAACGGTGTTTCAGTTACGCAACGCAAAAGGTTGAGAAATTCTGGCTTATTCCCACTCTTTAAAGACATCTTTATTTCCGATGAAATTGGATATCAAAAGCCTTTAAAGGAGTTTTTTGATCATGTATTCTCCAGTGTGCCAGACTTTGTAGCTGAAGAGACTTTAATTATTGGAGACTCTTTAAATGCAGACATAAAAGGTGGACAACAAGCAGGCTTGGATACGTGTTGGATCAATCCTTCAAAAAAGCATAATCATACAGGTATTCGTCCGACTTATGAGATGGAGAGATTGGAAGAGCTGTATCAAATCTTAGGTAAATAATAAAAAAACAGCTCTTGTGCTTAGCGCGAGAGCTGTTTTGTATTTTTACATAAGATCATATACAGAATCTTCAAAATAGAGCCAGTGGAAATATTCAATTTGTTCATCGGTCATAATTCCGATTTCTTTAAGATTGAATTTCTTCTTTTCTAATAAGTGTGTCACTTTAAAATTTCTTTCTGATTGGCTCATACGTAATCCTCCTAATAAACCATCCTTAAAGGAAGTGTTTATGTTGTAATCGCTTTCTTTTTCTTCTTGTCTCTATTATATATCTCATAATGAGATTAAACAAATATCAATTTGAGATTAATTGCTTCGTGAATAATACTAGATAGTGATTTTAAGTTCGTAATTATAGAAGACAGATTCAGGGTCAAAAACCTTAATCTAAACCACCCAATCATATAGTGTTTATATTAAAACGTAATATTCTATATAGGCTTTCATTTAGAATTTCGTATTAAGTAGGACTTATTCGTTGGGGAAATTGCAAATCATATGTTAATTAGATCTATTGCGTGGAATTCATTCATTAAAGAGCATAATGAAAGAAGTTGCCAGATATGTATCCAACAACTTCTTGTTAAAACTTACGAGGCAAGCTCGAAACTTATAGTTCTAAAATTCTTGGTTCGTGGTCTTCTGTGTTCATTAATCGAATTTCAGTAGGGGTTATTTTCAATACAGAATAGTTCGGATCCTCTGGGCCATCAAACCATGGTTCTAGCTTCTCATTCCACAGTTTGGATTTTATGCCTTCTGTGTTCTCAACATCTGCCTGTCCTTCTATTTCTAAATATTTATCATTTAGTCCATCATAAGTATAGCCAATCAGAATATGAACATTTGGATTATTTTTAATATCATCGACTTTATGTGTATGATTATCTGTTGCGGTGTATAGAGTTAAATCGTCATTGAAGAATGTCATATAGCGAGAAAATGGCTTTCCATCTTTAACAGTTGCTAGTGTACCTAATTGATGGTCGTTGAGAATTTTTTCTACTTCACTTTTATTCGCTGATTGCACTTTTATGTCACTCCTAATCCTTAAGATGTTAGACTATCACTATTATGAGGTATCTCTTACGGTCTTATACATGATGAATAGATAGATGGCACTTGTTTCAATGGGAAAATGGGCTTATTGTATAAGTAGGGATGCAAGGGTAGAGAGGGGTAATAAAATGGTTGTTGTGATTGTAGTTTGTATTGTAGTGACTTTGCTTGTCTTATGTTTATCACTACTGACAATAAACAAAGGTTATGCTTATAAACATACAGTGGACCCAATACCAGAGCCAGACTCTAATAAAGAGGATCCAAGTAACCGTACAAATGAATAATTAAATGTAAAGAAACCTGAACACGTCTAGTGATTCAGGTTTCTGCTTTCTATTTATAGGCTTGCGCGATATATGGCAATGGAATCTTCTTTTGTTAACTTTTTAAAGTTTCCAAATTCAGATGAAGCAGTTACTGTTTTTTCTGCCATAAGTTCAACGCTATCTTCTGTAATATCATAATCAGCTAATCGAGATGGTGCTCCAATACTTGTCCAGAATTCGCTAAGCTTCTTAATGCCTTCGAGTCCAACTTCGCGGTCGGTTTTACCTTCTGGATTCACATCAAATACGTTAAGAGCTAATTTCTTGAATCGGCCAACATTTGCATCAATCGTGTGTTCCATCCAGTGAGGAAATAAAATTGCTAACCCACCACCATGGGGAATGTCGTGTACTGCAGACACTGCATGTTCTAAGTTATGCGTTGCCCAGTCGCCATGGTAACCCATATTTACCATGCCATTTAGCGCCATTGTTCCATTATAAAGAATGGTTGCTCTATGCTCGTAGCTTTCTAAGTCTTCTAATAATTTTGGTCCGGTTTCAATTACTGTACGTAAGATAGCCTCCACCATGCGATCTTGCAATAATGTATTTTCTTCATGATGAAAATAATGTTCTAATGCATGAGACATCATATCTACAATCCCGTAAATGGTTTGATCTCTTGGTACAGAAAAAGTGTTTACCGGATCAAGGATAGAGAATTTAGGGTATGAGAAAGGGCTTCCCCAGCCATGCTTTTCATTTGTTTCCCAGTTTGTAATAACAGAACCAGCATTCATCTCTGAGCCTGTAGCTGCTAGTGTTAATACCGTTCCAAATGGTAATGCATCTTTGGCAGTCGCTTTTTTAGTGACAATATCCCAGATGTCATCATCTGTTTTAGCGCCAACTGCGATAGCCTTCGTGCAATCAATCGTACTTCCACCGCCTACAGCTAAAATAAACGCAATGCCTTCTTTCTTACAAATGTCTATGCCAGCTCTTGCGGTTGTCACGCGTGGGTTAGGTTCTACTCCACCAAGCTCAAAAACCTCAGCACCAATTTCTGCTAGTAAGGACTTTGTCTGATCATATAGTCCATTACGTTTGATGCTCCCGCCGCCGTAGACAAGAAGAACCTTCTTTCCGTATTTAGGTACTTCCTCTTTTAATTGTTCCAACTGGCCCTTACCAAAAATTAATTTTGTTGGATTAAAGTATGTAAAATTTTGCACAACAATCACCTCTTGGAAAGATTTTCGTTTCAATCATAGCTTATCCTTCTCACCACTATTCATTAAAATAGATTTTAGGAAAAAAGTAAAATTATAATACTTCATACTGGTTAATTTGTTTGAGGCATATTCATTTTTGAAACGTTGGATTAGATGGAAACCTGTCATAATAGCATCCAGCTGAGATTTCACCACTTAATCCCTGAATGCTAGATGGATAATGAAATTAAACGGACATTTTTTCCTCTATTTTAGTAATTTCTTAGTCATTTAGCATTTTGTCGGACATTTTTTCCGTTATTCTATAGAAAATGAAAGATTGTTGCTTCTAAATGAAAAAATAGCGGAAAAAATGTCCTCGAGAAGCCATTAAAACGATTGTTTAGTGAAAATAACGGAAAAAATGTCCGCTTATAAAGGTCATTGTTGATAGTTCCTGATTGTTAAGTTACAACGGATTCTATGGTAAGTATGCGAAAGACAATAAATTAAAAAGGTTTCACTAAACAGTGAAACCTTAACAAGGTGTTAGGAACTTACCATGGTACCTCCATTAACATGAATAACCTGGCCAGTGACATAAGAAGAATCAGAGGAAGCAAGATATACATATGCCGGTGCTAATTCAAATGGCTGTCCTGCTCGTTTTAACGGGGTATCCTTTCCGAAATCATCTACGGATTCTGCAGAAAAACTGGAAGGGATAAGTGGTGTCCAAATCGGCCCTGGTGCTACGGCATTCACCCGGATCTTTTGATTAGCTAGATTTTGAGATAGGGCACGTGTAAATCCAACGATTGCTCCTTTTGTTGCAGTATAATCGATTAATTTTTTGTTTCCTTCATAGGCAACAACTGATGCGGTGTTAATGATGGAACTACCCTCTTTTAAGTAAGGTAATGCAGCTTTTGTTAGATAAAAAAACGAGTAAATGTTTGTCTTAAATGTAGCATCTAATTGTTCTGTTGAAATGTCTAATAAATTATCTTGTGGAAATTGCACTCCATGATTATTGACTAGAATATCAAGCCTTCCGAAATGGTTAATTGCATGTTTAATCACTTGCTTGCAATTATCTTCTTCTCGTAAGTCTCCGACAAGTAAATAGCACTTGCGCCCTAGTTGTTCTATTCGTTTTTTTGTGCGAAATGCATCTTCATTTTCATATTCGTAATAATAAGGAATAACAAGGTCTGCACCTTCTTTCGCAAATGCGATTGCTGCAGCGGCACCAATTCCGCTATCTCCACCTGTGATAATAGCAACCTTTCCTTTAAGCTTCCCAGATCCTACATAATCTCTGTCTTCTATAATTGGCATAGGTTTCATAAGCGACTCAATGCCTGGTTGGTATGCTTGGTGTTGTGGGGGAAAGTCAGTTGGAAGGTTCTTATCATTGTTTTTTCGTTGTTCATTCATAAAGTCCATCCTCCTCGTGAACAATGTATTCATCTACCGCAGTAGGCGTTCATCCAAACCATTTAATTGACTTACATCGTTTAGTTTACTATAATCACTTGATATGCCAGAACTTAAAGGTGTAAAAATGACTAACTGGTCAAATGGTTATGGTTAAAGGGGATTCTGCCATGGATAAAAGAAAAAACATAATAGAAGCAGCGATGAAATTATTTGCTGCTCATGGTTACTTCTCAACCTCAATGCAAGAAATTGCTTCGGAATGTGGTATGTCAAAAGGGTCTTTATATAATAGCTTCGAATCAAAGGAAGACTTACTCCTTCAAGTTTTTCAATATAACCATGAGAATATGATGAAGCGAGCTCAATATATCACGATTGATACAACAATTCTTCCAAAGGAAAAGCTAAGAAGATTGTTGGTAGTTGAATTTGAAGGTATCCTGCAAAACAAAGAATACTTTAATCTACTATCAACATCTTTACCGAATGATAAGCGTAATCAGTTTCGACCATTGATAAGGCGAATGCGTGCTGAGATGATGAATTGGCATAAGGACATGATTCAACAAGCCTACACAGAAAAAGTGAATGATCACGTTTGGGACATCGTGATAACGATTCATGGTGTACTAAAAGAATTTATACAATTTAAAATTCAGGAGAAAATAGAGATCGAACCTGAAAGAGTTGCAGCATTCTTACTATTTAATATAGATGCAATGATTAATCATGAAGAAAAACCATCTCCAGTTATTCCAAGACAAATGATGAAGTCATATGAAACGTTTGCTATAGATAAGAACGTTATTTCTAGTAAGGAACAAATGGCTGAAGTTTTGGAACGTGTAAAGCAAAAATCTAAGACGATAAAAGATAGTGAAAAATCCACCTCTGATTTAATAGCGACGGCATCTCTTTTAGAAGAGGAACTGGATAGTAAAGAGCCAAGGAAATTCCTCATTGACGCACTATTAACATATGTAGAGGAAATTCCTGTGCTTGAACAAGAGATAAAAGAAATAAGAATACTGCTAGATGTATTTGATCACCAAGGAGGGTGAAAATGAGCGAAAAACAGGTCGAAGGGGTTCAAAACGTAAACCGACTGACGATTGTTGCAGTTCTGCTTGCAGGCGGTTTTGTTGCTATATTAAATCAAACGTTGTTAGCAACTGCTATCCCACATGTGATGGCTGATTTCGGTATCACAGAGAATACGGCGCAGTGGTTAACAACAATATTCATGCTTGTGAATGGGGTAATGATCCCAATTACAGCTTTTCTAATAGAAACTTTTACTACCAGAAGGTTATTCATAACGGCAATGGCGATTTTTGCAGTTGGAACGGTCATTTGTGCGATTGCACCAACATTTAGTCTGTTGATGGTCGGTAGAGTCGTGCAGGCAAGTGGAGCTGGTATTATGATGCCACTTATGATGACGGTCTTTTTAACCATTTTTCCAATAGAAAAAAGAGGATCTGCAATGGGAATGGTTGGTTTAGTTATTTCCTTTGCCCCGGCTATTGGCCCAACCTTATCCGGTTACATTGTCGAAAATTATCCATGGAGAGTCATGTTCTTAATCGTATTACCAATTGCTATTATAGATATCATCGTGGCTTACTTCGTGTTAAAAAATGTTACGAAGCAAACATTCCCGAAAGTAGATTTCTTATCCATTATCCTCTCTACCCTCGGCTTTGGCGGATTGCTTTATGGATTTAGTACCGCTGGAGACAATGGTTGGGGGAGCATGCAAGTAATGATTTCCTTAATTGTCGGAATTGTATCGTTGGTATTTTTTATAACCCGACAATTCAAGTTAAAGCAGCCAATCTTAGAATTTAGGGTCTTCAAGTCAAAAGGATTTACGATCACGACCGCTATTGGCATGATTGTTTTCATGAGCTTGATTGGTTCCGAAACGATTTTACCAATTTATATGCAAAATATGGCTGGTTTTTCTGCGCTTGAGTCTGGAATTATGATTATGCCAGGTGCTATTTTAATGGGATTGATGTCTCCAATTACTGGTCGAATTTTTGATAAGATTGGAGCGAGATGGCTAGCGATTACTGGACTAAGCCTTATGACGATTACCACATTTATGTTTACCAATCTTTCTACGGAAACTTCGTTAACCTATTTAACGATTGTATTTGGAATCAGGATGTTCGGCATGTCCATGGTAATGATGCCAGTAACAACAGCAGGTCTGAATCAGTTGCCTTTACGATTAATTCCACATGGGACAGCAATGAATAATACGATGCGCCAGGTAGCTGCTTCCATTGGCACGGCAATTCTGGTGACGGTCATGACAAGTACGGCACTAAATACGGGAGAAAATGCTATGCCAAGTGACTTGATCCATGGGGTAAATGTTGCTTTTTATGTAGCTTCAGCCCTATCAGTTATAGGCTTAGTGCTATCATTCTTTATTAAGGGGACTACGCCTGCAGAAGAGAGAGCTGCACAAGCAGCAAGAGGCGAAACGTAAAATATAATAGGAATAAATTTGTAGGGAGGATGCTTATAGCGTCCTCTCTTTTCTGTTCCATTTTTAAAAAGGTTTGCTTTATCCCTTCTTAGAACCAATGGACCTGCATAATTCTATTTCATTTTTGTCACACTAAACGAGGTGGAAGGAAGGGATCATGGTGCCAAACCAACAAAATAAAACCGAACAGAAAAATTTAACATGGTGGAAGCTCTCTTTAGTAGGCATTGGGGCAATTATAGGTACAGGTTTTTTCCTTGGATCGAGCATTGCTATTAAGCAAGGTGGTCCGGCGTCATTAATTGCTTTTTTTCTGGCTGCGATTGCTACATATATTGTGTTTGATTCCCTTGCCAAAATGACTGCGAGTCATCCAACAAAAGGTTCTTTTCGTTCCTATGCAAAAAAGGCATTTGGTCGATGGGCCGGATTTAGTAATGGATGGGTGTATTGGTCTTCGGAATTGTTGATAATGGGAAGTCAATTAACTGCATTGGGGATTTTTTCACGCTTTTGGTTTCCAAATACACCACTTTGGATTTTTGCTTCTATCTATGGTGTGCTTGGTATTATCGTTATTTTAACTGGTTTAAGTGGTTTTGAAAGGTTCGAAAATATCTCTGCAGTTATAAAAGTTGCTGCAATTCTTATGTTTATCATTGTTGCAGGTGCCGCAATATTTGGGCTTTTAGATGGCAATAGACCCGACCGTTCCTTTACATATTCGTATGAGGGATTATTCCCTAATGGAGTGGTTGGATTTTGGACGGCCATGATTTTTGCCTTTTATGCCTTTGGTGGTATTGAAGTCATGGGGATTATGGCAAATGATTTGAAGGATCCCAAGCAAGCACCAAAGTCGGGTAGTCTAATGCTTCTGACTTTAGTAACGATCTATTGCACTTCCTTATTCTTGGCAATCTACTTAGTCAGTTGGGATAAGTTTACGGCAGATGAAAGTCCATTTGTTATATCATTGGATAATTACTCTCTTGCATTTGTACCTCATGTCTTTAACGGTGCGCTCATTATCGCAGGTTTTTCAACTATGGTTGCTTCTTTATATGCAATCACTACAATATTAAACACGTTAGCAAAAGACGGGGATGCACCATTTTTTTTCGCAAAGACAGGCAAGAGAAATATTCCTTTTCGAGCATTAGGTCTAACCATCTGTGGCTTAATTTTATCTATCGTTGCATCCTTGTTGTTGCCTGATAAAATTTTTGAATACTTTACAACAGCTGCCGGGCTTATGTTGTTATATACATGGCTATTTATTTTACTCTCTTATCGAAAACTCGTTAAGATAGGTGGATTTGGCAAGATGAAGAGTTTCCTTGGTATTCTGCTTATCGGGATCGCAGTGTCTGGAACGTTGTTTGATTCAACGAGTAGACCGGGTTTTTTTGTTAGCTTGTTATTTATTGGCTTAATTGGTATGGTTACGCTTAAGATGCGAACCAAGTGGAAGCAAGAACCTCCAAAAAAAGAGCCACCTACTTCTTTATTCGAAAAAAAGTAAAGTGGCTAGTTCATTATAATTTCTAAAAAATTAATAGGTATGCTTGATAACCAAAGTAAAGGCCAAAGCCAATTAAAGAAAGGCCGGAAATTGCCGCAATACCAATAAGTATATTGTTGGTGAGGATATGGCGAAAACTACTAGCGACTAATGCCATCGTAAAATCCCATAAAAGTAGTCCGAGTATTATTGCGCCACTATATAGGGCAAGGTGCGTCGCATCATATTTTGTCACTGTTTGTGCTAATACGGAACCATAAATGCCTAACCAAAACAGGATCGTTAGTGGATTAGAGATGGATAGGAAAAAACCGGTAAAAAAGGTTTTTGTTAAGGAATTATTTCTGTTGCGCTTGTCCGACATGTCGATATGCTTGGCGCTAAATAGACTTTCAACCCCCGTATATAAAAGCACAAAACAACCAAATGACCAAAGAAAAGCTTTCATTAAAGGGATTTCTAAAAATTGAACGACGCCGAAATACACTGCTAACATATAGATAAGGTCTGCCGTTACAGATCCTAACCCAATAAACCACGCATGTATAAAACCGTTTTTAATACCCTTGTCCAATTGTGCAGCATTAATGGGTCCAATTGGAGCAGCTAAAGATAAACCTAGAAAAACATAACTGAAAAAAATACTCAAGACAGTTCTCTCCTTAATAGACAGCTTGTATATTCTATTCAGTAAATGAAAAATTTAATACCATTTTAGTACAAAAGAAAACATACCCTGCTGTTGGGTATGTTTTCAGTTCTTTAATAGGAAGTTATTACTCTTTTGGCTCGTGCTCCATCAATGCTTGTCCATATGCATCGATAATCTCTTCTAATTCATCATCTGTTACATTTTCTAAATATTCTCCTTTATCTTGGCGAATGATTTTGCTTACAACAAGCTCCTCATCTTTCGAATAAAGGATGAATTCTGTACCTTTCATCTCAATCACAGCATCAATAACATAACTTGTTTCTACACCGTGCTCATCTTTCATAATAAGTGTATCTTCAGACTCAAGAATAATTTTGTGCTCCATGCGGATACTCCTTTCCTAATCCCTTCTAATTTTTACGATATCCAATACACTTATACTAATTTTGTACCAATAGTTAAGGGAGGATGAACTGTATTAATGAAAAATTAGATAATGGATATAACAGTGTAGTACAGTTGGTGGAAGGGCATAGATTTTCTGTTTTTTCTAATTTTATATTTCTTATTTAGCGTTGTTATTTAAAGGATTTATGGGAGGGTGTTGGGTCAATTATGCCGAGGATAATCAGTAAAGCTAAATTTGAACATTTTAAGAACTTTCACTATAACAGTTTGTTAGTGTGACAAATATCACATGCAAATGGAGTGGGGAGGATATATAATAAACTTAAGATAATGATTTGTTCATTAATGAGCAATTTAATCATATTAAGGAGGCAACGAAAATGAAATTAGCTGATGAAGTGTTGCAAAAGAACCCTTGGGATGGTTTTAAAGAAGGCAGATGGCAGAAAGAAATTGACGTTCGTGATTTTATTTTGAAGAACTTTACATTATATGAAGGCAATGATGAATTTCTGGCAGGACCAACAGAAGATACATTAGCGTTATGGGATCAAGTAATGGATCTTACAAAGCAAGAGCGTGAAAATGGTGGCGTATTAGATTTAGATACGAGAATCGTTTCTACAATCACGTCACATGGTCCTGGATATTTAGATCAAGGCAAAGAAAAAGTAGTTGGTGTTCAAACAGATAAACCATTCAAACGCTCATTGCAGCCTTATGGTGGAATCAGAATGGCAGTTGCAGCGGCAGAATCATATGGTTTTAAAGTGGATGAAGAAATTGATAAGATTTTTACTGATTATCGCAAAACACATAACCAAGGTGTATTCGATGCGTACACACCAGAAATGAGAATGGCGCGTAAAGCTGGTATTGTTACTGGTTTACCAGATGCATATGGTCGTGGAAGAATTATTGGTGACTATCGTCGTGTAGCATTATACGGTGTGGATCGCTTAATTGAAGAAAAGAAAAAGGATTTAGAAATCATTGGTGGAAATGGCATCATGTCAGAAGATGTGATCCGTGACCGTGAAGAAACAATGGAGCAAATCCGTGCGCTACAAGAATTAAAACAACTAGGAAAAACATATGGCTTTGATATTTCAAAACCAGCAGTAACTGCTCAAGAAGCATTCCAATGGTTATACCTAGGATATTTAGCTGCAATCAAAGAACAAAACGGTGCGGCAATGAGCCTTGGTCGTGTTTCTACATTCCTAGATGTATATGTAGAAAGAGACTTAGCTAATGGCGTAATTACAGAAGAAGAAGTACAAGAATTAGTGGATCACTTTGTGATGAAATTACGTCTTGTTAAATTTGCGAGAACACCTGAATATAATGAACTATTTAGTGGTGACCCAACATGGGTAACAGAATCACTTGGTGGTGTGGCAGTAGATGGCCGTCCTTTAGTTACGAAAAACTCATTCCGTTTCTTGCACACATTAGATAACTTAGGACCAGCACCAGAGCCGAACTTAACAGTATTATGGTCTACAAAACTGACAGATAACTATAAAAAGTATTGTGCGAAAATGTCAATCAAAACAAGCTCCATCCAGTATGAAAATGACGATCTAATGAGAGATATTTACGGTGATGACTATGGTATTGCTTGCTGTGTATCTGCAATGAAAATTGGTAAGCAAATGCAATTCTTTGGAGCACGTGCAAACCTTGCAAAAGCATTACTATATGCAATCAATGGTGGGGTAGATGAAAAATTAAAAGTTCAAGTTGCTCCTAACTATGCACCAATCACATCTGAGTACCTTGATTATGATGAAGTAATGAAAAAGTATGACACGATGTTAGATTGGTTATCTAGTCTTTATGTAAATACACTAAACATTATCCACTTCATGCACGATAAGTATAGCTATGAGCGCATTGAAATGGCACTACATGATCGTGAAGTATTACGCACTATGGCTTGTGGTATTGCTGGTTTATCCGTAGTAGCTGACTCGCTAAGTGCAATTAAATACGCAAAAGTTAGAGCGATTCGTGATGAAAATGGTCTGGTAGTTGATTATGAAATAGAAGGCGACTTCCCTAAATACGGTAACAATGATGACCGTGTAGATGAGATCGCATCAGATTTAGTAAAATCATTTATGCAAAAAATAGCTAAAAATAAAACGTATCGCAATTCTTTACCAACACAATCCATTTTAACAATCACATCAAACGTTGTGTATGGTAAGAAAACTGGTAATACACCAGATGGACGTAAAGCTGGCGAACCATTTGCACCTGGTGCAAACCCACTTCACGGCCGTGACTCAAATGGATCATTAGCTTCATTAAGCTCAGTTGCTAAAATGCCGTATGAATACTCTCTAGATGGAATCTCAAACACATTCTCCATCGTACCTAAAGCATTGGGTAAAGAAGAAGATACAAGAATCGCCAACTTAGCAGGTATGCTTGATGGCTATGCAATCAAGAAAGGTCACCATTTAAATGTTAACGTATTTGATCGTGAAACATTATTAGATGCGATGGAACACCCTGAAGAATATCCACAATTAACGATTCGTGTTTCTGGTTACGCGGTCAACTTTATAAAACTAACAAGAGAACAACAAATCGACGTGATCAACCGTACGTTCCATGATAGTCTATAAGTAATATTGAAGGGTAGTAAGACAACAAGGTATTAAAAATAGAGTAAGAAAAACATTCCAGAGGGGGCGCTTTTCCCCCTCGTTCCCAAATAAAAGCAAGGAGGGCGACAACATGAAAGGAAGAATTCATTCCATAGAAACATGTGGTACCGTTGATGGACCAGGACTACGTTACGTTATATTTACACAAGGGTGCTTACTGCGTTGTCAGTTTTGTCATAACCCTGATACATGGAAAATTAACCAAGGTAAAGAAAAGACTGTAGAAGAAATCGTTAAAGATATTAAAGATTATCTACCATTCTTTCAGTCTACAAACGGTGGCGTAACGGTAAGTGGTGGAGAACCATTATTACAAGTGGAATTCTTAATTGAGTTGTTTAGAGAATTAAAGAAATTAGGCGTGCATACAACGATAGATAGCTCTGGCGGTTGCTTCAGTCGCTCTCCTCGCTTTTTGAAAAATTTAGATGAGTTATTGGAACTAACAGATCTTGTTTTATTAGACTTAAAACATATTGATCCAATTAAACACAAAGAGTTAACCGGTATGTCAAACGAACATATTATTGACCTTGCTAACTATTTATCTGAAAAACAAGTACCTGTATGGATCAGACATGTACTAGTACCTACAATTAGCGATTTTGATGAATACCTTTACCCATTAGCTGATTTCATTGACACGCTAAATAATGTAGAAAAAATAGAAGTACTTCCTTATCACAAATTAGGGGTGTACAAGTGGGAAAATCTAGGTTTGGAATATAAATTAGAGGGTGTAGAACCACCTTCCGAAGAACGTGTAGAAAACGCAGTAGCCATCTTGAATCGGCAGAAAGTATTAAACTAAAAATAGAGTATCAAACCCAACCGGGTTTGGTACTCTATTCCTTTATCTCCCACCTTTTCTTCAAAGTTGATGTAAAATGCGACGTAACTATAGCAGCCGCTAATCTATGGTCGATGTTGGCGGCTAAGAGATCCGTTATTTGCCCGAAATCTTCGTTTACATTATTTTAGCGGCTACCAGATCCCTTATTTGCCCTGATTTCATTGATTATGTGGGGATTTTGCCAAAATAACGTACTGTAAAGCCGCTTAGATTTTAAATTGGCCTAAAATAGGGAAATAAGGTCTCTCATAGCCGCTCAGAATTCTAAGGAATCTTTGCGGTCATGAGATCCGTTATTTGCCTAAATTTCATGATTACCAAATTTTCGCGGTCACCAGATCCGTGATATGCCCTAATTGCATTGATTCCGATGGCATTTTGTTAAAATAGCTTACTGTATGACCGCTCAGATTCAAAATTGGTTAAAAACAAGAAAATAAGGGAACTCATGACCGCTTGCGTTGTATTCTCTCATTATCTTGTGTTACGACGCACTCTATATGAAAAGTTCAATAATATTACTAGTAATAATAAATTATATTTTTTTACTATTAAATTGTTTAAATTATGGTAGGAAAAGGAATAGCTAGAGTAGAATTGATTACAATAAGACTTTTCAAGAAGGTCTAACAAAATAAAGGAGTGGATAAGATGAGTAACGTTCTTTTTACATCCCAAGCTACAGCAAAAGGCGGCCGTGACGGTCACGTAAAGTCAAGTGACGGCTTAATTGATTTAAATTTAGTAAATCCAGCTGGAGGTTCCGACGAGAAAGGTTCAAATCCTGAACAACTATTTGCGGCGGGCTATGCAGCTTGTTATGATGGGGCATTGAACCTAATGGCATCTAAACAGAAAAAAGAAATTGAATCTTCTATTACAGCTGAAGTAAGCTTACTTAAAGATACGGCGGATAATGGATTTAAGATAGGCGTCGTTTTAAATGTTGAGATTAAAGGTGTAAGCCAAGCAGAAGCAGAAGAGCTTGCTAAGCTAGCACACGATTTCTGTCCGTATTCCAAAGCTACTAGAGGGAATATTGACGTAGAATTAAAGCCTAAAGCAGTATAATGTAAATAATGAACGCTCCCTTTGAAGAAAAGGGAGCGTTTTTTTATGCTTTTCTATTAATTTTTAATTGGTTCCGTAGTAATGGTTGATGGCTTTTGTTGATACAGCTTCTTGGAAAGCACCTGCTGGAATATTAAGAAAGTACCCCCAACTGCCCAGTAAAGTGGTAAAGCGGCAGGCGCATTAAAGGATATGAACCCGATCATAAGTGGAGAGATTAATCCCATGATCGCCATTTGTTTTCTTTGTTGGGCATCTAAACCAATTTGTGTGGCTTTAAATTGGAAAAAATAAATGGCCGCTGCAATAAATGGCATGATCAAATCTGACTGACCAAGGTTAAACCATAAAAATGAATGGGAAGCAATCTCAGGTGTAGACCTTATTGCATAATAAAAACCAATTAAAATAGGAAATTGAATTAGCATTGGTAGGCATCCAATGGATGTCATTGGGTTAAAATTGTGCTTTTTGTAAAGCTCCATCATCTCCTGTTGCATTTTTCTTTGTGACTCACTATCCTTCTTTTCTTTATACTTTTCTTTTAAATCATCCAACTCTGGCTTCATAATTGCCATCTTTTCACGCGTCTGATAGCTACCTTTTGTTTGCTTTAGCATCAGTGGCATTAAAGCAAGACGGATCAGAATCGTAACAAGTACAATAGAGAGTCCATAATTACCATGAAAGAAGTTTGCTACTCCTTTAATGACACTAGAAAAAGTTAAAACAAAATATCGATCAAAAAAACCTGCTGTGTCAGGATCTATCGGTTCCCCATTTGCAGCCTGGCACCCGGATAGAAATAATACCAGTATAATAGATCCAACAAAGCTAGCTTTTTTATAGGTGAATACAGTGTTTTTTGACATGAAGATCCTCCTTGTTTTTTTAAATGTAATTGGTTAAAAAACAAGAAAGGATTTTCTGCATCATCATCTGTACTGTCTTTTACATTCATCTTCTTTATGATCCACACACGTGTAGCCTTTAAAGGTGTGTTATCATGGGTAGATGTTTGCTTTTTAAGCTTTAATAATTCATGTTTTTGCTTATAATAGAGCAATCGGTACTTTTGTACATGTGTATGAGAAAGTTGAAATAACCTGTATGTGTACATCATAGTAAATAGAAATGAAACATACATATACATCGGATATAGATCAGATTGATAATCAAAAAATAGTTCGAAAAACAACTGTATTCACCTCCTTTAATTATATTTGAGAATACTAACTATCATCTAATAAGTAACTGTAATTGTCAAAGGAGCTTTTGTGACAATTGGTTTGTAAAAAATGGATAATTTTTATTATAGTAAGGCATCTCTTAAGAATAATGATACAATGATACATATATAGATAAGAATGGTACGATCAATAGGAAGGGGATCTTATGATTTCAAATAAAAAGCAAGTGTTGTTTCTAGGTGCTGGTAGAATGGCACAGGCTATTATTTCGGGTTTAATAAATGATTCTAGTTTTCACATAATGGTGACGAATAATGGTGATGAAAAAAGACTTCGATACGTACAAGATACTTTTAATGTAGAAGTGATTGAAAGCTGGAGAGAAGAAATGGAATCAACCGATATTATTGTTTTAGCCTTACCTCCAGAAGGACATGATTCAATCCTTAAAGAATTAGCTGAATTTGTAGATCAACAACTAATCATTACGGTAGCAGCGGGAATTGGCCCAGCATACTTAGAAGAAAGATTACCAAACGGCACGCCTGTTGCATGGGTGATGCCGAACACAGCTGCGCAGGTTGGTAAGTCGACTACCCTATTTGCCAATGGCAGTTATATGACAGCTGAGCATGAAACATGGTTACAAGCGATGCTTCAACAAGTTGGTACATATGAACAAGTGACGGAACAACAAGTGCACCATTTAACACCTATCACTGGCAGTGCACCAGCTTTTGTATATAAAATGGCCGAATCATTGATCCGAAGTGCAGAGGAAAGTGGAATTACGGAACAACAAGCGCAAAACCTAGTATCTTCCATGTTAGAAGGTGCGGCTGCTATGTTACAAACCGGGCAAAAACCGAGTTATCTTACAGATCAAGTGGCTACTCCAGGTGGGGTAACAGCAGCTGGTTTGGAAGTATTAGATGAAAGTGGATTGGATCAAATGCTACAGCGTGCTATTGCTGCTTGTCACGAGAGAGCAAAGCATTAATTTCTTAAAAGATAGCTACGAATGATAAGTCATTCGTAGCTATTATTATTTATTCTATGTCGTCGGCATTAATATCCTTACTTTCCGCTTTAGCTAAGCTGTCTTTTATTCTAGTTTCACTTTTGGCAGCTACGTTGTCTAACATGCCTTTTAAGTCGACACCAGATACATCTTTAAGCGTCTCTGGTAATTGACTCATTAATTTTGTAACATAATTACTTACTCTAGTTGCGCCATCACCTGAACCATTTCCGCTATCAACAACTGTTATCTTATCAATCGATGCTACTGGTTCAGCGATCTTACCAGCAAATTCAGGAAGCATCTTAATGATCATTTCTAGAATAGCTGCTTCTCCGTATTTAGCCATCGCATCAGCTAGTTTTTCTTTAGCTTCTGCTTCCGCGAAACCTTTCAAACGAATTGCCTCGGCTTCTGCTTCCCCGTCTAATCGGATTTGCGCGGCTTCTGCCTCGGCTTGTTTCACGCGAGTAACCTTATCTGCTTCTGCCCTTTGTTCCGTCGCATAACGTTCTGCTTCTGCTTTCTTAGAGATTTCTGCTTCATATTGACGTTGCTTACGAATAACTTCCTTTTCATCAATTTCAATTTGTTTGTTTTTCTCAACGAGTCGGATCTGCATTTCTTCTTGCTTTACTTGCTGTTCGGATTTTGCCCCTTGTAACTTATAAGCCATATCCGCCTCAGCTCGAGCTGTATCTTGGTCGCGCTTATAAGCTGCAATTTTTAACTCTTTATCTTTCGTTGCTTCTGCAATTTGTGTTTCACTTAGTATTTCAGCGCTTTTACCTTCGCGTTCTGCCTCTGCCTTCTTAATACGAGCATCGCGCATTGCATTTGCTTCTGCGATTTGTGCATCACGTTTTACTTCTGATATTCTCGGCTTTCCTAGTGCTTCTAAATAGCCATTTTCATCTTGGACGTCTTTGATGGTAAATGATACAATTTGAAGTCCCATTTTCTTCAGATCAACAGCTGCTTGTGTTTGTACTTCCTGCGCAAATCTTTCGCGATTCTTATAAATTTCTTCTACCGTCATCGTCCCTAAGATCGCGCGTAAGTGACCTTCCAGAACCTCTTGTGCTTCTTTTTGTAATTCGGAATTATCTTTACCAAGGAATTGCTCAGCCGCGGTTGCAATCCCTTCTGTTGTACTTTGCACTTTTATAATCGCTGTTCCGTTAGCCATCACAGGAACACCATTTTCGGTGTACACGTTTGGAGTTGAGATATCAAGACTATGAGAGCGCAAACTTAATTTTTCATACTGTTGAAAAATAGGTAAGATAAAGGCACCGCCACCGCGAACAATCTTAATGCCACTACCGTCCACCTTATGTACATTTTTATTACCGAGAAAACTACCTGTAACAATCATGGCGTCGTCTGCGCCGACAGTTTTATACCTAGCTGCAAACAGGATGGTGAAAGCTAATATAACAGCGACAATAACACCTATAATAATAAATAAGTCCGTCATTTTATTTCCTCCTTTTAAAATTCATCTAATTTTGATACATACAAAATTTGGTCAATTACTTCTACAACTACAATCTTTTGACCTTGCTTGATCTCCACTTCATCAAAGCTTTTGGCAGTTTCACTACGGCTACCATTTGGAGATTCAATAAATATTTCCCCATAGCCATTTGCGGGAATGGTGGTGATCACTTCACCAAGCTTACCTTCTAATTCTTGTACGGAAAATGAGGAGGAGGCTTCCGCATTAGACAAAGGGATGACTAAAAAATAGTAAATTAGTAAGTATGCACCTAACCCAATAACTAAGCTAATTAATAGAACATAAGCACCAGATAAACCTGTGTATTTCGTAAAAAGAACACCAGATCCACCGATGACTGCTAATGTACTAAATAGCAAAAGTGGATTAAAAAATTCGCCTATGCTATCAAAGATACTATCTAGCACGCCGTCTAACACATCACCTAGAAATAATGAAATCACTGCAATGCCAAGGCTTCCCCATAGTAACCACCAATAGATATCTAACGCCTCAATAAAAGCTCACACCCTTTCTTTTTTTCCTCCCTAATATATACGAGACAAATGCTAAATAGTTCCATTTTTTTTGAAGATTCTAAAACATAGGATTGAACGGTTCAGAAATTGTTAGAATGGCACATCTATCTGAAGTATTGACAAATTTATATCAAGTCGGACGCGAAAGTCTTATCACTTTTATAGGTGTGTAGGTTTATAAAGATTTCATGATAGAGCATCAAATAGTAATCAGATTAATGGTTGTTTGGTATAATGATGAAATAAATACGAAAAGGGGAAAACAATGTGAAGCTTTTGCGAAGGTTGTTTGTATTTTGCATCGTTATTGCGGGGATTGGTTATGCAGTATATCATTTTGGCACAAACCTTGTAGCTGATAAAGTAGCTGAACAAGTAGATATGCAATTGGGCAACGAAACACAATTTGAACAGGTAAAGCAAATAATTGAGCAGGACGCTACACTAAGCCAATTCGTAAGGGAAGGTGCTACAATTAAGGAAGACTCCCTTCCATTTCATACGAAAGAAGAGGCGATGAAAGAAATTGTAAAAAAACTAAGCTTCTCAGATATGCAAGAAATGCAGTCAACGGTCGAAGATGGTATAACAACAGAAGAACAACAGGAATTAATAAACAAATTAACAAGTAAGTTAAGCGCAGAAGAATTGGATGCAGTCAAAGTAATATTGTATAAAGAAATGAATAAACAGTAATAGGAGAGGTCTCGAATGGATACACAAACAAAGAGTTGCATCGAATGTGGTTTACCTTTTCCGATTAGGGATTCTGGTTTCCTATCCATATTTGATCAGAAACAAGCACTACATAATTTAAATGGAGTATATGAGCAAGAAGGTGACCTTTATTACGTTCCGTACGTTAGTAAACAAGCTTTATCACAGTTGATTTCCACAATAGAGGAAACCTGTGACGTAAGTGAGCTAATGGTTTTTACGGGTAAGTATAAAGTTAGAAACCATGCAGTGATGATTCCGTTCGGCTATTTAAGAGAGAGAGTAGAGAATGAGTCGCTTGTTCAATTTATTTCGTCAGGCAATTTTATCAGTCACTTCCAACCGATTTTAAATCTGAAGGATTCCTCTATTTACGGGTATGAATCTTTGCTTCGATCAGGGGATGAACATTTTAATATTTCGCCAGGTCAGTTATTTCAAGTAGCACAATCGACAGGTTTGTTTTCGTTATTAGATCAAAAAGCAAGAGAAACTGCAGTGCAATCAAGAGTGAATAACATTCAAGAAGGTGTAAAGAGTTTTATTAACTTTCTACCATCTACTATATACAATCCGGATTTTTGCTTAAGACATACTTTTTCCGTTGTTGAAAAATATAATGTCAACCCAGAAGACCTTGTGTTTGAAGTGGTAGAAACAGAAAAAATTACGGATGTTGATTACTTAAAGAAAATATTAAATACGTATAAACGTTCAGGAATGAAAGTTGCGTTAGATGATGTAGGCTCAGGGTTTGCAACGTTGGAGATGTTGCAGTTGCTACAACCAGATTATGTGAAAATTGATCGACAGTACATATCATATTGTGATCAAGATAGTGAAAAACAACAGTTTTTACAAAATGTCATGCATATCGCAAATAGCATGGGTATTAAAGTACTAGCAGAAGGAATCGAACGAGAAGAAGAATTAGCGTATTGTCGTTCGATTCGTGTGGATTTGGCTCAAGGTTATTTTATTGGAAAACCTGCACCTAAGCCACTGCAAATGAATAGATTCCTCTACTAGATTGTTAATCTAGCACATACTTGTTTTTACTCGCACCAAGACCAAAGAATAACATGAATAATGAGAAGATTAAGATGGTTATGATCGAAACCGTCCAATTATTCGTTACATCATAGAAGAATCCGATCAGAATTGGTCCAATGGATGCAAGTAAATAACCAAATGATTGTGCCATACCTGAAAGTTCAGCTGCCTGTCGAGCATTGGTTGTACGCAATCCTAAAAGTGCGAGTGCTAGACTAATGCTAGAACCTAAGGCGAAACCAATTAATGTGGTCCATACAACCATGAGAGGTAATGCTCCACCGAGAAGTAAACCAGCATAACCAACCAATGCACATGTAGCGATTGCTATCATGATACTTTGTTGGTTTTTGATACGCCCAGCCAAAATTGGGGTAATAAAAGTAGCAGGTAAGCTAATGAACTGCATATAAGATAATAACCAGCCACCAGTCTCCATGGAAAAGCCAGCACTTCGTATAATTTCGGGAAACCATGAAATTGTTACATAAAAGATGGTAGACTGTAGGCCCATGAAGATCGTTACTTGCCAGGCTAATCCACTGTGCTTTAACTTTTGGGTTGAAGGTTCAAAGAATTGCTTATCTATTTCATTTTCCTTTGTCTTCATTACAATAAACCATAAGATAAGCCCAAGCACTGCAAGAACACTCCAACTAAGTAATGCATGTTGCCAACCTAGATGTAACCCATGTGCAAGTGGCACACTTAGCCCTGATGCAGTAGCCGCAAAGATGGACATGCATGTTGTGTAAACACCTGTCATTAGTCCTATGCTATTTGGGAATTTTTCTTTAATAATACCAGGTAGTAAGACATTACATATGGCAATTCCTAATCCAATAAGCATGGTGCCAATATATAACGTTGGTAAAAATGCGATGGAGCGAATAATGATGCCGGCATTAAGAAGGATGAGTCCGCTAAGAATGGCGTTATCATTTCCAAGTTTATTCGCCAGCCTTGGCGCTAATGGAGACATTGCGGCAAACGCTAATAATGGTAAGCTTGTAATTAACCCCGCATTCCAATTTGCTAACCCTAAGTCATCTCTGATTGTCCCGATAATAGGGCCTACGGATGTGATAGCGGGGCGAAGGTTAAATGAAACTAGAATAATAGCAGTAATGAAGAGGACCTTAGGTTTTATTATACGTCGCATGGAAAATCTCCCTATATAAATTAATTATAGCGTAGTATAGTATAAAGTAAGTTCTACTGCCCATCAAATGGAACATGCGTGACATTATAGATAAAAGGGAATGAATCATATGAACAGCCCATTATTAAAGGAAGTTTTATCATGGATCAAGGCCATTGCCATTGCACTAATCATTGTACTTGTTTGTCGTCAGTTTATCCTAACTCCTTCTATTGTGAAAGGGGAATCGATGATGCCAAATCTGCATGATGGCGATCGAATTATTTTAGTTAAATTTAGTTCGATTGATCGCTTTGATGAAATAGCGTTTCATGCACCTGACTCTGAAGAGAACTATGTAAAGCGGGTGATCGGATTGCCAGGAGATACGATCGAGATGAAAGATGATGCGCTCTATATCAATGGGGAAAAGCAAAACGAGCCATATCTTGATAGCTACAAAAGTCAATTAGCTGAGGATGAGCACTTTACCGATGATTTTACGTTGGAGTCGTTAACGAATGAACAGGTAGTGCCAGAAGGTTATTATTTTGTGATGGGGGATAACCGAATCATTAGCAAGGATAGTAGAGAATTTGGTTTTATCTCTGAAGATGAAGTGATTGGTGACGTGAAAATGCGAATATGGCCACTTCAACATTTTGGTGTACCAGATTAACAAATATTGAATGGATTGAAACCTTATGCAGCTTGCCTGGATGAGGTTTTTCAGTATTAGGAGGTATGATGATGCGTTTGTGGCATGAAGCATTAATAAAACATTTACCAAGACAACAATTACTTGGCCAACATCGCGAGTGTTGTGCCCTGCGGGGGAAAGGTTGGGGCAGACCGCATTCTACGGTGAATTATGTATTTCAATATGCTCCTATTCATTTAGTGAAATATCATCGTTTGATCATAGATGAGATGGAGAATCGAGGATATAATGTCGACCCATTATGGTTAGATCACTATTATAGAGGAAAGTCATCTCCATCGTTTGATCATGAAACGTTATATCATAGTGAACAAGGTGATCATGGTGAAATCCTTTATGTGGAGCATGATACTGAATATCTAGAAGAATGTCTGAATAATTTAAGAGAAAAAGGAATTGTTATTAACAAGTGTGATATTGGCTACCTATAGGTGTGAATAATAAAAGCCTGAAAAACAATAGAAATGGTGGGGGATGAATATGCAATCAATTTGTATTTTTGCAGGGTCAAAACTAGGGAAACATTTAGAATATCAAGAAAGTGCCAATGCGTTAGGGAAATTAATTGCCAATAAAGGCCTTCGGTTAATTTATGGTGGGTCTAAAACGGGATTAATGGGAGCAGTTGCAAATGCTGTGTTAAAGGAAGGCGGACAAGTCATAGGCGTCATGCCAAAGGGCCTTTTTAGTGGTGAAACGGTACATAATGGTCTTTCACAATTAATAGAGGTAGAAAGTATGCATGAGCGGAAAGCGAAAATGAGTGAGCTAGCAGATAGTTATATTGCATTACCTGGTGGATTAGGAACTTTTGAAGAGTTATTTGAGGTCCTGTGTTGGGCACAGATTGGTATTCACCAGAAGCCGATTGGTCTTCTAAATGTAAAGGGCTATTATGATCCTTTGATTCAACTCGTTACATACAGTGCTGAAGAAGGGTTCTCTGGTGATGCGCATATGGGGATCATACAAACTTCTAATAATCCAGATCAGTTATTACAGAAATTAGAAACCTATAGCCCTCCGGTTATGGAAACGAAATGGAAATCATAAGTCAATCCTCTTTTATCTTTTTCTAGAAAATGAGACATAAAACAATATCTCCAGAGTCATAATAAAAGGAAATCTTAATGAAGATAGGTGAAATGATGGATATGTATCAACCTGGAGATGTTGTTTATGTTATTATCCGAAATCCACATGTACAAGGAGCTGCCAATGTGCAGGAGGCTGCTGTAGTAAGAAATCCTGATGATCCTGGTGAATTGGCTTTGTTTGTATATGAAACGTATTATCCGCTCAATGATGAAGTAGCCGTATATCCTTCTCAGATGGAAGCTGAACAAGAATTTCAACAGGCATTCGGTACCACAGATTCAGGAGAATGGAATTACTATGGTTAAACCATTTGTACCGCAACTCGTTTATTTTGAACCTCGTGCTTTGGAGTATCCTTTAGGAAAACAACTGAAAGAAAAATTTGAGAAGATGGGATTAGATATAAGAGAAACTACTTCCCATAACCAAGTGCGTGACCTTCCTGGAGATAATGACTTTCAGAAATACCGCAATGCAAAATCGACTTTAGTAGTTGGGATACGAAAAACGTTAAAATTTGATACATCTAAACCTTCTGCTGAATATGCGATTCCATTTGCCACAGGATGCATGGGGCATTGTCATTACTGTTATTTACAAACAACGATGGGCAGTAAACCTTATATTCGAACCTATGTAAATACCGATGAAATATTTGATGCAGCCGAAAAATATATGCAAGAAAGAATGCCTGAAACGACGAGGTTTGAAGCATCTTGTACCTCTGATATAGTTGGGGTCGATCATTTAACGCACACGTTAAAGCAAGCGATCGAATTTTTTGGTAAATCTGATCATGGATTATTACGTTTTGTTACGAAATTTGCACATGTGGATCATTTATTAGATGCAGAACATAATGGTCGAACAAGGTTTAGGTTCAGTATTAATGATGATTATGTTATTAAATATTTTGAACCAGGTACTTCTCGACTGAACGAACGAATTGAAGCGGCCGTCAAAGTTGCAGAAGCAGGCTATCCTTTAGGATTCATTATTGCTCCGATTTATCTACATGAAGGATGGCAAGAAGGTTATGGAGAGATGTTAGAAAAGCTAGAAGCTGCACTTCCTGCTTTTGCCAAAAAAGATGTAACGTTTGAATTGATTCAACATCGATTTACAAAGCCCGCTAAGAGAGTCATTGAAAAAAACTATCCGATGTCAAAATTAGAGCTAGATGAATCAAAAAGGAAATACAAATGGGGGAAATACGGGATAGGCAAATATGTCTATACAGATCCTGAACAGGAGGAAATGAAGGATAAACTTTATGGATACGTGAATCGTTTATTTCCAAATGCTAAAATTGAATACTTCACTTAATCAGGATAAGCATATCTAAGTGTGTGCTATAGTTGACAAGCGAATCATATAGTGATTTAGTAGAGATGTAAATGAATATAGGAAGTCCACTAGGGGCGCTTTTGTTAGCTGAGATAAGGAGTATTCCTTTGTCCCTTTGAACCTGAACTGGGTAATACCAGCGTAGGAAAGTGGAGACGGGATAGCTATGTTTAATGATACCAAACCGCTCCAGTTTTAGAGCGGTTTTTTCTATTATAAAGCATCGTTCTCGAAACTACTTAGGGCTTTCTTCTACTAAAAGAGGAGGAGTTCACATGTCATTTTCAAAAGAATTAAGAAAAGAATCAGAGGTTATTTTTCAAGGGATTTTCGAGCATCCATTTGTGGAGGGCTTAGGTAAAGGGGTAGTCCCAAAAGAAGCGCTCATCCATTATGTTAAAGCAGATTTTGAGTACTTGAATGCATTTATGAACATTTATGGGCTAGCTATTGCCAAGAGCTCAACAAGAGAAGATATGACTTATTTTTACGAGAAGATAGGTTTTATACTACATAGTGAAATTCATCCACATAATAATCTATGTGACGTAGCTGGGGTCGCATATGATGACTTACAAGGCTATGCGCTTCCGCCCACAGCTGATCATTATGTAAGCCATATGAAGAGTGCAGCACAACAAGGGAGCATGGGCGAATTACTAGCAGCTCTATTGCCTTGTCCATGGACATATCTAGAAATTGGTCATTATTTAAAAGATAAATATAAGCCTGAACCGAATCATCCTTTCTATGATTGGATTACCTTCTATGCAAAGGAAGAATCGGCATCCGTCACAACTGGGCTTCGGGAAAAGTTAGATCTTTGGGCGGAGACTGTTGGGGAAACCGAAAAGGAAAAGGCAAGACAAGCATTTATAAAAAGTTGTCAATTGGAATACGCATTTTGGGAAATGGCCTATATCCAAGAGGAATGGCCGTTTAAAATAGCGGCTGAGGAGGTATAAGAATGAAGGTAGCAAGTGCATTAACGATAGCTGGAACAGACCCAACAGGTGGAGCGGGAATCCAAGCAGACTTAAAGTCCTTCCAGGAAAGAGAAGTGTACGGCATGAGTGTCGTAACTTCGGTTGTAGCGCAGAATACATTAGGAGTTCAGTCTATTCAACACCTGCCAGTAGATTTTATTGAAAAACAGTTGCATGCTGTTTTTGAAGATATTACACCAGATGCTGTCAAAACGGGTATGATCGCAACGATTGATATGATGGAAATGATCGCAAAGAATTTAAAAGATAAAAACGTTCATTATGTTATTGATCCGGTAATGGTTGCAAAAAGTGGACATTCATTAATGGAAGAGCAGTCTAGGGAAGTAATTCGTAAAGTATTAGTTCCGTTAGCTACCGTTGTAACACCAAACGTACCAGAAGCAGAAAGCCTAGTCGGTTTTGAGATTCATAGTACAGAAGATGCTGAAAAAGCTGCCAAAGTTATTGTGAATGAATTAGGTTCGAAGGCTGCGGTAGTCAAAGGTGGGCACCTCGTAGGGGAAGCTATTGATGTTTTATATGACGGGAAAGAATTCAGCTACTTTAAATCGGAACGCTTTGATACAAAACATACACATGGAACTGGATGTACTTTTTCTGCAGTCATTACAGCTGAATTAGCAAAGGGAAAACCTATTGCAGAGGCTGTGGCTACGGGTAAAGCGTATATATCTGATGCGATTAAATACACGCTTGGTGTAGGAAAAGGGAACGGACCGACAAACCATTGGGGTTATCGTTTAAAAGGACTTCCAAACCAATAAGGAGACGATGAAGCACATGAGTGAAATTACATCATTAGTAAATAAGGTAAGAGAAAAGCAACCGCTAGTCCATAATATTACGAATCAAGTAGTAATTAATTACACTGCAAATGGCCTTTACGCAATTGGGGCAGCGCCTGTTATGGCGAATGCCGTAGAAGAAGCAGCGGATATGGCGAACAATGCAGATGCGTTGTTACTTAATATAGGAACATTAACGACTGTTCAAGTAGACGCTATGATCTTAGCTGGGAAAGCTGCAAATCAAAAAGGAATACCAGTAGTTTTTGATCCAGTAGGTGTTGGTGCAACACCGTATCGCTCCGCGATGGCAAAGAAAATTCTCGACAATGTCCAAGTATCTGTTGTAAGAGGGAACGCTGCAGAAGTCGGTCTTCTAGCAGGATTGAAGGCAGTAATGAGAGGCGTCGATGCCGAAGCGCAAGGAGATCATCAAGCAGTAGCGCTTCAAGCGACAAAACAACTAGGTATCCCTGTCATTGTTACAGGTGAGCATGATGTGATTACCGATGGAAGCAAAGTGTTTGTTATTGAAAATGGTCATCCTTTGTTAACGAAGGTTACTGGTACTGGTTGTTTATTAAGCTCCGTTGTTGCAGCCTTTCTTGCAGCGCATGAAAATGTGTTAGAAGCATGTGCTGGAGCGGTCGGGTTTTATGGTGTTGCCGCAGAAGTTGCCGCATCCCACACAAGTGCACCTGGAACATTTCAAGTTGCCTTCCTCGATGCGCTATACCATGTCAATAGTGATGTTGTAACAGACACAATAAAGCTAACAGAACGCTTTATTGAAGAGGTAGAAACGAAATGAACGTGAGAGAAGCACTTGGAGCTTATTTTATCATGGGAAGTAACAATGCAAACTTAGATCCCCTTTTTGTATTGGAGCAGGCTTTAAAAGGTGGAATTACGTTATTTCAGTTTAGAGAAAAAGGTGCTAACGCTAAAGTTGGCGATGAAAAAGTAAAGTTAGCTAAGGATATGCAACAGCTTTGCAAGCAATATAATGTGCCTTTTATTGTGAATGATGATGTTAATCTTGCTATAAATATTCACGCTGATGGCGTGCATGTTGGACAAGATGATGAATCAGCAGTAAATATTAAGAAAAACTGCCCTTCCCATTTCATTGTTGGGGTATCGGCCACGAATTTAGCCGAAGCAAAACAAGCAGTAATAGATGGTGCGGATTATATTGGCGTAGGTCCTATATTCGCAACCAATACAAAAGAGGATGCGAAAGCGCCAATTGGACTGGATGGGATCACAGAGATTAGAGATGCTGTAGGAGATATTCCTATGGTAGCCATTGGTGGGATCAAGCATGAACATACTCCTGGGATTATAAAGGCAGGTGCTGATGGTGTTTCAGTTATATCGGCAATTAGCCAGGCAGAATCTCCACTTGTTGCAGCTCGTGATATAAGGGAGTTAGTGGATCAACATAAGTCCGTCTGATAGGTAATTCAAGTGAGCATTCTGTTCTGTAGTTCGAAATATCTTTGTTACACTTAAAATAGTAGATCGAAATGGAGGTCAGAAAAATGCGATTAAACAATAAAAAAGTAATTGCTCTAATTGAAGATGATTTTGAAGATCTTGAACTTTGGTACCCGGTCCTACGCCTTCGTGAAGAGGGAGCGGAAGTACATTTAGTTGGAAAAGAAGCAAATAAAAAGTATGTAGGAAAATACGGTGTTCCAGCTGAGTCAGATAAAGCATTTACGGATATTGATGTAAGTACGTATGATGCAATCCTTGTACCAGGAGGATGGGCACCAGATAAATTAAGAAGATATCCAGAAGTGTTGGATTTTGTCCGTCATATGGATCAACAAAAGAAATTAATTGGTCAAATCTGTCATGCGGGATGGGTGCTTATTTCTGCCGATATACTACAAGGCAAAAAAGTAACAAGTACACCAGGAATTAAAGATGATATGACAAATGCTGGATCTACATGGATTGATGAGGCTGTAGTTGTCGATGGACATCTCATTTCCAGTCGTCGTCCACCTGATTTACCGCCTTATATGAAAGAGTTTGCTGATAAGCTAGCGGAGCAATCTTAAAATAATGAAAGGTCCCTTCAACTTGAACTGACCTAGTAATATGAGACAAGAAAAAGCACCTATGCTGCCTTTGCCCTGAATTGAACAGGGGAAAGGCAGTTTAATTTTGAAAACGGTCGTATATAGTTGTAATAATACATGTAAGATTCGACTTTTTCTAGTACAATAGAGTTTGTAAGACGCGCCTTTTGGTGTGTGTAGAATTCTTCCGACTTTATGGTGGAGTGGAAGGATTCAATGACGGCATTATCAAAGCAATTGCCTTTGCGGGACATGCTTGTGATAATGCCTTTTTCTTCAGCTAACTCTTGAAAAGCATACGAAGTGTATTGCGATCCCTGGTCACTGTGAAGTATCAGTCCTTTCGTTTCTCGCCCATTACAAGCTGCTTTCAATGTTTCTAGCACTAGATCTACTTCTTGGTTATGACTAACTCGATAAGCAACAATTTCATTATTGTACAAATCCATGATGGATGATAAATACATCGTTGACTCTCCAAAATTCAAGTATGTTATATCTGTAACCCACTTTTGGTTAGGTCTATCTGCTTTAAAATTCTGTTCCAACAAATTTGGAACGATACATTTACTTTCACCAGCAATTTTTGATTTTCTTTTAGGTTTGACTCGACATTGGATGTTGTATTTTTGCATGATTCTTTGCACAGTTAACCTATTTACAGAAATATGATGATCCTCTTTTAATATTTTTTTAACCATTCTATGTCCAACTCTGTATTTTAGGGTTTTACAAATATCGATTATTTGTTGTTCTAGCTCAGTCGGTTCCCATGACTTTTGAAGCCAACGATAGTAAGTAGATCTAGGGACTCCAATACAATCACATATCATCGATACCGCATAAACTTCCTTTAATGACTCCACTAGCTCTATTACTACTTCTGGTACCAACTCCCTTCGATTTCCTGGTACTTTTTTAAGATTTCATTTTTAATTTTTAGATGCTTAACTTGCCGTTTTAATTGGTCTATTTCACTTAGCTCCTCAGGACCTTTCCCAAAGGAATATTGTTTACCAATGGGTTGCGACAGTCGGTGTTCCTCCCCATCACGAAACCATTTCATCCATCTTTTGATTTGACTAACGTTACGTATACCGCACTTCTCCATAATCTGTTTATTGGTATATTTTTTAGACAACTTCATTTCAATGACTTTCCTTTTAACCTCTTCAGAATAAACATTTTTATTTTCTCCCATGAGAAAAGCACCTCCAGTAGTCGTTTAATTTATATACGACTCAGGGGGTGCTTTTTCCTCTGTCTCATTTAGTTAGGTCACTCCA